>CADBZW010000016.1 GCA_902799345.1 uncultured Bacteroidia bacterium | reverse complement strand
CCAGCCGACCTTCATCACCGACTATCCCGTGGAGATGTCGCCGCTCTGCAAGCGTCACCGCAACAACCCCGAACTGACCGAGCGCTTCGAGCTGATGGTGAACGGTAAGGAATTGGCCAACGCCTACACCGAGCTCAACGACCCCATCGACCAGCGTGCACGCTTCGAGGAACAGATGAAACTCAGCGAGCGTGGTGACGACGAGGCCATGTTCATCGACCAGGACTTCCTGCGCGCACTTGAATATGGTATGCCTCCAACCTCAGGAATGGGCATCGGCATCGACCGTTTCGTGATGCTGCTCACGGGTCAGACCACCATCCAAGAAGTGCTGCTGTTCCCGATGATGCGCCCCGAGAAAGTCGTGAAGAACGCCACCAAGGAAGACTTTATGGCACTTGGCATGGCCGAGACTTGGGCGACTTTGCTCCTCACCAATGGCTACAACACCATCGAGCAGCTGAAGGCCGAGAAGCCATCTGCCTTGCGTGAGAAACTGAACGGCTTGCGCAAGAAGAACAAACTCGACATCCCTGCCTTGCAGCTGGAGGATGTGGAGGCTTGGATGAACGGATAAAACAGAAAAAAAACCAACATGTATTAATAAACTAAATTCACACCGTTATGAATCCAGCCATACTATTCAGCTTGATAAAAAGGATGGCTTTTGCCGTTCTTGTAGGTATGGTCGTTGTCGGCTGTACGCCTAAGGAACCTCAAGAGACGTATCAAGTCACGTCCGTCATACTTGAGGAAAACCTAACGGAAAAGGCTGTCAATGATTCCGTTCAGGAAGACATTGTCGTTCAGAAAGGGAATCCAGGAGAGGAACCGATGGTAGGAGCAGGGCCCAAATC
This sequence comes from uncultured Bacteroidia bacterium, assembly GCA_902799345.1. Classification (GTDB taxonomy): domain Bacteria; phylum Bacteroidota; class Bacteroidia; order Bacteroidales; family F082; genus Limimorpha. The sequence continues at coordinate 54,537 of CADBZW010000016.1, read as the reverse complement.
TGCTAAATCTGCTCCGTCGTGGACAAAAGAAAAATATGCTGCGACATTAGAAGTCACTGAGAATATCAAATTGGGTCATTCTGGAACGCTTAAAGTCTGGGTTGGATGGTTAAAATACATGCAGAAAGCGAATACTGGAATGGTCCGTGACACCACCATGTTATATACCTCTGGTATCTATGCGCGTATCACTCCTAGCGCTGAAGATTGCACTATTGATAAGAAGCAGGACATTCTGCCGATTGACTCGGTTGGATCGGAGGTCAGTTTTACAATAACACCTCAAAAAGCGGATGAAATTGAAGTCTCAGCGGTTATAGAGATGTTTGATAACGAAGACTGTTTGGGGGCACCTTTCAGAAAAAACTCGACCCAGGTGTTGCGTGTTAAGGTAAAGGTGGACTATTGGGGTGAAATTTGGAATCCGGTTTGGAAGTATTTCAAGCCTTTCTGGATCTCTTTCGTGGCCTTGTTCTTTGGCGCACTTCTTTTTGTCATCCGTAAGTTTATCAAGAAAAAGACGGGTTACAGTGACGAGAAAGACGAAAAGACAATCGCAGAGAAAATAGGATTGCCAAAGACTTCTTCCCAAGTACTCGAAGAGGGGAATGTGGAGATGACTGAGGTTGTAGACGAAATGCCTAATGCAGAAGAAGCTGGAAACGCAGATAATGAAGCCGAAGAGGTCGAGGGCGAAAACCGCCCTGCCGACGAATGAGGCTTTAAAGTGTTAGCTTTCTTTATTTCACTCTAAGTCTTTGGCCGATTTGCAGTGTCTTGGTCGACTTGATGCCGTTGAGTTGACAAATCTTTGACACCGTGGTGCCGTGACGCTTTGCAATCTTGCTCAACGTGTCACCCGATTTTACCTTATAATATACAGCAGAGCCACCGCCGCCTTGGTTCTTGGGCGGCTTGTTGGATGCGCGAGCCGATTGCTGGTCGCTCATCCCATAGTGCGAGTTGACATTGAAGTAATGCTTCTTCAACGTGAAGACTTCGTCACGCAATGTGCCGCTTTGGAAGTCGAAGATACGCTCGGGGTCGAAGGCCTGTCCCATGTAACGGGTCTCAAAGTGGAGGTGAGGCCCTGTGGAGCGTCCCGTGGAGCCGCCGTAGCCAATGAGTTCGCCAGCTTTGACAATGTCGCCCGACTTCACAATGTATTTGGAAAGGTGCCCGTAGTAAGTCTCAAGTCCGTTGACGTGCCTGATGACAACCACGTTGCCATAACCGCCGGAGTAGCGCGTTGTCATGTTGACTCGCACCATGCCGTCGAAAGCGGCGTAAACCGCGTCGCCTGTGTTCAAACCGATGTCGACGCCTTTATGTGCATGCCTTCTGCGATATTTGAATCCTGACGTGACCGGCCCGGGATGCGGGATGCAATAGCCATGCACGGAATCGACCAAAAGGATGTCAATGTTGTCGGGGATGTCTTTCCAATCGACGCCGGTGACATGGATCATTTCGGTGTCCCAATAGTCGGTGATTAGCGAGTCAGGGATCTCGGGCTTGTCAAGGTTGTAGTAAGCCCATGTGCCGTTGTCGAAAAGAATGACCTTGCGAAATTTATCCTTTGTGTCAATCGTGTCGAACGGTGTGGGGATGGCGCCCGTAATCTCGATTTCGCCTTCTTCATCGTCCTCTTCATCGTCCTCTTCATCATCGATGGCGTCATTGTGCTCGAGGTCGCGAAGGGTGTCCGTGGCAAGCGAGTCGGCATAGATATAAACAGTGTCGTGGATGACAAAAATGTCCCTGATCTTTTTGAAAAAATTCCCTTTTTCTTGTGAAAATCCAAGGGAACAGAGCAATAGACATATTGTGAGGGCGAATATTTTTTTCATGGTTTGGAGTCAATTTTTGAAAAATAAAGGTTGCAAAGGTAAAAAAATCCTCGATAGGGTAAGGATATTTAGTCTGAAAAACGGAACAAAAACTGAATTATTGCCATTTTGTCAGTTTTTTTTCTTTGGCATAAAGATTGACAAAAAGCGGGGCGTTGCAAAGTGCAACTTCAACGAGACAACAAACAAATAACAATAAAAATAGGAGAACAAGAAAATGTCAAAGATCATTGGTATCGATTTAGGTACAACCAACTCATGCGTGGCCGTGATGGAAGGCAACGAGCCTGTCGTCATCGCCAACAGCGAAGGCCACCGCACCACCCCGTCGGTCGTCGCATTCACCGGCGTAAGGTCGGCGAGCCTGCCAAACGTCAGGCCATCACCAACCCGCTGCGTACCGTTTATTCCATCAAGCGTTTCATGGGCGAGACCTACGACAAGGTGCAAGCCGAGATGCGCCGTGTGCCTTACAAAGTCGTGCAAGGCCCCAACAACACGCCTCGTATCGACATCGACAACAAGCAATACACCCCGCAGGAAATCTCTGCCATGGTGCTGCAAAAGATGAAGAAGACCGCTGAGGACTTCCTCGGACAGACTGTCACTGAGGCTGTCATCACGGTGCCTGCATACTTCAACGACGCCCAGCGTCAGGCCACCAAGGAAGCTGGCGAAATCGCCGGCTTGACCGTGCGCCGTATCATCAACGAGCCTACGGCTGCTGCTTTGGCTTACGGCTTGGACAAGAAAAAGAACGATGTGAAAGTCGCTGTGTACGACCTCGGCGGCGGCACCTTCGATATCTCCATCCTGGAATTGGGCGATGGCGTGTTTGAGGTGAAGTCGACTAACGGTAACACCCACCTCGGTGGTGACGACTTCGACGAAGTCATCATCAACTGGTTGGCCGAAGAGTTCCAGAAGGACAACGGCATCGACCTGCGTAAGGACCCGATGGCCTTGCAACGTCTGAAGGAAGCTGCTGAAAAGGCCAAGATTGAGTTGAGCTCTTCGAGCGAGACCGAAATTAACCTGCCTTACATCATGCCTGTCAACGGCATCCCGCAGCACTTGGTCCGCACCTTGAGCCGCGCCAAGTTCGAGCAACTGGCCGACAAGCTGATCCACGACACCATCGAGCCTTGCCGTCGCGCCCTGCAAGATGCTGGCTTGACCGTCAACGACATCGACGATGTCATCTTGGTCGGTGGTTCGACCCGTATCCCTGCCATCCAGAACATCGTCCGCGACTTCTTCAAGAAGGAGCCTTCGAAGGGCGTCAACCCCGACGAAGTGGTGGCCATCGGTGCCTCCATCCAGGGCGGCGTTTTGACCGGCGAAGTGAAGGACGTGCTGCTGCTTGACGTGACGCCTCTGTCACTCGGTATCGAGACCCTCGGTGGCGTGATGACTAAGCTGATCGAGAGCAACACCACCATCCCAACCCGCAAGTCGGAGGTCTTCTCGACCGCAGCCGACAACCAGCCTTCGGTTGAAATTCACGTGCTGCAAGGCGAGCGTCCTATGGCTGCACAGAACAAGACCATCGGTCGTTTCATCCTCGACAGCATCCCGCCAGCGCCGCGTGGCATCCCGCAAATCGAAGTCACTTTCGACATCGACTCCAACGGCATCCTGAACGTGAGCGCTAAGGACAAGGCCACGGGCAAGACCCAGAGCATCCGCATCGAGGCCTCGTCGGGCTTGACCGACGCTGAAATCGAGCGTATGAAGAACGAAGCCCAGGCCAACGCCGAAGCCGACAAGAAGGAACGTGAGCGTATCGACAAGCTGAACCAAGCCGACAGCATCATCTTCCAGACCGAGAAGCAGCTGAAGGAATACGGCGACAAGCTGCCTGCCGACAAGAAGGCTGAAATCGAGGCTGCCCTCGGCAAGCTGAAGACCGCTCACCAGGCCCAAGACATCGCCGGTATCGACGCCGCCATGGCCGAGATGAACGCCATGTGGCAGAAGGCCAGCGAGGAGATGTACAAGAACGCCGGTGCCCAAGGCGGTCCGCAAGGCGGCTTCGACCCGAACAATATGGGCGGCGGCTTCCAAGGCGGCAACCCGAACCAAGGTTCGCAGAACAATGGCGGTGATGATACCGTCACTGATGCGGACTTTGAGGAGGTAAAGTAAAGTACTGCTCAAAGCACAATCGAAAAGGTGTGATCCGAAAGGGTTGCACCTTTTTTTGTTTTCAATTATGTTTTTTTCTTTATCAGCACTACTTCGGTTCGTTGTCAGGTCGCTGGCTCTACCACCGCCTAAAAGCTTTATGATGAGAATAAGCCACACCTGCCGCAGTCGGTCGCCCGTCACCCACCCAAAAACGCCTGTGGACTCCACTCCGCGGCCAATACCAGCAGCCGCACCCAAAACGGAAAGCATTTTATAATGCCAAGACACCAATCCAAGCTTTGAATATCAAAACCAATTTGTAATTTTGCAATCAAAATAGTATGATGTTCTCTATAAAAATGAATCCATGAAGAAATTAAGTTATGAAGAAGAAAAGGCAGAAATAAGAAAACCCATTTATTTAGAATCTGCAAAAATCCTCTGGGACAAAACATACGATCTCTATAAGTATGATTTTAAACTCGCTGATATAGTTAAATTGCCTAGCGGTATATTGTTTTGTCTTGACAAGGAAACCGTATTCGGTATTGACATCAGTTTGTTCGATATCATAAACCTATATGAAACTAACCAAAAAACAAGTTTCTTAAATACATATTTTGCGCAACTGAAAAAAGTACCTGAAGGATACAAGCCTTATATTCCTGAGTTTTTAGAAAACAACCTTGAAATCATATGCCAATCAACAAAACTCAACGAATTGATGGTGACTTTTAAAGAGGTCTCGGATAGAGTCGGAAAAGATTTGTTACTTATGATAGACGAATACATTGACGAGACTGGCTTTCCATTTTCATTTTTGTTTGAATACGCAATGGTAAAAAAGAACAAAAAAGTCATCAAAGAAAGAGGAGAAAATGGCATTCGTTGGAGAATTAAATCACGGGTTCAAAAATACTGGAATGATGAAGACATTGTACTTGACGATATGGCATTTGTGTGGACTCCGTTTGGTGGTTACAGTAGATTCTTGGATAAAAACAGTAATTGGGGCTTTCTTGATGTTGTTGCCAACCAAAGGTATTACATGCCTGAAAATGTTAACTACATAGGAGATTATGTTTGTGAAAGAGCTGTTTTTGAAGACAAAAACAGTGGTTTGTATGGATATGTGGATTATAAAGGAAACGTTGTTATCGAGCCAAAATATGCCAATGCAACAGACTTTATGCGGTTAAGAGGAGATCGTATAGCCGTAGTAGAATTCACATACGCAGAAAAGCGTAAGATGACTCTGGATCCAGAAAGAAAAGACTTCCTTGGATATAGTCAAGATATGGGAATAACTATTTTCAACAGTTTAGTCACCATTGACGCTAATGGAAATCTCACCCCTGATTTACAAAAGAAATATGAAGAGGAGCTAAACATCTATAGAGAAAAGATCAGGAAAGAAGAATCGAAAAAACATAGCACAAACAACATAAACATGTTTGATTGTGAAAGCGACGATGACATTATAGATGCTATAGAAGGAGGCTACGGTGATGTATATGGCTTTTAAACTTTAGCCCTTACCGACCAAGCCGCCGCTGTCACGGATTTACTTCACCCACAAATCCCCTTAGCTGAGCATACCAGCACCATAGCCAAAGCAAAAACTGTCAGCGCTTCGACTTTCAAATTGTCTTGGTCGCCCAGCTCGTATGCCTGAATCATCCGAAAAGTGACACACTATCAATCCTGCTAAATCTATTGAAACAATGATGCTTCAGGCTGTCATTTTCCATCTATTCTCATAATTCAAACTTTGATAAGTTATATAAACTTGTGTTTCAGCGATTTATACAAAAAAGTGAAATTATCCAAGGTAATAATTTGCCAAAATTCGAAAAAATCCAAGGTAATAATTTCCTTCTAATCGATGGAATGCATTAAAAAGTCGCCATTGTCGCGGCTTTTTTCATTAGCACTTCCCCACAAACCAAGAAAACACCCTCAAACTATCCAATGGGTTTATACTTTCGCTTTTTTTGTTGTTAATGCCATTTTTTCTATTTTTGCCCCTTTATTTAGCAACAAAAACTAACTACTACTATGACACGCTATATTTTTGTGACGGGAGGCGTGGTTTCCTCTCTTGGTAAAGGCATTATCTCAGCCAGCATTGGCAAACTACTACAAGCCCGCGGCTACACCATCACCATACAGAAAATCGATCCCTATATCAATATCGACCCAGGGACGTTGAACCCATACGAGCACGGCGAGTGCTATGTGACCGTCGACGGCACTGAGACCGACCTTGACCTCGGCCACTACGAACGCTTCACAGGCATCCGCACCACCCAAGCCAACTCGGTGACCACGGGTAAGATCTACAAGACCGTCATCGACAAGGAACGCCACGGCGACTACCTCGGCAAGACCATACAAGTGGTGCCTCACATTACCGACGAGATCAAACACCGCATCATGCAAAACACTGATGTCGATTTCGTCATACAAGAGATTGGCGGCACCATTGGTGACATCGAAGCGGCCCCCTTCCTCGAAGCCATCCGTCAGCTGAAATGGGAACTCGGCAACCGCGCCGTCAGCGTACACCTTACCTATATCCCTTACCTTAAGGCCGCCGATGAATTGAAGACCAAACCCACCCAACATTCGGTAAAAGAGTTGCAAGCCGCTGGTATCCAACCCGATGTGCTCGTGCTGCGCACCGAGAAACATCTCTCCGACGGTGTACGCCAGAAGGTTGCCTCTTTCTGCAATGTCGACCTCGAATGTGTGGTGCAGAGCGAAGACCTGCCGAGCATCTACGAGGTGCCTGTCAACATGCAACGCCAAGGCCTTGATGCCGCCCTGCTGCGCAAATTCGGCTTGCCGGTAGGAGAGACCCCCAAGATGGAAGGCTGGCATCGTTTCCTCGAACTGCAACGTACTGCCAACAAAGAAGTGCATGTGGGTCTAGTGGGCAAATACGACTTGCAAGACGCCTACAAGAGCATCCGCGAGAGCCTGATTTTGGCTGGCATTTACAACCATGTGAAGGTGAAAATCGACTTCATCAATAGCGAGAACATCACCAAGGAGAACGTCGCGGAGCAACTCTCAGGCGTGGCAGGCATCCTGGTATGCCCTGGCTTCGGACAACGTGGCATTGAAGGCAAGATTGTCGCTGTGGAGTATGCGCGTGTCAACAACCTGCCTGCTTTCGGTGTATGCCTCGGCATGCAGATGATGGTCATCGAATTTGCCCGCAACGTGTTGGGCTACAAAGACGCCAACTCGAGCGAGATGGCCGATACCCCGCACAATGTCATCGACATGATGGAGGAGCAGAAGACCATTACCAACCTGGGCGGCACCATGCGTCTGGGCGCCTACGGTTGCAATCTTCGTGAAGGCAGCCGTGTGGCCGAGATCTACGGCACACCACAAATCAGCGAGCGTCACCGCCACAGATACGAGTTCAACAACCTTTATAAAGACGAATACGAGAAAAACGGCATGAAGTGCGTCGGAGTGAACCCCGAGAGTGACTTGGTCGAGATTGTCGAGATCCCCAGCCATCGTTGGTTCATCGGCACCCAGTTCCATCCCGAATACTCCAGTACTGTCTTGCATCCACACCCCTTATTCTTGAGTTTCATCAAAGAAATCGCCCAATGAGAACCCCTTTCAAACAGAAAAAAATCCTTTTCCTAGCGGCCTTCTTGGCTATCGTGGTGCCGCTCTTCGCCATCTCATACGGTCACAACCTCGCCCAAACATTGCGTGTGCTGCGTAACGAGTTGAATGCCGACTATAGGCAGATCGACAAGAACCGTGACCGGCTCACCGAGGACTATGAGAAACAACGCCAGAAGATGATCGACGTGATGAAGCAATGCGACGAGCTTTCGCTGATGCTGTATTCACAGAAGCAGGGCTTCACTTTCGACGTGAGCTACGCCTTGCAGAGGGTCACAGAGAAATACAACGAGTTCAATCAGGACCGTGGCCCCTTTGACCGCATCGTCAGCAACCTCAACGTGGAGATGGAACGCCATGCACGCCTTCTTGAGTCGTTGCGCCGTCTCCCTCCCGAGCTTGACACCATCGTTGGCGTGCCCGACAGCTTGCTCATCCATTACGACACCCTCAACCCATTATATTTCAGCGTGGCACATCTCGAGCTGGATGAGGAAGTCAAGGCCATGGCCGATTCCCTCTCCATCATACCATTCGTGCTTGACGAACAAGGCGAGGCGGATCGCGAACAATGCATCTTCTATGCCGGCGAACTGCTTAAGATGTATGCCGAGACCAAAGCCGTCGTGGTGGCCGACAGCATCCATTACTATGAGACCTTCCTGCGTCTGAAGGAGACCTACGACTATGCTCATGAATACTATCAGGTGCTGCAAAACCGCATCTTTGTTGAGGGCCAGACGCCTTGGTATACCATCCTGCAGCGACCGGGGCGCTACTGGAGGCAAGCTATGGAAGACGCACATGAAAAATACGACTCTGCATCTTTGTCGTCGCTGTTCAAGAAAGGCCATGCCGAGCAGTCGACCAATATGGGATGGGAGTATTCGCTTCAGGTCTTCATCATTGTTTTGTTCGTTATCGAGCTGATGGTAATCTGGCTCGTCGTTTCGTTGCTACTTATTCCGGCTTTCCGATACTTCAAACCTTTGAAGGAGTACGTCGAGAAGGACCAAAGGAGGTTCATCTCCTTGCTGGTGGCCATCCTCATCACGATTATCATCAATTCCCAAATCGGAGGCGACGGTCTGCTCCATATCGCGGCAAAGCTGACCAATACTTTCCTGTGGCTGCTGGCTGCCATCCTCGTGGCACTGTTCTTCAGATTGAAACCTAAACAACTGAAATATGGTGTGAGGCTGTATCTGCCCACCTTCTGTATGGCCTTGGCGGTCATCGGCTTCCGCGTGGTCTTCATGCCCAATGCACTGATGAACTTCATCTTTCCTCCCGTGCTGGTGGCCTTTTTCGTGTGGCAACTCTTCGCTTGTCTGCACAATGCCAAGAAGGTCAATCGCATCGACCGTTTCTTGGGCTGGTTCTCATTGGCGGTGACTGGTGCGGCTTTGGGTGTGGCCATTGCAGGCTATATCTTCGCCTCACTGCTCATCTTGGTGTGGTGGTATTTCCAGTTGGCCACCATCCATGCCATCTATACCATCCTCAAGCTTATCGTGCAATACCGTGAGAAGCGGATGAAACCCCGTATCAATGACTACCGCTCTCGGATCAACTTCATCACGGGTCCTGGCAAGGAGACTTTGATGTTTGGTGCCACCTGGTTCTACGACTTGGTCAAGGAAGTGGTGCTCCCCGTGATGGGCCTGCTTTCTATCCCGTTCTGCCTCCATCTGGCCTTGGACGTGTTCGACTTCGAGGATTTGTACAACAACATCTATTACCACAACTTCGTCCAGTTGGTTAACGACAGCGGTGCCGATACCTTCAGGCTGTCGTTCCACGGAATCCTCATCCTCATCTGCCTGTTCTTTGTGTTCCGCTATATCAACCGCGCCTTGCACGCCATCTGGCAGCAGGTCCGTTATGCGATCTTCATGAAGAAACACAATCGCAAGACCATCCGCAACAACGAAATCAACCTGTCGCTAGGCAACAGCATCATCAGCGTTTTGGTGTGGTTCACCTATGTCGTCGTCATCGTGTTGACGTTACATATCCCGACCAGTTCGTTGAGTCTCGTGGCGGGCGGTCTCTCCGCTGGTATTGGCTTCGCCCTCAAGGACACCCTCAATAACTTCATCTACGGCATCCAGCTGATGTCGGGCCGCCTGCGCATCGGCGACTGGATCGTCTGCGACGGCATCCGCGGCAAAGTCACCCACATCGGTTATCAAAGCACTGAGATTGAGACTGTGGATGGTGCCGAGATGTCGTTCCTCAACGCCACGTTATTCGCCAAGAACTTCAGCAACCTCACCCGTAACCATGGCTATGAGTTCGTAAAGATCATCGTGGGTGTGGCATACGGTACCGACATCCAGCATGTCAGAGAGCTGTTGACTGAGGCCATGAAGACCTTGCAAGACAAAGACCCATTTGGGCGCGACATCGTGGACTCGAATCGTGGCGTCACCATCTCGTTGGAGAACATGGACGACAGCGCGGTCACCATCGCCGTGAAGCAGCAGGTACTTGTGGCCGAGCGTGTGGGCTATATAGACCGTGCAAAAGAGCTGATCTACAATACCTTGAACGAGAACGGCATCTCGATTCCCTTCCCGCAATGCGATGTGCATCTCGTCAAAGAAGAATAATGCGTACCTTTGCAGCCAAAATGAAAAGCACTATGAAAAGATATCTCATCCTCGTCATATCGGTTCTGTTGCTGGCTTCCTGCGGCGACAAACAGCCTCAAGAAACGACTACGGAAAAGCCCAAGAAAACTGTGGCGGTGCCGCAGTTCAATGCTGACTCGGCCTACCAGTATGTGGCACGTCAAACGGAATTCGGACCCCGTGTACCCGAGACGCAGGCCCATGCCGACTGTGCAGTGTGGCTTGCCAGCCAACTGGGCCAGTTTGCCGATACGGTCATCGTGCAAGACTTCCGTGCGCGTCTGTTCAATGGTAAAGGCATCGACGGACAAAACATCGTGGGTGTGTTTCATCCCGAGGCCAAGAAGCGCGTCGTCCTCTGTGCCCACTGGGACTCGCGCCCATACGCCGACCACGACCCTGACGAAGCCAATATCCATACGCCTATCGATGGTGCCAACGACGGCGCCAGCGGGGTAGGGGTGCTGTTGGAATGTGCCCGTCAGTTTAAGCTCCAAGCCCTTCCAGAGCATCTTGGCGTCGACATCATTTTGTTTGACCTCGAAGACTATGGCCCCCATCAGGAAGAGAGCGAAAAGTATTACGACGACAAAGTCAACTACTGGGCGTTGGGGTCGCAATACTGGTCGAAAACACCGCATGTATACGGTTATAAGGCTTACTATGGCATCTTGCTCGACATGGTGGGCGGCAGCAACCCCAACTTTCCCAAGGAGTACTACTCGCAAGGATATGCCGCTTGGGTGAGCAACAAGGTGTGGCGCACGGCTTACGACCTCGGCTATCGTCCTTATTTCAACAATGAGTTGGGCACGATGATCAGCGACGACCACATCCCGATGAACCAAATCGCAGGCATCCCAACCATTGATATCATCGACCTGCAGCCTGAAAGTAGTAATGAGTGTTTCCCCGAGGTGTGGCACACGTTGGACGACAACCTTGAACACATAGAAAAAACCACGCTCGGCATGGTCGGAGACGTACTGCTGAACGTGGTTTATGAGGAATGATGGAATAGCAATTATTCCACGATGACCTTCTTGGTCACAACTTTTCCACCGACGATATTGACGAAATACAATCCAGCCGGCAGGTCGCTCATGTCGACAGTAGCTTGCTTATCCATGCTGAAGTTGCGCACTTCGACACCGTGTGAGTTGAGGATGTGGACGCCCATGCGGCCCAACTCATAGTCCGTGGTGATGGTCATGTTGTTCTTCACGGGGTTGGGTGTGATGGTCACGTTGAACGGGTCCTTGTCCACATCGGGCCATTCTGGCGTGTCCATAAGGATGTCGGTGTGGTGGCTGTAGGTCACCAACTTGCCCGAAACTCTCAAGACAGGATTGTAGGTGTTTTGACAGTCGGTGCAGCCGTTTTGGCCGTTCACGCAGTCGGGATAGTTGGGGTGGCATTGGTCGACGTAGTCGGGGCTGAACTCATAGATTAGGTTGGCTGAGCCGTTGGCGAGATAGTCGTCTAAGCTGAAGTTCCACACCATGCCGATGCTGCCGGGGCACCATCCTGAACGGCTGTAGGTCCAAGTGCCGTTTTGGGGTTGGCACCCGGAGGGGTTGGGTGAACAGGTGCGCCACAAGTGTTGCGTGTAGGCTTGTGCACCATTGATCTTGATGTTGTGTGTGGCTTCATAGAACTCGGCGGCGTTACCCGTATTTACGGCATTGTATTGTGGGTCGCTCCAGTTGTGGCCTGTAGTGACGATGCGCAGGTTGGCTTTCTCAACGCAGGGGTCAAACTCGACGGTGCGCTCGGGGACTGGGCATAGGTTGGCATAGTCGCCGAAGGCATAGCCGCCAAACCACAGCTCCTTCATGTCGATGTAGGTATACTCAGGTGTGCCCTTGGCATACTCGAACACGGCTGTAGGATTGTAGCCGTTGCCTCCCCAAACATCGAAATGAAGCTCAAACTCAACCAGACCTTGCAGCAACGAGGTGAAGTCGGTCACGTCGAGTTCGTCTTCGCATTGCACGCCGAAGGGGCTGACGTAGCGGAACAGCTCCACCCATTCGCCACGGTAGTTCTTCACGCGGCAGTAGCCCATGCGGTCGTAGGGGTCGCAGTTGCTGTTCACACAGTTGTGGTAATAGTGCATGTTGATGGCATTGAAGGCGTTCACATGGGTCGGGAAGGCATATTCGCCGTGGTTCGTCTGTTGGGTCGGACTTACCACCAAGTCACCATCGAAGGCGGTAACGGCCATGTCGTTGTAGTTGGTGGTCACCTCAAAGGTGTTGGAGACTGACGTGGTCTTTCCGCCCGTTTGCGTGATGCTGACGGTCATGTTGTAGTTGCCTTCGCCAGAGGGTGTCCAAGTGGTGTACCAATAGCCGTTGCTGGGATCCTCGGGATGTTCGGTCTTCAAGGTCAGCGTCTGCCCGTCAACACTTGCAGCTACCGTTTCAAATTTGAGGACATCGGGGTGCTCGATGTGGGCACTCAGTACCACCATCACGGGGTTCTCGAAGTCGGGCATGTAGACTTTGGTGCCTTCGTAGGGACGACGGATGGTGATTTCAGGGGCGTAGTTTTCGGGGTCTACGACATAGAACGTGCGGCTGAGTGCGGGGGCGGCCATCCACTGGGTGCCGTCGCCAGGTTGAATGGCGCGCACTTTCACTTCGCCTTCTTCACCAGTGAGGGTGAGGGTGTTGCCGTCTAAAGTGGCAGGGCCATACACCACCTCAAAGCTCACGGGCAGACCCGATGTGGCAGTAGCGTTCAGGGTGATAGGGGCAGCTGTAATCAGTTGGTCAGGGATGGCGTCAAAGTCGATGAACTGCTGGGTCAAGCCTCCAGGGAAGTGGCGGACGGTGAAGTTGTCGAAGCAACCCCAGCCGCTGTTGAGCAGGAAAATCTTATTCCACATGGCAGGGTCGAACTTGTCGCCGCTGCCCGGGGTGAGGCCGATGGGCAGGCCTTGACATTCGGGCACTGGCTCAAACTCGCCATGCAGCACATCGCGTTTCATGTAGAGAGTGACTGCGCCGGCACCGTCGTTGGCATCAAGGTCGATGGAGATGCGCCAGCGATACCATTGGTGCGACGGCTCGAAGTTGATGTTGGCCGACAACTTGTTGTTGGGCAGTACGACGCCGCTCGTGAAACGCGGGTCGGTGCCAGGCACGTTGGTGGTCAGCATGTAGATGCCGCCATCGGGTGATGTGCTGGTGGAGTCGGGGATGATGGGCTCATGGTTGCCTTTGATTGGGGGAAGCACGAAGCCATCGCCGTTGCCGTCGTAGCCGATGCCGAAGAGGTCGCCCCAGTGTTCGCGCCACATGTCACATTCCACTTCGATGATGCCGCCTGTGCTGAAATCGAAGCCGTATTCGGCGATGCTGCGCGTGGCGATGTCGCCGTAGCTCGTGCCTGAACAGGTTGAGAACACACCGATGCTCTCGTCAGGCGTGGGTTGCCAAGGCGTGTTGTTGAAGAAGTAGGCGAAATAACCTGTGTACAGATACCTGCCGCCATTGCCGGCGCTGTGCGGTCTGGTGATCCAGCCGTCTTGGCCGTTGAGAGCGGGACGATTGTTTTCGTCACCAGTGTCTTGATAGTCGTTGAAGTCGAAGGTGACCTCAGTTTGGGCCGTTAGGCCGATGGCAAAGGCCATCATGGTTAGAAGTAGAAGTACTCTTTTCATTTTAGGATTATTTAATGGTTAATAAGAATCTTCTTGGTGACGACGCTACCACCCAGCATCTGCACGGTATAGACGCCCGAGGGCCAATGGCTCACGTCGAGGGTGCGCTGGCCTTCCATGGTGAAGGTGGCCACGATCTGTCCCTGCATGTTGAGCACCATCACGCTGATGGCACCTTTGTCGTAGTCGGTGCGGAGGGTGACTTGGCTGTTGGCGGGGTTGGGATAGATTTCAGCGTTGAATGCTGATTCGGTATGGCCTTCGTGGACATTCACCAACAGGTCTTCGTCGTTGCTGTAGGTGATCACCTTGCCCGACACACGCAATACTGGGTTGTCGGGGGCGGCACATTCTTCGCAGGTCACATGGTCGACGCAGTCGGGATGGTTGGGATGGCAATAGTCGAGGTAGGTCGGGTCGAACTGATAGAAGAGCTCGGCCTGTCCTGCAGCGAGGTAGTCCGTCAGGTCGAAGTCCCACACCAGCCCGATGCTGCCTGGGCACCATCCGCTGCGGGGGTAGGTCCATGTGCCATTCTGAGGCTGGCAGCCCGCTGGGTTGGGGACGCAGTTGCGCCACAGGTGTTGGTCATATTTGCTTTGGCCGTCCACGAAGATGTGGTGTGTGGCTTCATAGAACTCGGCGGCATTGCCCGTGTTGTAGCAGTTGGCAGTGCCGCTGCTCCAGTTGTGGCCGGTCGTCGTGATTTTCAGCTTGGCGGACTGTGCCTGCTCGCTGAAGGAATAATCCACGACGGGCACGGGTTGCTGGTTGGCATAGTCACCAAAGGCGAAGGTGCCAAACCAAATCTCGTCCACATCGGTATAAAGGTATTCAGGCGTGCCAGGGGTGAAGGTAAAGGTCAAAAAGGGATTGGAGCCGCTGCCGTTCCAAGTCTCCAGATAATACTCCATCTCCACCAAGCCTTGCAGAACGGAGGTGTAGTCGCTCACGTCCACATCGTCCTCGCATTCTACGCCAAAGGGGGTGATATAGCGGAACAACTCGATCCATTCGCCACGGTAGTTGCGTACCCTCACACCGCCCACACGGTCGTAAGTGTCGCAGTTGCCGTCAACGCAAAAGTAATCGAAATGCGCCATGATTTTGTTGACCGTTCCCACATGGGAAGGGAAGGCATACTCGCCACGGTCACTGTGTTGGGTTGGCGTACACACCAAATCGCCCTGCATGGTGACCACATCAAAACCTTCAAGCTGATTGATCAAGTGCACATTATTGTGATAGGTCGTCGTTTTTCCTCCCGACTGGGTGACGCTGACGTTCATGTCGAATAATCCAAAGTCGTTAGGGGTCCAAAAACCATAATAATAGCCATTGTCGGGGTCGTCGGGATAGTCGGTCTTCAACATGATCTCGTCACCATCGATGGTGGCTTTGATTTCGGTGAACTTTACCACTTCTGGATGTTCGATGTAGGCCGACACCACAATCATCAGGGGATGAAGGGCGTCCATATAGGTTGCTTGGCCATCGTAGGGGCGACGTATGGTCACCACGGGGTCATAGGCATCTGGGTCGACGACCTCAAAGGTCTTCACCACATCAGGGGCAGGCAGCCAGTCGGCGTTGCCAGATTGCGTGGCCTTGAACTTGACTACGCCCGTTTCACCCGTCAAAGTGAGGATATTCCCGTTGATGGTGGCAGGGCCTTCCATCATCTCGAAACTGACGGGCAGTCCCGATGAGGCGGTAGCCACAAGGGTGATAGGCTCGTTGAATATCAGTTGGTTGGGGATGTCGGCCATCTCGATGAGTTGGGCGTTGCCGTCGGGCTGCTGGCGCACGAGGAGGTTGTCGAAGCCGCCTGTGCCGCCTTGTGAGTGAAAGAAAACGCCGTCCCACACATGGTAGTCTTTCATGTCGCCGCTGCCAGGGGTGAGGTTCATGCAGACGTTGGTGCAGCCTGCCATCTGTATCCATTCGCCTGTGCAGCCGGGCTTCACGAACACCGTCACGGCACCGGCGCCGTCGTAGGCCGTGAAGTCAAACGACATCTTGTAGCGCGTCCAGCCACTTTGTTCGTAGTCGAAGGGAACGCTGCTGCCATCGGGCAGGCACACCTTGGCGTGACCGCTGTCGCCTTGGCTCTTGATGAAGACATACACGCCGCCGTCAGGGTCGGTCATGCCGGGCAGGATGTGGCCGTCGCCGTCAGCGTCGAATCCCACGCCGAAGAAGCTGCCCCACCAGGTGCGGTTCATGTCGATTTCGAGGTCCATGATGCCGCCGTTCTGGAAGTTGAAGTTGAAGTTGGACGAGGCCTTGCGCGTGGCGGTGCGCCCCACGCCCGAGCCGCCGTAGGGATACCAGATGGCGATGCTCTCGTCGGGTGCCATGTCGGAGCCGCACACATAGCTGACATCGAAGTCCTGCGACGAGGCGGCGGTCTGGTAGTGCGTCACCCATCCGTCTTGACCATTGAGGTTTTTGGAGCCTTCTGTAAGGCTGTTGAAGTCGTAGAGATATTCCACTTGGGCCGTCAATGATAAGGCCATCAGAATAGTCGCGATTAATAAGGTAAGTCTTTTCATCTATGTTGGTTTTTCATAATTTTGGGACAAAAATAGAAAAATCCATGAAAATAATTTGGAAGTTTTTGGAAATGCCCTATTTTTGTGGCGTAAAAAATTCATTTCAACATGAAAAATATACGTTTTATCCTTTACTTTGGTGTTTTGGTTGCTTGTTTTTACTCATGTAGTACTGACGTGGATATTTATGCCGAATACAAAGATATTCCAATCATTTATGCCATGCTTGATGCGCGTGCAGACACTAACTATGTCAAGATTACAAAGGCATTTTGTGGCACCGATGAAAACCCTATTAATGCGAACGAAGTGGCTTTGATTTATGATTCGAGCAACTATGATGAAAAGCTGGATGCCAGACTTTACGAATACGAAAGCACCTATGGCAATCATTACGAACCTACGCATCGCGAATTGGTTCTTGACACAATAACCATCCACAATAAGGAAGCGGGCGTGTTTTATTCGCCCGACCAAATCCTCTATTACACTGCTGAGCCTCTTCTTACAGGCTCAAACCATCATAAATATAGGTATGAGCTTGTTGTCTCCAAACCGGATGGCGACACGGTCACGGCACTTACAACGATGGTGGGCAGCGAAGATTTTGCCATTGTGTCAGGAAACGTGAGTTTTCAAATGGAACAAACCGATGCGATGGGGTCCATCCTTTTCAGGGCCGATGGCGCGGCGGGCGTGTATGAAGTTAAAATGCAGTTCAATTACCGCGAGCACCATAGCGGCCAAGGAATCCTAAATAAGAGTGTCAGCCGGTCATTTGGCACAAAGTCTTTATCTGAATTCACCAAAGTAGAGAGCACGGAAAACACGTATTATGAGAGCTATTCACTTAACTGGCTGTTCTCTGAGCTTGCCAACGCCATCGGTAGCGACACGGTGGTCAACTCCAACAACCCCAACGTGGTCCGTTACATCGATGATTTTGTCGTTACCATCAGCGCTGCTGGCGACGATTTATACTACTATTATCTTGCCAACGAAGCCATAGAGAGTAGCCTTGGAGGACCATTTACTGCCTATTCCAACATTGAAGGCGGCTATGGGCTTTTTTCTTCACGAACCACCATCGAAAAGAAAATTCGCTTTTCCTATGGGACGCTCCTAGACCTCTATAGGAAACAGTCTTGGGGCTTTATAGAACAATAAATCTTGAGAAAAGAACGATAGTAGCAAAAAAAACACTATTTTTGCCTTTTCTAATAACTAACCGAACGATGAAAAAACTGTTTCTTACCCTTTCCGTGCTGGCTTGTATGGCTATGTTCAATGCTTGCAGCACCGATGTGGAGCTTTATGCCGACTACAAGGACATCCCCGTGATTTATGGCTTGCTTGATGCCACGGCGGACACTAACTATGTGAGAATCAATAGGGCTTTCTCCAGCAGCAACGACCATCCCATCAATGCCAACGAGGTGGCCTTGATTTCCGATTCGTGCAATTACCCCGGCAAACTGACCGCCTATTTGTTGGAATATAAGAATACCTATGGAAATGAATACTATCGCACAAGTAGGGCTCCGATATTTCTTGACACGATTACCATTCACAACAAGGACATGGGTATTTTCTATGCTCCCGAACAGAAGGTATATTTCACTACCGAGCATTTTAACATAAACGTTCCCAATACCCGTTTTAAATACCGTTTGGAGGTCCTCAAAGACAACGACACTGTCAGTGCTGAGACAGGCTTGGTTGGGGGCGCTGATTTTAGAATTCTCACCGAGATGGCTACATTTAGGTCGGACCCGAGCGACAATACATCGAAGATAACCTTCAAGCAAGCCGAAAATGCCGTGTTTTATAACATTATCATGGTTTTCAATTACACGGAAAAGCATGGTAATGTTGTAGAAGCAAAACAGGTGAGGTGGGATTTCGGTACCAAGAGCGCTGACGAACTTGGTTATGAGGATGGCTACTATTCTATTTCATATACCCAAAATTCCTTGTTCGAGCTTCTTTCGGATGCTATTGGCAGC
Source organism: uncultured Bacteroidia bacterium (assembly GCA_902799345.1). GTDB lineage: Bacteria > Bacteroidota > Bacteroidia > Bacteroidales > F082 > Limimorpha. The sequence continues at coordinate 36,033 of CADBZW010000016.1, read as the reverse complement.
GATACGGTGGTCAATTCTGTCAATCCACAAGTGCAGCGTTATTTCGATACCTATCCCATTGACATCATGATTGCGGCGGGAGGCGAAGAGCTGTACAATTATATTCAGGTGAACTCCGTTTCGGGCTATTCGCAGACGGTTCCTGACTATACCAATATTTACGGTGGATATGGCGTGTTCTCGTCGCGAGTCAACAAGACCAAGCAGCTCAAGATTTCGAGTCGTACACAGATTGATTTGTATGACAAGCCTTGGGGCTTTGTTCAGCAGTAATTCATTAACTAACAATCGGTTTTTATGATACGTTCCATGACTGGCTATGGCATAGCCGAACAGACGTTTAACCAAAAGAAAATCACCGTCGAGATTAAGACGTTGAACAGCAAACAATTGGACCTTCAAGTGAAGCTGCCCAATGAGTTGCGGTTTGCCGAACTGGATTTCCGCAACAGCATCGGCGCCAAGCTGCAGCGCGGCAAGGTCGACGTCGTGATTACGATTGCCGACACCGACTTGAGCCAGACCTACCACATCGATGCCGATATCGTGAAGGCCTACAAGGAACAGATTGAGCATATCTCATCCCAACTCTCGATAGCGCCTGCCGACGACATGGCCAGCATCCTGTTCAGGATGCCCGGCATCTTCAATGTGCCTGCCGAGAACTACGACGAGGCCTTTGTCGCCAAGGTAGGCGAGACCCTCGACCAAGCTTTGGACATGGTGGACGGCTTCCGCATCCAGGAAGGCCAGACCTTGAAAAAGGACCTGCTGCATCGCGTGGAGCTGATCCTTGGACTCTTGGAGCAAGTCGAACCTTACGAAAAGAGCCGTCACGAGGTCATCAAGCAACGCATCACGAAGAACCTCGCCGATCTGACCACTTCGGGCCAGTACGACGAAAACCGCTTCGAGCAGGAACTGATCTACTATCTCGAGAAGCTCGACATCACCGAAGAGAAGGTGCGTCTGCGTCAGCATTGCAACTACTTCAACGAGAGCTGCGACGACGACCAGGCGGGCAAGAAACTCGGCTTCATAGCCCAAGAGATGGGTCGCGAAATCAATACCTTAGGCTCGAAGGCCAACGAGGTGAACATCCAGAAAATCGTCGTCAAGATGAAGGACGAATTGGAGAAAATCAAGGAACAGGTATGTAATATTTTATAGCTATCAGCTATCAGCCGTCAGCGGTCAGCAATTGCTGATGCTGATAGCTGACGGCTGACTGCTGAAAGCAAAAAAACATGACTATGAAAGGAAAACTTCTCATTTTCAGCGCCCCCTCAGGTTCGGGCAAAACCACCTTGTTGAACCATGTCATGGCCAACATCCCCGAGATGGCTTTCTCGGTGTCGGCCACCACACGTCCGCCCCGTGGCGAGGAAGTGAACGGTCGCGAGTATTATTTCCTCACGATGGAAGATTTCAAGCAGCGCGTCGAAAATGGCGAGTTCCTCGAATGGGAAGAGGTATATCCCGGCCGTTGCTACGGCACTCTGCTCTCCGTGGTGGCACAGATGCAGGAAGAGGGCAAGCACGTGGCCTTCGACGTCGACGTCTGCGGTGGTGTCAATATCAAGCACCATTATGGTGACCAGGCCTTGTCGGTGTTCATCCAAGCACCTTCTATCGAGGTGTTGCGCGAACGTCTTATCAATCGTCAGACCGACTCGATGGAAGAAATCGAGAAACGTCTTGCCAAGGCCGCTTGGGAGATGGAGTTCGCTCAAGGCAAGTTCGACCGCACCGTCATCAACGATGACCTTGACACCGCCAAGCGTGAGATTCTCGAAGTGGTTAAAGCTTTTCTTGAGGAAGAATGAAAAAAGTCGGCATCTATTCCGGGTCCTTCAACCCCATTCATCACGGTCATGTGATGCTGGCCAATTATCTGGTCGAGTTTTCCGACTTGGATGAGCTGTGGTTTGTGGTGACGCCGCAAAACCCCTTGAAGAACAAGGAGGACCTGCTCGACGACGACGAGCGCCTGAAGATGGTACAGCTGGCCGTGGGTGACGACCCGCGCTTTTTTGTCAGCGATGTCGAGATGCACCTGTCCACACCGTCCTATACCATTAATACATTGACGGCCATGTCGGAACAGTATCCTGACTGCGAGTTTGTGTTTATCTGCGGCATGGACAGCCTGCAGAACCTGAAAAACTGGCGCGAGTACCAGAAAATCCTAGACAATTACGAGTTGTTGGTCTTTCCGCGCGAGGGCTATGATGGCGGCGAGCTGGCCAATTACCCTTCGGTGAATATCCTGAAAACCCCGGTTTTGGAGATTTCTTCGACCTTTATCCGCCATAGCATAAAGGAAGGACGGGATGTGCGGCATTTTGTGCCCGAAAAGGTGTTTCAATACATGCAGGAACGCCATTTTTACGAATAACATGTAGGGCTGTCGCAGTGCGGCAGCCGTTCAGTCGCAATGCGGCAGCCGATAGTCATTTAGAAATCCAGATTGAATGAAAAATAGAATCTCGGTTTGTTGCTGATATGCCCGTCTTCAATGCCCCAAGCCACGTCGCCTCTAATGAAATAGCCTAACAAGGTGGTGCGCAATCCCACGCCGATGCCACCTACCCACGGGTTTTTCATTTCTGTCACGCTGATGTTGAGGTTGCCGTCGGTGATGTAATGGTTGAAAAGGGAGTTGGTGGGCGCGTAGGGATTCCAGCCTGTCCATGCTGTGCCCACGTCGCCGAAAGCCACGATTTGGAAGTCCCTGATGAACCTCAGGTTGATGGGACGATCCATGAAGTAGCTGAACAAGGGGAAGCGCAATTCACTGTTGAGCACCACGAAGTTGTTGCCGTTGCGGATGTTTTGCTGGAAACCGCGCATGTTGGTGGCCAAGGTCTGGTAGGCGTAGTTTTGCTCGTAGTCGACGGGCGTGCCGTTGTTGAACGAGGCGAAGATCCAGTTGTCAACGCCACCCATGTAATAGATGAGTTTGTTTTGCCCAAACGAGGTGCTGCCTGCGATGCGGTTGGCCCAGATGAAGTTGCGGCTGATGCGGGTGTAGTGTCGGTAGTCGAAGCCCGCCACCACCAAATTGGCCGTGTTTCTCGCAATTTTCTGGTGGTATTCGGCGAAGATTTTACCGCGTGCTCCCACACGCAGGTTGGTGCCGATTTTCTTTGAGTTGTCGTAGACCAGCTCGGCACGCAACCCGCCCCAGTTTACGTAGATGTCCTTGTCGGCAAGGCTGTAGTCGTCGACGGCCAGGTTGACCCTGTGGTCGAGGCGGTAGATGACCGTACCTCTTAAGCTTAGAATTTCGCTGAAAGGATAGCTTAGCGTGTAGAAACCTTCGTTGGTGAAGGTGCGGTAGTAATATCCTGAGTAGTTGTCGGTGACATAGCGGTGCAAGGTGAGGCTCTTGTCGAGTCGTTTGCTGAAGTCGCTGAAACGTAACATGTACTCGTTGTTGACGAGGCTGGTGTTGAGTTTCACGCCGAGTTCGATTTTGTAGTCTTCCATCAGGTCTTTCATCTTGGTACCGAGGAAGACATTGAGGCCTTGGTGGAGATAGATAGGCGAGTTGCCGCCAGTGAAAGGCTGGTAGCTATAGTTCATGCTGGTGAAGTCGATTTGGGTCATCAGCTGGTCGGTATAAAGCTCCACGTAGTAGTTGTTGGGGCGTTCGATGGTGTCTTTGGGCCGTGGCTTTGGCGCGGGGCCGTTGCCTTGTTGCACGACTTGTGTCGAGTCGTCGCCCAAGGCCCCTGCTATCTGCCGTTTGCGCCTGGCATAGCGGTAGCTGGACGAGAAACGGTGCTTCGAGATGGGCTCGATGATTGTGTCTTTTTCCTTTTGGATTAGTTCGGTTAGAAGCCTCTTTTGCGCGTAGGGGCTCATCTGGCCGATGTTTTCCTCGTGGCCACGCAGGATGGGCGAGATGAAGACTTTCTCCCCGTTTTTGTCAGCCATCAGCAGGGCGGCCTTGTGGTCGCGGGGCATGTAGGAATAGTCGATGATGTTGGCAGCGTAATCCGTGAGTTGTTCTTTCTTGGCGAAATAGCGGTAATGGACGATGGTGTCGATATGACTGATGGCGCTGTCGAAGCGTATCTGGTAGAGGTTATAGTAACCGCTGGTGTCGTTGAGGTAGAGCATGCTACCGTCTTTCAGCGGCTCGGGCATGATGCTGTTGGAGAAGCGTTGCTGCGTCAGGTTCTGGAGCACATAGTCTTTGGTGCTGTAGTTGTAGGCGAAGAGGTCGAATTGTTTGTTTTGGAAGCCGATTATGTCATCGACCTTCAGGGTGTCGTTGTCGCGATTCGAGCTGAACACGATTTGGTGGTCGTCGTAGGTGAAGACGGGGTTGAGGTCGGTGTGGTAGTCGTTGGTAATCTGCTCCAAGGTGTTGGAAAACAGGTTGTAGACATAGATGTCGGGCTTACCCATGCGTGTGCCAGCGAGCACGATTTTACGGCTCTTGTGGGCGTATGAGAAGGCGCTGACCTTTTGGAAGTCAAAGAGATAGGTGCTGGCTTGCTTGCCGCTTCTGACATCTAGGTTATAGAGCTGGATTTTACCTTTCTCTTCAATGATGAACGACAGGATTTCGCTGTTGGGATGCCAGGCCAAGAGCGGGAAGCTGGTGTCGATGTTCTCGTCGGAGTGGTAGCCGGCCTTATAAAGCTGTTGCCGCTTGCCTGTCTGAAGGTCTTCGAGCCACAGGCGTATCTTGCCTTCGTCGTTGCTGACGTAGGCGATGTGCTTGCCGTTCGGGCTGATGCTGGGTTGCGTGAAGGTGCGGTACTTCTTGTATTTCAGCTTCATCAGGTCGGTGGGCTGCTTGACCATGATGGTCTCGTAGCGTGCCTTGTAGTAGGCGTACCATTCTTCCACCAGGTTCTTGTATTCCTTGCCTGTGACGTAAAGCAGTGCCCTTCTGACGTTCTTGGTGTTTTCGGCCAACGTCAAGATATCGTTGAATGCCTTGCTGCCATATTTTTCGTCGATGAAATTCCAAAATGAGTACCCTGCAACCGCGGCGTCTTCGTCGTGCAGATGGTTGATTTTCTTGTAGGTGCCGGAGGTGATGCCTCGTTGCAGCTGGCTTTCCTTGTAGCTATCCCAGTTGCCTGCGATGAAGGCCACCAAGCCGTCGCGAAACCACTGAGGGATGTCGTAGCGGTAGGAGTTGCGGATTTGTGAACCTATGCTGATGCCATTCATCACCTGGCTGAAGAGCAGGCGGACGATGCCCTCGCGAATCTGGGCCTCGAAGTGGGTGTAGTCGCCGTCGAAGTAAAGAATGACTTTCGAGCCGATGATCTTGGTGATGCCGCCCGTGTTGCCGTTTTCTTCGTCGTCGAGGTTGATGTTGCTCTGTTTGAAGTCGCCCATGCTGTTGAACACGATGAACTGGATCTTTTTGCTGAAGCGGCTGTTGAGACGGTCTTCAAGTTGCGGGATCTGGTCTTTGGCGTAGGCTTGCGCATAACGGGCAAGGTCGTCGCCGCCTTGGTAGAAATACACGTCGAAGTTGTCGTTCCTGTAATACGACCAATGGAAGTTGCCCCACTGCACGCGGTTCTTGCCGAAAGGCATGTTCATGCCGTTGTAAAACTGGGCATGGGACAGCGGCGCCAGGGCAAATAGCAGCAGAAACAGGATGGTGTATTTCGTTTTCGGCAACATGAATACCAAATTAGCCGACAAAGATAGGCAAAATCTTTAGAATACTGCGGAAAAATCCTTACCTTTGCACCGAAAAACATCGTTATGCTTAAACTTGATTCTTTCGTTTTCAATCCCTTCGCAGAAAACACCTATGTCGTTTACGACGACGATACCAAGGAATGCGTCATCATTGACCCGGGCTGCTCCACTGCGGGCGAAGAGAATGAACTCTTCGGCTTCATCGACAGTCATCGCCTCAAGCCGCTGATGGCCATCAACACGCACGGCCACATCGACCATATTGTAGGTAACACGGCAGTGAAAAAGCGTTACGGCATCCCCGTGGCGGCGCATCCCAATGTGAAAGACGACTTCTTGCGTTCGCGTCAGCAGGCGCAATTGTTTGGAATGTCGTTTATGGGTGAGGGCGAGCTGCCTGACCGCGACCTTGAGGACGGCGAAGTCATCAAGGTGGGAGAGAGCACCTTGGAGGTCATCAGCACGCCGGGCCATGCCATGGGCAGCATCAGCCTCTACGCCGAAATCGAAGGGTGGGTCTTCACCGGCGACGCGCTCTTCTGCCGCAGCATTGGCCGCACCGACTTCCCTGGGGGCAACTACGAGCAGCTCCGCACCAACATCATCGAGCGCTTGTTCCATCTGCCCGACGATACCGAGGTCTACTCCGGCCATGGCGAAAGCACCACGATTTTCGATGAAAGAAAATACAATATGTTTCTATGAGTTGGCAGTTTAATGGGTGTCAAGTTTAAAATAGGGGTTGTTGTATTGTTGCTTTTGTCCTTGGTGGGCTTTGCTCAGGAGGAGACGAGGATTGTGGATAGCCTGTTAAACGTTCTGCCGTCTCAAGAAGGTCGTGAGAAAGTGCTGACGATGATAGAACTGACTTGGGAGTTCTATGACGTTTCCTACGATGATTGCATCGATTGGGGTGAAAAGGCCATAAAAGAAGCACAAAATCAAGGCTTTGCGGACCTGGAGGCTAAGGCGAATTATGCGTTGGGCGTCCAATATGCTTTTCATGGTGATATGGATTTGGCTAAAATATATCTGAGACAAGCCCATGCTCAGTTTACGGCGTTGGCGGATACAAAAAACGCATTTGAGTCTCTTTGGAATTTAGCCACTTATGAGATGTCTTTCGGCAGCATAGACACAGCTTACCTGGTGTATGAAGAGGCCTTGCCGATGGCCAAACAGCTGAACGACACCTCGGCTTATGCATCGGTTATATCAAATATGGGCTTGCTATGGTATAAACGGGGTGACCTTAAAATGTCATTGCAGTACAATACTGAGGCCAAGGGCTTGTTTGAGGCTGTCGATGACAGCTTGAATGTGTTGCGCCTGAAATCTAACATTGCAACGATTTATCTTGATAGAGGCCGTTATGATGAGGCAAGATGGATTTACTGGGATATCTTGCCCCGATTCGAAGCTTACGGTGAGAATTATTATTCATTCCTTGTTTGCAAAAACATGGGAGTGATATATGAAAACACCTATGTCAACTATGATTCCGCTTTGTTTTATTTCCAAAAAGCCATTGACTATGGGGAAAGTCCTTTGGCATATAAGGAAAACGCAGTTTCTTTAAATAATGAGATTTCAGGGGCCTTGGTGGAAATGGGCAATGTCATGGAGCATCAGGGCAATCATGCAGAAGCTGTCGCAAAATATGAGGAAGCACTAGCTTTGGCTGAAAATAGCGGCTACTTGTACGGTCAGATGGAGGCGTGTGTGGGCTTGGGGAAGATTTTAAGTAAGTTAGGCCAAGCCTCAAAGTCGTTTCAGTATTTTAATCGTTATTTTGAACTGGAACAGAAGTCAGGCCTTCTCCAATTGCGCCCCACTTTCCGTAAGGCACTGTCTCTCGACTATGCGCGATTAGGCATGATGAAAGAGTTGGAGGCTGAATTGTCGATTTTTGATTCTTCTATTTCGGAATTACAGCGTGAAAACAATGGCCTATCGGACGAAAACGGTGAGCTAAAAACGAAATTCTCGGATCTCCTCCAACAACACGACTCCCAAAACGCCCAAATCCAAACCCTCCAATCCCAGCGCAACCACTACCGCATGGCGTTTTACGGATTGCTTTGCCTTTACCTCGCCGCTGCGGTTTTGTACATAGCCTACAAAATTGTTCGGAAAAATCGGAAAAAATGTGAAATGATGAAATAAAACCCTAACTTTGCAGTTCAATTTTCAAATCTTTGAATTTTAAATTTTAAATCTTTAAATCCTTAAATAACAAACCATGATCGAGAAAATCACATCATCACAACAAGCTATGGACCTGGAAGCCAAGTACGGTGCCCATAACTATCACCCGCTGCCGGTCGTCCTCGCCAAAGGTAAGGGCGCCAAGGTGTGGGACGTCGAAGGCAAAGAGTATTTCGACTTCCTTTCGGCTTATTCCGCTGTCAACCAAGGCCACTGCCATCCCAAGATCATCAAGGCCATGACCGACCAGGCCGAGCGCCTCACCCTCAGCAGCCGCGCCTTCTATAACGACGCACTCGGCGTGTGGGAGAAATATGTGACTGAATATTTCGGCTACGACAAGGTGCTGCCCATGAACTCGGGCGCCGAAGCCGACGAGACGGGCCTGAAACTCGCCCGCCGTTGGGGTGTCGTCAAGAAAGGTATCCCGAACGACAAGGTGAAGATCGTGTGCTGCGAAGGCAACTTCCACGGCCGCACTATCACCATCATCACGATGAGTAACGACCCCGAGAGCTACGCCAACTACGGCCCCATGACTCCCGGTTTCATCCGCATCCCCTACAACGACCCCGACGCACTGGAACAAGTGCTGGCTAAGGAAGGCAAGGAGATCGCTGGTTTCCTGCTGGAGCCCATCCAAGGCGAGGCTGGCGTCTACGTGCCGGATGAGGGCTACCTGAAGAAGTGCTACGACATCTGCAAGAAGTACAACGTGCTGTTCATGGCCGACGAGGTGCAGTGCGGTATCGCCCGTACGGGTAAGATGCTGGCTTGTGACCACGAAGGCGTGCGCCCCGACATCCTCATCCTGGGTAAGGCCCTCGGTGGCGGTGTGGTGCCGGTGAGCTGCGTGTTGGCCGACGACGACATCATGCTGAACATCAAGCCCGGTGAACACGGCTCGACCTTCGGCGGCAACCCGATTGCTGCTCGCGTGAGCATCGCCGCCCTTGAAGTCATCAAGGAAGAACACCTGATGGAGAACGCCGAGCGTCTCGGTAAAATCTTCCGTGAGGAGATCGGCAAGATCAAGAGCCCGATGATTGAGAAAGTCCGTGGTAAGGGCTTGCTCAACGCTGTGATTATCAAACCCAAAGACGGCAAGGAAGCTTGGGACGTGTGCCTCAAGATGCGTGACCTCGGCCTGCTGGCCAAGCCCACCCACCAGCACATCATCCGCTTCGCCCCGCCCTTGGTCATCACCGAGGCCGAACTCCGCGAAGCCATCGAAATCATCAAGAAGGCCATCGCCTCGTTCGAATGATTTGATGCGCGATTCACTGAAACAATGCCTGCCTGCTTTCAGGTGGGCATTGTTTTTTTCGGTGAAACATTATTTTGACTATTTTTGTCCGACAAAAATAACACCATTATGAACAAAACCTCACTGATTATGACATTGGTCGTTGCCCTGTTCCTGACTAGCTGTGGCCCAAACGACAATGCCAACACCAACACCAACAACGAAGAGAAGACCATGAACACTACCATGAACGACCTGCTGACGCGCCGCAGCGTGCGCAGCTACACCGACGAAGTGCCTCCCATGGAGGTCATCGAAGAGATCTGCAAAGCCGGCACCTATGCCCCGACGGGCATGAACCGCCAATCCCCTGTCATCGTCGCCGTCACCAACCGCGAAGTGCGCGACCGTTTAAGCAAGCTTAACGCCGCCGTCTTTGGTCCCGACAACGACATGGACCCGTTCTATGGCGCTCCCGTAGTGTTGGTGGTACTCGCCGACACCACTGCCGCTAGGACGTGGAAGGAAGACGGCTCTCTCGTGATGGGTAACCTGCTGAATGCCGCCCATGCCAAAGGCTTGGGTTCATGCTGGATACATCGCGCCAAGGAGGTCTTCGAGACCGAGGAAGGCAAAGCCATCTTGAAGGACGCCGGCATCGAGAACGAAAATCTTGTGGGCATTGGCAACTGCATCCTCGGCTATACCGCGGGCGAGTATCCCGAGGCTAAGCCGCGCAAGGACAACTACGTCTATTGGATTAAGTGATGCGTCGGAGGGTGTGAGACCGGAAAACCGTTTCCACCGCTTCCTCGTATTCCTTTAGCGCATTGATTTTCTTAATCTTGCGCCAGATGTCTTGTGGCTCGTCGAAAGAATACATCAGATACGACCACAGTTCCTTCATGCGCCCCAACACCTTGGGACTCCCTCCCGCATGGTGCAGACGGTCTTCGTATAGGTCGAGGACGTAAGTGTGCAGCCGTTCGATTCGACGCTTTGCGTCATTGCGAGGAGGAACGACGAAGCAATCCAGAGTCTTGATGTCCTCTGCTAAAAACGGATTCGCCAAAATCCCCCGTCCCAGCATATAGCCTTTAAGCGCAGGAGATTGCGGGTCTTCGCCCGCAATGACACTTTTGGGTGACGTTTCTTCTATGGGTGTCATTGCGGGCTTGACCCGCAATCCCCCACATATAACTCCCCGAATCCTTTCATAGCTCTCCACCGAAAAAATATCCCCGTTATACACCAGCGGCGCATTAATATAAGGTATAAGGCTCTTGAACCGTTCCACATCCGCCTCGCCCTTGTAGAGTTGCTTCCCGATGCGTGGGTGGATGATTAATTCACTGAGTGGAAAGCGGTTGAAAATCGGTATGATGGCGTCGATTTCCTCGGGGCTGAAATACCCCAAGCGGCATTTCACGCTGAATTTCATGTCGCCAATGTGCTCGAAAACGCCTTCCAGCATCGTCTCCACCTTGTCTGGATAGGGCAGGAGGCCACTCCCGCGTTTCTTGTTGGCCACCCTGGGGAATGGGCAACCCATGTTGAGGTTGATTTCCTTGTAGCCTAATTCCTTGCATTGCTTGGCGAAACGTAGGATTTCCTCCGCGTCGGTGCTGAGGATTTGCGGTGTCAGCGTGTTGACATCGTTGCATCTTGGGTCGATTTCCTCGCCTTGTAGGTTCTTGGCGTTTTCTTCTTTGTGGATGCCCGTGAAGAATGGCGTGTAGAACTTGTCGATGCCGCCGAAATGCCGCTTGAAGACGTTGCGGAACGGCGCGTCGGTGATGCCTTGAAAGGGACCTAGGGAAAGCAGCACCTCGCTCATTTCTTCTTGCGCTTGGCGGTTTTCTTGGTGGGTTTTTCGCCCGACCTGTTCCACTTGATGAGGCTGATGGCACCCCAGGTAAGCAGCAAAACGAAGGTGAGATACACCGCGATGCGGCTGAGGTAGTCGCCGTGTTGGGCGTAGAACGTCACTTTGTCGTTGGCTTTCAAGGTCTCGCGGATGGCGTCGGGCTCCCAGTAATGGGTCTGTTGTAGCACGTCGCCGCGTTGGTTGATGAATCCCGAGCGTCCCGTGTTGGCGGAGCGGGCGATGCAACGGCGGTTTTCGATGGCGCGAAGCTTAGAGAACTCGAAATGCTGACGATAGCCAGGGGTGTGGCCCCACCAGCCGTCGTTGGTGATGACGAAGAGCAGGTCGGCGCCTTTCTTGCAGAACGAGCTGACATATTCTCCGAAGACGCTCTCGTAGCAGATGGCAGCGCCTATCTTATGTCCGCCAAAGGTCATCACCTGGGCTTCGGGGTCGCCTTTCAAGGTGCCGCGCGCGATGCCCATGGTGAGGCTGAAGTTGCGCAAGAACCCCATCCATTCGGGGATGGCTTCCACCGCTGGCGTGAGCTGCGACTTGTTGCGGTGTTGCATGCCGACGCTGTCGATGAGCAGGGCCGAGTTGTGGCAATAGTAGTATTTGTCGGAGTCGCCGATTTGTCGCGCAGGGAAGTCGTCCTCCATGCCTTTGGGCACCCATTCGAAGGTGGTGCCACCGATGACGAAAGCCATCTGAGGGAAGCGTTTCACATAGTCGCGCAGGGTGTTGACGGCATGGGCCTTGTCCACCTCATGCAGCCAGATCCCCTCTTGGATGGCCGACTCGCTGCTCACCACAAAACGTGTGTTGGGTGTGACCAGAGGCAGTGACAGGTTGATGTTGTTTTGGATCACTTGGTCGTAGAAATGGCTGTCGAACTGCTCGTTCCAAGGGTCGCAATTCTGCTGCACCACGATGACCTCGGTGTCCTCGCCTTGGTCTTCGTAGTGTTTGTACATCGCCTTACTGACGAGGATGGGCACCAGCAGAACGACTGCTTCCAGACCAATGTTGACCAAAATGTTCTTCGTCTCTTTTGAGTTGAAAAACTGGATGATATTGGCAATCAAGATGTTGACGAGCAATACCCACAGCGTTCCTCCCACCAAGCCCGTGTATTCGTACCACTGCACCCAGCTGACGGTGCTCGAAAAGACGCCGCCCAAGTTGAGCCAAGGCCATTTGATGGACCAGTGATAGGTGAGGTATTCGAAGGCGATCCAGTAGGGGATGAGGAAGAAGTTGCCCCAAGGGTTGTTGCATACTTTTTTCTTCGTGAGGTGAAACACGATGAAGACGATGGTCATGAAGAGGGCGTTCAGCACCCAAGCCAGAATGGCGGCAGGAGTGGCGTTCCACACCCACCAGGTGGTGCCAGCGTTCCAGATGAGGAAGGCAAGGAAGGACAGCCAAAACAGCCTGCCTTTTCCGCCTTGTGCGATGCGGTCTTCCAGCATCAGCAGCGGGACGAAGCCCACGAAAGCCAATGATGCGATGCCCCAGGTAGGCCATGCCGCAGTGAGCAGTCCACCCGTCAAAACAGCCAGGAGTATATTACGAAACCGTGGCCCTTGTGCTACTTTATCGTGTGTTTTTTTCTTTGCCATATCTTTCTGAAAAAATCCCTGCAAAAATACAGAAAATCTTTTTTTCAGCCTCTCATCCAACAATTAAACGGTTCAACAACTCAACAATCAACAATAATTCCTATCTTTGCACAAATTTTAATCCGATGAAAAAAACGTATCGAGTAGCAGGTCACAAGTTCGCTGTTGTCATGCCCGACAATGACGCGGCTTGGAATGAGATGGGTCCCTACGAGCCGTTTGTTTGCGTGGATGCCAGCGACTGCCTCTTTACGGCCGAATTGTTGGATGCCATGCCTGACACCTCCGACAAACAGAAAGTTACGGTGAGTTGCGAAGGGCCCGACATGCCCCGTATCGAGCTATACGAATGGCGTGGACAATGGCTGATGGAAATGGCGCCTCTGCTTGAAGCACCGGTGAGGGCTTATCTCTTGACCGACAAGACCTTCTATGAGGCCAAGTTCCGCATCTTGGGTAGCATCCGTTTTTCTTTAGGGACCTCGCTTATGCTGATGTTTGCCTTCGCCACGGCACGCAAAAACACTTTATTGATGCATTCATCGGTGACCGTGAAAGACGGCAAAGGATATCTGTTTTTGGGTAAGAGCGGTACGGGTAAGAGTACACATAGTCAACTGTGGATCAATAATATAGAAGGATGTTCCCTATTGAACGACGACAACCCAGTGCTGCGTGTCATGGAGGATGGGGAGGTGCACGTCTTCGGCTCGCCTTGGAGCGGCAAGACGCCTTGTTACCAGAATATTGAGGTTCCGGTAGGTGCCATCGTCAACTTGCGTCAGGCCAAGAAGAATACCATCAGGAGGATGTCGCTGGTGGAGGCTTATGCGGCCATGTACGTCTCGTTCTCGGGCTATCGCTTCATCAAGGAGATGGCTGACGGTTTGCATGCCACCAACGAAAAAGTAGTCGGTACGGTGCCCTGCTATGCCCTTGATTGTTTGCCAGATGCCGAGGCGGCTTGGCTTTGCTATAAAACCGTCTCGCAGTGATGGAACAGGAGAATGTCGTGGTACATAGGGATTTGGATGCGCTGAAAGACGGTAAGGTGATAGCCCTAGTCCCACAAGGCATCAGCATGCTGCCTTTCATCAAAGGAGGCGTGGACCAGGTGTATCTGCTGAAGAAAGACAGGGTGGCAGTGGGCGACATTGTGCTGGTAGAGTACCATGGCAAACATATACTTCATCGCGTGTATGCCGTTGATGGAGAAAAGATGACGTTGATGGGTGATGGTAACTTGGAAGGCACTGAGCAGGTCGCTGCGGACGATGTCATGGGCACGGTGGTTGAAATCGTTCACGACGGACGACACCTCAAACCCAAGAAAGCCTGGCTGTGGCGCCATCTCTTGCCCATGAGGAGATACTTGTTGAAAATACATAGGAAACTTAGTTAGCAGTTGTTCAGTTGTTTAGTTGTTCAGTTGTTCAGTTAAATCTTTGAATCTTTAAATCTATACTATATGAAAACGAAAAAGGGTTATAGATTGCGCCAGTTGGGCAAAGAATACATCCTTGTTGCCGAAGGACTTGAAGTCATGGGTGCCAACCAGATGATTTCCATGAACGAAACGGCTGCTTTCCTTTGGGAAGCGGTGGAAGGCAAGACATTTGACACCGAGGCGCTGGCAAAACTCCTTGTGGATGAATATGGTATATCCATGGAAGTGGCTGAGAAAGACGTGACGGCTTTGCTCCAGACATGGAACAAGGCGGGTGTCATCGAGGATTAATTAATAAAAGGTATGTCATGACCGCCTCCGAAACCCAATATTTTGCCCTGCTTCGCTCCGCCTTATGGGACACGCCTGTCGCTATCGACGGCCCCATTGACTGGAACGGTGTGATGAAAGTGGCCAAGCATCACGCCAACCAGGCGTTGTTGTGTGGTGTGGCTTCGCGGATGGCGGGCGACAACCGTCCTTCTGAGGCCATGCTTGACAAGATGCAAGCGGTGATGCGCGGCAGCTTGATCAACCAGATGAATCTGAGGCGAATACTGGCATCGGCGGTGACCTTGTTGCACCAACACGACATTGAGCCGGTGCTGCTTAAGGGTTTTGGCTTGGCCATGTTTTATCCCAACCCGAGCCTGCGGCAGTTTGGCGACATCGACCTCTACGTGGGCCTCGATCATTTCCATGAAGCCTGCCGGTTGTTGCGCACCTTGCCGGGCGGCTACAACTGGGGAGAAGAAGTTGATAAAGGCCACCAATACAATATAGAGTTCGGCCAATATCCCATGGAGATACACCGTGTGAGTGCCGACATGGACGACCCCAAGGTGGCCAGGATTTACACCGCCATCGAGCGTGATGGACTGCATGATCATACGCAACGTGTTGACTATGAAGGTCTCGAAATCACTCTTCCCTCTAAGGAGTTCGTGGTGTTTTACACCTTCTATCATGCTTGGCACCATCTCCTGACCTCGGGTGTGGGTTGGCGACAAATCTCAGACGTGGCCGTGGCCTTGCATGCCTATCATGGCCAGCTTGACTTGGAAAAATTGAGACTGTGGTTGACTGACATGCACCTGATGAAACCTTGGCAGGCCTTCGGCTATCTGATGGTGGAGCAACTTGGCCTACCCGAAGCCGAGATGCCGTTCTTTGACGCGCAGTGTCGGCGCACGGCGCAAAGGCTTTACCATAAAGTGATGGAAGTGGGCAACTTCAAACGCCACAGCCGTTTCAAGCAGCGCCGACCCAAGAGCAGACTGATGCGTTGGATGCATTCATTCTTCGGCATCTTTGTTGATTTCTTCTATCGTGTCCGCGTGTTTCCTTCGGTGGCATTCAGGGAAATGGGTTCCTCATTGAGGCAGATGTTTGGCAAAGTAAGAAAGCTGGGCGACCATTAATAGAGGAATTAATTTCAAAAAAATAAAATTCTTTCGTGCGTATGAAATAATTTACTATTTTTGCAGCGTCAAATGGCATGAAAAGAAAGTAAGAAAATAAAGTAATTAACAATAAATCAATCAATTAAAAAACTAAAACGAAATGAAAAAGATGAACAAAACTTACGAAGCTCCTGTAGCTGAAGTGTTCGAAATGCAAATGCCTACCGTGCTGATGATTAGCGGTGCCGATGTTCATAGCGGTGAAACACCTGGTGGCGATAATCCTTGGGCTTAATGGAACCAGCTTATAATTTGAAATAGTATTAATCAGATAAAAAAACGAAAAATGAAAAAAGTAAGTCAAATTATCGGTATGATGAGCATGGTTGCCTTGCTGGCAATCGGTGCCACGTCCTGCAAAAAGGACAATGCCAAGACGGTC
The DNA here is from genome assembly GCA_902799345.1 of uncultured Bacteroidia bacterium. GTDB lineage: Bacteria > Bacteroidota > Bacteroidia > Bacteroidales > F082 > Limimorpha. The sequence continues at coordinate 20,113 of CADBZW010000016.1, read as the reverse complement.
GCTTCGTTCGATTTTACGTTGCCAGCCATTGAAGGCGAATCGGGTCTCGACGAGTCAAAGGCCTACATCGACATGATTGCTGGCCAAATGAAATGGTATGAGGGTGATGAGATAATGATTTACAGCATCGACCAGGATTACACCAAGTCGAAGGCTGCCGCATTTACTGCTGAATCCGGTATTACGGGTGCTTCTCAAGCTCATTTCTCAGGAGCCTCTATGCAAGAAGGCAGTGAAGGTTTCTTCGCTTTCTATCCAGCTTCGAAGGCCACCACTCAAATCACAGAAGGCAATCGCGCCTATTTCAATGTGGGTGAGACCCAGACCTATGTGACGGATTTGTTTGCCAACACGGCTCGTGCAGGCATGATTTTCATGGATCCTAGGGGCTTTGTGGGTGCCGCCACTTGCGATGTCATTGAACCTAATGTTGTCGCTAACCTCAAGCATATCTTTGGCTATATCAATGTGAGAGTTAAGGATAGCAACAACAGCGGTAAGAAGGTGTCCAGCGTTACCATCACCGACAGTAACATGCACCTCACCGGCAGCATGTCAATCGAGATTCCTGCACTGAAGAGCGCCGACCTCGATGCCATGAAACAACTTGGCGTCAATTATAAGGCTAATGGAAACGCCGATGATTATTGGACTGCAATGAATAACAGACTCCATGAGATTGGTTATATGCCCAACGGCACTGGTTATAGCGTCACCCTCGACTGCTCCGCCGCCAATGGTGTTACCATCGATCGTAACTACAAGTTCTTCCTCATACCTCTCCGCCCAGGTGCTTTGATGGATAACTTCACTGTGACTCTGACTTACACCGATGGTTCAAGAGATGTGAAAGTCCCGGCTGACAAGAGATATATCTCCATCCCTGGTTACTACACCAATGTCTCTATCGACCTGGCTACTGCTACTGGCCTGATTCAATAAGAATTGACCGATACAATAATAAAAAAAGCACTTCCCGAAAGGGAGGTGCTTTTTTGTTTCCGGTTGGTCCGGAACGACATAAAAAAAGAGACGCATGCAATGCGTCTCTACGAGGGTGGTACCGACGGGAATCGAACCAGTGACACGAGGATTTTCAGTCCTCTGCTCTACCAACTGAGCTACGGTACCTCCGTATTTGTGGCTGCAAAAATACGACAAAAATCCATATCGACAAGAAAAAATCTTCAAAATTTTGATATTTTTTTATTTTTCGATTTGTTTATGGTTGATATTCAGCAGAATAACACTTTGTTTTCGTAATTAAGACAATAAAAACTTGCCTAAAGAGTTAAAAAATCGGATATTTGCACGCTCAAAAGTGGGCTTGCCCAAGATGATATAGTTATGAGAACACCAATGATTAAAAGCATAATGGCGTTTTTGCTGGTTTGCCTCAGCGGCGTGGCCTTCGCACAGGCCGACGTGGATTCGCCATATTCCCTGTTTGGCATGGGGCAGGTGAGAGACAAAGCCATGAATGTCAGACTGAAAGGCATGGGCGGCACGACAAATGCCATGTTTGGCGTCGGTATTAATGCCGAGAATCCGGCTTCCTATGCCAAAATCGACTCGTTGGCCTTCCTCTTCGATGCCGGCCTCTACTTCAAGGCTTCGACCTTCAGGACCTCCTCGCTCTCCGAGAGATCAGCCAATGCCTCGTTCGACCACATCTCGATGGCTTTTGGCCTCACCTCATGGTGGAAGTTGGCATTGGGTGCGCAACCTTATAGCACCGCAGGCTATACTATGGTGGTGAATGACAACGACCCTGACGTCGGCAACTACGCCACGCGCTTCAAAGGCTCGGGCGGCCTCAACCAAGCTTATGTGGGCACCGCTTTCAAACTGGGCAAGCATTTTGCCCTCGGCGCCAATGTCTATTACGTGTTTGGCAATACGAAGACCGAAACCACCCTCTACTTCCCCGACTCACTCTATATGATTGGCTCGCGGCGTAACCTGGATTTGATGGTAAGCTCTTTCATGTTCGACTATGGTTTGTTGTTTGACACCAACCTGGGCAATGACCTGAAGCTGAGTCTTGGCCTCACCTATACCCAGCCGGTCGCGTTGAGGGGCAATCAAACCTTGTTCATCCGCTCCGTTGAGGTGGACGAGGACTCAGATATCGAATATGTGATTGATACCTTGGTCAACACGACCACGAAGGTCAAGACGCACATGTATCAAGGCTTCGGCTTTGGCGTGGCCTTGCAGAAAAACAATCATTGGACGATCGGCGCCGATTTCAACTGGAACCAGTGGTCGAAGTTTTCCCGCGAGGGTGTTACGGATGCCTTGCAGGACTCTTGGAGCATAACGGCAGGTTTCGAGTACACACCTTCCCATTCCTCCATCTCGAGTTATTTCAGGAAGATGTCGTATCGTGTTGGCGGCTTCTATGAGCATGGCATGATTTCCCTTTTGGGCAACGATGGCGAGCAACATAGCATTAATAGGCTGGGTGCGACGGTCGGCATGTCGTTCCCCCTGCCCAAGAGCCTGTCGAAGATGGAGTTGGCCTTTGAAGTCGGACAATACGGTACGCGCGAGGCTGGGTTGATACAAGAGCAATATGCCAAATTGAGCATTGGCGTTTCGGTGTTCGAGCATTGGTTCATGAAGCGTAAATACAGATGATTTCAGGCCCGAATTCATTTTGGAACGATATTTGAATAGAGAGAAAACAAGTTAAACCTTTAAAATAAAGAGAGAGATGAAAACTAAAAGATTTGTGTTGATTGCCGTCATGATCGGAATGGCAATGAGCGTTTCAGCCCAAGAGGCAAAGGAATCGAAGTACGGAGCCGACAGCGTGGCTTGCGTGACCAACCTTTCCACCTACCGCGAGTACTTCAAGCAATGGGAGGCCGCCAGGTACGCTCCCGATGCCATCAGTATGGAAATGGTGGCTGCATGGAGACAGGTGTTTCTCAACTGCCCGCGCGCCAGCCAGTATACCTACACCAACGGTGAGAAGATCATGGACTACTTCATCCGCACCAACCCCAAGGACAAGGACGCCTACATCGACACGCTTTGCATGTTGATGGACCAGCGCATGGAGGCCTTTCCGAACGACCCGAAGACCGGTGCTTCACAAGTCGCCAACATCATGGGTCGCAAGGGCCTGTTGATCTACACGTATAACAAGAACCGTTATGAACAGGCCTACAACGTGCTGAAGAGCGCCGTCGAACTCGACCCCTCGCAGCTGCAGGGTGCCTACATCGACGCCTACTTCAAGGCCACCATCGACATGGTGAACAACGGCAAGGCTGAGAAGATGACTATCATCAACGTCTACCAGGAGCTTTCGGAAGTGGTCGATAACAACATCGAGGCACTGGCCGAAGCCGCCTCACAAGAGGTCTCCGACCCCGAAGGCCTGACCGAAGAGGAGCTGATTACCGCTTGGGGTAACCCCGACAACGTGGAAGAATCGGAGGAGGAAGGTGTTGCCACCAAATCATTAGCCTACGGTACGATCGTCGTCAGCGTCGTGAACGGCCGTGTGGAATCCTTCCTCGACGCCAACAACGAGGTTGGAAAGCGTTTTGCCAAGAACACCAAGTCCATCACTATTAATAAAGGTGTGAAGAGCAACCTCGACAACCTGTTCCAGCCCTACGCCTCCTGCGAAGACCTGATCAAGGTGTTCAGCGCCAAGATGGCCGAGACTCCGGATGACGTCGTGCTCCTCAAGCGCATCACCACCATCCTCGATAAGAAGGACTGCACGGAATCGAAGCTCTTCCTCGACGCCGCCGTACGCCTCAACGAACTGGAGCCCAGCCCGGAGGCTTCCTACAGCTTGGGTATCAAGTTCTTCAAGGATAAGAAGTGGAGCGAAGCCGCCACCTTCTTCGATCAAGCTACGAATACTACGAACAACGACCGTAAGTATCGTGCCTACCGTAACTTGGGCATGTGCTACGAGAACATGGGCAACATGAGCCGCGCCCGCGAAATCTACAGAAGAGCCGCACAGGTTGACCCGACCAACGGCGAGCCTTACCTCCTCATCGCCATGCTGTATGCTGGAAGCGCCAAGCAGTTCAGCGGTGAAATCGAAAGCAAGGCCGTGTTCTGGGCCGCCGTCGACAAGTGCAACAGAGCCAAGGCCATCGACCCGAGCTGCGCCGACAAGGCCAATGGCTTGATTCGCGCCTACACCGCCGCCTTCCCGTCGATTGAGACCATCTTCTTCAACGACTACCACGAGAACCAGTCCTTCCAGGTCGGTGGCTGGATCGGCGAAACGACGACCATCAGAGCCAGAAAATAATTGAAACGCCTACTGAAAATAGGACTGACACTCAACATCACAGCCTTCGTGGCTGTGATGTTGTTTTCGTGTTCGAACCCCGATGCCGTGGTGATGGAGATGGGATCGGACGACACGCTGTCGGGCATCGTCGCCGACAGCGTCGTTTTCTATCGTAGCGACTCCGGCTACGTCACCCTCGAGCTTCGCACGCCCCGCATGGTGCGTATGGAGACCGATGACGACATTATGGAGTTCCCGCTCGGCTTCGCCGTCTATATGTTCGACCACAATAAGCAAACTACGGAACTCCACGCCGACTATGGCAAAAGCTATGGCAAATCCAAGATGATCGAAGCCCAAGGCAACGTCATCGTACAGAACTTCGGCAGCGAGGAGACCATGTACTCCGACAAGCTCTTCTGGTATCAGGACCTGAAGATGATCTATACCCGTTCGCACGTGAAAATCGTCACCCCCGACAAGCAAATCGAGGCCGACAGCCTGGTGGCGCGGGAAGATTTTTCGGAATATACCATGTATTCGGGCAGCGCCCTGCTCGACGTCGACGAGGAGGAATGAGGGATGAATAGTTGGCTTGTCGTAGCGATTACCCTGTTTTTCTCGGCCCTCTGCTCAGGCCTGGAGATTGCCTTCAGCAGCATCAACCGCCTGCAACTGGAGGTGGAACTGACGAAAAACACCTTCTCCGCCAAAATCATCAGCCTGTTCTACAAGAACCAGGCGCGATTCATCACCTCGCTGCTGCTCGGTAACAACATCGCGCTCATCATCTATGGCATGAGCATGTCGCAAATCTTGGATGCGCCCGTCAACCATTGGCTGCAGGCCATCTCGTTCGACAACGACTTCATGGTGCTGTTGGTGAAGACCATCCTCGCCACCCTGCTGGTGCTGCTGGCGGGTGAATTTCTGCCCAAGATGCTGTTCCGCATCAACCCCAACGCCATCTTGTCGTTTTTTGCTTTCCCGACCTTCCTCTGTTATTGCCTGCTCTATCCGCTGATATTAATCTACACGGGCATTTCGGAGTTTATCATCCGTTATGTGCTGCGACTCAAGGTCGACAGCCAGGAGTACAAGTTCAGCACCGTCGACTTGAACGACTATATCGCTGAATATGCCGACCCCGAGGAAGCCGACGAAGACATGCAGCAGGAGATACAGCTCTTCCAAAACGTCATGGAATTTCGCTCCGTGAAACTCCGTGAGTGCATGGGACCCCGCAACGAAATCGAATCCGTGAAGCTCACCGACAGCATCGACACCGTCAAGGCACGCTTCGAGGAGACCAAACACTCCAAGCTCATCGTGATAGGCGAGAGCATCGACGACATCGTGGGCTATGTCCACCTCAACGACGTGGTGCGTGCCATCGCCGAGCATCTCGACGTGACCATGGAAGACCTAGTGCGTACTATCGACTTCTTCCCCGAGACCTATACCGCCGACCGGCTGTTGAAGCACTTCATCCAAAAACGTCAAGGTGTGGCTGCCGTCGTCGATGAGTTTGGCGGAACGGCAGGCATCGTCACCATGGAAGACGTGGTGGAGGAGATTTTCGGCGAGATTGACGACGAATACGACGTGGAAGAAGAGGTGGAGCGCGTCATCGACGACAACACTTTCGTCTTCTCGGCCCGCCTCGAAATCGACTACCTCAACGACACCTACAAGCTCGATTTGCCCACCAGCGACGACTACGAAACCCTTGCAGGCATGGTGCTTCACTACTGCGAGAGCATCCCCGAGCAAGGACAGGAGCTGACCATAGGCAAATATCAGGTCAAAGTGCTGAAAGCCTCCAACATGAAATTGGATGAAGTGGAATTGAGGGTTAACGATAAATAGTTGATTGTGAGATTGTTATTGATTAACAAATCTCCAATTTAGCCATTTTTTAAAATAAAAATCAAACATTTAATCGGACGCGTTGAAATCTTTACTAAATTTGCACGCTCAAAATTGAAGTCTAATAGTAATAAAAATAGAGAATTTATAAGTTATGGCAGCAATTGAAAAAATCAGAAGACATTCCGGATTGTTGATCGCAATTATCGGTATTGCATTGTTAGCGTTTGTCTTACAAGACCTTTTCCAAAGTCAGGGAAGAAACACCGGCCCCGTCGTTGCTACGGTTGATGGTGACAAGATCGCAGTGAGGGACTTTGAGCAGCAAAAGGACAAGAACCTTGAAAACAGAAAAGCTCAGACCGGCAATGGCAACCTCTCTTCCGCTGAGACTTACAACATTTACAACAACACGCTGGAAGACATGATTAAGGACAACCTTATGAACAAGGAATACGAGGCCGCTGGCGTGGGTATCACCTCTGAGGAGCTTTACGACCAGATGACGGGCGACCACCCGCATCAGTGGATGGTGCAGAGCTTCAGCAACCCCGATGGTACCTTCAACAAGGAAAACGCCCTGAATTACCTTCAGAACCTCGACCAGCTCCCGCCCGAGTACTACGATCGTTGGCTCGACTTCGAGAAGAGCATGAAGAAGGACCGCTTGGAAAACAAGTTCCTCAACCTGGTGAAGGCTTCCTATTTCCTGCCCACCGCTTTGGCTGAGAAATACTACCAAAACAAGAATACGAAGGCTTCTGCCGATGTTATCGTGTTGCGTTATACCAGCATTCCCGATTCAACAGTGGTCGTCACCGATGCCGACAACAAGGCTTACTACGAGGAGAACAAATACCGCTTTGAAACAGACGAACGCCGCGACATAGAGTATGTCGTGTTCGACATCAAACCGTCGCAGGAAGACCGTCAAGAGGCCTTCAAGCAGGTGGCCGACATGAGAAACGACTTCGTTAACACCGAAAACGTGATCAGCTTCGTCAACGCCAACTCCGACCAGCGTTACGACAGCACTTGGGTGGGTCAGAAAGACGTGCCTCAGATCATCGAAAAGGCCATCTTCGAAGATGGCAATGGCGTGGGCTTCGTGTTTGGCCCCTATGAGGATAACGAGACCATCAACCTGGTGCGCATCGTCGACCAGATGAACCGCCCCGACTCCCTGAAGGCCAGCCACATCCTGATTGGCTACGAGGGTGCCCTCAGAAGCGAATCCACCCTGACCGAGGAACAAGCCAAGGCCAAGGCCGACAGCATCCTGAACGTGCTGAAGAGCAATCCTAAGAATGAAGAGTTGTTTGCCGAGCTCGCCAATCAGTTCACCGACGACCCGTCGGGCAAAGGCAAGGGCGGCGACCTGGATTGGTTCACCGATGGTCAGATGGTGAATGAGTTCAATGAGTTTGTGGTCAACAACCCCTTGGGTGCCATGGATGTGGTGAAGACCATCTTCGGTTACCATATCGTCAAGGTCACCGGCAAGACTGAACCGCAACCCAAAGTGCGTCTCGCTTACCTGAAGCACGAACTCACACCTAGCACCAAGACTTACAAGAACATCTTCGCCGAAGCCAACAAGTTCGTCATCGAAAACAGAACCTACGACAAGTTCAACCAAGCCATCGAAGAGCAAGGCCTCACCAAGCGTACGATGCCTAGAATGAGCAAGTCGACCACGCAAATCGCCGGTATCGAGAACCCGCGTGAGATTGTCCGTTGGGCGTTCGACAAGAACAGAAAAGAAGGCGACGTCTCCGAGAAGATTTTCGAACTCGACAACATGTTTGTCGTGGCTGCCCTGACGGGCATCGTCAAAGAAGGCTATGCTCCTTTGAACATCGTCGCCGACCAGGCCAAGTACCAAATCCTCAACAAGAAGAAGGGTGAGGTAGCCGTCGAAAAGATGAAGGCTTGTGGCAACGACGTCAACAGGATGATCAACGAGCTGGGTGCTGAGTCGGCCACTGTGACCGATGTCACCATCGATTCACGCGTGCTCAGCAACTTCGGTGTTGAGGCCGACATCATCGGCACCATCCTCGGCATGAAGGAAGGTGAGGAAGTGGGTCCCATCGCTGGCAACTCAAGCGCATTCATCATCAAGAATGTGAAGATTGAACAACCGGCTCCCACCACCGACTACACCGAAGTCATCAGGGAAAAGACCAGCCAGTTCACCAACAAGGCCTCTGGCGTCTATAGCGCCCTGAGAAATCTAGCTAAGATCAAGGACAACAGAACCGACATCTTCTAATTGGTGGCCTATCGGTATTAACATGAAAAGGTGCGTCGCAAAAACGCACCTTTTCTGCTTGATGAAATACTAATCGACACGAAAATCCGTTCATAGTAAAGTTGAACACATAATTAGAATAACCCATGAAAAGATTACACTTATCCTTGTTTGTCGTTGCTATAGCCTGCCTCCTGGTGGGCTGCCGTAAGCCCGTTGAGGTGTCGTTTGACATTCAGTCGCAGACCATAGCGGCTGAAGGAGGTACCTATACGGTAGAATTAAAATCAAATGGTGACTGGAGTATCGGCACCACGGCCGAATGGCTCACGGTGTCGCCGACTTCGGGCAATGGCGATGCCACGCTGACCCTTGTGGCACAACGCAACGCCACCCATGAGGCCCGTAGCACGGAGATAAAGGCTACCACCAAGGACAATACTGCCATGCTGACCGTAAACCAGGAATTTATACCTAACGTCCATCCCGAAGAACATTACCTGACCATCACGCCTACCGAGTATGAAGTGGGCTACCAAGGCGGAACTACGACCATCGACATAGAGTGTGATGAGGAATGGATGACGGAAACAGGAGTCGACTGGGTCAGGTTCGACAGGACCGAAGGCAACGGCAATGACCAGATTACGTTGACGGTGACTCAAAACACCTCATTCACTGCGCGCCAAGTTGAAATCAAGTTTGCCTCTGCCTCGCAATGCGTTGCCGTTCTTTTCGTGAGGCAAGATGGCGCTCCCGACTCGCATTACTTGAATGTCAGTCCCGAGAGCCTTTCTTTTCCCAAAGAAGGCGGGACGCACGAGATTGCCGTTGAGACCGACGAGGATTGGAGTGTGAGATACGACTGCGATTGGTTGAACCTGTCGACAGAAGGCGGCTCTGGCAATGGCACCATCGTAGTGACAGTTGAACCCAATGAGATTTTTGTTGGCAGGCAAGCTGTCGTGAAGGTGGTTTCGAGAAACCTGGAGAAAACCGTAAATGTCACGCAAGAACCAGGAGAGGACCCTTACATGGCCAGTGTCGCCCCCGACTCCTTGTTTTTAGGCTATGGCGGAGGTGCCAAGACAGTTGCCATAACTTCTAACTGCGACTGGACCATTGAGGCTCCCTCATGGATATCCTTGACAACCGCGGCTGGCTCGCATAATGCCACAATTGATTTTATGGTCGGATACAACGGCCTGTTTTCCACAAGGATAGGTTATGTCTTGGTGAAACACGAAGGGCAAGTCCTGGCCAACATAGTGGTGGTGCAAGAAGGGAGAGAAAACATTTTGTCCGTTGACGAAACCGAAATTACCATGGCCGCTGAAGGCGGGACGCGGTATTTCAACATAACGGCCAACCAATCGTGGGAGGCTCTTTATGAAGTTGAATGGATAGCTTGCTATCCAAGCGTAGGCAGTGGTGATACCGAGGTGCTCCTGAAGGTGTCCCAATGGCATAGTACAGAACCGCGAGAGGCGGAGATTACCATCAAGGGCGAATATGGCTCTACCGTTACTATAATGGTGCGTCAAAATCCATGAGATAGATCTGGACAACGAAAAAAAGACGGTCAACAGGCCGTCTTTTTTCGTTTCTATAGGTTGGCTTTAGAACCCGAAGCTGAACCAGTACCAGAACTTGTTTTCCATCTCCTTCCAGGCTTGTCGTGTGGAGGCGGCGAAGTCGGAGGTGTATTGGTTGAGAAGTTCGGTGGCTTCCTTGGTCTTGTTTTCGGCTATCAAGGCTTTGGCTTTGCTCTCAAGGGCTGGGATTTCGTCGAAGGCCTTTTGCTCGAAGCGGTTGGCGGTGCCGAGAAGGGTCTCCTTGCAGCGGCCCCATTGTACAGTAGCCAGTTTGTTGGCTTTGCGGTAGTGCCAAATCCAGGCTTCCTCGCGGTAGCGCAGCTGACCGCATTTGTCGAAGCCATCGGGCAGGGTGGTGGAGCCTGAGAAGATGGGGATGCGTGGGCTTTGTCCCGGGTTGTCGCAGGCCATCCAGCAGATGGCGCCGATTTCGTCGGGCATCCAACTACGGCATTGGATGATGTGGTGGTAGCTGCTCCAAGCCACGGCCACGGTGCGTTGGAAGTTGATGGTGCCGGGGGCGAGGTAGTTGAGTGTGTTCATCATCGCGCTGCCCACCCAGGGGTTGGCCACGGGGCTGATGATGGTGTCGTTGACCACGCCGTCGTCGGTGCGTTTCTTGGCCACCATCTTCACGTTGCGTGTCATGTCCATGTCGGTGCCTTCGTAGGTGCTACGGAAGAGCTCCATCACTTTGCGCACGTCGACGTTCTCGTCGGGTTTCACCGAGAAGGGCAGTTCGGGCATGTCGCGGTTGAGGTTCAACGAGGGTGCCAGCTGGCTGAGGATGAAGAACTCACGGTCGCTGTAGTTCTTGCCACCGCCATATTCGGCGCGGAAGGCCTTCCAGAAGACGAAGTCGCCCTTGCCGTCCCAGAGGCCGTATTTCTTGGCCACGGCTTCGCAGTTGTCGGAGCAGTAGAAGTCCTTGCTTTTGCGTTCGAGTTTGCCGATGCGGGCGATGTTGGCGCTGACGCCCACTTCGTCGTCGGGGATGCGCTTGGCGGCCCACACGCCACCGATCTTGTCGGGACCTTCGCCGAGGATTTCCATCTGCCACACTTCGTTCTTGTCGGCGATGGTAATGCACTCGCCGCCGTCGCCGTAGCCGTATTCCTTCACCAGCTTGCCGATGAGTTGGATGGCGTCGCGGGCGTTGTCACAGCGCATGAGGGCCACTCGCTCCAGCTCTTCGATCATGAACATGCCTTTGTGGTTGACCAGCGTGTCGGGACCCGAGAAAGTGGTCTCGCCGATGGCCAGCTGTTTCTCGTTGAGGCAGGGGTAGGCCGTGTTGAGGTAGGCGTAGGTGTGTGCCACCTGTGGGATTTCGCCCGCCAGTTCCACCTTGCGGTTGTCGAAGGGGTCTTCGGTGTGCATGGTGCCTTTGTAGACCTTGTACATCTCACCTTTTTCGTGGTCGGCGGCGGCTTCCCAACGCATCCAGGTGCGGTAGCGACCGTCGCAGGTGTGTGAGGTGATGACGGAACCGTCGGTGGTGGCTTTCTTACCCACCATGATGCTGGTGCAGTTGGCGCCTACGAGGCGTTCGTTTTCGTCCTGTGCCATCGTGTTCAAGCCGATGAGCAGCAGGGCGGATAGAAGTAATGATTTGAATTTAAACATGATAAAGCAGAGTTGATAATTGAATCGGCCCTTCGACCCTTCGACAGGCTCAGGGCTCAGGGACCTTAACTTTTGTTTTAGGAGTCCAAAAATAGGAAAGAAAATGGTAGGTTTGAAGGTTTGGGAGCAAAAATCTACTTATTCCCAAAACAATTCTTCCGCCACGCCGTCGGCGAAGAGCATCTGCTCGTCGGTGAGGTAGAGGAATTCTCGTGTTTGTGAGAGGTGGCCTTGGGCAATTAACGGCTGTGCGTGTTGCTCACAATAGCTCGAAAAGCGTTCCCCCATCTCGCGTTTCAGCCATTTCAGGTCGATGCCCCAATGGGTGCGCAGGCGCAGCATGACGTATTCATCATAACATTGCTCGGGGGAGAGTTGTTCTTTTTCGGACGCGGGACACGGGACTTCGGGACACGGGACTTCCAGGTCTCGCAGTCTCACAGTCTCGCGTCTCGTGTCAATGTATTTCTCAACGCTCGAAACATTCCACTGCCGTGAAGTCCCGTCGTAGGAATGTGCCGAGGGGCCGAAGCCTATGTAAGGCGTGCCGAACCAATAGCTGGCATTATGCTTCGAGTGCATTCCAGGGCGGCAGAAGTTCGAGATCTCATAATGTAAAAAGCCGTTTTCCTTGGTGCGTTGACAAAGAATCCCATAGTCACGGAGCGCGTCGTCATCACTGATGGGCCTGGCTTTCCCAAATTCGATCTGCTTGGTGAGGATGGAGTTGGGTTCCAAGGTGAGGGCATAGGCCGAGAGATGAGGCAGGTCGTAGGCGAAGAAAACATCCAAATTCTTGTTCCACTGTTCGGCATTGGAGGTGGGCAGGCCATAGATGAGGTCGATGCTGATGTTGCTGAAACCGGCTTGTTTGGCCCAGTCGAGGCATTGCCGGGCGTGATGGGCGTCGTGGCGACGACCTAGATACTGCAGGTCGTCGTCGAAGAAGCTCTGGATGCCTATACTCAGTCGGTTGACTCCAAGTCGGCGCAAGCCTTCGAGGTATTCGGGAGACAGCGTGTCGGGGTTGGCCTCAAGGGTGATTTCGGCGTTTTCGGCAACGGTGTACGTATCTTTAATAAGGTGCAGTATGTCGCCGATTTCGTCAATGGAGAGCAGGGAAGGGGTGCCGCCCCCGAAATAGAGGGTGTGGATGTTGTCCTTAAGCGCAGGCCTCATTGCGGGCGAAGACCCGCAATCCCCTGCGCTTAAGGACACTCCTCGTTCAATAATTTCCTTTTTCAACGCCTCCAAAAAGCGCTCTTTTAGCTTCAATGATGGCAGCGAATAGAAACCGCAGTAGCCGCATTTCGACTTGCAGAAAGGGATGTGGATGTAGATGCCGGGCATCAGTTGTCAGTTGCTAGTTGTCAGTTGTTCAGTTGATAGTTATAAAAATTGGGAGTTGAAAGCGTGAGGCTGTTCAACTCCCAACTGTTGACTTCTAACTGTAATTAGTCTTTCTTGCAATTTTTGCAGCAGCCGGCGAGGCACTTGTAGGCCAGACCAGCGAGGCAGGCGCCGACGAGCGGAGCAACGATGAAGAGCCACACTTGACTCATGGCGCTCCAAACGCCGTTGGTGTTGGAGAACAGGGCAACGCCGAGCGAACGGGCGGGGTTGACCGAGGTGTTGGTCAGCGGGATGCTGATGAGGTGGATGAGCACCAGGGTGAGACCGATGGCCAGACCGCCGAACTTGCCGTTGGCGTGGCTGCTGTCGGTGACGCCGAGGATGACCATCAGGAACACGAAGGTCAGCAGGCATTCCACGAGGAAGGCACCACCCATCGAGATGGCTTGGTAGCCCGTCTCGGGACCGCCGCAAGCCTTCTGGAACATTTCACCATAGCCGTTGGAGGCAAACACGCCCGTGGTTTCGCCACCGATGGCCTTAAAGACCACGAGGAGCAATGCGCCGGCGATGATGCCGCCGATGAATTGGGCAGCCCAGTAGCACAGCATTTCTTTAAAGCTCATGCGGCCATTGACGAACACGCCAAAGCTGACAGCAGGGTTGAGGTGTGCACCCGAGATGTGACCGATGCCGTAGGCCATAGCAATCACGGTGAGACCAAAGGCGATGGCTACGCCAAGGAAACCGACATGTCCGAATAAAGCGGTACCGCAACCGCCAAATACCAATACGAATGTGCCGAACAGTTCGGCGAAGAATTTGTTGGATGTTTTCATAACTTTTTAAATTTTAGTTAGTTATTGTTTAAGTTTGTTCAGTTGTCCTTTGTGGTTTCTTTCGGAAAAGAGTCCTTCAAACACTGCAAATGTACGAAATAATCAAAGGTGAGCCATCTTTTCTTCAATATTTTTTCATTATCTTTGCCGAATCAAATCCCATCCACTATGGTCAAGGAAGAACGTTTTGTCTGTCCATATAAGGTCTACGACTGTTTGGACGAGCTGGCTCCCCAGGATGCCGAACTGATGCGTTGTGCGCACGAAGCCACCAAAAATTCATACGCGCCTTATTCCAAATTCTGTGTCGGGGCGGCGGTTCGCCTTGCCAACGGCGTTGTGGTGACGGGCAGCAACGTCGAGAACGCGGCCTATCCCAGCGGCCTCTGCGCCGAGCGCGTGGCGATGTTTGCGGCCATGGCCCAGTATCCCGGCGTGGCCCTCGAAGCCCTTGCGGTGACGGCCCACTCGGCCACCAAGACCATCGACGAGCCTGTGGCTCCCTGTGGCGCCTGCCGTCAGGTGATGGTGGAGGTGGAGCAGCAGTCGAAAAAGGCGTTGCGCGTGATGTGTCAAGGCGAGACGGGACCCGTCATGGTCTTCGACGGCATCGAGTCGTTGATGCCGTTTATCTTCTTGGATAAATTCCTGTAATCGTTGTAGAGACGCGATTTATCGCGTCTCCTCAAATACAATACGCCAATTTGTTTTTTGAGACGCGATGAATCGCGTCTCTACAGGTTTTACGCGAACGTAAACAACAGATTTCCAAAGAAATTCCACAGCGTGGAAGCGCCCACGGCAAACACCTTGCTGAGGTAGAAATTCCATTTCAGCTTGCCGTTGAGCACATACACCGTCAGCGTGTCGATGCCCATGCCGATTAGCGCGATGACGAAATACTTGGCGTATTCCGTGCCAATCTGCGGGTTGGTGCTTTGGAAGGTCCAGATGCGGTTGAGGATGTAATTGGAGGTGGCCGCCACGATGAAGCCCAAAATGTTGCTCAGGTATTTGTTCCATTTCAGCCATTCCTTGCAGACGTAGGTGACGCCGAAGTTGACGAATACGCCCGAAAAGCCCACCACGCCGAACTTCAGGAACTTCAGCAGGAATTCATGGGTTAGTTCGATTTTCAATGGCGTTAGGCTCATCTCTTTTCCATTTACGGTGCAAAAGTAGTAATAATTGATAAGATTTCGACAACATTTATGGAGATTCCCTTCGGGAATGGATTCTATTTCCATATCAATTGGCGGCGGCATGTAGCACTTGCTGTATGTAGATTTCCCTTGCCGCCGTTTTTACGATATTACCTGCTCTCCATTCCCGAAGGGAATCTAAAAATTCCTACTTTTGCGCAAATTTTCAACGATGACCACAGTAAAAGACATCTCCATTGAGGAATACGACTACCCCTTGCCTGAGGAACGCATTGCCAAATACCCATTGCCGGAACGGGATGCTTCAAATCTATTGGTGCTGAAAGACAACAAGATAAAGAAGTCGCAGTTTAAGCATATTGGCGACTTCTTGCCCCAAGATGCCTTGTTGGTCTTCAACGAGACTAAGGTCATCCGCGCCCGCTTGCAGTTCCATAAGGCCACGGGGTCACGCATCGAGATTTTCTGCCTGGAGCCTGAAAAAGACTATCAGGTGGCCTTCAGCGCCACCTCGCCCGTCCGTTGGAAGTGCTTGATTGGCAACTCGAAACGCTGGAAAGAAGGCCTGCTTTCGATGGAACTGACGGTAGGAGGGAAGCCCGTGGTGCTGAATGCGGAACGTGTGTTCCAAAACGACCAGTATGCTGAAATCGAGTTTTCGTGGACACCCGCGACCTTGCCTTTCGCCTCGGTGCTGGAGGCCGCCGGCGAGATTCCCTTGCCGCCCTACCTCCACCGTGACGCCGAGCCCGACGACCGCGACCGTTACCAAACCGTCTTCGCCCGTTACGACGGCTCGGTGGCCGCCCCCACGGCGGGACTGCATTTCACCCAGCCCCTCATCGCCGCCTTACGTGAACAAGGCTTCGTGTTCGACGAGGTCACGCTGCACGTCGGGGCAGGCACCTTCAAGCCCGTCGCCACCGACACCATCGGCGAACATGCCATGCACTCCGAGACTATCGTAGTTCGCAAGTCGTTGATACAGAATCTAATCAGCCATTTCGGCAAGCCCATCATCCCTGTCGGGACGACGAGCACACGCACTTTGGAGAGCCTGTATTGGATTGGCGTGATGCTGAAGGAACAAGGGATGGAGTTGAGGCCGCTCCATGTGGAGCAGTGGTACCCCTACGAGGACCACGCGCCGCTGATGGCAGCCGAAGCCTTGCAAAACATCGTGGATTACCTCGACAAGCATGGCCTGACGCGACTCGAAGCCAGCACCGCCCTGATGATTGCACCGAGTTATAAGATGCGCGTCATCACGGGGCTGATCACCAACTTCCACCAACCCAAGAGCACCTTGCTGCTGTTGGTCTCCGCCCTCATCGGCGAGCGTTGGCACGACTGCTATCGCTTCGCCTTGGACAACGGCTTCCGTTTCCTCAGCTATGGCGACAGCTGCCTGTTCCTGCCTTGATTTTTGGAACGGTATTTGATTAGTATTGATCGTAAGCAATTAAAACCATATCAACATGAAGAAATCAATCTTATTGGGCGCCCTGGCTTTCTTCGCCATCAGCGCCATGAGCATCCAGAACGTGAATGCCCAAGTCAAAGAAGAGAAACAAGAAACCAAAAAGGCCGTGAAGATGGCCGAGAAGGAACAAGCCCCGGCCGCTACCATGCAAGAACCTGTGAAAGAGAAGAAGGGTGACTGCTGCGCCGAGAAGAAAGACGTCAAGAAAGGCGACTGCTGTGCCGAGAAGAAAGACGTGAAGAAAGGCGATTGCTGCGCTGAGAAGAAAGACATGAAGAAGGGCGACTGCTGCGCCGAGAAGAAAGACGTCAAGCATGAGGGCGAAAAGAACGTCAAATCCGACGAAAAGAACCTCAAGCTTGAGGGTAAGAAGATGAAGTATGACGGCAAGAAAGACCACAAGCATCCCAAACACGCCACCAAGCCTGAAGGTCAGGTGAAGAAGGAACAAAAGGAAGCTGGTGATATCCAGAAGTAATCCGATTGCCTATGACGAAAACGAGGCCCCTTGAAGTAAGGAGCCTCGTTTTTTTATTTCTTCCTGCCTGAAAGCAGCTCTGCGTAGGTGCGCAGATGCGCTTTCTTCTCCTCGGGCAGTCCGACGGCGTCGAGTTCCTCGAAGGCGCGGCGGTCGTAGTCGAGCATGACCTTTTCGACGGCTTCCTTCACGTGGAGGCAGTCGTAGAGGGCCTGCACCTCTTCTATCTTCTCCTCTTCGTCGTGGTCCATGCGGAGGGTGAAGAGATGTTCGAGGCGACGGCGGTCTTTTTCCGAGGCCAGCTCCAACGCCTTCAGATAGAGGTAGGTCTTCTTGTTCTCTGCGATGTCGCCGCCGTGTTTCTTGCCGAAGGTGGCCACGTCGCTGTAGAGGTCGAGGATGTCGTCTTGCAGCTGGAAGCTCATGCCCAGGTTGATGCCGAAGTCGTAGAGATGACGGATGTCGGCTTCGTCCGCTCCTGCCACGGTGGCGCCCATCTGCAAGGCGGTGGCCAGCAGCACGGCGGTCTTCAGGCGTATCATCTCAAGGTATTCGGGGATGGTGACGTTGCCGAGGGTCTCGAAGTTGAGGTCCATCTGCTGTCCCTCGCAGATTTCGATGGCCACCTTGCCCAACAGGTGGGCGAGGTCGGCGCCTTTCTTGGGCTGCAAGGCATATTGGAAGGCCTTGGCCAGCATGGCGTCGCCGGAGAGGATGGCGATGTCGGCGTTCCATTTTTGGTAGACCGTCGGCATTCCGCGGCGCATGGGTGCCTTGTCCATGATGTCGTCGTGGATGAGGGTGAAGTTGTGGAAGGTCTCGAGGGCCAAGGCAGGCCAGAGGGCCTCTTGTTCTTCACCGCCAAACATGTCGTTGGCCAGGAGGCAGAGCATGGGGCGGAGGCGCTTGCCGCTTTGCAAGATGGTGTAGGCGATGGGTTCGTATAACTCCTTCGGGTTGCCACCGAAGTCGGTTTGCGCCAGAAACGCGGCGAAATCCTGTTGCAGTTGCTTGATTTTTTCCATGGAAGTGCGGTTTTAGTGGCACAAAAGTAAAGATTTATTCCCGTTTGGACAATTTTGGAGCGAAATTTGTGGTTTTTATTTTATTGACGCGAGACTACGAGACGGCGAGACTACGAGACTCAACTGCCGTCATTGCAGGCTTGACCCGCTGTCATTGCGGGCTTGACCCGCAATCTCCTGAACATAAAGGTCATCCCTGTTGTTCAGGAGATGGCGTTCCGCTTTCGCGGAATGACGGTCCCTCCGCCATGACGACGAAGGCATGGAGTCACGCATCCGAGTTTATCGCAATATGTGTAAAGTAATCAATAATTGAATCAATGAAATATCTCCGAATTATCCCGACCTTGTTGCTCGGCGCGATGCTGACCGCCTGCAACACGCCAAAGAAACTCTATGAAGCCCAAGCGTACGACCAAGTGATACAGCGATATGCGCCCGACATCTGCGACGGCGACATGAACGCCAACCGCATCAACTATGTGGCGGCTTCCTATCACAGGGCCAACCAAGCCGACCACGAGCGCATCCAGGCCCTGAAAGCCACGGGTCAACCCGACGTGTGGCCCGAGATTTACCAGCGCTATTGCAGCATGAAAGGCCGCAACGACGCATTGAAGTGCTTCCCCACCAAGGTCAAAAACGGCATTGACTATAGGAAGCTTGACCTCGACGACGACCTGATGGCCGCCCGCAACAAAGCCGAGAACTACTTGGTGGCCAAGGCCAACCAACTCCTCGGCACCGGCTCGAAGGCCGATGCCATGGAAGCCGAGACCTATATTTATCAGTTGGAGAACACCAATAGTGAGAATAGCAATCTGTTGAATCTCAGGAAAAAGCAGATGTTTTGTCTGGCTGACAAGGTGACGATGGCCCTCTACGACAAGCTCGACTTGCCGGATGAGGTCATCGATGCCATCTTCGACTTCGCCGAGGGTGAGGTGCCTTTCAAGATGGAGCCAAGCAGAAAGCAGTCGGCCATGGTGCTTGTCGTCATTGACGATGTGACGCTGTCGCCCATCCGTCTCGACGAGGTGACCTTCAAGGAAGAGAATGGAGGCAAGACCGCAACGGTGACCGACTATACGCAGCAGAAGAGTGCCGTCCTCAAGGGCCGTCTCGTTTATCATGATGCTGAAGGCCGGACACTCGGCAAGGTGCCCTTTGAGGCCAAGTCCACCTTCAAGCACGAATACACCACCGTCAGTGGCGACCAGACGGCTTGCTCGGAGGAGACCCAGCGACGCCTCGGTGGGCGCTCCGTCCCAGTCCCCACCGACGAGAGCCTGCTGCTGGATGCCGCCAAAAAGCTGAACGACATGATAGGGCAGGAGCTGAGGAAATAGCAAGCACATTAATTATAGTATGAGAGCCGACGGCGCCAGCTGTCGGCTCTTTTTTTGAAAAAAACCAAAATTCAGGAGTTTTCTCCTCATTTCCTTTCGATTTTTCCCTATATTTTTGCACCGATGAAGAGTGCGCTCGCTTCAGGGCTTCGCCATCGCGCGTCCCGCCGTCCTAAGTCCTACGTCTTCCGTCCTTTGTCAAAAATTTGAAAATCAACAAAATAACAATAGTATTAATTAAAAACGAAAAACGATGAAAAGAAAACAACTACTCATGACGCTGCTGCTGGCACTGGTGGTGCCGCTGGCAGCCTTCGCGCAAGTGGAGCGCACTGTCACCGTGTATAACGGAAAGGACACGGAGTGTCATGTGCCGCTCTACGGCAACGTCACCCGTATGGATGATCTTTCTATAAGCCAGTTCATTATGGACAAGAGCGTGCTGCAAGCGGCAGGCCTGGCTGGAAAGGAAATCACCAAAATGACCTTACACCTCGCCAACTCCGTGCCGGCCGATTACGAGTGGACGACAAAGAGACGCACTATTGTGATGCTGGCCGAAGTGGATGCCTCCGAGTTGTCGAACGATAATTTCATCCCAACATCCGACATGACCAACTCCACGGTTGTTTTTGCGGATTACTTGGATGCTCACGGCGAGACGATGGAAATCAGTTTCGGTACGCCATTTAACTACAGCGGTGAGAAAAACCTCCTGGTGCAGTTTAGGGAAGAATACATGTATTACTTTAACTATCATCCCTTTGCCTCCTATAGGCTTCCCATGTACTACGGCGTTTATAAGA
>CADBZW010000015.1 GCA_902799345.1 uncultured Bacteroidia bacterium | reverse complement strand
CTTGTGGATTATTTAGATGAAAGATACTCAGCTCCAAAAGTGGAGAAGGTGTATAATTATCCAAGGTATGAATATCCAGATGATACCATTTTAGCTCACCCGGAAAGAATCCCTAAAAAAGGAGAATCTATTATGCCAAGGGTAAATAGCTATGATGGGAACAATGGAGTAGTCTTAACTTTACCTGGTGGTAACAAGATAAATACCGGCCTGTCTTCAGAGGAAATCTTAGAACAATTAGACTTTGATTATCAAGATGTCTACGATTACTATGGTGGGGCTGAGGAATTATACTAATCTATCTTATCTTCATTAAAATTAAACTGACATGAAAAAAAATGATTCAACTATTGTAGAAGGTTTTCCTCCACTAATGTGTCATGAGCCTCGAGTATTGATTTTGGGAACAATACCAGGGAAGAATTCGATTAGTGCCAATGAGTATTATTATGATAATGGCAATCGGATGTGGAAGATGTTGGCAAAATTAGCAACACAAAAAATGCCTACAAATTATACCGAGAAAAAGGTGATATTAGAACATTTGCATGTCGTAATTTGGGATTATTATAAATTCCAAACGATATTGTTGGTTTTGTTAGAAAAAATCCGACTATAACAAAGATAGCCATAAATGGTTATGGAAAATACAAAGAGTTTGGAGAAAAACTACAAAATCAGTTCGGACAATCCATCAAAGTGTTTCGTTTGCCAGAAACTAGCGGCCTCAACGCTTCTTGGACTTTAGAAAAACTGTGTAAGGAATGGAGCGTTGTGTTTAAACTATAACCTGTTGAAGCTCCGCCTCTGCATTTGCAATACAAGACAAAAGTTAAACAAAAGGCGCGGCATCAGTGTCGCGCCCTTAGTTCAAATTGTCACTTTTTGTCAAGTTTTTCACTTCCTCCATCAAGTCCAAAACCTTTAATTCCCAATAGGACAAAGGTTTGAGGCTGACTATTCCCATAGGTGACTCTTCCACTTGATTCACTTGCTGAAGACCTTTTATGATGTCATCTTTAGTGAAGGAATAAGGGTCTCTTTGCAAAGCCCATTGTATCATTTCTGATAACGAATAATCCTCTAATAAGTCGTGGACATCCCAATAATCCTTCTGCCTATAAATCTGGTTTCCAATCACTCCTAGTTTCATGGCAGCTATTTCCCTTTGGTCGGCCATGCGTATGCCTTCTTCCTCAATGGTCGGGAAAATGAATGGCTCAGTATAGAAAAAATCGACCTTGATGGGAGGCTCTTGCCCTTCGCTGAGGAAAATATGATAACCATTAGAAGGCATATACATGGATTCCGTCCCTTTGTGGATCGGAAACTCTTTTTCAAGATAATTCCTCATGCCTTCAACGGGCATATCAGCATAATCCAAGTCAGTGAATAGGTCAATGTCGACGGACCTTCTATGCCCGCGCTGAAGCGCTAATGCTGTTCCTCCGACGAGCCTGAAATCATTGAATACTTCCGCTGACATAAGTCTTCTTAGAATAGAGAGCAGTGGAGTGGATACCGTGTCATAATATAATCTCATAGGCCAACGATTTTGAGGTTCTTCAAAGCAACATCAAATAGCATGAATCCTTTTGGGCTTTCCTTGATTTTGGCAAAGGCATCGTGACCATAAAAACGGTGCAGTTCTTCAATTTCTTCTTTCGTGCCGTATTCCAACACACGACGGATGGCCCAGTCTTGGCATTTTGTCCACTCGATTTTTTTCAAATCGACATCCCAGAAGGTGGTTTGTGTGAGTATGCTTAAATTTGGCTTGGGTTGGTATTCTGCCAATTGGGCTTGATAGATGTCGTGATTGGCTTGAATCTTATAGAAAAAGCCCTGCAAAGAGATGCCCAATGCCTGTTCGAGCATGAAGGAATTCTGAGGCGTAAAGCGACGTCGGCCCATAATCAAATCGTTGATTCTCTGTGGAATCAATCCCGTTTTTAGGGCCAATGCGGTCTGATGCAGATGTTTCTGCTGGGCAATTCTATACAAGATGGCTCCCGCAGGAACGGATGGCATATTCAAATAGGTGTCAGTGTTCATTTTTAATACTTTCAGACTGCAAAGATAAACAATTCTTTCAATATAACCAAAAATTGGTTATTAATTGGATAAAAAAGTAGAGACGCGCCACGGCACGTCTCTACAAATGTCCAATTCAATTAGAATAGATTTTCTAAAATCTTGTCTTCCACCAAATTCGGCATCGTGACCTTCAGCTTAGGCTCAGCCTCCATGGCGCGTTTGATGGCGAAGGTGGCACCTTCGTTACGGGCCCAGTTGCGGCGGGCGATGCCGTTGTTGACGTCCCAATGCAACATGCAGTGGAGGCGACGGTCAGCATCGGCGGAGCCGTCTAAGACCATGCCGAAGCCACCGTTGATGACTTCGCCCCAGCCTACGCCGCCGCCGTTGTGGATGCTCACCCAGGTGGCGCCACGGAAACTGTCGCCGATGACGTTCTGCACGGCCATGTCGGCGGTGAAGCTTGAACCATCGTAAATGTTGGAGGTTTCACGGAACGGGCTGTCTGTGCCAGAAACGTCGTGGTGGTCGCGACCAAGGACGACGGGACCGCTCAGGCGACCGTCAGCAATGGCCTTGTTGAACTCGGCAGCGATCTTGGTGCGGCCTTCGCAGTCGGCGTAGAGGATGCGGGCTTGCGAGCCGACCACGAGGTGGTTCTCTTGTGCGCCACGGATCCACTGGATGTTGTCGCGCATTTGCTGCTGGATTTCGGCAGGTGCCGTGGCAGCGATGGTCTCCAACACGTGGCAGGCGATGTCGTCGGTGACGGCCAAGTCCTCGGGCTTGCCAGAGGCACACACCCAACGGAAGGGACCGAAGCCGTAGTCGAAGCACATCGGGCCCATGATGTCCTGCACGTAGCTGGGATAGCGGAACGTGCCGTCGGCCTTCAGGATGTCGGCACCGGCACGGCTGCTTTGCAGCAGGAAGGCGTTGCCGTAGTCGAAGAAGTACATGCCCTTGGCGGTCAGCTTGTTGATGGCGGCCACATGGCGGCGCAACGAAGCCTGCACCTTCTCCTTGAAAAGCTCAGGATTCTCGGCCATCATGGTCTTGGATTCCTCAAACGACTGTCCGACAGGATAGTAACCGCCAGCCCACGGGTTGTGGAGCGAGGTCTGGTCGGAGCCGAGGTCGACGTGGATGTCGTGCTCGGCGGCATATTCCCAGAGGTCCACTACATTGCCTTGGTAGGCATAGCTGCGGGCTTCCTTCTTGGCGAGGCTCGCGTTGACGTGCTTGAACAGTTCCTCAATGTTGTCATACACCTCATCGACCCAACCTTGCTGATAACGCTTCTGCGTAGCGGCAGGGTTGATTTCGGCGGTGATGCTCACCACACCGGCGATGTTGCCGGCCTTGGGCTGGGCGCCGCTCATGCCACCGAGGCCAGCAGTGACAAACAGCTTGCCAGCAGTGCTGCCGCCGTGTTTACGCGCTGCGTTGAGCACGGTGATAGTGGTGCCGTGGACGATGCCTTGAGGGCCGATATACATATAGGAGCCAGCGGTCATCTGGCCGTATTGCGTCACGCCGAGGGCGTTGTAACGCTCCCAGTCGTCGGGTTTGCTGTAGTTCGGGATCATCATGCCGTTGGTGACCACCACGCGCGGGGCGTCCTTATGCGAGGGGAAGAGGCCCATCGGGTGACCGCTGTACATAGCCAGGGTCTGGTCTTCGTCCATGTTGGCAAGGTATTGCATTACGAGGCGGTATTGTGCCCAGTTTTGGAAGATGGCACCGTTGCCGCCGTAGATGATGAGCTCGTGGGGATGCTGTGCCACGGCAGGGTCGAGGTTGTTTTGGATCATCAGCATGATGGCCGCGGCCTGCTTGCATTTGGCAGGATATTCCTCAATCGGGCGGGCGTACATCTTGTAGGACGGACGGAAACGGTACATGTAGATGCGGCCGTATTTCTCCAGCTCCTCGGCAAATTCGGGGGCCAAGGTGGCGTGGAACTTGGCGGGGAAGTAACGCAAGGCGTTGCGGATGGCCAACTTCTTCTCAGCCTTCGTCAGGATGTCCTTGCGCTTGGGCGCGTGGTTGATATTCGGGTCATAAGGTTTCACTTCCGGCAGTTCATCGGGGATGCCGGCGAGAATCTCTTTTTGGAAATCGTTCAAAGCGTTCATTTTATGGTGATTATTTGTGTAATTTCTTGAAGTCGCAAAGGTACGAAAAAAACTCATTCCCTGCGAAAAGAAAAATTGTGTATTTTTGGCCTCAAATATTATAGGATGAAACGTCTATCATTACTCTTTACTGTATCTTTGCTGTTCTCGTTTTTTGGGATGGCGCAAATATCAGAAAAGCAAGACTATAAATCCGCTTTCCTATCGGCCTATCAGGCTTGCCCCGACATCCCGCAAGGCATGCTTGAAGCCATTTCGTTCACCAACACGCAATGCCATCACCTCACTGACGCCAACTATCATCACGACGGTCCCGATGCCATGCCCCGTGCCTATGGCTTGATGGGCTTGGTGAAAGATGGCAAGGGCTATTTCCGTGAGAATTTGCATTTGGTTTCTAAATTATCGGGCATCTCGGAAACGGAGATCCTACAAAACCCAACGGCAAATGTCATGGCTTATGCGAAGGCTTTTTCGTGTTTGTCCAAAGAGAACAAAGCTACCGATATAAAAGGCTATCTATTTGTCATCCAACAGCTTTCGGAATTGCCGATAGGGGAGAAAAAGGATATCTATCCCATGCAAAGCATGCTTTATTCGGTGTGCTTCTTCTTGAATGATGCGGAACAGGCTGAGGCTTTTGGCTTTCCGAAACACGACATCGACTTGAAGGCCGTGTTTGCTGATCATTACGACCTGCTGACAGCTTCTGAACTTGGCATCACCCGCAGCCCCGACTATTCCCCTGCCATCTGGGACCCTGCTCCGGAATGCAACTGGGAGCCACGAACGAAAGAAGTGAGCGCGGTGGTCATCCATTACACCGAAGGCTCTTATGCGGGATGCATCAGCTGGTTCAAGAACTGCGAGGCCGGCGTTTCAGCGCATTATGTCATCCGTTCCGTCGACGGGCAGGTGACGCAGATGGTGCGCGAGGCCGACAAGGCTTGGCACGCCCGTACGGCCAATGGCTACACCATCGGCATCGAGCACGAGGCCTACGGCGACATCGCGAGTTTCTTCACCGAGGCAATGTATCAATCCTCCGCCGACTTGGTGCGTAGCATCTGTAGCCGTTATGATGTCATCAGCGGTCATCGTACCTTCTATCGCGACACCTTGGACAATGGCACTTGCCTCAACAATGGCGTCCACGATCTTGGCGACGAAGATGCCTGTACTAGGATACGTGGTCATCAGCATTATCCTGACCAGACGCATACCGACCCAGGACCGTATTGGGACTGGAACTATTACTACAAACTCATCAACGAAGGCACGTCTGTCACCGTTTTGGAAGGTACGGAAGGCCGCCTCGACCATGTGAACTATGGCAACGATGAACGTAAGATATGGGTCATCCGTGGTCCCGAGGAATCGACCATCCAATTGAATTTCAATAGTTTCAGTTTGGAAACCGACTACGACTTCCTGTGGATTTACGACGGCGACAATGTCTATGCCGAGAAAATCGGCCGCTGGAACACGCAAAGCCCTGGCCTGGTGGAGTCGTCAAGCAACGTGATGTGCGTTGAGTTCCGCTCCGACTGTGGCGTCACTGCCGGAGGATGGGAGGCTGCTTGGACTGCCGTGTCAACCAATCCCAACGACTCCGTCGCTCCAGAAGAGCCGGTGCTTGAGGCAAGCGTAACGCCGAATCCTACCACGGGAAAGTTTACGATACAATCTGATAGTGACGGCTTTACAGATGTGGTCGTGTACGATATGCTTGGTAACTTGATGCTCCCTGTCACTCGCTTTGTTGAGTCTAAGGAGTTTGATGCAAGCGACTGGCCTGACGGTGTCTATGTTGTCCATTTTGGCCGTCCTGTAACCATGGGCCATGTGGTCAAATTGGTGAAGGTGTAGAGTCGGTGATGAAACAATAATCGACGACTTGTTGCGTTCATCTTGAGATTTTTCTTATTTTTGCAACCTATTTCAAGTGGAATGAGAAACAATACCAACATATTCAAGGCTTTGCTGCTTCTTTGGGCTTTGACCAGTTCGTTTTTCGCCTTGGCGCAAGACCCATGCGAGATTACTTGTAATACCGAATTGCCCGTTTGCAACGGAACGGAAATTGTGCTTTCCGTCCCCAACAACTACCAATACATTTATCAATGGTATAGGAACAATGGCATTTTGGCGGGTCAAACCCGAAACACGTTGCGGACGAATGCCTCTCGACCTGCTGAGACAGCGAGCTCACCGAACGTATATAATATTGAATACTCTGTGCAGATTCTTGATCAGGATTCGTCTCTCGTTTGTACCCCTACCATCACCATAGGGGTGAAGCCGGTGTTTAAGGTGAAATACCGCCAATTGAAGAAGACATGCAGCAATAGGGAAGAGGAGAATGGCAGAACCGCCCAAGTGGTGGCCGTTGTCGACAGCCTTGGAGTCGTTTACAACCCGCCTTTCGATTACCAATGGCAGGTCAGCCCCTTGCACATCGCCCCAGGCGACCCGACATGGGCCATAGGCTTGGAAGCTTATAGGTATTATTATATCAAGGTCACCGACGGAAGGGGCTGCACCCAACTTGACAGCGTGACCCTGAAAGCCTATCCTAATCCCGTTGTGGAGATTTTTACCGACCCGGGCGACACAGTCTACCTGCAAAACCCACATGAGACCTATTCATTCGTAAACAATTCGGCTGATACACTGCCAATCAGTAATTTCTATTGGATTTTAAACCAACAGTATAACATCACGTCAACGGAGGATGAACCGCGCTTTACCTATGTGGATGTCGGCGACTACAACACCGAGCTGAAGGTCTACAACCCGCAAGGCTGCGACACCTCTTACATGAAGGCTATCAGGGTGGAGCCTGTGAAGCTGAAGATCCCGAATGTGTTTACGCCCAACGGCGACGGCACCAACGACTATTTCATCATCACTCTTGACAGCAGCAGCGACACGCCGGATGGCGGCAACAATAATGGCTTGAAAGGCTATCGCGACACGCATCCTGAATATGAAGACTATGAGCCACTAAGCCGTTATTATGAGTCTTCCGAACTGACGATTTTCAACCGCTGGGGACGTGTGGTCTATCATTCCAAGGACTACAAAAACAACTGGGACGGCGGCGGATTGTCGGACGGCACCTATTTCTATGTGCTGAAATGCCATGGCTTGAAGAATGATGCCACCTACCAAGGCTCGGTGATGATTGTTACAGCAAGAAGAGGAGAATGAAAAACATTATGAATATCAGATATTTAATGGCATTGGCTGTCGTGGTTACGATGGCTATGTCGGGGTGTGATAATAAGGACGACGGCAAGCTCTCCACCGATTTGGTGACGAGTCCCAAGTCGGCCTCCGAGACCTCGAATAAGCAAGCCGCTATCAAGTTCGACAAGGAAGAACATGACTTCGGCTCTTTGTTGCAAGGTGAGGTGGTGTCCTATTCCTTCCATTTCACCAACACGGGTAACATGCCGCTGATTATCACTGAGGTGGGTTCAAGTTGTGGCTGTACGGTCGGCGACTATCCCCACGAGCCTATCGCTCCCGGCAAAAAAGGAGACATCAAGGTGACTTACGACAGCAAAGGCCACCATGGCTTCCAAAGCCGCAGCTTGACGGTGATGTCGAACACTAACCCTGCCAAAACCATCTTGCGCATCAAAGGCACAGTGCAAACTCCCGACCAGTATTGATTTTAAATCTTTAAATCTTTGAATCTTTAAATCTTAAATTGTTAAATCTTTAAATTACTCACAATGAACAACTTATTATTAGTCTTGTTGTATGGCGGAAATGCTGCCCAAGGCACTGCTGGCGCAGAAGGTGGCGGCGGTGGCGGTTGGCTCTCCATGCTCCCGCTTCTTCTCATCATCGTCGTGTTTTGGCTGTTCTTCATCCGTCCGCAGTCGAAGAGAGCCAAGGAAGAACAGAAGTTCCGCGATAGCCTGCAAAAGGGCGACAAGGTGGTCACCATCGGCGGTTTCCATGGTAAAATCACCGAGGTGAAGGAAACCACCGTCATGATTTCACTGGCTCCCGGTATGGAAGTCGAGGTGGAGAAGACCGCCCTTGTCAAGGACGGTACCCGCGTTGGACAGGCTTAATAATGGATATCCTGGATAACATCAAGCAGAAGTCGGAGCGCAAGAACCAGCGCTCCTTCTTTACTTTTTTCATTTTCTTGATCATCTCCACGGCGGCGTGGTTCTTGGTCAAGTTGTCGGAAGACTATAGCACGCAGACGTCGTTTCGCCTGCGGTTTGTCGATGTGCCCACCGACCAGTGGGTGTCGTCGGACGAGCAGTCTGTGAACCTGTCGCTCAATACCGACGGCTTCCATACCTTGCGTTATAAGATGATACGCGAGCCTAATCGCTTTGTCACCATCTCTTTGAACGAGGTGCCTTACCACCGGGAAAGCGGCAACAACTATTCGATCAGCAGCCAGTATGTGGCTGAAAAAGTAGCAGAAAGGTTGGATATCAATGCCGCCGACATCACCATGAACGATGGCGTAATTTATTTTACCATGGATCCGCTGAAGTCAAAGGTGGTGCCTGTCGCTTTCCGTTCCGACCTCAAGATGCAACGCCAGTTTGACCTTTACGGCATCCCTACCATTGACCCGGCTACGGTGACCATATACGGCCCCGAAGAGGTCATCGACACGGTGAGGGCGGTGTGGACGGAGAGCGTTTCAAAGACCAATGTAAGCGAAAGCTTCAGCGAGTCGGTTGCCCTCGATATGTTGGATGGCAAAATACGGTGCAATACCAAGGAAGTGAAGGTAACGGTGGAGGTGGAGAAATACACCGAGAAGGATATTGAAGTCCCTATCCGCGTGGCCGACAACCCTAAGTTGAGGTTCTTCCCCGAGACGCTTTCGGTGAAATGCCTCGTTGCAATGAAAGACTATGCTTCTGTCGTCGCTGATGATTTCTCAGCCACCGTTGACAAGCGGCAATTGGAAGCCTTGCAGCCGCTGTTGGATGTACAACTGGTGTCGTGGCCAAAGACGGTGCAGGTGCTGAGTAGCCAACCCGACAAGGTGGAATATCTCATCGTGCAATGAAACGCATCGCCATCACCGGCAATATCGGCAGCGGCAAGTCATGGGTCTGCGAGTTGTTCAAGCAACACCTGAACATTCCTGTTTACAATAGTGACGAGGCCGCAAAGCGGATGTATTTTCTCCCCGAAGTACGGCATCAATTGGTACAACGTTTCGGCGATGGCTTTTACATTTCTGATAATGAAATTGACAGGAAATACATTGCCAATTTGATTTTTCATGATGGTACTGCCCAGCATGACCTGGAAGGCATCCTTTATCCCGCTTTGTTCGTCGACTTTGAGCAATGGATAACAAAACAGGATGCACCCTATGTCTTGTTTGAGTCGGCACTGGTGTTTGAGAAGCGGTTGGAAAAACGATTTGACGCCGTCGTGATGGTGTCGGCATCGGAAGCCACGCGCTTGCGCCGTGTCATGGAACGTGAGCATTGCGACGAGGATGCTGTCAGGGCAAGAATGGCCAAGCAATGGCCCGAAGAAGGGAAGCGCCTTCTCGCCGATTATGTCATCTGGCATGAGAACGACGATGAAGACGACGCACTTTTGGAACAAATCATGGAAATGCACAGGCTTTGCGGACTAAATCCGCAATGATGATAAAGTTTTTTCTTGTTTGTATCGTTTTATTCCGTATCTTTGTGCCAATCTGACTATGGCTTAGCCATAGTCCAATCTTTAAATTTTGAGTTTTAAATATTGAATTATACGATATGGAGAAAGTATTGCTTTTAGGCGATGAGGCCATTGCACAAGGCTTCATCGACGCCGGCGGCTCGGCCATCAACAGCTATCCGGGCACGCCTTCAACCCAAATCACAGAGTATGTCATCAACTCGAAACAAGCCAAGGAACAAGGCATAATTGCCAACTGGTGCGCCAACGAGAAGACCGCCCTTGAGGCCTCCATCGGCGTGGCCTACGCTGGCAAGCGTGCCATGACCTGCATGAAGCACGTGGGTCTCAACGTTTGCGGCGACCCCTTCATGAATGCCGCTATCATCGGCACCAAGGGCGTCCTCGTCGTGGTGGCCGACGACCCGAGCATGTTCTCGTCGCAAGACGAACAAGACAGCCGCTTCTATGGTCACTGGGCCATGATTCCCATGCTGGAACCTTCCAACCAACAGGAAGCCTATGACATGGTGCATTACGGCTATGAACTGAGCGAGAAACTCGGTACGCCGGTGCTCTACCGCATCCCGACCCGTCTGGCCCACAGTCGCGCCGGCGTGGTGCGCAAGCCCGTCCGTCCGCAGAATGAGCTCACCGAGCCTGCCGACGCCAAGTCGTTCGTGCTGCTTCCGGCCAATGCCAAGCGTCTCTATCGTAACCTCATTGACAAGCAACCTGCTTTCACCGAGGCTTCGGAGACTTCCGGCTACAACAAGTACTTTGACGGCCCGAAGAAAAATATCGGTATCATCACCACGGGTATCGCCTACAACTACCTCATGGAGAACTTCCCTGATGGCAAATGCCCGTATCCTGTCGTGAAAATCACGCAGTATCCTCTGCCTTATGATATGATTAACAAACTGTACGACGAGTGCGACGAGATCCTCGTCCTCGAAGATGGCCAACCGTTCGTTGAGGAGCTGGTCAAGGGCTTCCTCGGCAAGGGCAAGAACGTCATGGGTCGTCTCGACGAGACCATCCGCCGCGATGGTGAGCTGAACGCCGAAAAGGTCGCCAAAGCTCTCGGCATGGATGTGCCTACGATGTTTAAGGTGCCGGAAGTGGTCACCAACCGTCCTCCAGCGCTCTGCCAAGGCTGCCCGCACGTCGACAGCTACAACGCCTTGAATGAAGTCATGGCCAAGCATAAAGCTGGCAAGGTGTTCGGCGACATCGGCTGCTATACCTTGGGCTTCAACATGGGTGCCATCAACACGACCGTGTGCATGGGTGCCTCCATCACCATGGCCAAAGGCGCCAGCGAGGTGGGTATCTTCCCGAGCGTGGCTGTCATCGGCGACGGAACCTTCGGCCACAGCGGCCTGACGGGTCTCATGGACTGCGTCAACGAGAAGGCCAATGTCGTGGTCATGATCCTCGACAACGACATCACCGCCATGACGGGTGGCCAACCTTCGTCGGCACACAACAAGATCCGCCGCATCTGTGAAGGCCTCGGCGTCGAACCTGAGCACATCCGCGACATCATTCCGTTGCCCAAGAACCACGAGGAAAACGTGAAGATCATCGAGGAAGAGGTCAACTACAACGGCGTGTCGGTCATCATCCCGCACCGCACCTGCATCGTGGAATTGAAAAAGCACATGAAAAAATAAGCCATCAGCCATCAGCAGTCAGCTATCAGCTTGGATTTAACTTAGCTGAAAGCTGATTGCTGAGAGCTGAAAGCCAATCTTGAAATTAGAAATCTTAAATCTTGTAATTATGAAAAAAGATATAGTATTATGCGGCGTGGGTGGCGACGGCATCGTGTCGGTGGCCAAGATTATCTCTGATGCCGCTCTTAATATGGGCATGAACCTGAAACAGTCCGAGATCCATGGCATGTCGCAGCGCGGCGGCTCGGTGTTCTCGCACCTCCGCATCTCCGACAATGAGATTTTTGCCGATGTCATCCCTGAAGGCAATGCCGACATCATCCTCTCATCCGAGCCTATGGAAGCCCTGCGCTACCTGCCTTGGCTGAACAAGGACGGTTGGGTGATCACCAACAACGATCCCTTCATCAACATCAGCAACTATCCTGACATGGAGAAGATCAACGCTGAGTTGGCCAAGCTGGAGCATGTGGTTTCGTTCAATGCCAACGAGATCGCCAAGCAGCTGAAGGCCCGTTCCAATATGGTGCTTTTGGGTGCCACGGTGCCTTATCTCGGCATCTCCATGGAGAAGGTCGAGGAGGCCATTGCCCACATCTTCGGCAAGAAAGGCCAAGAAGTCGTCGACCTCAACATTCAGGCCGTTCGCGCCGGTTACGCCCAGGCGACGAAATAATCCTTACCGTTGAAAACGAAAAATGCCCGATTGGAAATCTCCAGTCGGGCATTGTTTTTGCAATCGGTTTTACGCCATTGCTCTGTTTCTCTTTAAGAACCTCGCAAACAGCACTAGTCCCAATATCGTGATGGCGGCGCCGATGCCAAATCCAATAGGACGCGGCAGGATGGAACCTAATCCACCGTCGGCGGCTTTGGCTACGAAGAGGAACGAGCCGGTGACCATCGTCATGAAAAGGGCAGGGATGAGGGTCACAAGATACCACATCTTGCCTTTGTTTTTGGCGATATAGACCGATATGGCCCAAAGCGTTACGGTGGCCAAAACCTGGTTGGCCCAAGCGAAATAGCGCCAAATGAGTTGGAAGCCGTTTTTGTCGGAGATGCTGTAGACCAAAATGGCAGCGGTGACGACGAACATTGGGATGGCCACAATCAAGCGGTTCTTGATGGGCTTCTGGTCGTAGTGCATGAAGTCGGCGATGATGAGTCGGGCCGAGCGCAGGGCCGTGTCGCCTGAGGTGACTGCCGCGCTGATGACACCCAAGATGGTGATGACGGCGATAGCGGGCGTGAACCAAGTGTTGGCGATGACACCCACGATGGCGGCACCACTCTTGCCTGTGACGTCGACCACGCTGTCGGGGCCGAAGAAATAGGCGGCGGCAGCAGCCCAAATCAAGGCAACCACGCCTTCGGTGATCATAGCACCATAGAAAATCGGGCGGCCTTGCTTCTCATTGACCATGCAACGGGCCATAAGCGGCGACTGCGTGGCATGGAATCCCGAGATGGCACCGCAAGCGATGCTGATGAACATCATCGGGAAGATGGGGTTGTTGGCTGCGTCGGGGTGACGGTTTTGCAGGCCGCTCCACAACTCCGGGATTTCGGGTTCGTAGATAAGGAAAGCGATGAAGATGGCCACGGCCATGCCCAAAAGCAGAATGCCAAAGATGGGATAGATTTTCCCGATGACTTTGTCAATGGGTAACAAAGTGGCTATCAGGTAGTAAGCCAATATGATGGCAATCCAGATATAAGGATTCCAGCCGGGTGTGAAGTGCGCGTTGAGCAACGTGGCGGGCGTGTTGACGAACACTACGCCGACCAAAATCATCAGGATGATGGTGAAGGCACGCATCACTTGTTTGGCGCCGTTGCCTAAATAGGAGCCATGGATTTCGGGCAGGCTTGCGCCTTTGTCACGCAGCGAAATCATGCCCGAGAGATAGTCGTGGACGGCACCGGCAAAGATGCTGCCCAATACAATCCAAAGGAACGAGGCCGTGCCAAACTGGGCTCCCATGATGGCTCCGATGATGGGACCCACACCGGCGATGTTCAAAAACTGAATCAAGAAAATCCGCCAAGGTTTCATTGGCACGTAGTCGACGCCATCGGCCATGGTGATGGCTGGCGTAGTGCGTTGTGGATCAGCGCCAAAGAGCTTCTCGATGAATTTGCCGTAGATGATGTAGCCGAGAATCAAGACGGCTAAAGCGATGAAAAAAGTAATCATAGTGTTTGTTTTTATTGCCGCAAAATTACGGTTTTTGAAAAACATAACGATAGTTCAGGGCCAAAAAACAAAAAAATGCGGACTTGGGTGTCCCAAATCCGCTTCTAAGTGTGGTGTGTCTATTCTTAATCATCGAAATCAATGACATTGAATCGCTTGTCGAACTCGATTTCGATGCCGTTGCTCAGCTCGATGTCCCAACCATGGTTGTCTTTGGCGATTTTCGTGATGGTTTGGCTTCCGTGGATGCGGCTCACATAGTTGCTGATCTCGACAGGAACCAATGCGGCGGGCACAGCCGTGGAAAGCGAAGCGTGACGGCAGTCAACCTCGTCCCATTCGATTTTGCCGAACAGGTTTCCATCGAATCCGATTTGGGTGTAGTCGCTGAGGGTGACGTCGCAATCGAGGCCGTCTTTGATGTTGGCAATGACTTCGGTGTCAGGGAAGTAAGCTCTTACAAATTCGTTGATGGCTTGTGCTTTCTTGTCACTGTTGCATGACGTGTTGGTCAGGGCGAAGCCGATAAAAAGGGCTAAGATGATAACTTTTTTCATGGTCGCTTCTGATTAGTCGTCGATTTCCATTACTTTGAAATTGCTGTTGAACTTCAGCTCAAGACCGTTGTTCAGCTCAATCTCCCAACCTCTGAATTTCTTTTCCAGTTTTTTGATGATGGCGCCAGGGAAATTGGCGTTCACGTAGGCTGTGATTTGCTCGGGGACGATTGTGGCAGGCACGGCAGTAAAGGTCGTGGAGTGCTCGCAGTCGACTTTCTTCCACTCGTTGTTGAGGCGGAACTCGATTTTGGTGTAGTCGTTCAACACGACGTCGATGTCGTCTTCGTCAGGCATCACCATCTGAACGGTGGCGTTGGGGAAATGCTGCGTCACAAACTGTGTGATGGCTGGATTGGTGTTGGTGTTTTGTGCCATTGCCGTGGAAAAGCCAAAGCTAGCGATGGCAATGAAAGCGAGAATAAGTTTTTTCATTAGTTGAAAAGTTTAATGTTAGTGATCTAGTGATAAATTCTTATTTGCAATAATTGTGCCAGTTTATTCTTTTTTGCCTCCAAATTCCATCAGATACGCCTTCAAGAACGCATCGATGTTGCCGTCCATGACGCCTTGCACGTCGGAGGTCTGGTAGTTGGTGCGGTGGTCTTTCACACGGCGGTCGTCGAAGACATAGCTACGGATTTGGCTGCCCCATTCAATCTTCATCTTGCCCGCCTCAATCTTGTTCTGCTCCTCCATGCGGTGCCGCATCTCGCGGTCGTAGAGTTGTGACTTCAAGAGGCGCAAGGCGTTCTCGCGGTTCTTGGGTTGGTCGCGGGTCTCGGTGTTCTCAATGAGGATTTCCTCTTCCTCGCCCGTGTAGGGGTCTTTGTATTGGTAACGCAGACGCACACCCGACTCCACCTTGTTCACGTTCTGACCGCCGGCACCGCCACTGCGGAAGGTGTCCCACGACAGGCGCGACTGCTCGACCACGATTTCAATCGTGTCGTCGACGAGCGGGGTGACGAACACCGAGGCGAATGAGGTCATGCGTTTGCCTTGTGCGTTGTAAGGGCTGACGCGCACCAAGCGGTGGACGCCGTTTTCGCCTTTCAGGTAGCCGTAGGCATAGTCGCCTTCGATCTTCATCGTCACCGACTTGATGCCGGCCTCGTCGGCTTCCAGAAGGTTGGAGATGGTGAGTTTGTATTTGTGGTTTTCGGCGTAACGCATATACATGCGCATGAGCATCTGTGCCCAGTCTTGGGCCTCGGTGCCGCCTGCGCCCGCGTTGATTTTCAATACGGCGCTCATCGGGTCGGCTTCCTCGCGCAGCATGTTCTTGAACTCCAGGTTCTCCACGATTTGGATGGTGGCGTTGTATTGTTCGTCCACCTCTTCCTCGGTGGCCTCGCCTTCCTTGGCGAAGTCGAAGAGCACGGCGAGGTCGTTGCCTGCGTCTTCGGCTTCCTTGTAGCCGTTAAGCCATCCCTTCACTTCACGCACCTTCTTCATGGTGGCTTCGGCGGCTTTGGCATCTGCCCAAAACTGCGGGTCCTGGGTCTTTTCGTCTAATTCCTGAGCTTCGATGGTACGTCTGTCGACGTCAAAGATACCTCCTCAAGGCATCAATCCTCTTACATAAGTCTTTAAGTTGGTCAGCAGTGATCATATTAATATTGGTGTTTATCTTTTGAGGCTGCAAAATTAAGAAAAATCTCTCAGTTTGTAATAATTCCCTACCTTTGTTGTCTAACATGATGAACGTTGCAACGAAAACGCATTATGAACAACGACAAGGAACATCAGTTTGAACTTTTGGTGCGGCAGCACAAGCGGACCATCTACACGGTGTGCTACATGTTCTCGCGCAACAAGGCCGAAATCGATGACCTGTTTCAGGAAATCCTCATCAGGCTTTGGAACGGCTTCGACAACTACGAGGGCCGAAGCACCGCACAGACTTGGATCTATCGCGTCGCGCTCAACACGGCCATTAACCAGGACAAGAAGGAACGCCGGCGCATCGAGACCGTGCCGCTGACGGTGGACATTGACCCTTACGAGGCTGACGACCCCAAGACGCGCCAAATCCGTGAACTCTACGACCGCATCTCGCGCCTCGACTTCATTGACCGAAGCCTCATCCTTCTTTGGCTCGAAGGCATCAGCTACGATGAAATCGGGGCGATCATCGGCATCACGCCGAACAATGTGGGGGTGAGGCTGGCACGCATCAAGGACAAACTGGTGAAAATGTCGAAAAACGAATGAAAGGTAATCATCATGGAAAACAACGAAAACAATAACCTCTCCGAACTGGACCAGCTGAAAGCGCAATACGAAACACTGAAACAGCAATTCGACCAACAGGAAATCGTCAATGACAGGCTGATGAAGTCGTCTATCAAGCAGGGCACGGATTTCTACAGACGCAACCGGATGAGGAGCATTATAATGTGTCCGTTGGCTGCCATTTTTGGTCTATTAGGAATCAAATTGTGGTTTGGCAACAATCTTTCGTTAAGTCTGTTTTGGGTCGCATTTATGTTCACTTGCTTGGTCATTGAACTTGTTTTGACTCGCAAATTCCAGCGCAAAACATTGGAAAACGACGATTTGCTCGTTCTTTCCCACACCGCTCGAAGTTTCAAGAAACTCTTTTCCGTCTTTACCGTCCTGAATTATTCCACTGGACTCATCCTTGTTTGTGGCTTGTTAATGTCATTGGTGGGCGAAAACTATAGTGGAAAGCCAATGATGTTGACATTTTTGGCAGTTGTTGTTGGAATGATAGTTTTGGGGATTAGTGAAATTCGCTATAAGACAAGGCCTTGCGACGAAATTATTCGACAAATTGAGGCTTCTGAAACTGCGGCGAACAAGACAACAGGTTTCGACAAGAGGCAAAAATGGTTCTGCATCGCCATGATCGTCGCTTTCATCGGCCTTGATGTTTGGGCTTATATGATTGTTGCTTCGCATCTGAAACTGCCTCCGATGTGGCGTACGGTGGAGTATGTACGGCCTGCTGACGACCATTCGACGGAAGGGAAACTTGCCATTTGGGAAGTCTTTGCCGATACGGTCGTCCCCGAAAAGGATGTCTCAGAATTGTTACAAATCTTAGATCCTGGTCGTTGCGTTCTTATGAGAGGGCAACAGCGGAAGGTGACAATAGAAGTGGGCAATGAAGCGATACATAGTTGGAGACAAGATGAAAACAATCTCGAGGAGGTGAGGCTTTATTGTATGAAAAAAAACTCCCAAGAAGGTCCGGCCATCAGTTCGGCGATTTTGGGCGGCAAGCCCATAGTGCAAAGGGTGTATGTAACCAAGCCCTGCAAATACCCAAGCAATAGATCCGTTCCGATGATCGTGTGGCTGACACCAGAAGCAGGCCAACTATTGCGTGAATTTGCCAAGCATCTCACTGGTAAAAGAGGTGCCGTTTCCATCGATGGCGTGGTAGTTCAGGAATGGAAAATCATGAGCAACCTTGAGAATGGCTGTTTCTTCATCATGCGGGAATGGTCGTCGAAGGAGGAATTGGAGACCTTTTGCGAGCAATTGATTCGACAATGATACATTGTCGCTTCGCGTCATTGACTCGCTTCGCATCGTCGAATCTTCGATTTGCGAGGAGGAACGACGAAGCAATCCAGAGAACAATTTGCTTCATGCCTGGATTGCTTCGCTTCGCACGCAAGACGTACTCGTCGAAAAAAATCAACTTTTTTTCTTGACAGTATCAAAAAAAGCCGTACTTTTGCAGTGTGATAGTTTACTAATACACTAAAAATAATAATTACGCTATCAAATACGAAAAGCTAACCAATCAAAGTTAATACTTTACAAAACTCTTTTGTTATGAAAAAACTAGTTCTACCTTTTATTATCGCTTTATTGACTTTTTCATCTACGGCTTTTGCCCAAAACAAAATCACGGGAACCATCGTCGAGGAAGCCAATGGCAAGGGCATTCCCTTCGTCAATGTAGGCTTGTTCAGGCAGGCCGACAGTGTCTTCGTCAGCGGTGCCGCTTCCGACGACAAGGGTAAGTTTGAATTGTTGGCTCCCAATGGCGACTATCGTTTAACCGTCTCTGCTATCGGCTTCCAGACCTTTGAGCAAGAACTGACCGTGAACGGTAAGCAAGACCTCGGCCAACTGAAACTCAAGGAAGGCTCCACCAAACTCAGCGAGGTGACCATCACCGAAAAACGGCCCATGTTTGCTGTGGAAGGGGAGAAGACCATGTATAACGTCGCCGAAGACCCGAGCATCCAGACGGGAACACTGTCCGATGCCTTGCAGAACGCGCCTGGCGTGGAGGTCGACGTGGAAGGCAACATCACTTTGCGCGGCACCTCAAGTGTCGAGGTGTGGATCAACGACAAGCCTTCGCACATGACCGCAGAGAACCTCAAGACTTACATCCAGACGCTGCCCGCCAACAGTCTCGACCGTGTGGAGGTCATCACCAACCCCTCGGCCCGCTACGGCTCCAAGGCCGACGGCATCATCAACATCGTGACCAATGCCAAAATCCAGAAAAATGAGTTCTTCAGCTTTGGCGTGAACGGTTCCACGAGGCCATCGGTAAGTCCTTGGTTGTCATATGTTTGGTCGAACGACAAACTGACCATCAATGCCTACGTCAACGGTGGCTATTCCATTTGGAAGGGCAACACTTTCAGCGACCAGTCGCTGTTTACCGAATCGGGAATGTTGGCCAGTCACGAAATCGACACATCGCGTTACAACAACAAGGGTTTCAATACGGGCGGATATTTCAGCCTTGACTATGAGATTGATACGTCCAACAGCATCAATATTTGGTTGAGCGGCTGGCCCAATTGGGGAAGCAACACCAACAGCATGTCGGTGTTCCGCAATGAGTTTTTGCCCGACACTTTGACGACCGACTTCCTCGAAACCAGCAATGCCTGGAACCGCAACTATTTCGCCAACGGAGGTCTGTATTACATGCACAAGTTTGATAACAATGGTCACAGCCTCTCGGTCAGCGCCAACGCGATGGGCTGGGGTGGCGGCAACGGCGGCGAACTGACAAGAGCGTTCGCTTCGCCTTACGTCTATCGCAAGATCATGCGTCAGGAGAGCCAATACAGTTCTTTCGGTGCGGAAGGCGAGATTGTCTATAACCGTCCCTA
The DNA here is from genome assembly GCA_902799345.1 of uncultured Bacteroidia bacterium. Classification (GTDB taxonomy): domain Bacteria; phylum Bacteroidota; class Bacteroidia; order Bacteroidales; family F082; genus Limimorpha. Next base: position 35,278 of record CADBZW010000015.1, on the reverse strand, counting down.
TTCCGAGAACGGCGAGATTTCGGTGGGCTACACTTTCGGCATCGACCCGGAAAAGCGGTTTCTCATCACCGACACGGTAGCCAATCCCGAAGCCACAAGCGACTTGTATGTTTGGGACAACGACATTTACCGTTCTTATAAGGCAAACTTCAGCGCCATGAACAACGAGGCTTTCGTTACCGTGCAGCACAAGTTTGGCGGTTTCACTGTGAAGCCGGGCATCCGTTTCGTCAGCGAATTGGTGAGCGGAGCTTATCCCGATTCATCGCAATACAATTTCAAGAAGCATTTCTTCAGTGTCCGTCCCTCGATTCACTTGTCGTACCGCACCAAGTCGATGCATAACTTCAAGTTGAGCTACACGCGCCGCATTGCCGCGCCCGAGGCGGAGCAGCTGAGCGCCTTCCCGATGTATCACGAGGACAACTACAGCAGCGGCAACCCCGATTTGGAGCGCATCTTCACCAACTCCATCGAGGCTGGCTGGACCAAATATTGGAACAACTTCGGCTCGGTGGGCTTGTCGGCCTACTATCGCGGCAAGTCAAACGAAGTCAGTTATATAGCGGTTTCTTCCGACAGCACCATGTATTGGCTTTACGGTCGTCCGGTGTCGTACAGTTATCCCGTCAACGTGGGCAAGAGCCACAGCACGGGCTTGGAAGCCAATGTGATGTATCGCCCGAGTGGTTTCTTTAACCTGCGCTTCTATGCCAACCTTTACGATTCCTACATTTACACGGAATACAACGGGAAACCCTATGAATCCAATATGTGGTCGTACAGTTTCCGTCTGAATCTCTGGGCCAAACTGTGGAACAAACTTGAGGTGACGGCTTCGGGCTATTACAGTTCGCCCACGCAGTCGCTGTTTAGCGAGAGTCACGCCCGCTATGGCATCAATGCCGGCCTTCGCGCCGACTTCTTCGACCGCAAGTTGTCAGTGTATGTCAACGCCAACGATATCTTCAACTGGAACAGTTGGGGCAATTCAAACTTCAGCCCGAATGTGCAGTCCACCTCCAATTCGAAGTACAACAGCCGCAGCGTCTCCGTCGGCGTGACCTTCCGTTTCGGCAAGATGGAACTGGAGCAGAGGGCTCGCCAAGGCGAGGGTGAATCAGGCAGCGCACCTCAAGGCATGGGTGGAATGTGATTTATTGAATCACAATCTTTTGTGTCCTAATGCCATTGGTCATGTCGAGGCGTAAGAGGTAAACACCTTTGGCCAACCCACTTGTAGAGACGCGATTAATCGCGTCTCTCTTCATGATTACACGTCCCATCATATCCATAATCTGTAGCGAAGCGCCATGGCACGCCTCTACATCATTGATGACGATTTCACCATTCGCATAATACGCAAAGGCCTCTGAGCCTGCCGAAGGGCCGTCTTCTCCAACGCCATAATGCGGATCGAATATCAATTTGAAACGCGAGGCATAGTCGCTGGTGGTGGCATTGAAGGTATAATTGGGTGTGGTCAGCAGGTCGATGTTGGCCCCGGTTATGTTGTCGATGAGATGTAGGTAAATTGGGCTCAATTGTTTGAGTTCAAAATGCAGGGTATAGGTGCCGTTTTCGAAGGCTTTGAATTTGAGGGGCTGAACATCTACACTGTCGATGCTGAGAATTGCCAAGTCTTTGCCGTCTTTGGTGAAATAAACTTTGGGCGAGTTTTCAAACAGGGCATATTTGGCCAAGTCATCCTCGGGGTTGAAACTAAGTAGTGCCTGGTCGAGTACCAGGGTAGGCGCATTGGATTTGGCCGCCGTGATTTCGATATATCCTTGAGAACCTAGATATTGGAAAAACGGCATGTAGCTGAAATTGACCTTGTTGTCTTCAGGACCGTTTGAATCAACTAAAATACCAGTGCATGGTGCTATGCTTTTGGTCGCAGAATTGGCCACCGCAATCAGCGAGTTGCTTTCTTCGCTCAGAACATAATAGCTTCGGTTGAGGAAAGCATAACAAGGCAAGGGGTTGCCTATGAAATTGCAGCCTGCAAGCGCCCCGTTCTCCTCATGATAGGGTAGGGTGGTTTCTGCACTATATCCAACCGTGGTTCCCTCAAATAGCAAGGTGGTGTCCAAAGCGTTGGCATACAAGTAACCTTTTCCGTGCTCGATCGCGAATGGAGACTCTTTGTAGTTGGTCCAAATTGCCGCGTTTTCATTAAAGGAATACAGCGCATAGCCCGTTTCGGGTTCGGTGAGAAAACCGTTTTCGGTTGAAGGTTGTATGTCTTCGCTCACCGGTGAGGCGATCAGATTCCATATATGGTTGTCTGCATGGTAGGCGTTGATTTTCTTTTTTAATAGGACGTGTATTGGCTCACGGTAAACCAGTTCGGCGTTGTCTTCAAGAATAAAGTCGTTGCCGTCCCAGTAAATGGCAACATTCACAATCAGTGTCTTCCCTGATAGGATGGTGAGAGAGTAATTACCAGCATTGGTGAGCGTTCCGATGCTTATGTCTTCGTCAATGATGACGTCGGCTGAAATGGTCGCCTCGGAAAACATCCCATCGGGTTTCACGCCATCGAGCCAATTGTTCGTATTCGACCAGAGCCCATCTCCAGCCGTCCCGATGAAGGTTTGTGCTTGGGAGGGAACCATGATAGAAAGAAGAACAATGCATAATATAGCTATTCGGGAAGGAGAGAAGAGTCTAATCTTTTTCATACGACATGAGATATTGTGTTCTAAAAACGGATTATTTTCGCCCCCAAAATTAGACAAAAATGCCAAAACAAATTGCCCTGTTCTCGTTTTTTTCGCCACAAAAAAGCCCAAATTTCGCCACAAATAGCCGATTTTCGCCACAAAAGCCCCGTTTTGGACACATTTTTCCCGTGGCATGGGTCGAAGCGGTAATTTTGCACCGTTTTAATCGAAACCGAAAACGAGTTCTTATTTTAATCGAAAACAAAATGAAAATTATTGGAACTGGAAGTGCGTTGCCGTCCCTCACCGTCACCAACGATGACTTGGCGACATTTTTGGACACCAACGACAATTGGATTACGACCAGAACGGGCATCCAGGAACGACACCTATTATCAACTGAATCTTTATACGACATAGCCGTTGATGCTGCTGTCAAAGCCATCAAGGCTTCGGGCTTGCGTCCCGACCAGATAGACTTCCTCTTGGTCTCTAATGTGGCAAACCAACACGTCACTCCAGGATTGAGTTGTATCATCCAAAAACGAATTGGCGTCACCTGTGCCGGTCTCGACATCAATGTTGCTTGCGCAGGTTTTGTCAACGCCCTGATGCTGGCTGATAGCATGATCAAGGCTGGCCATGCCAAGAATATACTGATTGTGTGCGCTGAAGAACCCACGAAATATTGTAACTGGCACGAAAGAGATTGCAGCGTGTTGTTTGGCGATGGCGCTGGTGCTGTGGTGCTCACCGAAGGCAATGCCTTCAAAGACGTGAAGCTCACCATGATCAGCGACCGCGATGTGTTGTATTACGAACGTGGCATGGAGACTACGCCATTCGAACAACACTATGTCAAAGGCCAACCCTTGGTGATGAAAGGCAAGGAACTGTTCAAGACCGCTGTCACCGAATCGGCTAAAGATATCCAGAATGTGTTGGATCACAATCATCTGACCCACGAAGATATCACATGGTTCATGCTCCATCAGGCCAACAAACGCATCATCGAGGGCATCCGCCATATCGTTGGTGGTCCGGAGGAGAAGTATCCGACCGTCATCGAGAAGTATGGCAACACCTCATCGGCCAGCATCCCGATTATGCTTGATGAGATGTTGAAAGCAGGTAAGATCAAAGAAGGTGACAAAATCATCATGAGTGCCTTTGGCGCAGGATTTGTGTCTGCCGCTTGCCTTTGGGACTGGGAGTTTTAATGAATAAAAGAACAAACACAATATGGAAAATAGAAGAGTAGTAATCACTGGCATGGGTGCCGTCTCACCGATTGGCAACGACCTGCCGACCATTTGGGATAACCTGATGAAGGGCTATTGCGGCATCGACTTCATCAAATCGTTTGATACCACCGATCTTCCCGTGAAGATTGCCGCCGAGCTGAAGGACTTCAACCCCGAGGCTTGTGGTGTCGACAAGGGCTTCGTCAAACGCAACGACCGTTTTGCCGTATATACTTTGGCTGCCGCCTATCAAGCCATGAAGGACAATGAGGACCTGCAGATGAGCCCCGAACGTCTGGGCGTGTATGTAGGCTCCGGCATCGGCGGCTTCGACACCATTATGAAAGGTGTCAAGACCTATTATGAAGAAGGTGCGCGTTGGATCTCGCCCATGATGATCCCCACCATGATTGGCAACCAGGCTTCGGGTAGCGTGGCCATCCGTTACAATGCCCAAGGCCCATGTGTGCCTATTGTGACAGCATGCGCCACGGGTACCCACAGCATCGGCGAGGCCTATCGTGCCATCAAGCATGGCTATGCCGACGCCATCATCTCGGGCGGTTCGGAGGCTGGCATCAACCCGGTGTCCATTGGTGGCTTTGCCAACTGCAAGGCACTCACGAAGTCAGAAAACCCGCAATATGCATCTCTGCCGTTCAACAAGAACCGTGCTGGTTTCGTCATCGCCGAAGGCTCGGGCATCGTCCTGCTCGAAGAGTACGAACACGCTAAAAAGCGTGGCGCAACGATATATGCCGAGCTTTGCGGTTACGGCAATTCGTGCGACGCTTATCACAGCACCGCCCCGCGTCCCGATGGCACTACGCAGAGTCTGGCCATCAAGCAGGCTCTCGAAGAGGCCCAGTTCAAGGCAGGGGAGAGCATCTATATCAACGCCCACGGCACGGGTACCCCGATGAACGACAGCGGCGAGACCCGCGCCATCAAGATTGCCATGGGTGACGAGGCTTACAAGGCCCACATCAGCTCCACCAAGTCGGAGATGGGTCACGCCCTCGGCGCTGCTGGCGCTATCGAGCTCGTCATCAGCGTGATGGCATTGAATAATGGCATCGTCCCTCCGACCATCAACTTGGACGAGCCTGACCCGGAATGTGACCTCAACTACACGCCCAACACGCCCGTCAAGGCCGATTTGGACATCGCCATTTCCAATTCGTTGGGTTTCGGCGGACACAATGCTTGTCTAGCTATCCGTAAAATCTAATCACAAAACATACAAAACAATGCAAAACATCAAAGAAAAGCGTGTGGCGACTGCACAACCGTGCGTCGCCGGAAAGCAGCCGGTTGGCTTGCTTTCCCAACATGAGAAATGGTTTTGAGGGTTTTGTAGGTTTTGTGACAAAACAATTCAACGATTAAACAATCAACAATTAAACAACATACAATGAACAGAGACGAAATCAAACAGTATCTCCCGCACCGCGAGCCTATGCTCTTGGTCGACGAGATGACCCTCGACGAGAACCATGTGGCCCATTCCAAGTACCACGTGACGGGCGAGGAGTTCTTCCTGCAAGGCCATTTCCCGGGCGAACCCGTAGTGCCGGGTGTTATCCTTTGCGAAATCATGGCCCAAAGTTGTGCCCTGTTGATGAAGGACGACCTCATCGGCAAGCTGACCTTCTACACTGGCATCGACAAGGTGCGCTTCAAAAACAGCGTCAAGCCTGGCGACACCGTAGAAGTGGAAGCCACGTTGACCTACCACCGTGCCAACATCTACATCTGCTCCGCCGTACTCAGCGTTGACGGCAAGATGTGCGTGAAGGGAGAACTTTCTTTTGCCCTCCTTCCTGACACAAGAAAAAAGTAATATCTTTGCACCATGGCTACCAAACAAGAAAAAACGCGGGCGCTGATAGCGCAGAAGCTCAATCTCGACGAGAATGAAATCACGCCCGAGAAAAACCTTAACAACGATTTGGGTGCCGACTCTTTGGATGTCGTCGAAGTGGCGCTGATGCTTGAACGAGAGTTCAACGTGAAATTCGAAGAGAGCGAAACAAAGAAAATTCAGACCGTCAGTGATTTGTATGCACTGATAGAAAAACACACAAAGAAATAAAAAGGGGCTACGAGACTGCGAGTCTGCGCGACTCGAAGTCCTGCAGCCAATTAAAACACTAAAACAAACTGAATATGAACCTCTTGGAAAATAAAGTGGCTCTGATTACGGGAGCCGGTCGTGGCATCGGCAAGGCCATCGCCCTGCGTTTTGCCCAGGAAGGCTGCAACATCGCCTTCACCGATATCGCACTTAACGATGTCGTCATGGAAACGGAAAAGGAACTGGCAGCCCTTGGCGTGAAAGTCAAGGCTTACGCCTCCAACGCCGCCAACTTCGAGGAGACGCACCAGGTCGTCGACGAAATCGTCAAAGACTTTGGCCGCATCGACATCCTCGTCAATAATGCGGGTATCACCAAGGACACAGCGCTGAAACGTATGACCGAGGAGCAGTGGGATGCCGTCATCAACGTCAACCTCAAGTCGGTGTTCAACTTCACCAAGGCGGTGCAGCCCGTCATGTGGAAGCAGAACGGCGGCAGCGTCATCAATATGAGCTCGGTGGTGGGCGTTTCGGGCAATGCCAACCAGTGCAACTATAGCGCTTCGAAGGCCGGTATCATCGGCTTCACGAAGAGCGCTGCCAAGGAGATGGGTGTGCGCAACATCCGTCACAACGCCATCGCTCCTGGCTTCATCATCACCGCCATGACCAACGCCCTGCCCGAGGACGTCCGCAAACAATGGGAAAGCCTTATCCCGCTGCGTCGCGGTGGCACGCCCGAGGATGTGGCCAATGTGGCCCTCTTCCTCGCCTCCGACCTCAGCTCGTATGTCACAGGTCAGGTCATCCACTGCTGTGGCGGCATGAATTGCTAAACGGATGTGGGACTGAGGACTTTGGGACGCGAGATCGCAGCAGCCATGTCATCCCTGCGCTGGTTTGTTCGGAGCAAGGGATCTATGGCTGCGTCAAGAAGGCAATTTTGAATTTTATTGAAAACGATAGCAGAAGAAAAGCCTCGCCGATGGGCGGGGCTTTTCATTTATTTCTTATTAAAAGCTTCCAAAACTTTCGCCGAGTATGTCTTCGAAACAGGGATGGAATCCAATCCTTCGCGCTCAAAGTCAATGACGAAGCCGTCGGCTTCGTTGTGCAGCACGCTCACCTTCTTGATGTTGACGATATAGGAACGGTGGCAGCGCATCAAACTGCTGGAATCCACGCAGTTGTCGGCGATGGTCTGCATCTTGCAACGCAACATGTAGCTCGCAATAGCACCGCTGCGTTGATAGAAGACATTGATATAATTGTCCTCCGCCTTGATGTAGTAGAGGTTGTCGAGCTTGACGGACAACTTCAAGTTGCCGTTGTTGTCCATCAGGTTGATGATCTCGGTGTGCTCGGGCATCACTTCATTGTCCGATTCCACCGTGTCGCTCTTGGTGAGCATGAGGCGTTGTCGTGTGTCTTTCAGCAAGATGGATAAAATGGTGACGGTATAGGGGACTCCCAATGCGATGAAGGTGATGAGAACGCTTTTGGCATAGAGATAGCCGAAACTATGGTCTGTGGTCTTAATCTCAAAATAGGAGATGAGGGTATGACACACCGCGATGATCATGATTTCGAGGAAAAGCCACAGGAGATAGAGCCAAAAGGGGAAATGCCGGCTCTTTCGGATGACCCAATTCATCAACAATCTGCTGAGTACCAAGAACATGGTGCCAGCGCCTACAAAAGCGGCGGTGATGAAGAAATAGTGTCCTCTTCCCACTTGGAACCATGCAGTTTCCGAGAACGGGACGTATGCCGTCAGAAACACCAACGCGAACAACGTCGAGATAATGACATTGAGCACCTGTCCGATGGGTTCAGTCAGGCACTCAGGCGTTTGCGTTATCAGGCGTTTTGGGAATTTCATTGGGTGTATTCAAAATTTGCGGCAAAGATACGAAAACATGTCAAATTGTCAAATCCTTCAGTGTCTCCCAAACCAGCGAGCCTTCAAAACCTTTCTGCATGGCGTAAGCGGCTAATTTGCGTTTTTTCTCAAAGTCGGACGCCGCTTTTATAGTCTTGGCTTTCGTTTTCAGGATTTCAATGAGTCGTTGGCGGTAGGCTTCCTCGTCGGTTTGTCCCAGGGCTTCGTCAATGATGTCTTTATCGATGCCTTTTTGGATGAGATGGAAACGGATCTTGTTTATGCCCCAGCCGCTTTGGTTGACCTTGCCGCGGACGAAAGCCTTGGCATACCTCTCGTCGTTGGCGAAACGGTTATCCAGCAGATAGTCAAGGATTTTTGTCTTGTCCTCTTGTGGAATGTCGAAAGTCTTCAACTTATCGCGGACATCTTTCACACAACGTTCCTGATAGGCGCAGTATTTGGCCATTTTGTCCAACACTTGGTCGGGTGTGAGCGGCTTGGCAGGTTGCTTCGGCATCAGCAGTCGATTTTGAGGTCGCCTTCCTTAATCCAACCTGTCTTGCGGAAGACGAGGCCGAAGAGCCAGGTCAGCACGGCAGGTAGCACGAAGCAGACCAGCAACATGCCGATCCACATGTTGGCGCCGCCTTCGGGCATGGCCGTATAGATGCCGATAGGCCCGACGAGGCCGCAGGTACCCATGCCGGAGCCGATGGGAATGTTTTCCAAATGGAAAACACAAGTGGAAATAGGGCCGGTGATGGCGGAAGTGAGCAGGACGGGAATCCAAATCTTGGGGTTCTTCACGATATTACCCATCTGCAACATGGAGGTGCCGAGACCTTGTGCGATGAGTCCGCCCCAGCGGTTTTCCTTGAAGCTCAGGATGGCGAAGCCGATCATCTGGGCGCAGCAGCCGGCCGTGGCTGCGCCTCCTGCGATGCCGCCCAAGCCGATGGCGAGGCAGATGGCTGCCGAGCTGATGGGCAGCGTCAAAACCATGCCGATGACCACTGAGACGACGATGCCCATGAGGAAGGGCTGCATCATGGTGGCGTTTTCGATGAAGGTGCCGAGGGCGGTCATCACCTTTTGGATGGGTGCTCCGACTGCGTAGGCCATCAGCACGCCGCTGATGATGACGACGGCCGGGGTGACGAGGATGTCGACTTGGGTCTCCTTGTAGACCATCTTGCCCAGTTCGATGGCGACGATCACGGCGACGTAGGCGCCCATAGGCCCGCCCAACTCGTTGCCGGCGATACCCACGGCGATGGCGCTGAACAGCACTAAGCCCTTGCAGCCCAGGGTGTAGGCGATGGCCACTGCGATGGCGGCACCCGTGGCGGCTTTGGCGTATTTCGCTATGGTGACGAAGGCCTCAATGCCCGTCTTGTCGCCCAAAGTCTGGAAGATGGTGCCGATGAGCAGCGAGGCGAACAAGCCCAGCGCCATAGCGCCAAGAGCGTCGACAAAATAGGCCTTCCAGGTCATGTCGACGCCCTTGCGTTGTAGGAATGATTTGAATTTGCTCATATTTCTTTTGACGCGGGACGCGGGACTACGGGACACGGGACAAGACCAACGTCTCGAAGTCTCGCGTCTCGAAGTCTCGCGTCAAAAAGATTAGAACTCAATGCCTTGGATACCATTCTCCTTCATCAGGTCGGCGAGTTTGGTGTCGTTGTCGTCGACGGCGGCGAGGCAGTTGGTGACGATGCGGATCTGCTTGGCGGGATAGAATCCCATCAAGTCTTTGGTGGTCTCGTAGACGCAGTAGTCCGTTGCAATGCCGCACACGTCAATGCCTTCAAACTTCTCTTGTTCGATGACGTCACGAAGCTTGGCTCCGCTACGTTCGTTTTGGAAAATGCTGAACTCCTCTTTTTCTGCGAGGTCACCCTTTTGCATGTAATGGATGTTCGGGATGTTGGGCGTGATGGCCGTCAGCACTTCTTGGAGGGCGGGGTAGACGTTCATGCCTTCGGTGCCTTGCACGCAGTGGGGCGGGAACACGCCACCTTGCTCCACGAACGAGCAGTGGTTGGCCGGGTGGGCGTCTTGTGTGACGATGATCCAGCCATAGTTCTTCCAAGCGCCTTCGCTCAATTTCTTGGCGAGGTTTTCCATGGCTGCGGGACCGTTTTTGGTGGCCAAGCTGCCCGTGGTGAAGTCGATTTGCGGGTCGACGATGATGAGCATGCGGTTGGGGAGTTGGATTTTCTCGGTGACGGTTTCAGTGGCTTGGCTTTCAGCCTCTTCATTCTTTTGGTTGTTGTTGCCGCAGCTAGCTAAAGCGAAGGCGGCAAAGAGCACGATGACTCCGATGAGATGTCTCTTCATGATGGAATGTTATTTGTTTAGAAATTTGCTGCAAAAGTAGTGAAATTTTTATTTATAAAGCCGTTTAATCCAATCCGCACGGCCAATGCGGCGCAAAGCATTCTTCACCCATTCGCGGTTTTCAGGCTTGTACCAGAAGAAGAAGCGCTGTTGGGCGAGTTTTTCCTCTTTGGTTTTGGCGCAAAAGACGGGCTCTAAGGTGTACGGGTCGTAACCTGAGTAGTAGATTTCCGTGGCCAAGGTCATGGGTGTCGGAGTGAAGTCTTGCACTTGCTCCAGATGATAGCCTAACTCCTTGGTCCTCACGGCAAGGTCGGCCATGTCTTCAAGGTAGCAGTCGGGATGCGAGGAGATGAAGTAGGGGATGAGCTGCTGGTTGAGATGTTCCTTCTCATTGATTTGGTCGAATTTCTTCTTCAGCTTGACGAACATGTCGAACTTGGGCTTGCGCATGAGCTTGAGGACGGCATTGCTGGTGTGCTCGGGGGCCACCTTCAATCGCCCACTGACGTGGCGAGTGACCAATTGTCGGAAATACTCGTCGTAGCCCATGGCCTTGTTTTCCTCGGGGGTGCTGTCGTGCAGAAATAGGTCGTAGCGGATGCCCGATCCGATGGTAGCTTTCTTGACTTTCGGGTTCTTGTCTACCTCTTGATAAATTTCAATGAGCGGATGGTGGTCGGTGTTGAGGTTCTTACAGACGCTGGGTTGCAGACAAGTGGGTCGGGCGCATTTCTCGCAGAGACGTTCGTCCTTGCCCTTCATGCGGTACATATTGGCCGACGGACCACCTAGGTCGCTGATATAGCCTTTGAAGTCTTCCATTTCAACGACTTTCTCCACCTCACGCATGATGGATTCCTTGCTGCGCGAAGCCACAAACTTGCCCTGGTGGGCCGAGATGGTGCAGAAGGCGCAGCCGCCAAAGCAGCCGCGATGCAGGTTCACCGAGTGACGAATCATCTCGTAGGCAGGGATGACGCCACGTTTGGCATATTTCGGATGTGGCAGACGAGTGTAAGGCAAGTCAAAGGAAGCGTCGATTTGTTCGGTGGTGAAAGTCGGTAATGGTGGGTTGATGATAAGTCGCTGGTTACCAACTTCTTGTATCAGTCTTGCCGCATGTTTTTTGTTCGACTCTTCCTCGATATGACGGAAGTTAGAGGCATATTTTTTCTTGTCCTTAAGGCAGACTTCGTGCGAAACAAGTTCAATGGTTTCGCCTTCAAAGTCGGGAATCGGCTGTTTTTTGTCCTGTAAGAAGAAGGTCTGCTGGATGTCGGTCAGTTCGCTGACTTTTTTGCCGTTTTGAATGGCTTTAGCAATTTCCACCATGGTGAGTTCCCCCATGCCGTAGACACCGATGTCGGCCTTGCAGTCGACCAAAATGCTGGGCTTCAGGCAGTCGTCCCAATAGTCGTAGTGTGTCACCCTTCGCAGCGATGCCTCGATGCCGCCCACGACGATGGGCACGTCGGGGTAGAGTTGCTTGAGGATGTTGCAGTAGACCACCGTGGCACGGTCGGGGCGGAAGCCCGCCTCGCCGCCCGGGGTGTAGGCATCGTTGCTGCGCAGACGTTTGTTGGCGGTGTAGTGGTTCACCATCGAGTCCATGCAGCCTGCCGACACACCAAAATATAGCCTCGGTTTGCCGAATTTCTTGAAGTCGCGCAGGTCGTCGCGCCAGTTGGGCTGTGGGATAAGTGCCACACGGAAGCCATTATGCTCCAACACCCTTCCGATGACCGCCGCACCAAAGGCAGGATGGTCGACGTAGGCATCGCCGGTGACGAAGACGATGTCCACTTCGTCCCAACCGCGCAGGTCGGTTTCTTTTTTTGTTATCGGTAGCCAGTCAAGGAGGGTCATCGCTCAAATAGTCTCAAAATCTTCAACTTCTTTTCTCCAACCTCACCTCCGTATGGATGCTCGCGCAAGGGCAGATTGAACCTCGTTTTCCCTTTGAGCACCGTTTGCGGATGTGTGAACTCACGGAAGCCCCACTCACCGTGGTAGGCACCCATGCCGGAATGGCCTGTGCCATTGAAAGGAACGCCTTTCACCATCATGTGGATGCATACCTCGTTGATGCAACCACCGCCGTATTGCTGGGTTTGCATGACACGGTTGGCCCATTTCATGTCTTTGGTAAACAGATACATAGCCAAAGGATGCTCACGGTCGGCGATGGTTTCCATCAGGGAGTCGACTTCTGCGTCTTTGAATGGAACAACGGGTAGCAAAGGGCAGAAAAGCTCGTGTTGCACGATATGTTCGTTGATGTCCACGGGATAAATCAAGGTAGGCGCATAGCGGCGTATATCCTTATCCCCTACACCACCAAACACGATGCGATTGCGATACTCTTCAGCAAGTTTGGCGCATTTATCATAAGCCCCCTCCGTGATGAGTTTAGGATATTCGGGATTGCTCACAGGTTGTTCGCCAATCTGTTTGATGAAGGCTTGCTTGAGTTCTTGCAAGAAAGGTTCTGCAACCTCTTCCGCCACAGCTATCTGGTTGATATTGATGCAAATCTGTCCAGCGTTGCACAATTTGAAGAATGCGATTTTGCGAGCGGCGTCTTTTAGGTCGGCATCTTTGCGCACCACGCACCAGTTGCCCGTCTCGCCACCGAGTTCCAGGGCCACGGGAGTGAGGTTTTTGGCGGCTTCGGACAACACATGTTTGCCCACGGTGGGCGAGCCGGTATAGAAAATCTTATCGAAACGCTGCGCCAAACACATGTCCGCCACATCATGTCCTCCATCAATCAAGGTGACGTATTCAGGATGGAACACCTTGGCAAAGAACTTCTTGAGCACCGCTGTGCTTGCCGCCGACTTGGAACTTGACTTGACGACTACAGTGTTGCCTCCCGCCATGGCGGCAGCCACCACACCGATAGTGAGTAAGATAGGGAAGTTGAACGGACTGATGACTAACGACACGCCGTATGGCATCTTGTACACCTTGGTGACCATGCTGGGAAAGCACATGAAGCCGCTGAAATGCCGCTCGGGACGCGACCATCGTCTCAAACCGCGAAGCATCTCGTTGATTTCCACGATAATAGGTCCGATATCGCAGAGATAAGCTTCGACTTTGCTCCTTCCCAAGTCTTTGGCCAAGGCATCTTCAAACTCTATCTCGTGTGCGATGACGGCAGCTTTCAGTTTCTTGAGCTGCTGTAGCCGCCATTTTACGGGGAGTGTGGTACCTGTACGGAAAAACTTCCGTTGTTCCGCTACGATATTGCAAATGTCGTTTTCTGTATAGTTCATAATTGTGTGTTATTCTTTTGGAGTGATGGTATTAAGAACCTGCTCTATATCGTTGTTGCTGAAGGTGAAAGGCGCGGAATAATTGATAGAATCCTTGACAATCATACGGGTCAGGACTTCATGGTCGCAGGCTTTGACGGGAGAAACAAGCATGTCCATACCGCATTGTGCCATAAGTTGCCTGATGGCCTGAAGGAAAAGGTCGGCGGCCTCGGCATCGCTGGTTTGGTCATCCACAATATTGCAATAACGTGCCAGCATGGCGTACTTTGCAAGGCATGTGTCTTTCTGGTATTCCAACACGGGCAAGAGCATCAGGGAGATGGCCTGCCCATGAGGGATATGGTATTTGGCGCCGATGCTATGGGCAAAGGCGTGAACATAGCCGGCCAGTTGGGTGTTGATGGCATGGCCGCCGTACATGGCCGCCCTGCACATTCCCAAACGTGCCTCAATGTTTTCTGGATCCTTCATGACGGTGGGAAGGTGCTGCAGAATCAGGCTTACTCCTTCTTCGGAAAGTCTCGCATCAGATTCTTCCACCTCCACATCGCTCACTGCACCTTCGATGCAGTGGCTGAGTGCGTCCATGCCGCAGGCTGCCGTCACCTGTTGGGGTGCGTGGATGGTAAGTTCGCTGTCGAGAATCACATGTGTGACATTGAGGCCTATCAGCACCGTGGAGCTTTTTGTCCCGCGAGAGTTGGTTACCACTGCGCCTACAGTGACTTCTGCGCCTGTGCCAGCCGTGGAGGGCACGGCGATGATAGGCAAAGTCTGGTCGGGAACGGGTAGAAATTTCAATAACAGTGTCTTGATCTTGAGGTGCGGTATTTTCACTCCAGCAGCTACCATCTTGCAGGTGTCCATCACCGACCCGCCACCAAGGGCGACGATACACTCGGCCTGGCTTTCAAGGGCCGCTTTGCGTGCTGCTTCTATGATGGCTATGGTTGGCTCTGAATTGATTTTGTTGAATATGCTGTAGTTGACACCTGCCTCATTCAACGATTGGGTGATAGCTTGCTCGTAGCCGAGTTGGCTCAATGTCTTGTCGGTAACCACCAGCACTTGCTTATATCCGCATTGACGGCAAATCTTGCCTACCTGTTTTCGCGATGCATGGCCTTCCACCACTTCGGGCTGAGGAATGGGGATGTTATGGATGACTTTTCCTGGCAAGCGGTGTATTTGTTTTCTGATGATATAGGTGTCCATAAATTGGGTTTTCATAGGATGAAGCAAAATTACAATTATTCTTTGAGACCATAGCGATTATTTGAAAAACTTTTCCGACCTTTGCAGCCGCAAAAATCAAAGGTAAAAATTGTATTAAGAATTTTAAAATCAATAATTTATGAAAAGCTTTAACGACATAATGAAGGAAATTGGTGGCGCTTTGGCTTCCAAAAAGTTCTGGGTCGAGTTGCTGATTATGACTTTCGGCATGTTTATGACGGGCGTCTGCGTGTATTATTTCCTCGTTCCCAGCAAACTGATTGTGGGCTCCATCTCGGGTCTCTCCATCGTGCTGACCAACATTTTCAACGGCATGGGCATCAACATTGGCCTTCCTACGATGATTACCGTCATCAACGCGATCTTGTTGATCCTTGCCTATATCCTCGTTGGTAAAGAATTTGGACTTAAAACGGTTTATTGCGCCTTGATTCTCGGTCCTATGACTAAGTTTTGTGAATGGCTTTACCCCTGGCAAAACTTCGCCACTCCCAATGATTACCTTGTGAATATGGGTGTTGCTCCCGACCAAGCCTTCTCGGTGATGGGCAACCCTTGGTTCGACCTGCTTTGCTGCGTGATTATCCTCAGCGCGGCCCAAACGCTGATGTTCTCTATCAACGCTTCCACGGGCGGTCTCGACATCTTGGCCAAGATCGTCAATAAATATTTGCACTTCGACATGGGTAAGTCGGTGAGCGTGGCGGGTGCCATCATCTGCCTCACGGCTTTCGCCATCAACCCCTTCCAGATGGTCGTCATCGGCCTCATCGCCACATGGATCAATGGCATGGTGGTCAATATGTTCACTGCCAACCTCAACCAGCGTAAACGCGTTTGTATCGTCTCAAAGGACTACGACCGCATCCGCCATTACATCATCGACGAACTTCACCGTGGTTGTACGCTCTATGAAGTCATCGGCGGCTATACCAACGAAAAGTCGATTGAATTGGAGTCGCTGCTTACCAACGACGAGTTCTCGAAGTTGATGGAATTCCTCGGCAAGAACGAAATCAACGCCTTCACCACGGCTGGCAACGTAAGCGAGGTGTACGGTTTGTGGGCCAAAGACCGTCATAGAGCAAGAAAACACGCCGAGAAGCGTTGACCATGGATGCTGTCGGGGATTTGCAATCCCCGACTTTTGAAAAGCGGATTTGTAATCCGCATGGAAAAAATTTCTATTTTTGTGCCACATTAAAACAGCACAAACATGGAAAAACTATTAGACAAATTCTTGAGATACGTCGCGGTGGAGACCACCTCCGACGAAAATTCTGAATCGCAACCCAGCACCGCCAAGCAGCTCAATCTTTTGGGTATGCTTCGTGACGAACTGCAAGCCATGGGCATCGAGGCCACACTTGATGAATATGGCTATGTGATGGCTACCATACCTTCAAATGTAGATAGGGACATCCCCGCCATCGGCTTTATCGCCCACGTCGACACCTCGCCGGATGCTTCGGGTGCCAACATCAAGCCGCAAATCATCCCGAACTACGACGGCAACGACATCGTCTTGAACAAGGAAAAGAACATCGTCCTGCGCGTGTCGGAGTTTCCCGAGATGCAGCAATACAAAGGCCAAACGATGATCACCACCGACGGCACGACGCTGCTCGGCGCCGACGACAAGGCTGGCGTGGCCGAAATCATGTATGCTGCCCAATATATGATGGAGCATCCCGACTTCAAGCATGGCGAGATCAAGATCGGCTTCACTCCTGACGAGGAAATTGGTCGCGGTGTGGTGAAGTTTGACGTGAAGAAATTCGGCGCCAAATACGCTTACACCATGGACGGCGGCGAAATCGGCGAGTTGGAGTATGAGAACTTCAACGCTGCTGGGGCGAAAATCCACGTCCAAGGCAGCAACATCCATCCCGGCTATGGCAAGGACAAGATGGTGAACTCCATGCTTATCGCCATGGAACTCAACGAGATGTTGCCCGTGGAGCAACGTCCGCGCTTCACGCAAGGCTACGAAGGCTTCTTCCACCTCACTGAAATCAACGGAACCGTTGAAGAAACCACAATGTCGTACATCATCCGTGACCACGATAGAGCCAAGTTCGAGGAAAAGAAGGCTTTAATCACTGCAGTTGTGGAGTTCCTCAACAAGAAATATGGTGATGTTGTGAAGTTGGAGTTGAAGCACCAATACTACAACATGCGTCAAGAGGTGGAGCCGCATTTCTTCATTGTGGAAAGAGCGATTAAAGCCATGGAGATGGCCAATATCAAGCCGAAAGTGCAACCCATCCGTGGCGGCACCGATGGCGCCAACCTCTCCTTCATGGGCTTGCCCTGTCCCAACATCTTCGCGGGAGGACACAACTTCCACGGCAAGCTCGAATATGTGCCGCTCGAAAGCATGATGAAGGCCTCAGAGGTGATTCTGAACATCATCACCTTGTTCCAAGCGGAAGCATAATTGAAATAAGAATGAGGACTGCGCTTTACAAACGCTTGTTGGGCTATTTTGGCATCAGCATGTGCGCACTTTCCATGTTGCGCGTTATTTTCATTTGTGTCCATCATGAAGCAGGAATGCGCTTCATGGACATTCTGAAAGCCTTGGGGATTGGCATCATCATCGATTCAAGCGTGATGTCATGTTGCATCATCGTTTGTTTCTTGTTAGGAATGTTGGTGGCTCTCCTCAGTGAAAAAGCAGGGAAAAAAGTCCTGACCACCGGCCTGACATTAGCCTTGCTATCTGTAATGGCCATCAATGTGGTGGATATATTTTACTATGGTTACTACAATACTCGCTTGAGTTACAATTTGGTGCGGCTTTTCGAAGAGAACCCTTGGGATAATTTCGTGATGATATGGAAGAGCTATCCATTGCTGTGGATCATCTTAGGCTGCATCTTGGGTATAGTTTTGGTTTGGCTGTTTTTGGAAAGGCTTTTCAAAGAAGCAAGGATGAGAGAAAAAATCGGGCAAACCATCGCTGCCGTGTTAGTGACTTTTGGCGTGTTCTCCTTCTTGTATTACGGCCCTCCTTTCTGGAGACTCACCACATTCTCCTCACGGGTCATGCTGAACCAAGCCGCAAGCAATGGCGCGTATACTTTGGTCAAGACGTACAGCATCGTCCATAAAACGCATGGCGACATGTTCCCTTTTGAAGACCAAAAAGTGCAGGAAGACATGGCGAAGAACCAGCACTTCATCTGCTCGGAAGAGGAAACATTAGTGAGTTCGATAGCCCCCACTTTGCGCAAGTTCAACGACCCCGATACGTTGGAAGCGCCCAAAAACATTGTCATTATCATCAGTGAAAGCTTCAGTGCCACGTTGACGGGTGTTATCGGCCAAGATGAGCGTTCGTATTCTCCGTATTTTGATTCCATCTGCAAGGAAGGTGTGTTGTTTACCAATTGTTTTTCAAATGGTCCACGTACCCAGCATGGCATCGTGTCGGTGATGTCGGGCTTCCCGTCGGTCATAGGCAGCTCGCTCATCCGTCGCAGGGAGGCACATGCCTTCTTCACTATCGCCGATGCCGTAAGGCAGGAGGGCTACGAAACCTATTTCATACATGGGGGTAACCTTGACTATGATGATATGCGCGACTATGTGCGCCAAGGCAACTTCCAACACATTTACGGCGTGGAGGATTTCGACACATGGAGACTGAAAAACGATTGGGGCGTCTGCGATGAGGACCTCTTTGACTTTGCCTTCCAAAAAATCAAGGAAGCGAAGCAGCCCCATCTCACGGTCATCCTGACCATGAGTAACCATATCCCATACGACATTCCGGAAGAATTTGCAAAATCACATCCAGAAGTGGCTGGTTTCCAGGATTTAAAAGCATCCTATTATTATGCTGACTACGCTTGTGGCATTTTCATGAACCAATTGAAGACTTTGCCGGAATATGAAAACACGCTGGTGTTGCGTATTGCGGATCATGGAGAGGTCTATTCCCAAGCCGATCGTCCATTCAGGATGTTCCACATTCCCGCGTTGCTGCTGAACGGAAGCCGTTGCGACACGGTTTTCGATGCCGTTTGTTCCCAGATGGATTTTGTGCCGACACTCCTTTCGGAAATCGGGTACAAAGGGGCTTTTCCATGCATAGGGAGAAACCTCTTTGCTAAGGATTACCAGCCTTTTGCCACGATGAACAACTACGACAACCTTCATTTTTGGATGGAGAACGGCAAGGTGGTCACATGGGATATGATGAGCGACGAGGCAAGGTGTTATCACATGAATTCGGATTATGTGCTGGAGCCTTCGGATTTGCCTTTCGATTCAGAACTTCAGAGAATGAAGTCTTATCTGGCTTTTTTGAGTTTTGTGTACCAAAAAGGGTTGTATAATGATGCAGGCAAGAATTGATAAGGTCATGAGCCCAATGTCCGTGAAAAACAAGAAGAGACTTCTTGCTTCGGTCTTTGTTTTGGCGGGCATTGTCTATGTCCTTATTTCTCTGGTCAACCATTTTCTTTTCAAGACTTACGGATTGGATTTGGGGCTTTATACCCATGCGATGCACGACTTCTTGCACTTCAGCATCGACGATTGCAGCATGTTCAAGGAAGCACCGCAAAGCATTCTCGCTGCCCATTTTGACCTGTATCTGCTGATACTTTCGCCTTTGGTCTGCCTTTTTGGATCATATACGTTGCTTATCGTTCAGATTGCCGCTGTCCTACTGGGCGGTTGGGGCATTTACAAACTCATTGGGCTGTATACCGACGACGACCTCATGCCGATTTTGGCCTCGGCCATTTTCTTCTTCTCCTTCGGCATCATCCATGCGATGTCCTACGACTACCATTCCAATGTTTTGACAGCCATGATGTTGCCATGGCTACTCTATTTCATCAAAAAGCGGCAGATGAGGTTGGCAACGCTGATGGTCGTGTTGTTTGTCATCGGAAAGGAGAACCTTTCTTTGTGGCTGTTTTTCATCGCTATCGGCTTGATGTGGGACTACCGAAAAGATAAGAAAGTGCTTTGGCATCTCCTCGCATACGCTGTTTTTGGATTGGCTTATTTCTTGATTATCAATATGGTGGTGATGCCGAAAATAGGAGGTCAAGGCATCAGTCGCTACAGCCATTTGGGAAGCAACTATGCAGAGATTGCCCTGCAACTCGTCACCCATCCCGGCGAGACGTTGCGTATTCTGTTCACCAACACCAACGCCCATCCCAATATCAACCCGCGCAAGGCCGAGTTCTATTTTTGTGCCTTGGCTTCTGGGATGTTGCTTACCTTGCTGAAACCCAACTATTTGTTTATGCTCATTCCACTCGTCGTGCAAAAAATGTTCTCCATCGACCCGATGCTTTGGGGCATTTCGGTGCACTACAATGTGGAATTTGTGCCAGTGTTGATCGTTTCCTCTTTCTTGGTGATTCTCAGGCTGAAAAAGCAACTTCCAAGGTTGGTTTTAGCTTTGGCCTTGCTCCTTTCCACCATTCTGACCACCTTCTACACCATCGGTGAGCCAAACTCCATGGTGCTCTTGGACCAGATTTGCGTGTTCCAAGGGCGGCATTATCAACAGAGGAAGTTCGATGTCAAGTATGCCCGCCAGCTGATTCGGCAGATTCCAGACGATGCTTCGGTAAGTGCCGCCACGGTGTTTGTGCCGCATTTGGCTTTGCGTGACGAGATTTATGACCTCGACAATCGCCCCAATCCAGGCGCGGATTATGTGATGATAACGGAGCCTTATTTCGAGATGGCGAAATATTGGAAAAGGGTGTTTCCCGATCATGACGACTACGACACCGTGGCTACTGATGGGACGCTGTATCTGCTGCGTCGGAAGCAGCCATGAGGCTTTGCAAGGTAGGCGGTTGGTCGCAAAGGTCTTTGCAAGTGTAGACATAGAAATTCTTTGCAGGTCTGCCACAGCGGTCGATTTCAATCACGCCAACAAGCTCTATTTCCTTGAAATACCATTGGTAAGTCGTCTTCGGGTCCTTCGGATAACGACTGTCGGATAGGAACCAATAATTCTCTCCTAAATGGAATCCGCCGCGTTTATCGTTGATCCATAGGTATTTGTGTAAGAATTCTGGCCATCCCAAGCCCATGACACGCAGCCCGAGAGGTCGGGCGACGTAATAATCTAGGTTGGCAAGTGGGAACCATTGGTTGGCCACGATGCCGTCCTCCTCGTTCATCACGCCTTCGGCGATTTTTTGGGCACGGAAGTCGGCAAACTTCTCGCCAAGCTGTCGCCAACCGTACATGTCGACGGTAAAGTCGTCGCGACCAATTTGTTCTGGGTCAGTATGCCTGTCAAGTGGGATGAAGCCTGTCTTGATTTCGGCCACGCCAATCACCAAGGTAATTATGAGCAAGGATAATGCCGCGATGATGGATTTGGGCAATGATTGATTGTTGGATTGTTTGTCGCGTAGATAAACAGCGGATAGTAGGATGAGCAAGATGTATGCGGGTGAGTTCCAGTGTGGCAAGGTGGGCCTCATCAGAGAGAACACCCAAAACAGCGCAATCATCGGCAGAGCGATGCACAGGATGAGGCGTTGTGCTGATTTTTCAAGGTTGAGTCGCTTCTTGAAAGCCGCAATGACGGCGATGATGGCCAAGACGAAGTTGACGGGGTTGTTATAGAAGAACTCGCCGGCCAATTCGGTCCCGAAGGTGCTGAAATTTAAGGCTCCGCAACCCACGCGCTCGCTATGGAAACTGAGGCTGGCAAAGTTGTATTTGATGTTCCAATAAAGAATGGGAATGCAACAGATGGCTGAAATCAGCAAGGAGAGGTATAAATAGGGGCTTTTTAGTTGTTTTCTGTTGAATATCAAGATGTAAAGTCCCATACCGACCCAAAGAAAAATGCCGGAATATTTGGAAAGCATGGCTAAGCCCGAGAAGAGTCCGAAAAGAATAAAAAACCGGCCCTTCGACAGGCTCAGGGACCTAATTGCTGACCAAATGGCCAGCAGCCAAAACAACATCAGTGGCGTGTCGGGCATGATGAAGATGCCTGTGATGACGAAGGCATAGATAGAAGCGGTGTAAAGCAAGGCGGCATAAAGTCCCGTCCGAGCGTCCTTAAGCTCTTTGCCAATGCAAAATATAATATAGGTGTTGGCGGTCATCAAGACGACCGATGCCAAACGGATGAAAAACTCGCTGTCAAACAATAAGTTAAGGCTAAAAAGCTGTATCACCCAACCTACCATAGGCGGATGGTCGAAGTGGCTCCAGTCGGGATAGAGGGCGTAAGTCCAGTAATACACCTCGTCGTTGCCAAACTCCATCCATACGGCCAAAATGCCTCTCACGACTGCACTGATGACCAGCAGCCATGTCAATATCTTGTTGATATTTTGTTCTTTAATCCTCACTTGTTTTCCTCTTTTTTGGCTTTGGCCATTTTGATAAGATACCAAGCCAATGCCACAAACGCTACGATATAAACAAACCAATACAAATAGGTCTGCGCCTGGTTGACAAAGTCAAGTTGCTGGTCGACAGGCTCGGGCGTCGTGTGTCTCGTGACAGGATTGAGATAGAAATGCTGTAAGCCGTTGACGTTGATATGTGTGCGCACATAATGGTCTTCGGGCTGGATGACATAAAGGGCGGTTGCCACGTTTTCCTCGGTTTTTAGCACCTTGCCGTCTTGTCCGATGAATTGCACTTCTTGCATCTCAGGTGAAGAGGTCTCGACGAATAAAGTGTCGCCAACCAACTGGGCGCGGGTCAGGTGGGGGAGGGCATGGGCCTGCTCGACCTTTTCGGCCAATGTCATGGGGTAGTGGAAGAAGTTGTCGAACTCAACGGCATAGCAGAGACCTAGGTCGAGGGCATTGTATACGCTTTCTGGGTCAAGGCTTTCTGTATTGACCATGGTCAGGTTGTGGCACACCTCGCTGGCTTTGCTGATGTTATGCGTGTCATCGTCACCGAGGGCATACACACGGTGACCGTTTGAAAGGGCTTTGTCCCAATGCTCGAAGGCGTTGCCGTAGGGATTCAACACCTCAAGCAGGTGATAGTTGCTCAAAAAAACCATGTCGCTTACCTTGTAGCCTTTGGTGAACGAGGCATGGGCGGGCATGACGAAGCGGCAACGTTCGCCCAACTTGTTGATCATGTGCTGCTTCATGTTTAGGTTCTGCATGAAGGGGAAGTCAGGCCAATACACTTTCTCGGCGCCGATGCAGATTTGGTGCGTCTTGCGGAATAGGCCATAACCATGTTCGTAGGCAGGGATATAATCCTCTCTTTCAGAACCATGCGTGTTGATGCCCATATAGTCAGAGATGCCGTAATGGTCATAGCCTAAGGCTTGATAGACACTGTCGATAGTCTCTTCTTTGCTTTTGCGCCCGTTGGTGAGCCCAAGATACCTGCGCGAGTGGCAATGGAAGTGGTATTTCTTCCATTGGTCGGGATTCATGTCTTGATAAGGATTGTAAAGGTATTCGCCGCTGAAGGGCTTTGGCTCCCTGAAGCTGTAGGTGGGCACGGAGAGGTAGACGAACAACACCACCAGCAGCAAAGCGATGCCAATGCCGGCCATTCCCCTGCCAAAATAGAACCAAAATCCGTGTTTTTTCTCTGTTTTGCTCATAATGATTTGCAAAGAAAAGGAAAAAATCGGGATTTTGAGGGTTTTCAGTTTATTTTGGAATGATTTTAAAAGATTTCTTGCCGAAGGCAATTCCATACTAAAGATTTGCGTATCTTTGCAGCCCAATTTGAAATCATTCTTAATAAGGATAAAATGGATCAGAATCCTAACGAAAATATCATCAGTGAGGTCACGAACAAGGAGTACGAATACGGCTTCGTGACGGACATTGAGACCGATTTTGTGCCGAAAGGCTTGAATGAGGACATCATCCGCTTGATTTCCAAGAAGAAAGAGGAACCCGAGTGGCTGCTGGAGTTCCGCTTGAAGGCCTTCCGCCATTGGCAGACGCTGAAACAACCCAACTGGGCGCATCTCGATATCCCTGAGATCAACTATCAGGACATCATTTACTATGCTGCGCCGCGCAAACGCCAGCAGAAGCAGAGCCTCGACGAGGTGGACCCCGAACTGTTGGCCACCTTCGATAAACTCGGCATCTCGCTCGACGAGCAGAAGAAACTCTCGGGCGTGGCCGTCGACGCGGTGATGGACTCCACCTCGGTGAAGACGACCTTCCAGGAGACGCTTTCCAAACACGGCGTTATCTTCATGTCGTTCAGCGAGGCGGTCAAACAACATCCTGACTTGGTAAAGAAATATCTCGGCAAGGTGGTGCCTTATACCGACAACTTCTTTGCAGCCCTCAACTCGGCAGTCTTCAGCGACGGCTCGTTCTGTTACATCCCGAAGGGTGTGCGTTGCCCCTTGGAACTGTCCACCTATTTCCGCATCAACGCGGCCAACACGGGCCAGTTTGAGCGCACGCTCATTGTGGCTGATGAAGGCGCATACGTGAGCTATATGGAAGGCTGTACCGCCCCGCAACGCGATGAAAACCAGCTCCATGCCGCCATCGTGGAAATCATTGCCGAGACCGATGCTGAGGTGAAATACTCCACGGTGCAGAACTGGTATCCTGGCGACAAGGACGGCAAAGGCGGCGTGTATAACCTCGTCACGAAGCGTGGTCTCTGCCGTGGCGACCGCTCCAAGATCTCTTGGACACAAGTCGAGACGGGTTCGGCCATTACTTGGAAATACCCCGGCTGTGTGCTGTTGGGCGACAATTCAGTGGGTGAGTTCTACTCTGTTGCCGTGACCAATAACTACCAGCAGGCCGACACGGGTACCAAGATGATCCACTTGGGCAAGAATACCCGCAGCACCATTATCTCTAAAGGTATCTCAGCCGGCTACAGCCAGAATGGCTACCGTGGCCTAGTGAGGGTGGCCGCCAAAGCTGAAAACTCCCGTAACTACTCGCAGTGCGACTCGCTGCTTTTGGGCGACAAATGCGGTGCGCACACATGGCCATATGTGGAATGTGGTAACGAATCGAGCATCCTCGAACACGAGGCCACGACCTCAAAGATCTCCGAAGATCAATTGTTCTACTGTCAGCAGCGTGGCATCCCGACGGAAAAGGCTATCGGCCTCATCGTCAACGGCTATGCCAAGGACGTGCTGAACAAACTGCCTATGGAATTTGCAGTTGAGGCGCAAAAATTATTGTCAATCACATTGGAAGGCAGCGTCGGATAATCTAAATCTTGAATTTTAAATTTTGAATTATATGCTTCTGAATATCAAAAACCTACACGTCTCCATCGGAGGCAAGGAAATCCTGAAAGGATTGAACTTAGGCGTCAACGAAGGCGAAATCCACGCCATCATGGGCCCTAACGGAACAGGAAAGAGCACGCTTGCGGCGGCTATCACGGGTCGCGAGGGCTATGAAATCACGGAAGGCGAGATTTGGTACAAGGGTAAGAACATCGTTGGGATGTCGCCTGAGGACCGCGCTAACGAAGGTATCTTCCTCAGCTTTCAATACCCCGTTGAGATTCCAGGCGTGAGCATACAGAACTTTATGCGTACGGCTGTCAACTCGAAGCGTGAATACCAAGGCTTGCCGCCAATGAGCACTGTCGACTTCATGAAGAAGATGAAGGAGAAGCAGGCTATGGTGGAAATCACCGAAAAACTGCAGAACCGTTTCGTCAATGTGGGCTACAGCGGTGGCGAGAAGAAGAAGAACGAGATTTTCCAGATGGCCATGTTGGAGCCGAGCCTTGCCATCCTCGACGAGACCGACTCGGGCCTCGATATTGACGCGTTGCGCATCGTTGCCCATGGCGTCAACCAGCTCCATAATGCTGAGAATGCCTTTGTGGTCATCACACACTACCAGCGTCTGCTCGACTACATCGTCCCCGACTTTGTCCATGTGATGTATGACGGACGCATCGTCAAGACTGGCGGAAAGAACCTCGCCCTTGAACTCGAAGAAAAAGGCTACGAATGGATTAAGGAACTCTGATTATGGACAACCAACTTATCTTAGCCGCCAACCAAAGCCGCGAAATCATTGAGTATGATGACGATGCACATCTGTCGCAGGAACCTTTGGTCTCCGAGATTATCCTCAACGAGAACTCCAGCCTTGAGTTGTATGTGCTGCAAAACGTGAACAATGAGGCCTCCATCCGCCGTGAGTTCAAGGTGAGGCAGCTAGCCGACAGCCGTCTGAAAATCGTGGTCATCACCTTCAATGGTGGTGATATACGCAATACCTATCGTGTTGATTTGGATGGCGAAGGTGCCGACACCCAGGTGCATGGCCTTTATCTCATCGACAAGACCCAGCA
This sequence comes from uncultured Bacteroidia bacterium, assembly GCA_902799345.1. GTDB lineage: Bacteria > Bacteroidota > Bacteroidia > Bacteroidales > F082 > Limimorpha. The sequence goes on along the minus strand of CADBZW010000015.1, from coordinate 9,230 downwards.
TGTGGAGAACTACCTGAAAGTGAACCACAACGTGCCGCATTGCACCAGCAACGAGAAGTTCAAGGGTGTCATCGACGACTCGGCCTCGGCGGTGTTCAACGGACATGTGTATGTGGCCAAAGATGCCCAAAAGACCGACGCCCACCAAAACAACAGCAACATCCTTCTGACTTCTACGGCAAAAGTCAACAGCCAGCCATTCCTTGAAATCTATGCCGACGACGTGAAATGTTCGCATGGCACATCGACGGGCCAACTCGATCAGGAGGCCATGTTCTATATGCGACAGCGTGGCATCAGCAAAGCCAATGCAAGAATTCTGTTGATGTATGCCTTCGCCGCTGAGGTGAGCAACCACATTGGAAACGAGATGCTTCACGAACACATCGACGACATGATTAAGCGTCGTCTACGTGGTGAGCTGTCGAGTTGCGAGACCTGCGTTCTCCGTTGTAGTCATCCGAAGGAATATAATTTTGACATCGATTATTCGAAGATCTAATGAATATCAACGAAATAAGAAGCCAATTCCCCGTCCTCGACCAGCAGGTCTATGGCAAGCCTTTGGTGTATCTTGACAATGCCGCCACCACGCAGAAACCGCTATGCGTCATTGAGCGTGAACGTGACTATTACCTGCACGAGAACTGCAACATCCACCGAGGGGTGCATTACTTAAGCCAGAAGGCGACTGAGGCCTACGAACATGCCCGCCAGACCGTTGCTGACTTCATCCATGCCAAGGAGTCTAAGGAAATTATCTTCACGCGTGGCACCACCGAGTCGTTGAACCTGCTCGCCACTTCTTTCGAGCACCTTTTGTTGAAGGATGTCTCTCTGGATCGCTTCGTTCCTCGCGATGACGCTACGCGGCTGAAAGTGTTAGTCACGGCTATGGAGCATCACTCCAACCTCGTTCCGTGGCAGCAAATGGTGCAACGCCATCAAGGACAGTTGCTCGTCGTGCCGATGGACGATAGTGGCACCTTGGATTTGGAGCAATATGAAAAGCTGCTGAAAGAAGGGCCAATGGTGGTGTCGATTGCGCATATTTCCAACGTGTTGGGAACCATCAACCCAGTGAAGAAAATGGCCAAAATGGCGCATGAGCGAGGCATCCCTGTGGTCGTCGACGGCGCACAGTCTATCGCTCACCATCCCATCGATGTGCAAGACTTGGATTGCGACTTCTTCATTTTCTCGGGTCATAAGATGTATGCCCCTATGGGTATCGGAGGCTTGTACGGTAAAGCGGAATGGCTGGAGAAATTGCCGCCCTATCAGTTTGGGGGCGAGATGGTCGACACGGTGAGTTTTGAGAAGACGACCTTTAATGTGCTGCCCTATAAGTTTGAGGCGGGCACACCCAATGTAGGTGCAGCCTTGGGCTTGGAGACGGCCATACAATTCTTGCAAGGCCTTGACAGGGATGCAGTCGAAGAACACGAAACTCAATTGTTACAATCAGCTATCCAACAGCTATCGGGAATTGAAGGTATCCGTTTCATCGGAGAGGCCGAACGTCGTAGCGGCTTGGTTTCCTTTATCATTGAGGGTGTACATCCCTACGACTTGGGTACTATCATCGACAAAATGGGTGTGGCGGTCCGCACAGGCCATCATTGCGCCGAGCCGGTGATGACGCGTTTCGGCATCCCTGGCACGGTGAGGGCTTCGTTTGCAATGTATAATACTTTGGAAGAGGTGGAGGTTTTCGTTAAGGCTGTTCGGCGGGCTGCGATGATGCTTCGTTGACCTCAGGTGAGCTTTCCTTGGTCTCTTCGACGGCAGTTCCTTCTTGGTCGTCTGATGGCTCTTCCTCAACCGTTTCAATGGTGAGTTTCCCGTCTTTCATTTTGATTTTCTTTTTCACACGGATGGGTGCGATAATCAAGACCAAAAGCACCTCTAAGGCATATTTTACAAAAGGCACTAAACCCGTCGTGAAAAACTGGAAAACGATAAGGATAATGGAAAAACCCACAAATAGGGCTTTCCCATAGACTTTCTTCCTAAAGATTTGTATTAGGCTGAAAACCAGTATAATGGATAAGGCGAGTTGAGCGATTTGTATCAATAGCTCTCGCGTGCCTTCGCCCGTATCACCTTCGTTAAAGTAATAGGAATCGATGAAATAGCGGCTATAGACCAAAGTAAACACCTCATAGATGAGCAACAGGCCGTAGTAGGTGATGGCAAAGCTCGCCGCCAGCTTCATCGCCGTAGTGAGTTTCGGCTTTAGGTTGAATATCTTGCTCTCAGGTTGTTCCATGGTCATTCAGGGTTTTGCGTTTGCTCGAGCATCTCCATCCGCTTGAAATACAATCGGTAAATCAGGATAAAGATGGCGGTCAGTAGCAGGTCGGAAACAAAGGGAGACGGCTTCTGCAAGGGATAGACGAATACAGAGGCGTTAATCAGCATGCAGATTTGGGCAATGGCGTAGATGTGGAGACCTCGCTTGTCGCCTTTGAACATCTTGACGACACCAACCAAAGAAGCGATGAACAACACCGTCAAGATGAGGTAATAGTTGGGGTTGATTTGGGAAAGCATCGCAGCCCCGTCATTCATCATCTTGGCCATGTCTTCATTTATCCCTGAAAAAGGCGCCATCATCTCTTCGAACTGCCCGTTCTCGAGCATGGTCGACAGTTTGGGGATGAAGAAATAAGACACTATGGAACTGAAAATGTTCCAACAGGCATTGAGGAACGACAACACCAAGAGGATGGTTATCGAGGTGGGGCGCTTCTTTTGTTCGGTGTTCTCCATATTTCAGGGTTGTAGGGCTGTCCTATCACGGCGGCCGTTTGAGGTCAAGCGGATGCCACGATGTGACAGCCCTACAGGCATTATTTATTTGTTTTCCAATTCATCAAATGCCAACGGGTAATTCTTCACGAAATCAACCGATTTGGCGATCTCTGTGTACATCACCTTGTCGATGCGCACAAACTCCACGTTTTTGCGGTATTCGGCGACGAACTTCTCGATGATAGGTGACGACTTCAAGGGTCTTCTGAACTCCAAGGCCTGTGTGGCGTTGAACAGCTCGATGGCCAACACGCGTTCCAGGTTTTCGGCCACGCGCAAAGCCTTCGTTGCTGCGTTGGCACCCATGCTGACATGGTCTTCCTGTCCCTGCGACGACTCGATGCTGTCGACCGAGGCGGGCGTGCAGAGTTGCTTGCTTTGGCTGACGATGCTGGCGGCGGCATATTGCGGGATCATGAAGCCGCTGTTGAGGCCAGGCTCGGCGACGAGGAACGACGGCAGGCCACGCTTGCCACCGATGAGCTGATAGATACGGCGCTCGCTGATATTGCCCAACTCAGCCATGGCGATGGCCAGGAAGTCCAAGGTGATGGCGAGTGGCTGACCGTGGAAGTTGCCGGCGCTGATGACGAGGTCTTCGTCAGGGAAGATGGTCGGGTTGTCGGTGACGGCGTTGATCTCTTCGCTGAACACAGAGGCCACATAGTCGATGGCATCCTTCGAGGCGCCATGCACCTGAGGCATGCAACGGAAGGAGTAGGGGTCTTGTACATGTTTCTTCTCCCTGACAATCAGTTCGCTGCCTTTGGTGAACTCACGCACGCGCTTGGCGGTGACGATTTGTCCGTTGTGGTGACGGATCTGATGCACCTGGTCGAAGAAAGGCTCGATGCGGCCGTCGAAGGCTTCCAAGGAGACCGTGCCGATGAGGTCGGCGAGATAGCTGAGGCGGAAGGCCTTCAGCAGCACGTAGGTGCCATAGCTGCTCATGAACTGGGTGCCATTGAGCAGGGCCAGACCTTCTTTCGACTGCAAGGTGATGGGCTTCCAACCGAACTTCTTCAGGACTTTCTCGGCAGGGACAATCTTGCCTTCAAAATGCACCTCGCCCAGACCGAGCAGAGGCAGCATGAGGTTGGCCAATGGCGCAAGGTCGCCAGAGGCACCGAGTGAGCCTTGGTTATAGACCACGGGCAGCACGTCGTTGTTGAAGAAGTCGATGAGGCGCTGCACGGTCACGACTTGCACGCCGCTGTTGCCGTAGCTGAGGCTCTGCACCTTCAAGAGGAGCATGAGACGGATGATCTCCTCGGGCACCATCTCGCCAGTGCCGCAGGCGTGCGACATGACGAGGTTCTTCTGCAAGGTGCTCAGGTCTTCCTTCGAGATGCTATGGTCGCAGAGTGAGCCGAATCCGGTGGTCACGCCATAGATGGGCTTCTCGGGGTTCTCCATCTTCTTGTCGAGGTAGTCGCGGCATTTTTGGATGCGCTTGATGGCGTCGGCGCTGAGCTCGAGCTTGTAGCCTTTGGTGAGTATTTCGTTTACCTGTTTGAAGGTCAGTTCCTTCGATGAGATTTTATGGATTTTCATATTGTTGTGTGTTTGTTGTGTTTCTTCTTTTGACGCAGGGACTCGCGTCGCCTGCTTAAGGTCCTGCGCCCCTACGGGGCTAATAATGTTTCCACCAATTTGTTGGCGTCTACGGTTTCTTGTGTGCCTTCCTTCATGAACTTCACGGTGAACTTCTGCTCGGCCACCTCTTGCTCGCCAGCGATGACGACGATCGGGATGGCACGTTGGTTGGCGTATTTCATCTGTTTCTGGATCTTGGCGGCATCGGGATAGATTTCCGCGTTGATGCCGTGCTTGCGCACCTGGTTGAGGTACTTCAGACAGTATTTCTCTTCGTTCTTGCCGAAGTTGAGGAAGATGACCTTGGTGCTCTCCGACATGGTTTCGGGGAAGAGGTTGAGGCCTTCAAGCACGTCATAGATGCGGTCGGCGCCAAAGCTGATGCCTACGCCGCTGACGTTAGGCAGACCGAAGATGCCCGTGAGGTTGTCGTAGCGACCGCCGCCCGAGATGCTGCCCATCGGGAAGTCCTTGGCTTTCACCTCGAAGATGGCGCCGGTATAGTAATTCAAGCCACGGGCGAGGGTGAGGTCGAGTTCAGTATCAATGCCCAACTCCATATTGTCGATGTAGTCGAACAAGGTCTCCAGCTCCTCGATGCCTTTTTGGCCGACTTCGTTGTCGAGCAAAGGCTTCAGCTGGGCGAGTTTTTCTCTCGTGTCGCCCTTCATGAAGAGAATGGGCTGCAGTTTGTCGATGGCGGCCTGCTCCAATCCCTTTTCGGCGAGTTCCGCGTTGACGGCGTCAATGCCGATTTTGTCGAGCTTGTCGATGGCCACGGTGATATCGACCAAAGCGTCTGATTTGCCGATGTATTCAGCGATACCCGCCAGCACTTTGCGGTTGTTGATCTTCAGCGTGACTCTGATTTTCAAGGCACCAAAGACCTCGTCCACGATTTGCACCAGCTCGGCTTCATTCAGCAAGGAGTCGCTGCCGATGATGTCGACGTCGCATTGATAGAACTCACGGTAACGGCCTTTCTGCGGACGGTCGGCGCGCCAAACGGGTTGTATCTGGTAGCGCTTGAAGGGGAAGGCGATTTGGTCGCGATACATGGTGACGAAGCGGGCGAAAGGCACGGTCAGGTCGTAGCGCAGACCTTTCTCCGTGATTTTGCTGGCCAGTTTCAGGGATTCAAGCGGCTCGCCATTTTGTTCCACGCCACTCATGAAGTCGCCGCTATTGAGTACGCGGAAGAGCAGCTTGTCGCCCTCGTCGCCGTATTTGCCCAAGAGGGTGCTGAGATTTTCCATTGAAGGGGTCTCAATGGGTTGGAAACCAAAGCGTTTGAATACACCTTTGATGGTGTCGAAGATATAATTGCGGCGCACCATGACCTCCGGCAGGAAGTCGCGGGTGCCTTTGGGAATGCTGGGTTTTTGTGCCATCTTTGAAAATTTTTGCAAAAATACATTTTTTTGTGTTGCCGTGCATAGATTCGCTTCGCCTTTTGTAGGCATGTCATACCGAACCTGAAAGGTGAGCGTATCTATGCCTACAAAAGGCTCGGAATGACATGCACGGCTGATGGTTATTTCAGCTCAAACTCCTCGCCTTGTTCAGGGATGAAGATGTTGTCCCATCCTTCCTTGCGCAGCTGGCGCTTGTAGAACTGTTGCGCCTCGGGGTCGCCGTGTACGATGAAGGTCTTCTTCACCTTGCTTGGGTCTTGGCAACGGAGATAGTCGATCATTTCCTTGTAGTCGCCGTGACCACTGAAAGCGTCGATGGAATAGATTTCGGCGTTTACGGTGTGTTCCAATCCGAAGATGGACACTTTGTCGGGTCTTGGGTCTTCCAACAGTTTGGCGCCCAATGTGGTAGGAGAGCAATAGCCGATAGCGAGGATGCTGTTGTTGGGGTTCTCGATGCTGTTGGCGATGTGGTGTTTGACGCGACCGGCCTCCATCATGCCCGATGCGGAAATGATGATGCAAGGCTCCTTGCGGGCGTTCAAGGCTTTCGACTGGTTGATGTCGCGCACGAAAGTCAAGCCGTTGAAGCCAAACGGGTCGGGATCGTATTCGATGACGTCTTTCACGTCGTCGTTGAAGAGGTCGAGGTTCATGCGGAAAATCTCGGTGGCGTTGACGGCCAAGGGGCTGTCGACGAATACGGGAATCTTCTCAGGCAGCTTGCCTTCGTTGTAGAAGTTATTTAGCAGATATACAATCTCTTGCGTGCGGCTGACCGCAAACGAAGGGATGATAAGTTTGCCGCGTTTCTCGACGCAAGTGTGGTAGATGGTTTCCAGCAGCTGCTGCTCAGCATTCTCGCGGTCGCTGTGGAGACGGTTGCCGTAGGTGGACTCGGTGATGATGTAGTCGCAGTGTGGGAACGGTTCGGGCGAGCGCAGCAAGTAGTTGTATTCGCGCCCGATGTCGCCCGTGTAGCCGATGCGGGTCATCTTGCCGCCCTCATCGATTTCGATGATGGCGCAGCCGCTGCCGAGCAGGTGGCCCGTGTTGTTGAACTTCACCTTTATATTATTGTCGAGGTTGAAGTAGCGGTTGTAGGCCACACTGACGAACAGCTCCATGCTGGCGCGGGCGTCTTTCTCGGTATAGATGGGTTGCAAGGCGGGCAATCCCTGCTTGCGGCGTTTTTTATTGAACCACTCCATGTCGTTCTCCTGGATGAAACCGCTGTCAGGCAGCATGATGCTACATAGGTCCTCGGTGGCTTTGGTACAAATGACTTGTCCACGGAAGCCGAGTTTGTAGAAATAAGGTATCAGGCCGCAGTGGTCGATGTGGGCGTGGGTGAGGATGATGGCGTCGATTTCCTTCGGGTCGACCATGATGTTGCGGTTGGCGGCGTCGGTTTCGAGGCCCTTGCCTTGGAACATACCGCAGTCTAACAGGATTTTCTTGCCATGGTCAGTGGTGATGAGGTGCTTGCTGCCCGTTACTTCCTGGGCCGCACCGATGAATTTGATCTTCATAATTCAAAAATTTGACCCCAAAATTAGCAAAAAAAAGTGAGGTGGCAATAAAATGTCACCTCACTTTGCGTATTTGCGGGGAAACCGGGCTTATTCCACCACAATCTTCCTTACGGTCTGACCCCCGGCGGCCTCCAGGTGCATCATATAGATGCCCTTGGCCATTTGCGAGAGGTCGATGCGTGTCTGGTCGCCTTCAAGGTCGGCGTTGTAAACCGTCTGTCCAAAGGCATTCACGATGCGCACATGGCTTAGGCCTTCACACTCAATAGTGATGTCGCCCTTTGTGGGGTTAGGATAGACCATGGCTTGGATGGCGTTTTCGGCGACGCCTTGGGTGTTCTGGAGATGGACTACCAAGTCGCGGTTTTCTGTGGCTTGGAAGGTGAATGTCGGTTCTTCCGAAACGATAGTGCCGTTTTCGGTCCAGTTGAGGAAGGTGAAGAACTCTGAAGGAGTGATGCTCAGCGTGACCTGCTCGCCGTAGTTGTAAGTGCCATCACCAGTGACACGGCCACCTCCCATCGGGTCGACCGTGACATTGATCTTCACAGTTTGAACCTCGTAGTTGGCTACCAAGGTGCGGTTGGTAGTAACGGTGAAGGTGTAGCTGGCGCTAGCGGAGACTTCAACGCCGTTTTCAGTCCAGTTGATGAAGTTGTAGCCAACGTTCGTCGTGGCTTCCACGGTGCAGGTCTGGCCTTCTTGGTAGGTACCGCCGCCAGTGACGGTGCCGCCCTCGGTCGGGTTGGCCGTCACAGTGACGGTGTAGTTGGTCGGAGGTGCTACATAGGTGAAGTGAGCCACGAGGGTGCGGTTGGCGTTCAAGGTGAAGGTGTAGCTGGCATTGGTGGAGACCACGTTGCCGTTCTGGGTCCAGTTGTTGAAAGTGTAGTTGGCGTTGGGAGTGGCCACCACGGTGCATGACTGGCCGTAGGTGAATGTGCCGCCGCCGGTGACGGTGCCGCCCGCGGCCGGGTTGGCCGACACGCTGACGGTGTAGGTGTTAGCGGTGAAGTGAGCCACAAGAGTGCGGTTGGCGTTCACGGTGAAGGTGTATTGGGCGTTGGTGGAGACCACGTTGCCGTTCTCGGTCCAATTGGTGAAGGTATAACCTGTAGCAGCAGTGGCGCTGACGGTGCAGCTTTGTCCATAGGTGAAGGTGCCGCCACCACTGACGATGCCGCCAGCGGTCGGGTTGGCCGACACATTAACAGTATAGGTGTTGGCGGTGAAGTTGGCGACCAAAGTGCGGTTGGCGTTCACGGTGAAGGTGTATTGGGCGTTGGTGGAGACCACGGTGCCGTTCTCGGTCCAGTTGGCGAAGGTGAAGCCCGTGACTGCCGTGGCGTTCACAGTGCAGGACTGACCTTGTTGGAAGGTACCGCCGCCGGTGACGGTGCCTCCGTTAGTCGGATTGGCAGAAACGGCGACGGTGTAGGTCGGGGGAGTGTAGGTGAAGTTGGCGACCAAAGTGCGGTTGGCGTTCACGGTGAAGGTATAGCTGGTGTTAGTGGAGACCACAGTGCCGTTCTCAGTCCAGTTGTTGAAGGTGTAGTTGGCGTTTGGCGCAGCCACGACGGTGCAGGACTGGCCTTGGCTGAAAGTGCCGCCTCCGGTGACAGTGCCGCCAGCGGTCGGGTTGGCCGACACGGCGATGGTGTAGCTTTGTGTTTGATTCGTGAAGTGAGCCACAAGGTCGCGGTTGCTGGTCACGGTGAAGGAGTAGGTGGCGCTCGACGAGACGGCGGTGCCGTTCTCGGTCCAGTTTACGAATTGGTAGCCGCTATTAGGCGTGGCGGTCACGGTGCAGGTCTGGCCGTAGTTGAAGGTACCGCTGTCGGTGCCGGGGTCTTCGCCTTCCACGATG
>CADBZW010000014.1 GCA_902799345.1 uncultured Bacteroidia bacterium | reverse complement strand
GAGAGGTCGAGACCGCTCATCAATTTCTTGGTGAAGGACGAAACTTCATTCTTCTTGGCATTCACTGTTACTGTTGTCATATTGTCTGATTTTTTTGAATTTTTCTTCATTGTAAAACTTGATGGATTTGATGTTGCCCTCGGCGATGACTTCGGAAGGCATGACGCTGTTGTCGATGAACAGGAAGTAGTCGACGATGGGGCAGTACAGGTTGAAAAGGTTCTTGATTCCCGCTCTGTAGCGGCGGCGGATGATGCCGTCGTCAACATGATGACCGCCATGCTTCACGCGCTCGGCCACACGCTTGATGGCCAAGTCGGGGCTTTGCAGCCAGAAATAAATCAGGCTGGCCTTGTAGCCTTGCTCGCGTGCTTTGATGATAAGGGAATGGTAGGATTTGGCGGCCAAGGTGGTCTCGATGGCAAAGTCGGCTTTGTCAGCGATGAGTTTCTTGATGCGCGACAACATCAGGCGACCAGCGGCGACCTTGGCGCCGTCGGGGTTGAGCGGCGACAGACCCTTGGCGATTTCGTCGCAGTTGACGAACTCCTTGCACTGCAGCGTCTCGGGCAACACAGTCAAGGAAGCGGTGGTCTTGCCCGCCCCATTACAACCTGATATGATATATAAACTCGGCATCAAATAAAAGTTTCTGCTCGTGTGATTATGGCATATTTCATGCCAAACACGGGGCAAAAATACAAAAAATGTGAATATGTCAACACTTTTCCACACTTTTCCACGATATTTTTTGAGCGATAATTGTTAAATAGCTGAAATTCAGATTTGTTCTTTTGTTTGATTATCTCCTCCACAAAACCGCCACAATAGCCAAAAAATTTGTATTTTTACCGCCGAAAACAAAAGTGATGAAAAACCGCAATCTCATAGGACTGCTTTTTCTGGCTTTGGCGGCCTTTTCCTGCCAAAAGCCCGTTGAGTATCCCATCGAACCTCATATTGCTTACGAGGGCTTCACTTACCTGTTCAATGCCGACAGCACCTTCAGCGGAGAGGGAATCGTCTCGTTCTCATATACCGACGGCGACGGCGACCTGGGTCTCGACGACAGCGATACCCTGCCGCCTTTCGGCTTCCGCGATGCCCATTATTATAATATGGAGGTCGACTACCTGAAATGCGTCAACGGTGAGTTTGTAAAAACCCCGCTGCTGAGCCCGCATGTGCCGACGTCTCCGACCGATACGGTGCTTTGGGACACGATTACTTTCAACGCCCGCTTCCATCGCCTGCGCGACAGCGACGATCCCAAGGCCATCAGCGGCATGATGGATTACAGGCTTGTGGTGAAGAATCCTTTCTCGCCCAACGACACCATTAAGTTCGAGATTCGTATTGTTGACCGTGCCTTGCATGAGAGCAATACGATACAAACCGATGCCATCATTACTAACCCCACTTGGTAATAATAAACACTAACGATATGAAACGACTTTCTTTATTGCTGTCCCTGTTGCTGCCCCTGGCCTTTGTCGCGAAAGCGCAAACCCCGGGCGAGAACATCGACGCGACACATTATGAAATCCACATTGGCGACTTCGACTATGCCAACCGCACGCTGGCAGGCGAGACCTTCGTCACCTTCACGGCTACGGCCGAGGTGCAGCAAATCGTCCTCGAACTGAAGTCATTGGTCGCCACTTCCGTGACGGCCACGGGTGCCACGGTTGCCGATTTTCAGCAATCCGGCGACTTCCTGACCATCAACCTGTCCTCTCCTTTGGCGAGTGGAAGCTCGGCCATCTTGGACATCGTCTATGGCGGCAACACTTTCAGCGAGACCTGGGGCGGCGTGGAATGGGATGATCCTAACTATGTCTATAACCTTGGCGTAGGCTTCGATAGTCAACCGCACAACCTCGGCAAGACCTGGTTCCCTTGTGTCGATAACTTCACCGACAAAGCCACCTACGACGTGTTTGTCACCACGACCAACGACAAGAAAGCCATCTGCGGCGGCCTTTTCGTTGAGACTGTCGACAACGGCGATGGCACCTCCAGCTGGCATTGGGAGACGCCCCAGGAGATTGCCACTTACCATATCTCGTTTGCCGTGGGCCAATACGAGCTTTGGGAAGACACCTACCAAGGCGTTGAACGTGATATCCCCATCGAGGTGTATGCCAAGCCGAACCAGATGAACAGTGTGCCTGGCACGTTTGCCCATATCAAGGAAATTATTGGTTATTTTGAACAAATACTTGGGCCATATCCTTTCAACCGTATCGGTTATGTGAGCACCAAGAAAGGTTGTATGGAACACACCGACAACATCGCTTTCGCTTCGAGTATCATCAACGGCAACACGGGCGGCGAAGAATATGTGGCCCACGAGTTGTCGCACATGTGGTCGGGCAACCTGGTAACCTGTGAGGAAGCGGGCGACATGTGGCTCAACGAGGGCTTCGCCCAGTTCTGGGGCGCCTTCTACGAAGTAGGTGTCTATGGCGAGAAGAATTACCAAAACACCATGTCGACAATGGTGAACAACGCGGTGGGGTGGTGCAGCAGCGAGATACATTGGATTCCGCTCAACAACATGCCTTTGGACATGACATACGATAGTGATGCCATATACAACCGCGGCGCCGTCATCGTCAGCACGATGATGAACTACATGGGACGGGAGAACTTCCTTGCGGCCATGCGCCATTATTTCCAGCAATATGCCTATCAAACCGCCACTTCCGAACAGTTGTGCGAGGCTTTGACGCAATGTTCAGGCATCGACATGCACGGCTTTTTCGACACCTACGTTTATAGCGCGGGGATGCCGAACCTTTATGCCAGCATCATCTCCGTCAATCCGGTTGGCAGCCAGTATGAAGTGACGCTCGACTTACGTTACCAGCATATCGGCGACACGCATATCGGACAAAGCAATGGCTATGACATTACTTTCATTGGCCCTGATTTCCAGATGGCTACGGAGCGAGTGGAATGGGACGGCTCGCATGGCGAGACTACCGTCACCCTCGATTTTGCGCCTCTAGGTGTGGTCGGCGACATCGCCAATGGCTGGCTTGATGGCAAGACACAAAAGAATTACATGCTGAAGTCGACGTCGATGAGCAACTTTGCTAGATTCAGAGTCCAGCCGGAGACGCTTACCGACTCTGTGTTTGTCGCCATCGAGAACCATCTGGTCGGCCCTTACGACGACCCTCTGATACCCTATCTGACGATGTCGTCCAAGCATTTCTGGACTGTGAACCGCTATGATTTCGGTGAGGCCACGGTGACAGGTATGATCGACTTCACCAGCAGTTCGGATAATGACATCATCCACACGATGAACGACTCGGCCACGGTGCTGTATCGTCGTAATGCGTCGGAGGCATGGCATGAAATCGAGCATACTTGGTATCCAGGAAGCATATGGAGGAACGGCCGTCTCGTCTTCGAAGACTTCCAGCCGGGTGACTATGCCGTCGCCGCTTGGGACAAGGAAGCCCTCGGCACAGAGGAACTTGCCGCTCCCGAAAAGAACATCCATCTCTATCCCAATCCTACCGATGGTCAAGTGCGACTGAGTTGGGAAGGCGTTTTCGACGGCGAGGTCCGCATCATTGGCCTCGACGGCAAGGAACTGAAAAGGATAAGTGTAAGCCAAGCTGGACACATCGATATTTCGACGGCGGACATGCCACAAGGCTGCTACACGGTGGTGTGCCTCGATAAGGAAGGCATGGTGGTATCGACTGAAAAACTAATCGTAAAATAACAAGCCAACACTATGAAAAAAATGAAGATTTTGCCTTTGGTGCTTTTGTTTGGTGTAGTGTTGTTCTCCTGCGAGAAGGACAGTACCAAGGAATGGCAGTACAAATATGGCTTCACGCCCCAAGACGTCATTGGGCATTTCACTTACTCCGGTGTGTCTGATGCTTTTGAAGGATTGACGGAAAGCGAGTATTTTCATCTTTGTGATGATGCCATCATCGACATCTCTTCCTCTGGTGTCAATGGCTTGCTGTTTAACATCAGGTGTCCCAAGGCTGATTTCACGCGGTCTTTTACTGGACAGCATAATGCTGGCGATGAAGATTTTCTCATTCAAATTAAGGCGTCCCAAAGCACCTATGCTGATGAGGTGACGGCTTACGTTTATACGAACAAGTCCGGGAAGATTCGTCTGCATGGCTACGCAAGAAAGGCGAAATATCATCCGGCGACAGACGAATACTATTGGGTCAACTATTATTTCGACGTAATCAAAAACTGATTACTTCTTTAAGGTAATCCTGAACGTCGTGCCTTCACCCACCACGGAAGATTTCACGATAATCTTGCCCTTGTGGTAATCCTCGATGATGCGCTTGGCCAATGACAGGCCGAGTCCCCAGCCGCGTTTCTTGCTGGTAAATCCAGGATTGAAGACCTGCTTGATCTTCGATTTCGGTATGCCCTTGCCCGTGTCGCTCAGGTCGATGTGGATGTGGTCGCCGTCGTCAATGAGGTCGAGGGTGATTTTGCCGTGGTCGCCCATGGCATCAATGGCATTCTTGGTCAGGTTTTCGAGCACCCAGCGGAACAACGACGGTATCAAGGGCATGACAAGCTCGCCCTCGGGCAGGTTGATTTCATACTCAAACTTCTTGGAGAACCGTTTTTGCAGGTAGTCCATCGTGTCGCGGATGAGGTAGTTGATGTCGGTAGGCTCGGGCACGGGCACAGAGCCGATCTTCGAGAAGCGGTCGGTGACGATTTGCAGGCGTTCGATGTCTTTCTCCATCTCGTGGGTGCCCACGAAAGGCTCCTCTTGCATCTTCAACAGCTCTATCCATCCCATCAGCGAGGAGAGCGGCGTGCCTAGTTGGTGTGCGGTCTCCTTGGCCATACCAGCCCACACCTGGTTCTGTTCCGAACGACGGGCATAGCTGAACAGCAGGTAGGCAATCAAGAGGAAGAGGGCGAACACAACGAACTGGATGACAGGGTAGTAACGCATCTGTTGTACCAAGTCGGTGGTGCGATAGAAGATGGTGGCTTTGCCCTTGTTCATGAACTCGATTTGCAGTGGGTCGTTCTCATCACGCATGATGGCAATCTGTTGCTTGACGTAATTGGTGTCACGCATCATGAGGGAGTCGAGGTTGCCGAAGCTGAGGATCTGCGTTTGGTCTTCGTTGGTGACGATGACGGGTACGCCCATGGAGTTGAGCGTGATTTCCTCCATGAAGTGGTCCGTCATGTCTTCCAGGACGGTCTTCAAGTCGGTGTAGATTTGTGACTCGTTGTAATACAGGTATTGCTCGATGCCATAGCCTGGGCTGATCTTGATGGGCGGGAACTTTGAGTAAGCGCGTTTCATTTCGGCATCGAATACTGTTTTTTCTTGTTGGTCGGGAGGCAGGTTGTTCGACGAGATGATGTTGCCTTTTCCGTCGGTAAGTACCAGTGGGATGCTGATGTTGTTGCGGATGATGTCGACATAGGTGGCGGTGTTCTCGTTGGATGAGATGTCCATGATGCGGCGATAGGCGTTGGCCAACAGTTCGACGCGTAGTTGCTCTTGCTCGCTCACCTTATTGAAGAACTCTTCCGTCGACTTCATCATCACGGCATGTTGTTCCATGGCGGCAGCCCACATCTTCACTTGCTTGACTTCCTGCTCGGCAATTGATTTTACGAGGTGGTTGGTGTACCACAACGACACGCCAATTATGAGCATGGCGATGACAGCCAAGGCCCATTTCCAGCGTTTTTTGTTAGTATAGAGGTTCGTTTTCACAAGGATAAAAACGATGTTGTTACTGAATTATTATAGCTCGGTCGTGAGAAGTTCGGTCGGATTTGCCATCCGGCCGTGCCGAACAGGGGGCGCAATCCCCTTTGTCAGATCTTTTTCCTCATTCTCCCCACGGGGATGCCTAGCTGTTCCCTGTACTTCGCCACGGTGCGGCGGGCGATGGGGTAGCCTTTTTCTTTCAGCACGAGCATCAGCTGCTCGTCCGTCATCGGGCTCGCTTTGTCTTCGCTTTCCACGGCATCCTTCAGGATTTTCTTGATTTCGCGGGTCGACACCTCTTCGCCGTCATCGTTGGTGATGCCTTCGCTGAAGAAGAACTTCAACAGGAAGGTGCCATAGGGCGTCTGAACGTACTTGCTGTTAGCCACGCGCGAGATGGTGGAGATGTCGAGTCCCACCTTGTCGGCGACGTCCTTGAGGATCATCGGCTTTAGTTTGGTTTCATCGCCGGTAAGGAAATACTCCTCTTGGATGTCGACGATGGCTTTCATCGTGACATACAAGGTGTTTTGCCTTTGGTTGATGGCGTCGATGAACCACTTGGCTGCATCGATTTTCTGCTTCACAAACTGCACTGCCTCCTGCTTGCCGCGGTTGTCTTTGCTTCCCGAAAACTCTTCCAGCATCTTGAGGTAGCTTTTGCTGACGTGGAGCTCGGGCGTGTTGCGGCCATCCAGCGACAGCTCCACCTTGCCGTCTCTGACAAAGACGAAGAAGTCGGGGGTGATGTAATGGATGTTTTTGGTGCCAGTGCTTGAAGCGTCGGCGGGCTTGGGGTTGAGTTTCAAGATGGCATCCAAGGCGGGTTTAAGCTCACGGTTGCTGACGTTCAGCTTCTTGGCAATCTTGTCGTAGTGTTTCTTGGTGAACTCCTCAAAACAGTTTTTGATGATGGTAATTGAAAGGTCGAAGTTGCCATAAGAGCTCTCTTCTTGAAGCCGTTCCAACTGGATGAGCAGGCACTCTTGCAGGTTGCGAGCTGCAATGCCGGGTGGGTCGAGTTGTTGCACGATGGCAAGCACCTCCGCCACTTCTTCCTCGGTGGTTGAAATGTTCATCGTGAACAGCATGTCGTCGACGATGTTGGGGATGGAGCGACTGAGGTAGCCGTTGTCGTCGAGGTTGCCGATGATGTATTCTCCGATTTCGAGTTGTTTTTCGGTGAGGTTACGGTAGGAGAGTTGTTGGTTTAGATAGTCTTGGAAGGTCTCTTCGTTGACGATGGGAGTCTCGTAGCTGTCATCGTCGCTGCTGTAGTTGTTGGCTTGCAGCTTATAGGAATAGTCGTCGAGGTCTTCTTCGTTCAGGTAGTCGTTGATGTCGAACTCGTCGTCTTTGTTGAAGTTGACCTCGTTGTCGTTGTAGTCGTCGTTTTCGCCGTTGTCGGTCTCGTCAACGGTTGGCTCATTGTCCTCGTAGTCGTCGTGCTCGTGTGAGTCTTCCAAGGCGGGGTTGATCTCCATCTCCTCCTTGATGCGCTGCTCGAGTTCGATTAATGGCAGCTGCAACAGCTTCATCAGCTGGATCTGCTGCGGAGAGAGCTTCAGCTCCTGCCGCTGGGTTTGAGTCAATCGTTGGTTGTTCATTTCAATTGTCAGTTTGGAGTTGTTCAGTTGTTCAGTTAGCGTTGCCCATCAACTGAACAACTGAATAACTGAACAACTGACAACTGTTTAATATAAGCAGTTCTTAGGTGTACGCGGGAACGGGATGACGTCGCGGATGTTGGTCATGCCGGTGATGAAGAGCAGCAGACGCTCGAAGCCGAGGCCGTAGCCCGAGTGGGGCACCGAGCCGAAGCGTCGGCTGTCGAGGTACCAGTCCATGCTTTCCTCGGGGATGCCGACTTCGTGCATGCGGTCCAGGATCTTGTTGATATCAGTCTCACGCTCCGAGCCACCGATGATCTCGCCGATGCCGGGGAAGAGCACGTCCATGGCGCGGACGGTCTTGCCGTCTTCGTTCTGCTTCATGTAGAAGGCCTTGATCTCCTTGGGATAGTCGGTGAGGATGACGGGCTTCTTGAAGTGTTTCTCGACGAGGTAACGCTCGTGCTCCGACTGCAGGTCGACGCCCCAGCCGTCGACGGGATACTGGAACTTGCCCTTCTTGTTGTAGTTGGAGTTGCGCAGGATGTCGATGGCCTCGGTGTAGGTGAGGCGCACGAACTCATGCTCGAGCACGAAGTGCAGCTTGCTGATGAGCTCCATCGACTTGTCTTCCTCTTTCTTGCCCTTCTCTTCGTCTTGGAGGCGCTTGCTGAGGAACTGGAGGTCGTCCATGTTGTTGTCCAAAGCGTATTGGATCAAGTATTTCAGCATCTCCTCGGCGAGGTCCATGTTGTCGTTGATATCGTAGAAGGCCATCTCAGGTTCGATCATCCAGAACTCGGCCAGGTGGCGCGTAGTGTTGGAGTTTTCGGCACGGAAGGTGGGGCCGAAGGTGTAAATCTTACCCAAGGCTGTGGCTGCCAGTTCGCCTTCGAGCTGACCCGACACGGTGAGGTTGGTCGACTTGCCGAAGAAGTCCTGCTTGTAGTCGATGTTGCCTTGCTCGTCGCGAGGGATGTTGTTCAAGTCCAAGGTGGTTACCTGGAACATCTCGCCAGCGCCTTCGGCGTCGGAGGCGGTGATGAGCGGCGTGTGGATGTTATAGAAGCCTCGCTCAGTGAAGAACTTGTGGATGGCGAACACCATGGCGTGGCGCAGACGCATGACGGCGCCGAAGGTGTTGGTGCGGAAACGCAGGTGGGCGATGTCGCGCAGGAACTCCAACGAGTGCTTCTTGGGTTGCAGCGGGTATTCGTCGGGGTTGGCGGGGCCGAACAGGCCGATCTCTTTCACGGAGAGCTCTACGGCTTGACCGCTGCCCATCGAGGCGACGAGGACGCCCTTGGCCCACAGCGAGGCGCCGGCGTGCATGAGTGCCAGTTTTTCCTCGGGGATGACGTTCAGGTCGACGACTAGTTGAAGGTTGTTGATGGTGGAGCCGTCGTTAAGGGCGATGAAGGCCACGTTCTTGCTGCCGCGCTTGTTGCGCACCCAGCCCATTACAGTAATCTCATTGTCAGAGGCTTGCATCTGCAAGGCTTGCTTGATTTCTACTCTTTTCACGGTATGATGGTTTTATTTGTTGCCTAATATAAATAATGTGCAAAGTAACGAAAAAAAACGCAATCATTAATCGAAAAATTGTATATTTGCAGGTCAAATGAAACAATCATGAAAGCACAAGTGATTTCCCAAAAACCGGCACAAATGCCGTATGAAGCCAAGAAAGTAATAAAAAAGGACAATGTAATTGATTTTATTCCAGAAGGATATGTGTCTTTTGATACTTTCGTTGAGGTTTTTGATAGGAAATTAAGGGAGCAGTATGCGAAGCTATAAATTGATTGTTAGCCTTGCTGCTTTGAATGATTTGGATAATGTTGTCGCATACATTGCCTCAATATATCGTTTGGAATCAGGGCTAAAATACAAAGAAAGAATAATCGAGCAAGTCAAACGTTTGAGCTATTGTGCTGATTGTTTTCCGATTAGTAGAAAAAGAATGATAAAGAGGATTCATCCTGAAGGTAGACGAATGCTCATTATGAATAGGAAATGGTGCGTAATCTATCATATATCAGATGGTTATGTGCTGGTAGATAGATTTGTTTCATCTAAATCTGTTTATTGAAATGTCTTTTTCTGCTTCATGGTTTTGTCCCCCCGTTTCTTCTTTTTTTATCGCCGGTCCCTGCAGCGTAGAATCTGAAGATCAGATTATGTCCACGGCACAAGCCTTGGCACAAATCCCGCAGGTGAAGATGCTGCGTGGCGGCATCTGGAAGCCCCGTACCCGCCCCGACGCCTTCGAGGGCAGGGGAGAGCAAGGACTCGTCTGGCTCCGCGAGGCGAAGCAGGCCACGGGCCTGCCTACCATCACCGAGGTGGCCACGCCCGAGCATGTGGAGTTGGCGTTGAAATATGAAGTGGATGCCTTGTGGATCGGCGCCCGCACGGTCGTCAATCCCTTCTCGGTGCAGCAGTTGGCTGATGCCTTGCACGGCACCGACGTCCCCGTGTTCATCAAAAACCCTGTCGCACCCGACCTGCAGCTGTGGATAGGTGCCTTCGAGCGTTTTCTGAAGGCGGGCTTGACGAAGCTGGCTGCCATCCATCGCGGCTTTTCGTATTATAAGGAGTCGCCCTACCGCAACGCGCCCATGTGGGAGATCCCTATCGAGCTGACGCAACGTTTGAATGTCCCCATCATCACGGACATCAGCCACATCTGTGGCAACCGCGAGCTGCTGCAAGCCACAGCGCAGAAGGCCCTCGACCTGGCCACCGACGGCTTGATGATAGAATGCCACATTAATCCTGCCGAGGCGCTGACCGATGCCAAGCAGCAAATCACGCCCGAGGAGTTGAAGACCTTGCTGTCCAACTTGACCTTCCGCTCCAAGCAGTCGGGCATCGTGGAGCGCGACCTCGCCGGCCTACGCAGCGAGATCGACGACATCGACGCCGAGTTGCTGCAGTTGCTGGCCCGCCGCATGAACGTCAGCGCGCAGATTGGCGAATACAAGAAGCAAAACAACGTCACCGTGGTGCAGATGGACCGCTGGAAGAAAATCCTTGCCGACCATGTGGCCACCGGAGCCGATTTGGGTTTGTCGGAAGAGATGATAACCGAGATTTTCGAAGCCATCCACCAGGAATCCATCGAGCGGCAGAGCCGTATCATGGAGACGGATGGTGACACCCATTAGTTGGTGATGGTCAATTTGTAGCCATCAAACTGGGTGTGGTATTGGATGAGCGGGAAAACCGTGGTGCCGTCGGTCGGGAAATCTGGAATCATGTCGGGCTCGTCGATGATGATTTGTCCGTTCAGGATGTTATAATACGCATTGTTGCAGTGGTCGACGACAAAAGGGAAGTCCACCACCAAGCGTGTGGTGTTGCCTTGGCTATCGGTGCAGGCGTTAGGCTCGTTGGGTGGCATGCGGTCGTAGGCGAAAAACTCGTTGTCGCTATTACGGTAGACGAGGATGCCGCGGCTGGTGCTTTCCAAGGGAGGGGTGAGGTATTCCCAGCCGCTGATGAGTCTCAGATTGAAGTATTGGTTGTCATAGATGTTGATCGTGATAGGGTATGGCAATAGCGGCCTGTATGGGTTTTCGGGATACTTCTCGCAGCCGTGCAGGAAGGGGAGGACCGCTATTAATATTAATAGGTGTAGGATTTTCGTTTTCATGACGGCAAAAAAACGATTTTTTTTGCAAAAAAGTATCTTTTTCCAGGAAAATTATTATATTTGCCACAAATTCATTAACTCGAAACGATGAAAAACAAGTTCAACTTCATTATCGGTTTGCTTGTCGTTGCGTTATTATTTTGCTCATGTGCTCCTAATGCGGAAGTGGCTATGCGAAGAGCAGAGCGCCGCATGGAAAGGCAGGAGAAGCAAGCGAAAAAACAGTACAGCAAAGCCCAGTCGTCGCACTATAAGCGGCAGGCCAAAAAGACAAAACGCATGATGAAAAAAGACAAGCAAAGGGCCGAACGCTTGCGTCGCCGACAACGTTCCAATCCCTACTTCTAGCCCAGCGACCTATTATATTAATAAGGTGTGCTGGGCATGAAGACGAAAAAAATATCAAAAATTTCTCGTTTTCATAAATCTTTATATTTCAGTATTATAGGCAATTTTTCCCACTTTAGGGAAGAAAAAAATCACTTAAAAAACGCTTTTTTCTTGCGTACTTTCAAATAAGGTTGTACTTTTGACGACTTTTAATGCCCTATTATAAGCACTAAATAAAGTAGTATTACATAAAATTACAAGGTATGTTTAAAAATTTACTAATGACCCTTGCTGTTGTCTTGGCCACCTGCGCGATGACCATGGCACAGTCGCAAGGAAGACTCAAAGGCAAGATTACCGATGACAGTGGTGAACCTGTACCATTTGCGAACGTCATTGTTGAAAAGGGCGGAACGCAGGTGGGAGGTGCCTCCTCTGACTTTGACGGTAACTACGACATCAACCCGATCCCTCCGGGAACGTATGACTTGAAGGCGAGCTGCATTGGCTTGAATCCGTTCGTGTTGCGCGGACTGGTCATTCCTGCCAACAAGATCACCTTCTACAACATCAAGATGGTCAGTGGCGCCATTAACTTGAATGAAGTCACTGTCGTCGACTACGAAATCCCTTTGATTTCGAAGGATAACACAACGCAGGGTGCCTCCATCACCTCCGAGGAAATCGCCAAGTTGCCGGTGCGTTCGGCAGAAGGCGTTGCCGCCAGCGTCGGTGGCGTGTTCTCCAGCGACGGTGAGGTCGGTTCCATCCGTGGTTCTCGTGAAGGCGCCGTCTATTACATCGACGGTGTGAAAGTCATTGGTAGCTCCAGCGTGCCTCAAGGTGCTATCGACCAGGTCGACGTTATCTTGGGTGGTACCCCCGCCCAGTATGGTGACGCCATGGGCGGTATCATCAACATGACCACCAAAGGCCCCAGCCGTACTTGGGGTGGCGGCCTCGAAGCCGAGTATTCGGTGGATGGCTATGGCCACGGCCGCTTGGGCGGTAGCCTGCAAGGACCGCTCATCAAGAGCAAGAAGAACGACAAGGAATCACTCCTCGGCTTCTTCCTCGCCTTCGACTACAACCGCAACAAGTATGGCAGCACCTCAGCTGTCGGTTACTGGCGTGCCAATGAAGATTGGATGAATGAGATCTCTACGACTCCTCTGACCCTCGCAGGCACCGGCGGTGGCACCTATCAAACCGCAGCATTCACCCGTAAGGATGACAACCTGTTCCACACCCGCTTCCTCAACAACACCACCAACCAAAGCCTGAGCGTGACGGCTAAGATCGACGTCCGTACTGGCCCGACCACCAACTTGACCCTCGGTGGTTCGTTGGTGCAGTCGTCAGGCCACTATGCAGCCGACCGCGGTCAGTATTACTTCAATACCGACAAGAACTATCTCGGCAAGTCGGGCACCTATCGTGGTTATATCCGCTTCACTCAGCGTTTCCCCTCCGACCCCGAAAGCACTTCGTTGGTCTCCAATGTGTACTACAGCATCCAAGCCGACTATTCGCGCTACCAAAGCGAATCGGGCGATGCCAACTTGTGGAACAACATCTTTGCCTATGGCAACTTGGGTAAGTTCACCACCTATAAGACCCCGACCTATGGACTCGCCAATGTTGCTGGCGTGGCCGTCGATGGCGACACCACCAACTTGCAAAACCTCACCAACGTTTGGGCTTTGAATACTTGGGACTACGATACCCTCATCCACTTCGAAAGACAAAAGGCTGACTTCAACCCCTTGCTGTCACAATATGTCGATAACTTCTATGCCCTGTACGAACCCTTCGGAGCCGCAGGCAACTACGACAACATGAACAGCATCATCTTCAGACAAGGTCTGATCAACGGCGTTTCGCCCGGCCGTGTTTATGGCATGTATGCTGTCCCCGGAACCATCCAAACCAGCTATGGCTTCTCAAAGAATGACCAAGTGTCAGTGAACGTCAACGGTTCAATGACCTTGGGTAGAGGTGATAACTCGCACGACATCAAGTTGGGCTTCCAGTTCGAGATGCAGAACAACTCATCCATGTCATACAGCTCCAACTATTGGACGCTGATGCGTGACATGACCAACTTCCACATCAGAGAACTTGACTTGGCCCATCCGTATGCCACCAGCTACGATGGCTTCGTCGATACCGTGAGATACCACAGATTGTATGACGCCACTTCACAATATGTCTTTGATGCTCGTCTGCGTAAGGCTATGCACCTCCCCGTCGACGGCAAGGAATTCATCCTCATCGACACCTATGATTTCGATGACAACTCCATTTCATATTATGATGAGAATGGCGTGCTGCACACTGACGGAAAAGTTGACGGTGGCCTCGACCTCAGCATGTTTAGTGCCGACGAACTTACCAGAGACGGTAGCTTCTATGTGTACTACTATGGTTACACCTACGATGGCGACCGCAAGTATGGCTTCACCGAGCGCCCCTCACTTCAGCAATTCTTCGAATATGAAGAAGAGGTAGATGGCATCAAGACCAAGACCCGCCCGATTGCTGCCCAGCAACCCATTTATATGGCTGGTTATTTGCAAGACAAGTTCGCATTCAAAGACCTGATCTTCAATATCGGTGTTCGTGTCGACCGCTTCGACGCCAACCAAGATGTGTTGAAAGACCCGTATGTGCTTTATGACTTCTATAATGTTGGTGATATCAAAAACGCAATCGCTGCCAACAAACTTGACTATGAGACCTACCATTTCCAAGGTACCGTCAGCGATATTGACATCCCGGATAACATCGGCGACAACTTTGTCCCCTATGTGAACAAGCTCGCTGAGATTACCGAGATCATCGGTTATCGTAACGGCAACACTTGGTACAACGCCGTTGGTGCTGAAATCAGCAACCCTGATGTCCTCGACATGGGTACTGGCGTTTCGCCTTGGGTTAAGAAACCTACCCAGCAGAGAGTTGAAAAGGAGTCGTTCGTTGACTACAAGCCCGCATGGAGCGTCATGCCTCGTATCTCCTTCTCCTTCCCGATTTCCGACGAAGCCTTGTTCTTCGCCCACTACGATGTGTTGACGCAGCGTCCTACCAGTGCTTTCTACTGCAGCCCGCTGTACTACTACAACTTCAACGACATTTCGGGAACCATCGCCAACCCCAACCTGAGACCGCAACAGACTATCGACTACGAACTCGGTTTCCAACAGAAGGTGACCAACACTTCGTCGATTACCATCACGGCCTACTATCGTGAAATCCGTAACCAGATTCAGATGTACCGTTTCAACGGTGCTTACCCGAAGGCTTACAACTCATACAGCAACCTAGACTTCGGTACTGTCAAGGGTTTGACCGCCAGCTACGATATGCGTCGTACGAAGAACGCCCGTATCCGTGCCAGCTACACCCTGCAGTTTGCCGACATGACCGGTTCTTCGACCACCACGGCTGCTGCCTTGATCGCTGCTGGTGTGCCTAACCTGAGATCGGTGTTCCCGACCAGTGAAGACCGCCGTCACAGCTTCAACCTGTCATTCGACTATCGTTTTGCCGACGGCAAGAACTACGACGGTCCTGTGATCCATCGCAAGAACGGCAAACCTGACATCCAGGTGCTCTCCAACACGGGTATCAACTTGTCGGTCAACGGTGGTTCCGGTACTCCTTTCACTGCCTCACGTACGGTTAGCTCCCCCATCTCCGGTGGTAACAGCCTGCTTCAAGGTACCTACAATGGTTCACGTATCCCTGCTTCGTTCCGTTTCGACCTCCGTGTCGACAAGGACTTCAAGTTCAGCCTCGGCAAGAATAAGGAAGGTGAATCGAAGGGCCGTGAAGCTTTTGTGAACGTCTATCTCCAAGTGCTGAACCTGCTCAACTCGAAGAACATTGTCGGTGTGTATGCCGCTACGGGTAACGCCAACGACGATGGTTATCTTACAGCTCCTGAATGGCAGCGTGAAATCAGCAGCCAAGTTGATCCTCAGTCCTACATTCAAATGTATGAACTGTACGTTAACTCCCCCTACAACTATTCGATGCCTCGTCACATCAGACTCGGTTTGAGTATCAATTTCTAATATGCGAGACAATTCATAACGATAAATTACAAGTATTATGAAGAATATATTTCGAATTTTGTTAACGGCGCTGCTCATCACAAGCGCTGTGATTCCAGGAAAGGCTGAGAAGTACAAGTACGAGCAATCTGCCAGCAAAGGCCAGCGTGCTGTCACCGCAGCCGGATGTACGCCATCGTCTTCATTTGAATGGTTGGACATCAACAATGTTAGGACACGTATCAACTCTGGTGGTGATATGTGGTGGGACCTTCCCGGTGGTACAGGTTCCAAGTACTTCATCCCCGCCAGTGGTTCCGCCACTTCCCTGTACGCCGGTTCCTTGTGGATTGCCGGTGTCGACGTCAACGACCAGCTGAAGTGCGCCGCCTTGCGTTTCCGTCAGGTCGGTAACGACTATTACACCGGTCCTCTGACCGTTGATGGCAGAGCCTCTATTGACGACGCCACCTGCGCCAGATGGGACAAGATCTTCAAGATTACCCGTGCTCAAGTTGATGAGTTCCTCAACGACTTCGCCCAGGGTAAGAAAGACAACATCCCGACCATCATCCAAAACTGGCCTGCCCATCCCGGTAACGATGACCCTGAAGGTATCTCTCATTACCTGGCTCCTTTCTATGATGTCAATGGTGACGGTGAGTATAATGCTGAAGACGGCGACTATCCCTACTACGACTTGGATAACGAACTCTGCCACAAAAAGATCCCGACCATGGAAGAAGAAGTCAATGGTACGGTGCACGGCTCCATCCTTGCCGACCAAGTGCTGAAGGGTGACCAAACCTTGTGGTGGATCTTCAACGATAAAGGTGCTTCCCACACTGAGTCGGGCGGTCAAGCTATCGGTATCGAAGTGCGTGCCCAAGCTTTTGCTTTCGCCACCAACGACGAAATCAACAACATGACCTTCTACTCCTACGAAATCATCAACCGTTCCACTTATACCTTGACTGGTACCTACTTCTCACCTTGGACCGACGTTGACCTCGGCTATGGCTGGGACGACTATGTAGGTTGCGATGTCGGTCGTGGTCTCGGCTACGGTTACAACGGTAAGGCCGTCGACGGTAGCGGTGAACCCGAAGCCTACGGTAGCCAACCTCCTGCGATTGGTATCGACTTCTTCCAAGGCCCTTACATGGACCCCGATGGAATTGACAATCCTAAGTATAAGTACACCGAATACCATGCTGTGGTGGATCCCGCCACAAACGACACTATCCTGGTGCCCACCGACTCTGTACAAATGGTCGACGAAAGCATCAACGGTGTGAACTTCGGCAACGGTATCGTTGACGACGAACGTTTCGGTATGCGCCGCTTTGTGTATCACAACAACAGTGACGACTACAATGGTGACCCGAAGACGGCTCCTCAATACTACAACTACCTGCGTGGTATCTGGAAGAACGGTTCCAAGATGCGTTACGGCGGCAATGCCTTTACTGGCAGCGATGTGGTCGGTCCCGAATGTGATTTCATGTTCCCAGGCGATTCCGACCCGTGGAACTGGGGTACTGGTGGCATGCCTCCTGCGGGTGGCTACAACACCGACGGTAAGTACTGGTCGGAAGAGCAGTGCCAAAATGCTCCTAACGACCGTCGTTTCATGCAGTCCGCAGGTCCCTTCACCTTGGAACCCGGTGCTGTCAACTACATCACCTTTGGTGTGCCGTGGGCTCGTGCCACTTCAGGCGGCGCCTGGGCTTCCGTCGAGCTGCTGCGCGTGGTCGACGACAAGTGCCAAGCCTTGTTCGACAACTGCTTTAAGGTCATCGACGGTCCTAACGCTCCTGACCTGACCATCCGCGAGCTTGACCAACAACTCATCGTCTATCTGTCGAATACTCCTATTTCCAATAACTATAAGGAAGGTTACAATGAACTCGACCCTGAGATTCCGACCTCTTACTTCGAGAGCATTGACACCTATGACACTATCAACTGCACGCTTCATAACGGACACGACACCACCATCCTCATTGTCAATGGCCACGATAACATCGAGCACCCCTATGATAGATACTATCGCTTCGAAGGCTACAAGGTGTATCAGCTTGCCAACGAAGAAGTCGGTGCCGACGAACTCAACAACACCGACAAGGCTCGTCTGGTGTTCCAATGCGACGTTCGTAATGGCGTGACCCGCCTGATGAACTACGAATACGATGAGTCACTGCAAGCCAATGTGCCTAAGCTGAAGGTCGATGGCGGTGATGCAGGTATCACCCATAGCTTCGTAATCACTGAAGATAAGTTCGCCACGGGCGACAACCCGAACCTGGTGAACCATAAGACCTATTATTATATGGCAGTGGCTTACTCCTATAATAACTATCTGCCCTACAGCCAAGAGGACATCGCTGGCCTCCAAGGCCAAAAGAAGCCCTACCTCGAAGGCAGAAAGAACATCCAGTGCTACTCCGCTATCCCGCATAAGACCGTCAACGGCACGGTGCTGAGAGCCACCTATGGCGACAGCCCGGCAGTGACCCGTCTGGTTGGTGTGGGTAACGGCGGCAATGAACTTGAACTTAGCGATGAGACCGTCAATAGCATCCTGTTTGACGAAAACGGTAATGTGAAGATGGCCAACGACACCACCTGCCGCTTCGGTAACCCCAACTACCCGATTGCCTACCATCCTGAATACAAGGCTGGATTTGGTCCTATCAACGTGAAGATCGTTGACCCGTTGAATGTGAAGTCGCACCGCTACGAACTGTGGTTCGGCGAGATGGTTGAGAAGTACACGCATAACGTCACCGGCAATGCTGAATTGAAGGGCGACTCCGCTGCTCGTATGGTGAGCCATTGGTACTTGCATGACCTCGATGAGCCTACCGATACTATTAAGAGTGATACAACGACCATTTACCAGAATGAACAGATGTTCATCGATCGTGGTATCTCTATCACCATTGCTCAACCTTACGACATCGGTCGTGTTTGGGTAGGTAAATACTTCGATGCCTCTCCGAGCGATCCCGACCCGAGTCCGGAGAACCCCGACAACTGGCATGATTACTATGATGTTATCGCCCCCAACAATGGCGTTATCACCTCATCCATTGAATTCGATGATCCTTCGCAAGTTTGGTTGGATGGTATCCGCGACGTCGATGTCTCCGACTCCTACCTGAACTGGATCCGTTCTGGCTCCTATGCCTCAATTGACAACCCCGAGTATAATGACTATGAGTGCCGTGCTGAGACGGGTAAGACTACCAAGCCTTGGGACCCGACTGAGAACTTCGAGAAGATTGCCAATCGTACTTGGGCTCCCGCACTGCTCACTTCGATTTGGAAGAACAACGCTGCCGAAGACCCAGGTCCGCTCTACTCCGCTACCTCACGTACTACGTCGGCCTTCGCTCAGACGGCTAGTGTCGATATCGTGTTCACCTCCGATACCTCCAAGTGGAGCCGCTGCCCCGTCATCGAGATGAGCGGCGACAAGAACCTCGCTGAAGGTGGCGCGGAACGCTTCTTCATGCGTAAACATGCCTCCATCGACCCCGCTGGTAAGACTTGTGAAGATTATCCTGCAAGTGATCCCAGACACACACCCAACACGTCCGATCCCAAAAACCCCGCTTACATTGCTGAAGACGGTATGGGCTGGTTCCCGGGTTATGTCATCGACGTTGAAACGGGTGCCCGTTTGAATGTTGCCTATGGTGAGGACTCTTACCTTGGTGATATGGGTGGTCGCGACATGAAGTTCAATCCTGCCAAGTTGAAGCAGGCTACCGTTGAACAGCTGTATGGTGAATCCTCGCAGCTTTACGATGAAGCCATCTATCGTGGCGCTAATAGTGAGCCTGTGTTTGGTGGTAAACACTTCGTCTATGTGTGGCGTATGGACTCCATCCAACTGATTGCTTCCTCACCTTATCATAACGTGAAGAACTTCGGTTACGACGGCGGCCAATTGCTGTACAACACCTATAAGTTTGCCGATGGCTTGACGAATATTGGTACTGCTAGAAACATCCTCACCAACCTCTACAAGCTGGTGGAATGGATCGGTATGCCGATGGGTATTGAAGGCGTGCAATGGTTGCCTAATGGCAATGACTGCCGCATCCGCATCCGTATCGCCAAGCCTTATGCTCCTGGTTATGGTCATGCCCTTCAGACACCCAACGAGGACCTGATGATTAACGACCTCAACCCGAAGTACCAGTTCACCATTGAAGGTTGGGATCCGTTGGTTAATGATGAAGCCAAGACCGAAAGCGACCTTAACCTCATCACTGTGGTGCCTAATCCTTACTATGCCTACGACAGCTACGAGGGCAATGCACTCACCAACAGGGTGAAGATTTGTAACCTGCCTACCAAGTGCGTGGTTTCCATCTACACCTTGAGTGGTACTAAGGTGCGTCAGTTCCGCAAGGACAACGACAGCCCGAACATCGATTGGGACCTCACGAACTTCGCTAACACTCCTGTTGCTAGTGGCTTCTACCTGATTCACATCAAGGATCTGACCAGCGGCGGCGAGAGAGTCATCAAGTTCTTCGGTGCCATGCGTATGGTTGACCTGAACACATTCTAATTCAATGTAATTGCTAACCGAAAATAACTTATTATCATGAAGAAATCATTTAGATATATTGCCTTGAGCTTCGTAATCCTTTTGGGATTAAGTGCTCCTCAAGCATTTGCAGGAAATAAAGACCGTTCAGGACAGGCTGGTGCTTCCGAGTTGTTGATCAACCCGTGGGCCGCGTCTTCGGGCTGGGGCAATGCCGGTATGTCGAGCGTGCATGGTTTGGACGCCATCTTCGGCAATGTCGCTGGTATTACCTCATGCCATACCTTGGATGTTAACTTCACCCATACCACATGGTTGCAGGGTATCGGCAACGACACGAGAATCTCCTCGTTCGGTGTCTTGGCCCGCGTGGGTGAATCCAGCGTGCTGGGTCTCTCGTTCATGTCGTTCAGCATCGGCTCGATCGACATCACTACGACGCAACACCCCGATCCAGGTACTGATGGTACGTTTAAGCCTAACCTGATGAACATCAACTTGTGCTTTGCCAAGTCGTTCTCCAACAGCATCAGCGGCGGCGTCAACTTGAAGATCATCAGCGAGTCCATCAAGGACATGAGTGGTGTCGGTGTCGCTATCGACGCTGCCATCCAGTATGTGACTGGCCCTTATGACAACATCCACTTTGGCGTTACGCTGAAGAACATCGGACCCACCATGAAGTTCTCGGGCGACGGTCTCGCCCTCAGAGCCTTCCTCACCGAGGGCAGCTCGCAGCAGTTCACCATGGTGCAACGTGTCGACGACTTCGAATTGCCCACCCAGTTGAGCATCGCTGCCGCCTACGACTTCCTGTTCGCTGATGTGAACAGAATCACGTTGGCCGGTAACTACTCCTCCAACTCCTTCACCAACGACCAATTCACACTCGGTCTGGAGTATGCTTGGAAGGACTGGTTCATGATCCGCGCTGGCTACACCTACGAAAAGGGTATCTGGACCAAGAACTATTGGAAGTCAGGTATCGTTGATGACGACAACTGCATGAACATCAACAGAGGCCTCAGCGCCGGTGTCTCGGTGCAAGTGCCGCTGTCGAAGAAGAACGAGAACATGAAGCTCGCCTTCGATTATTCCTACAGAGACACCTTCGTCTTCAACGGAACGCACAGCGTGGGCGCAAGATTTATTTTCTAAAACTGCTACCAGTTCGGAAATAATTTTGTATCTTTGCAGTCGCAAACAAAAGAAGACCCTTATTTCGGTAAGGGTCTCTTTTTTGCAACCTGTTTTGAAATCAAAAGTACTAACTATGTCAGAGATTAAATACTTTACCCCAGAGGGGTTACAGAAACTGAAAGACGAGCTTGACGACCTGATTTTGCGCGAACGTCCGCGTATCGTGCTGGCCATCCAAGAGGCACGCGACAAAGGCGACCTTTCAGAGAATGCCGAATACGACGCCGCCAAGGAAGCCCAAGGCCTGCTGGAAGCCAAGATCGCAGAATTGCAAGACTTGATCTTCAATGCCCGCATCCTCGACGAGTCGAAGATGGACAATTCAAAGGTGCTGCTTTACTCGAATGTGAAAATCAAGAACATCAAGTCGGGTATGATGATGTCCTACGCCATCGTGCCTGAGAAGGAAGCCAACTTCAAGGAAGGCAAACTCTCCATCAACTCGCCCATCGGCCAAGGCCTGCTGGGTAAGCAGGTGGGCGACATCGCCGAGATTCAGGTGCCCGCTGGCAAGGTGCAGTTCGAAATCATGGAAATCTCACGTTAAATACTTATCGCTATGGCTACCATCTTTTCAAGAATCGTGAAAGGGGAAATCCCTTGCTATAAGATTGCCGAGGACGAACGCTTCTTCGCTTTTATGGACATCAACCCCGTGGCCGTAGGTCACACCCTGGTGATCCCCAAACGCGAAGACGACTACATCTTCAATCTTGAAGACGACGAAATCGGGGCCATGATGGTCTTCGCCAAGAAAGTGGCCAAGGCCCTCGAGAAGGCTGTCCCCTGCAAACGCATTGGCGTGGCCGTCATCGGTTTGGAAGTGCCCCATGCCCACATCCACCTCATCCCCATCTCGCAGGAAGGCGACATGGACTTCAAGAAAGAACATGTCCACATGAGCGATGAGGAGTTCCGTGAGGTGCAGAAACGCATTGTGGAGAATCTGTAATACCTCTTGGTATAGGTTTTGTAGAGACGGTGCATGCACCGTCTCTACTTTTTTATTACCTTTGCACCAAATACCAATACGATGAAAAAAGTCACCTTGTTTATATTATTAGTGTTTTGTGCATCAGGCTTATTTGCCCAGGACTTCGGCCTGCCCTGTGGCAACCTCAACTACAAGCCTGGAGTGCAGACCGTGCAACTTTTTGCCGATGGCGACCAACTGAGCGATCCTATCATCCCAATCGACGACATGGTGGAGCGCCTTACGCTGTCGTTCGACATCATCGACGGCGAGGGCGAGGTGCTCAACTACACCTTCATCCATTGCAGCCACGACTGGCAGCCTACCGAAATCCAACGCATACAATATGCCTCGGGTTTTGAGTCCGACCGCCTTGACGACTACGCCTTTTCGCGCAACACCTTGATACCCTATGTCAACTACCAGCTGAAGTTTCCGAAAGCCGACATGATGCCCCTCCTCTCGGGCAACTACCTCCTCATCGTCTTTGGCGACGACATGAACGACCTCTATTTCACACGGAGGTTCATGGTGTTCAACGAAAAAGCCCATGTAGGTGCCGTCGTGCCGCGTTATCCCGACGATTTGTCGCTCACCAATACGCATCAGCAACTCAACGTCAAGGTTACTATGAACAATTACTTGACAGGCAATACACAGCAGTTCAGCCATTTGACGATCCGTCAGAATGGACGTTGGGACAATGTCGCCGAAGGTCTGCAGCCTACCTATGTCTATCCCGATTACATTTCTTTTGAACATCACCCGCAGACGGTGTTTGAGGCCACCAACCAATACCGACGCTTCAACACGAGCAACTTCTATTTCCAGTCGGAAAACCTGGCCCATATCCGTCAAACCGATGAGTCGTTCGAAATCGACATTTCGACTTGCGAATCGCGGGCGAGGAAGGCTTACGCCTCCTATGAGGACATCCATGGTGAGAAGTACATCTATGTCGAAAATGAAGACCTCGACAACGCCACTGAGGCCGACTATTGCCGCGTCAACTTCTTCTATAAGAGCGAGGCTCCGCTGACGCATGAAGACCTCTACATCATGGGTGCCCTCAACGATTGGTGCTTCAACGAGAGCAACAAGATGCAATACGACTACCGCCTGCATGGCTATACCTGCTCGATGGTGCTCAAGCAAGGCTATTACAACTTCATGTTTGCCACCGTCGACCGCAGCACCGGCGAGGTGAAGACCGACCTGACCGCTGGCAACCATTGGGAGACCAACAATGTCTACAAGTTGTATTTCTATTACTACAACACCCTCAAAGGCTACGACGAGTTGGTTGGCTATTGCACGGTGAACTCGCATTGATAAAAATTTAAAAATCAAGATTTAAAATTGGATTCGGCTTCAACGGATAGAATTACCTTGTTCGCGGAGGTTCTCCTTCCGATACCCGTGCCAGGCACCTTCACCTATCGTGTGCCATTCGACTTGAACGACCAGGTGCGCGTGGGGCAGAGGGCGGTGGTGCAGTTCGGCAAGACCAAAATCATGTCGGGACTCATCGTGAGCCTGACGGAGCAAGTGCCTTCAGTGGAAGTGAAATATTTGACGGGTCTGCTCGATGCCCAGCCGATTGTGAACGGTAAGCAACTGAAGTTTTGGGAATGGGTGAAGACTTACTACATGTGTCATCTCGGTGAAGTGATGCAATCCGCCTTGCCCTCCGCCTTGAAGCTGAGTAGCGAGACCACCGTGGCCCTCTCGCCCGATTATGTCCTCGACTCCGTGGCCTTGAACGACTTTGAATACCTCATCGTCGAAGCCTTGCAAATCAAGCCGAAAATCACCATCAGCGAGGTGAGCAAGATCATCGGGTTCAAAAAGGTGATGCCGCTGGTGCACAGCATGATGGAGAAAGGCATCCTCGTGATGGAGGAAGAGCTTAACGAGAAATACAAGGCCAAATATGAGCGCTTTGTAAGGCTCGCGGGTGAGTATCGTGACGAAACGAAGCTTCAGGAGCTGATGGACCAGTTGACCAAGCGCGCCTATAAGCAATTGGAGGTGTTGCTGGCTTTCATCACCCTCGGCGGCAACTGCGACAGCGAGGTGTTGGCAAAGACCTTGCAGGAGAAGGCCAACGCCACTTCGGCCATCCTGAAAACCATGGCGGAGAAAGGCGTTTTCGAGGTCTACGAGCGCAAGGTGAGTCGCCTAAAGGAGTTTAAGGTGCAAACCGACGTGGACACTATCCAACTCACAGAGGCGCAGCAGAAGGCCTTTGACGGCATCCAGAACGGCTTTGCAGAGGCCAAGCCCGTATTGCTTCATGGCGTGACGTCGAGTGGCAAAACCGAAATCTATATCAAGCTCATCAAAGAAGCCATCGATCAAGGGAGGCAGGTGCTTTATCTGTTGCCTGAGATTGCACTTACTGCGCAGATTATCAATCGCTTGAAGGCGTATTTTGGCGATAGGTTGGGCGTGTACCATTCGCGTTACGGCAACAACGAAAGGGTAGAGGTGTGGAGTCAGGTGAGCGACTTTGAACAGACACACTCTCAGAAGCAACAAATCATCATCGGCTCGCGCTCGGCCATCTTCCTGCCTTATTCCGACATTGGCCTTATCATCGTCGACGAGGAACACGACAGCAGCTTCAAACAGGTGGACCCCGCACCGCGCTACAACGCCCGCGACGCCGCCATCGTGTTGGCTGCCATGCACAAAGCCAACATCGTATTAGGCTCAGCCACACCGTCTTACGAAAGCTATTACAATGCCTTGAACGGGCGATACCACTTGGTGGAGATTACAGAGCGTTACGGTGGTGTGCAGATGCCCGAAATCATTCTTAGCGACATGCGCGTGGAGCGACGCCGCAAGACCATGAAGGCCGACTTCGGCAGCACCTTGCTCGATGCGATGAAAGAGACTTTTGAGGAGCATAATCAAACCATCCTGTTCCAAAACCGACGTGGCTTCTCGCTGCGTATTGAGTGCGACGACTGCCACCATGTGCCGCAGTGCATCAACTGCGACGTGAGCCTCATCTACCATAAGAGCCAGAACGTACTGCGCTGCCATTATTGCGGCTACACGGCCAGCGTGCCGACGGAATGCCCCGTCTGCCACAGCACCAATATCCGCATGCACGGCTTTGGGACGGAGAAGATAGAAGAGGATTTGAGCCTCGTCATGCCCGAAGCCAAGGTGGCCCGCCTCGACCTCGACACCACCCGATCGAGGAACGACTACCAGAACATCCTGGAGGCTTTCCAGGACAAGGAGACCAACATCCTCGTGGGCACCCAGATGGTCACCAAGGGCTTGGACTTCGACTCGGTGAAGGTGGTGGGCATCCTCAACGCCGACAACATGCTTTCGTTCCCCGACTTTCGTGCCCACGAGCGCAGTTTCCAGCTGATGGCCCAGGTGGCGGGTAGGGCAGGACGCAAAGGCAAGCAGGGCAAGGTCATCATCCAGACCTACGAGCCGGCGCATCCCGTGCTTCAGGACGTGTTGCGCAACGACTTCCGCGGCCTCTACGACAAGCAGATGGTCATCCGCAGGCAGTTTGGCTATCCGCCTTTTTATCGCTTGATACTTATACGATTAAAACATCAGGACTACCAAAAACTCAACCCTGCCGCTGCAGAGTTGGCGTCTATGCTGCGACCTATCTTCAAGCAAGACTTGCTTGGTCCGGAATACCCCGTTGTTTCAAGGGTCAAGAACTTGTATATCAAACAGATGATGGTGAAGTTTAGGCGCGACTACAATACCCAAAAGGTAAAGGAGTTGATCGCCCAACAAATCCGTTTGTTCCAGCAAAACTCTGAATACAAGGCCGTTCAGGTGCAGATTGACGTGGACCCGATGTGATCCTCGCCAATTACATCCTATTCATGCGCAATCACCAAGCGTTGCGTTTCCCCGTTGTTTGTTTTGACGAAGTAGATGCCGTCAGGGTATTTGGCGGTTGAAATGACCAATTGTGGCTCTTCTGCAAAGAATGTGTCGACCTTTTGACCCAAAATGTTGTAAAGGGTTACTGCGTCAAGGTTTTCGCCGACGAGGGTCACGCTTTCGTTGGCGGGATTGGGGAACAGAGATAATGCCGTTTCGTTCTCGGCGATGCCGACGCTGCAGTCGTGGGGTTGCAGGCCATTTTGTTGCATGGCGTTGACGACATCCTGTGCCGAGAAGGGATACAACTGCATCAGCCCTTGGATGGCGATGCTACGGTCGGGCATGATGAGGACGAGCGTGGGGCAGCCTATGATGCCATAAAGGTCGAAGACCTCGTTGCCGCCGCCGTCTTTTCCGACGGTGGGAAACTCAACGCCGTGTTCATCAGCCCATTGCTGGCAGAGGGCGTCATTGTCGGTGTAGGAGATTTCGATGTAGAACACATCGTGCATGTTGCAGCCCATTTGGGTATAGGACCCCGTGATGTAAGGCGAAATCACCTGGCATTGGTTGCAAGTGTAAAAGAAGAAATCGATGAAGACGGCCTGGCCGCGGTCGAGGATTTCGAAAAGGTTGTAGGTCTGTCCGTGGCAGTCGGTCACGGTGAAGTCAACGGCTTCGGTGAGGTTGGTCTGTTGAGCGCGAAGGCCTGCGCCGAAGAGCAGGAACGCGACGAGGAGGTAAAGTTTTTTCATGGTATTTAATGGTTTAAGGTTAATTCTATTTATTGGCTGTCAGCGGTCAGCTATCAGCCGTGGTATTACCAAGCTGATAGCTGATAGCTGACGGCTGATAGCTTACAGCTTTATTGTAAACTCAAAAAGTGCGTCATTATTGTTTGGAAACGAGTTTCACACTCTCGCCGTTATCGGTCGTCACGCGAACCATATATACACCAGATTGATAATGGCTCATGTCGAGCGTGGTCGTGTTCCCGTCGGCGTGGCTATCGTATACCACTTGGCCAAGCGTGTTCAGCACGGTGATGTGATTGATCCCTAAGGCACTTATATTCAAATTTCCCGTGGTTGGATTGGGATACACGGCGATGGATTCGTTGCTTTCACCAATCCAATCGTAACCATCGACATAAACCCATGCCAGCCAACTGTAGACTTCGCTGCTGACAGAGGCCACGTCCATCCAGCCGTAGCCATCGATGCCGAGCCAACGGCTGTTGGGGTTGCCCACATCGGCAACGGCAGGAGCAGGATATTGGATGGAGCCATCGTTATAGAATGTCAACCAGATGTTTTGCGTGCCATCGATTTCGACAGGCGTGTCGAGTCTAAAGGTGACGACATCGCTGACCGTGCCCGTGATTTCGAACTCTTGGGTAGAGACCAAAGAGTCCGGAGCAATATCGCCACCGAGGTAGATATTGATGGTGTAGTGGGTGGCAAATTGCTCTTCTCCTGCGTCTAAGAACGCAAACTGGGTCAAGGAGCACCCCATGTACTCTTGCATCAGTTCCGCGGGGAGCATATAACCCCAATTGAAGGGCATACCGATGCCGATGATTTGTGGCGATGAATAATCACCTACATAGGAAAACCAAGAGCCCACTGAAGGCAGCTGCTCTTGTGCCTCTGCAACATGGCTCGTCTCAACGGCTTTTAATTGGATTTCGCTGCGGTTTTGTGCCTGTGTCATGCCAAGGATGGCCAATGTGCACATCAAGAATAAAATGTTTTTCTTCATATTAATAAATGTTTTGGTGAATGGTTTATTTGTAATTGATAATCATGTCTTCTCTGATATGGGTGATGATGGTGTTACATTCTTCTTGGTCGTCGTAGAAGAAGAGCCATAAGGTGCGCTCCTCGTTGTCGGCAGCGGTGATGTAGCCAATGTGACCGTAGGTTTCCATGTCGTCCATGATGCGGTTGCGCTGCTCTTTTTGCTGCTGGAGGCAAGAGGCTACTGAATCCTCATGGAGCGTCTCGGTGGCTCCGTTTTTGTCGGTCGAATTGGCTCCAATCCTATCACTGATCATCCCGATGACGACGGAGCGAGAGACGGCCACGATATAGTCGTCGTAAGTGTTGTCGGTGGCCTCTTGCCCTATTTCGCCTTGGCCGACGACGATGGCGGTGTTGGGCAGCAACGAGTCGGGGGCTTGGAAGCTGTTCATGATTTCGCGAATCTTGTCGGCAACGACGAGGGTGTATCTCTCGATGGCTTCGTCGGGTATTTGGCTGATGTCGGTCACGGTGTCGAAGATGGCGTCGCTCAAGAAATCGGTTTCGATGCCGACGCCCACCATGACGGGATTGTCATCGTCGGGGCAGTTGAAGGCAGCGGTGTCGTATGACATAAAGCCAAAATCCTGTTTCAGTAGTTCCCAATCAGCCTCGTTGTCGGCTTGTAGCATCAAGGCATCGATGCACTTTCCGTTGACGGATAAGTCGCCGAGATAAGCCACAGTGAGGTTGCTGTTGTCGGCATACTTGCAGTACAATTCCATCGCTGCCTTGTTGCTGGTAGTCGTCTCGGGGGCCGTAACCCTTTCCTTGCAGGCTGACAGCCATACAACGAGGGCCAAGGCGAGATAAGGGCCAAGGCGAGAGCCTCTCGTCCCACGTCTTACGTCCCGCGTCCCACGTCTTCTATGCATCTTATTCTTGCCCATGTACCAATTATTTAATGACTTTGTTGGCCAAGTTCACGACATCTTGCGCCGAGCAGCCGTTGTTGCAGATGAAACGAACGGTCTGGCTTTCCACGGTCACCTCCTCGGCTGTAGGAAGTCCGTCGTCGGGTCGGCTTTGCCAGGTCAGCCCGATGACGGTCACGCCAATGACGAGGCTGGCCGCTGCCGCGATGGGTATCCATTGTGTGCGGCGAGGGGAGGGAACAGGAAAGAGATTCGTTTCCGCCGTGGCGGAGGCTTGTTGTGCCTTTTCTGCCCAGCGCAAGAGAGTCTCGTCGTCGGGCACCGTCTTTTCCGCTTCCATCTGCCACTGTTGGCAGCGTTGCCATTGTGTCTTGAAGTTGTCCTTATTCATTGTCTTTATGTTATTGTTCATAAGTCAAATGTCGTTTTCTCTTTCGTACAATGCTTTTAGTTTCCGCTTGGTGCGGGCGATGCGCATGGCCACGGCTCCCACGGTGCTTCCAGTCATTTCGGCGATTTCCTTGTAGGAGAATCCGTCAAGGAAGGCGCGGACGACGATGTAGTTTTCTTCGGGCAGCGTGTTGATGAGTTGTTGCAGTTGCTGGTAATGCTCGTCGCTCGTCCCGTCGACCTTATCCTCAACATCGACCGACTCGATAGGCTCCGTTTGCGGGCTCCTGACGTCTTTGCGCCGTAGCATCAGCATGGTGTTGGTCGCTATGCGCCATACCCAAGTTCTTTCTGAACTTCGCTTTTCGAACGTCCCGAAGCTGCGCCAAAGGTTAATCATTACTTCTTGTATGCAGTCCTCTGTGTTCCAAGCACTTCCAATGCTATAGCTGGAACAGACATGCCAAATCATGGCCTTGTGCCGAAGGACAAGGGCTTGGAATTCGGCTTGTGATGTTTCGGGGTCGTTATTAATGGCTCCGTATGACTCAGAAGACTCCATTATTTCTTTGTGTCTTTTGCAAGGTTAGTTGCATAGTTCAGGTGAATAATAACTCGTTCCCATCATTTTTCATTATTTTTTCCAAAAAAATCATTGTGCCGTTATGATTTCTTGTTTTTGGCAACTAATGATGTATGAAAAGGTACAAACAATTTAAATCATTCAAAGTATGAAACGAACATTTATTTTTTCAGTTTTGGCCATGACACTCATGCTGTTCTGCCAAGATGCATTCGCTTATGACTACTATGCCAATGGCATCTATTACCGCAAAGTAACGCACCAGGCTCCAGGAGGAGGGTGCGGCGAGACCACCCTTATCGTGGTCAATAACGACTACCCCAATACTTATTCCGGTGACATCGTCATCCCTGCAATGGAGACCGTCGGCGGGGGAACATTTAGGGTGACTTATATCGGCAGCGAGGCTTTCTATGGCTGTACTGAACTCACCAGCGTCACCTTGCCTGTTAATATCGTGAACATTGGTTTCCATGCGTTTGCTGAATGTCCGCTTTTGGAAGTCATAGACCTTCCTGAGGGCATGGCACAAATCAACTCGAATGCTTTCAGTTTCTGCCCGCGACTCGACTACATCTACATCCATGACACCGAGCCGTTTTTCCTTTGGGATGATGCCCTTGCCGACATCAATGACCATGTGCAAATCGTGGTGCCTTGCAACTGCATAGAGACCTTCGAAGCCGCCGAGGAATGGCAAGGCATCCAGCTTTATGACGATTGCGGCAACGTGGGTGTCGGAGAGACCGAGACAACCACGGTAGCCGTATACCCCAATCCTGTTTCGGAAACCCTCACCATCGAAGCCGATGGCCTCGTGACCATTGTCGATGTGATGGGCCGCGTGGTGAGGACCTTGTTTGTGGATAATAAACAAACCCTTAATGTGAAAGAGCTTCCAAGCGGTGTTTACTTCGTGAAAGCAGGAAATGCGGTGAAAAAGATTATGGTTGAGTAAGCTACTTCACTTGATTTCCGACCATTTAATTCCGAAAGCAAAAATGCTTTCGGAATTTTTGTTTCATACTGATTCTTTTTAGATAAAAACCTCTATCTTTGCCCCATCGTATTATGCATAAAACCTTGCGCTTATGATTTGCTTTTTCCAGTCTGATAATCAAAGGATTATCGCAGTTGATGTCAAATCGGAACTCTCTGAAGACGCCATTTCACGCCTAGTATGGCTTTTTGGTAATGCCAAAAAAATCGAAAAAGAATCGGTGAAGGGTCATTTCATCGGTCCGCGTCGTGAGATGATTACACCTTGGAGCACCAATGCCGTCGAGATCACCCAAAACATGGGCATCAAGGGCATCGTCCGTATCGAGGAGTTTTTCCGTGTGGAATCGAAAAACGCCCCCTACGACCCGATGCTGCAAAACCGCTACAAGGACCTTGACCAGAATGTGTTTGCCGTCGACCGCAAGCCAGAGCCACTGAAATACATCGACGACATCGAGGCCTACAACCAACAGGAAGGTCTGGCCTTGAGCGTAGAAGAGATGGGCTATCTGAAAGGCATTTCCGCAAAGATTGGCCGTAAACTCACTGACAGTGAGGTGTATGGCTTTGCGCAAGTCAACTCGGAGCACTGCCGCCACAAGATTTTCAACGGCACCTTCGTCATCGACGGCAAACCCATGCCCAACACGTTGTTTGCCCTCATCAAGAAGACCTCGAAGATGAACCCCAACCGACTCGTGTCGGCCTACAAGGACAACGTGGCCTTCATCCTCGGCCCCAAGGTGGAGCAGTTTGCCCCCGCCGAGCCCAACAAGCCCTCGGCCTTCCAAATCAAGCCTATCGATACGGTGATTTCGCTGAAAGCCGAGACGCACAACTTCCCGACTACCGTGGAGCCGTTCAATGGCGCAGCCACGGGTAGCGGTGGCGAGATCCGCGACCGTCTGGCTGGCGGTCAGGGCAGCTTGCCCTTGGCGGGCACAGCCGTCTACATGACGTCTTATCCCCGCACGGAGCAAGGCCGTGACTGGGAGAAGGACATCGAGCCGCGCAAATGGCTCTATCAGACGCCTGAAGAGATCCTCATCAAGGCCTCCAACGGTGCCTCCGACTTCGGCAACAAGTTCGGCCAGCCGCTCATCAACGGCAGCTTGCTGACTTTTGAGCATAGCGAGAAAGAGACCCTTGGCTACGACAAGGTCATCATGTTGGCAGGCGGCATCGGCTTCGCCAAGGTGAAGGACGCCAAGAAACTGGAACCCGAGGAAGGCGACGTCATCATCGTCCTCGGCGGCGACAACTACCGCATCGGTATGGGTGGCGGCGCCGTGTCGAGTGTCGACACAGGACAATACAGCAACGCCATCGAGCTCAACGCCGTGCAGCGCGCCAACCCTGAGATGCAGAAACGCGTGAGTAACGTCATCCGTGCCATGGCGGAGAGCGACTGCAACCCCATCCGCAGCATCCACGACCACGGCGCGGGCGGCCACCTCAACTGCCTCTCCGAGCTTATCGAAGACGCAGGAGGCGTGGTGTATGTCGACAACCTGCCTGTCGGCGACCCGACCCTTTCCGACAAGGAAATCATAGGCAACGAGTCGCAGGAGCGCATGGGCCTGTTGGTCAACAAGAAAGACAAAGATATCATCAAGGAGACCGCCGAGCGTGAGCGTGCTCCATATTATGAGGTGGGCGAGGTGACTGGCGACGAACGTCTGCGTTTCGTCCGCAAGAAAGGCAAGGCACCTATCGACTTGGCCATCTCCGACTTTTTCGGCAGCGCGCCCAAGACGATTTTGCACGACAAGACCAAGCCCTACCACTTCAAGAAAATCAGCTACACCAAGCGCGACATACACAAATACCTCAACAACGTGTTGCAGATGGAAGCCGTGGCCTGCAAGGACTGGCTCACCAACAAGGTGGACCGCTCCGTGACGGGTCGTGTGGCACAGCAGCAGTGCGTGGGCGAGATACAGCTGCCCTTGAGCAACCTCGGCATCAGCGCCTTGGACTACAACGGCAGACGTGGCATCGCTACGGCTCTCGGTCATGCGCCCATTGCGGGCCTCATCGACCCCGCCGCCGCCTCGCGCCTCTCCGTCTCCGAGGCCTTGACCAATATCCTCTGGGCACCTATTGAAGGCAATCTCGAAGGCGTCTCGTTGAGTGCCAACTGGATGTGGCCTGCCAAGCAAGAGGGCGAGACGGCTCGTCTCTACGAAGCCGTGAAGGCCTTGAGCGACTACTGCGTGGCTTTGGGTATCAACGTGCCGACGGGCAAGGACAGCCTCTCCATGACGCAGAAATACCCTGATGGCGAGAAAGTTGTCGCTCCTGGAACGGTCATCGTGTCCGCTGCCGGCGAGGTGTCGAACATCCGCCAGGTGGTGCGCCCCGTGATGAAGACGGACGAAAACACAGAGCTCCTCTATATCGACTTCTCGAAAGACGGCTTCGAACTCGGCGGCAGCAGCTTCGCACAGAGCATCGGCGCCATCGGTCAGGAAGTGCCCGACGTGAAGAGCGTCAACTACTTCAAGAAGTGCTTCAACGCCATCCAGAAACTCATTGAGCATAATCTGGTTTTGGCCGGTCACGACGTGTCGGCGGGCGGCTTGATTACCACGCTGTTGGAGATGAATTTTGCCAACACGACATACGGCATGAACCTCGACCTGAGCGCCTTCGACAAGGAAGACCTGATGGCCGTGCTGTTCTGCGAGAAGCCCTCGGTGGTGCTCCAAGTCTCCAACGACGGCATCGCCAACCGCATGTTGCGTGAGTTGGGCATCACCTTCAAGATGATCGGCAAGCCCCAAGCCAAGCGACAAATCAATATCCTGCACGCCGACCACAACTACATCTTCGACATCGACGCGCTGCGCGACACCTGGTTCAAGTCGTCGTACCTCCTCGACCGCAAGCAGAGCGGTCCGCGCAAGGCCATGGAGCGTTTCATGAACTACAAGAAACAGTACCTGCACTATAGCTTTGGCCGCAACTTCACGGGTACGGCGGCCAGCCTCGGCATCGACTTGCGCCGTCGCAAACCTTCGGGCATCAATGCGGCCATCATCCGTGAAAAAGGCTGCCAATGCGACCGTGAGATGGCCTACGCCCTTTATCTCGCCGGCTTCGACGTGAAGGACGTCACCATGACCGACCTCGCCACAGGCCGCGAAGACCTCAAGGACGTCAATATGATTGCCTTCGTGGGAGGCTTCTCCAACTCCGACGTGCTCGGCTCTGCCAAGGGCTGGGCGGGCGCCTTCCTCTACAACAAAAAGGCCAAGAAAGCCCTCGACGACTTCTATGCCCGTGAGGACACCTTGAGCCTCGGCGTGTGCAACGGCTGCCAGCTGATGATGGAACTCGGCCTGCTCTATCCCGACCACGAGGAGCACCCCGTGATGATGCACAACGACTCGCACAAGTTCGAGTCGGGCTTCCTCAACGTGGAGATTGCCCAAAACGAGAGCGTGATGCTCAAGTCGTTGTCGGGCAGGCGCTTAGGCGTGTGGATTGCCCACGGTGAGGGCCGCTTCTATTTCCCCTTCTACCGCGACAAGTACAAGATCGTGATGAACTACGGTCAAGACGAATACCCAGGCAACCCCAACGGCAGCGACTGGTCGACGGCAGGCATCTGCTCCAACGACGGGCGTCATCTCGCCATGATGCCTCACCTCGAACGTGCCTTCCTGCCTTGGCAGTGGGCTTACTATCCCGACGACCGCAAGAACGACGAAGTCTCACCTTGGATGGAGGCGTTCGTGAATGCCCGCAAGTGGGTGGAGGAGAATAGGAAATAACCCATGCCCAAAGAAAAAATCAACAAGACCAACGCCTGCCGCATCCTTGACTCAAAAGGGATTGCGTATGAGCTGATTCCTTACGAGGTGGATGAAAACGACCTCGGGGCGCAGCATATCGCCGACCAGCTGGGCGAGGACATCGACCAGGTGTTCAAGACCTTGGTGCTGAAAGGCGACAAGATAGGGTATTTCGTCTGCGTCATCCCGGGCAACGACGAACTCGACCTGAAGAAGACCGCCAAGGCCACGGGTAACAAGAGTTGCGACCTTATCCCGATGAAGGAACTGCTGCCTTTGACGGGTTACATCCGCGGCGGCTGCTCGCCCGTGGGCATGAAGAAACAGTTCCCGACCTTCATCCACGAGACCTGCGAGTTGTTCGATTACATCTACGTA
Source organism: uncultured Bacteroidia bacterium (assembly GCA_902799345.1). Lineage (GTDB taxonomy): Bacteria > Bacteroidota > Bacteroidia > Bacteroidales > F082 > Limimorpha. The sequence goes on along the minus strand of CADBZW010000014.1, from coordinate 19,929 downwards.
AGCGCGGGTGTGCGTGGCTTGCAGTTCAAACTCAACCCTCAGGACTTGATTCAGGTGGTGGATATGACCATCGCCGACTTGACCATCTTTGAACTCGGTCAAAAATGAGCTACACCATCCGCAAATCCACCTTGGCCGACCTGCCGACCATCCTCAGCCTCCGTGACCAAGCGCGTGAAATCATGCGCAGCTATGGCAACACCTACCAGTGGCCCGACGGCTATCCGCGAGACGATATGTTCAAGAAAGACATCGAGTTAGGCGGCAGCCATGTGATGCTTGATGAGCAGAGCAGGGTAGTGGGGACATTCGCCCTCTTGCCCAGCCCCGAAGTGACTTACAACAAAATATACGACGGACAATGGCTCAATGACGAACCCTATCACGTCATCCACCGTATCGCCAGCACGCCCAGCTCACATGGCGTCTTGGACGCGCTTTTGGACTATTGCGAGAGCCAAGTCTCGAACATCCGCATCGACACACACGAAGCCAATATCATCATGCGCAAAGGCTTGGAAAGGCATGGCTACCAGTATTGCGGTATCATCTATTTGCTGGATGGCAATTCGCGTCTGGCTTATCAAAAAATCATCACAACAGGACGATTGTGAGCACCGTTGTTTTCCCCTTTTACCCAAGACTAACCCAAGACTAACCCTTGGGTAAGGTAAGGGCAATCTTTTTTTCATAGGAGATGGCGGATCCTTGTCCGCCATGACTGCCTAATGGTGGAGCTCTATGCCCCCTATCGGATAGTCCATCAATCGATGTTTTCAATGATTTTGTCCTCCTCGCTCAAATCAGGGATCAGCCGCTGGATGGCCTTGTAACGGTAGAAGAACCTGATTGCGACGACGCGTACCACCGTGTAGGCGGGGATGGCCACTAACATTCCCACGGCACCACCGATATGGCCTGCCATGAGCAGCACGATGAAAATCTCCAAGGGATGCGCCTTGATGCTCGTTGAGTAGATGAGGGGCTGGTAGATGAAGTTGTCGATGAGCTGTGCCGTCAGCATAATGGCCAGGATGATGAGGGCGAAGATCCAGATGTTGACGTCGAGGCCTGCACCCGTGCCGAGTTTCAGGACGATGCCGAACACCACGCCGATGAATTCGCCGATGAGCGGACCGACGTAGGGTATCACGTTGAGCAGACCGGCGATGAAGGCGATGCCGATGGCATAGCTGAAGTTGAGGCGGGCGATGAGCCACAGGCCGAGGAAGTCGATCACGGCCACGCCGAGCATCTCAATGACCAAGCCGGCAAAATAGCGCGAGAGCAACTGCTTGATGTCGTTGAGTGTCTTGCCCACATTGGCCTCGTGGCGGTCGGGGACAAGGGCACAGATGATGCGCTCAAACAGGGTGTCGTCCTTGAGGAAGAAAAACGAGATGAACACCACAGAAAACAAGGCCACGAAGGTGCTGGTGACCATCGATGCTACCGAACCCACGATGCCGCTAACCTTACCGAAGTCAACCACATCCTTGAGGTTGGTGAGCAACACCGCCGTGATGTCGAAGTCGCGACCCAAGTTGGGGAACAGCCCGATGAGCCATACATTCAGTTTGTCGATGGGATTCGACTCAAAATACGACGAGTTCTGAATGGCCGAGGCGTCCTTGATGATGCTCGACGCCAAAGGGATCATTTGTGTGACAATCATAGCCAGAAAAGCGAGGATGAGCGTGATGGTCAGCACGGCCAACAACCAGTCGGGGAGGCTGTGTTTCTTGATGCGTATCTTTCTCAATAGATGCATGATAGGACGCCCGATGAGCGACACCACGAAGGCCGTAATGATGTAGACCAACACGTTCTTGAACAAAAAGCAAAAGGCCAAAATGAGGGCCAAGCCGCCCAATTTGATGACGTATCCCGCTAGTCTTTCGGTGTTTCTTTCGTTTTCCATAAGGTTTTTTCTTCTCTTTGAGGTCACAAAATTAGTTTTTTTTCACTTTTTATATATGATTTTTGGTAATTTTGCGTTCGCTTCTAAAAGAGTAGTCTCATCAAATTCATACAAAGCCCAATGAAATACGCACATCTCATCCTATTAACGCTTTTCCCCTTCGCCACGCTTTTTGCTCAGGTCAACGACCCATACGGTTCGTCCCCCGATAGCCTTGATGTCGAACTCAATGAACAGGAAGTCAGGGATTTGAACTCTGGTAAGGCTGTTGTCGACGAGTCGGCGGTGATGGAGATGCTGGACTTGGTGAGCAACATCAGCTATTTCAAGGATGTGTATCTCGACATCGACACGGCTGTGATGAATATCTATGACTATGGCAAGGATGAGGTGCCCGTCTTCGACGACACCGTTTACCAAAACCGCATCGAGGCCTTGGCGCGGCAGACGACGATACCGCTGACGTTCAACACCCATGTGAAGTCGTTCATCGAATTGTATGCCAACCGCCGCCGTCAGCAGTCGAGCCGTATGTTGGGCCTTTCATACGTCTATTTCCCCATGTTCGAGGAATACCTCGCCAAGTACAACCTCCCACTGGAGCTGAAATACCTCGCCATGGTGGAGTCGGCACTCAACCCGACGGCAGGCTCGAAGGCGGGAGCCAAAGGCCTGTGGCAGTTTATGTTGGGTACGGGCAAGGACTATGGCTTGCGTGTCACCACCTTGCTCGACGAGCGCTACGACCCCATGAAGGAGACCGTGGCGGCATGCCAATACCTGCAGAGCCTCTATGCTCGCTATGAGGACTGGTTCCTCGTGTTGGCAGCCTACAACTCAGGCCCGGGCACGGTCAACAAGGCCATCATCCGTGCGGGCGGCGTCAAGAACTACTGGGCCATCTGGCCTTATCTGCCCAAGGAGACCCGAGGCTATGTGCCGGCGTTCATTGCCGTCACCTACTTGATGAACTACGCCACCGAGCATAACATCTATCCCACCAATCCGGGCCTGCTGTTACATGGCACCGACACGGTGGTGGTGCACAATCGCGTGGGCTTCGACCAAATCAACGAATGTATCGGCGTGTCCATGCAAGACCTCGTCTTCTTCAACCCGCAATACACCAAGCGCATCGTCCCCGCTTCGAAGGAATTCCCTTGTGCGTTGCGTATGCCCATGAAATACACGTTGCGTTTCGTGCAACTCGAAGATAGCATCTATTCCTACACCAGCAGGGCCGAAAAGGCGCGCGAGGTCATCGAAGAGAAGGTGGAACAGGTGAGCGACTGCATCACCCATACAGTGAAAAAAGGCGAGAGCCTCGGCAGCATCGCCCGCAAATACCACGTCACGGTGTCGAACATCAAAAACTGGAACCGCCTGAAACGCGAGACCATCCACGTGGGTCAGAAGTTGAAGATCTATCGCTCAGGCGCTCCCATGGCTCAGGTGGGTAAGAGCAACAACAAGTCGAACAGCAGCGGAAAACAAGCTGCGCCAACCGTCAAGACGCATACGGTGAAGAAAGGGGAGACCCTCAGCTCGATTTCGAGGAAATACGGCTGCACAGTCAACAACCTCAAGAAATGGAACAACCTGAAAAGCAACACCGTAAAGGTGGGGCAAAAACTGAAGATTAAAAAGTAAACCCAGACCATTGACCCTGACCCTGACCAGTTCTCGCCACAAAGGCGGGTCAGGGTCAGCAGTCAGGGTCAAAAACAACCTTACAAAAACATTAGTACCATGAAAAACGCATTGAAATTCACAGCACTCCTCTTCATCATCATTATGCTGGCCTCATGCGAGGAGCAACGCCCCGGCAGGAAAGACCGCTCAACGGGTGGGACGTCGGAAATCCTCGTCGTCACCCAAAACGATGACCAGTGGAAGGGTCGCATCGGCGACACGATCCGCCATTTCTTCCTCGACTACCAGTATGGCCTGCCGCAGCCCGAGGCACGCAACGACTTGGCTCATGTCAACGTGGCGAACTTCTCAGACCTGTTCATGCGGCACAAGAACATCCTGGAAGTGGAAATCAAGCCGAGTCTTGAAAAGGCTGTGGCCACCACTGTTGCCGACCAATGGGCCGCTCCGCAGCGTTACATCAAGATCAGCGCGCCCGATGTCACCTCATGGGTCGAGCTCTTCGACAAGCAGAAAGAGGTCTACCAGCAGTGGTTCGACAAGGTGGAACGTGAGCGCATCCTCAACGTGTTCCGTCCTACAAAAGACGACAATATCGCCAATGCCATCGCCAAGCGCTTCGGCTTCACCCTCACCGTGCCGCAGGGCTTCTTCGTCGCCAAAGACGAGGCCGACTTCATGTGGATTCGCAAGGAGCAGGAACGCTCCAGCGCCTGCATCGTCATCTATCAGACGCCTTATAAAGACACCATCCAGTTCAGCACGCCAAGCCTCGTGGCCATGCGCGACATGATGATGCAGCAGTACATCCCGGGTCCGCTCGAAGGCTCCTACATGGCCACCGAGACCGAGTTTGTGCCGCCCATGGTGAAGCAGGTGAAGGACTATCCCGCCGGCTACACCGTCGAGATGCGTGGCATGTGGCGCGTGGAGAACGACTTCATGGGAGGCCCCTTCGTGTCGTACACCTTCGCCGATCCGCGCACGGGCAACCTCGTCACCGTGGAGGGCTACTACTACGAGCCCAACCAGAAGAAACGCAACATGCTGCTCCAGCTGGAGGCCATCGCTTATAGCTTGCAGTTTGTGGAGCAGTAGTCGTTTGTCGTCCTTTCTGCCGCTTTGCGTCATTGCGAGGAACGAAGCAATGACGCGCGAAGCGGTCCCCGAGGGTTCATTCCTGTTTGTAAGTAACAACAACTTCCCCCAGCGGTGACCCATTGCGGGTGACGATGGCACCGTCTTTCCAGGTGCCGAACGCCTTGCCGTTGCGGAGCAATGTGTCGTTTTTGAGGCTTATCCTGTCTTGCCATTCTTCTTCCAATCCTTTGAATGTCAGTATGGAATCGCTATCAATGGTGATGATGTTTTGTTTCTCCATCTCGCCCACCTGCTTCACCAGCTCGGGCGTACTACGTTGCTCGTCGAACTGCACGTTGACCTTGCTCACCGTCCAGGTGCCGAAGAGCGGGTCGGCTTTCGGATGGCAGGCGCAGACCAAGGCGGCGAGGGCCAAAAGGAGGAAATAACGGTTTTTCATGCTGCAAAGGTAGGATTTTTTATCTTTGCAGCCACAAATAAAACCCCATGCCCGCTAAACCCATGCAATGGTTCAAGACCGAGCAACGCGAGGGGAGGACTCTCGTCTTCGATCCACTGCGCCGCCGTTGGGTCGCCCTCACTCCCGAGGAGGAGGTGCGCCAGAAGATGCTGTATCTGCTGGTGGAGCATCTGCAGGTGCCGGCGGGACTCGTGGCGGTGGAGTATTCGCTGAAGGTGAACGGATTGGACAAGCGTGCCGATGCCGTCGTCTTCGGCCCTGACGGCGCCCCCCTGATGGTGGTGGAATGCAAGGCCCCCACGGTGGAGTTGACTCCTGTCGTGCTCGACCAGGCCTTGCGTTATTATTCGGCCATGTCATGCCGAGCCCAGGGGGCGAGTGCATCTATGGCCGCGAGTCCCAAATATCTTCTCCTCACCAATGGCACCACCACCTATTGCTTCAAGGCCGGGGTGCAGGGCTTGAAGCCCCTCGACCATCTGCCCGATTACGCCGAAATGAACGCTTGAATCCTATTTATTTATTCTTAATTACCTGATAAACATTATTTTATGATGCAATAGAAAAAAATCGTTCATTAATTTACTATTTCGCTTTTTTTGTATCAATAAAAGCCTTATTTTTGTGGGATTTAATACTGATGCATTATTAAAATATAAAAGGGAACAATAAATAGCATGAAAAGAAACTTTACTTTTTTGATGACGGCTTTCGCGCTGATGGTTAGCATGATGATGCCTTTGGGAATGAAGGGACAGACGAGAGCAACGTTGTTTTCCGAAACGTTCAACTCTTGCGATGGCACTGGAGGTAATGATGGGAAATGGAGTGGTAACATTGCCTCTTCGACTTTAACTGCTGATAATTCTGGTTGGAGTTTTTCTGAGGGAAAAGGTGCAAGTGCGTGTGCAAAATTTGGTACAGGCAAAAAAAGCGGCTCCGCTCAAACACCTACTATCTCACTTACTGGTAATGCCACTTTGACTTTTAGAGCAGGAGGCTGGGGTACGGACGATACGGTTTTGTATTTATCTGCAACTGGATGCTCATTAGGCACTTCTTACATTTCGTTGAATAATTCAGCGTGGGGAAGTTATACTGTAAACATTACAAACGCCACTGGTTCTGTGAGGATTACAATTGAGAATGGCGGCAATAATAAGAGATTCTTCTTGGATGATGTCGTCGTTTCTCAAGTGGTTACCACAGTTGCTACGCCGACTTTCAGCCCTGCGGCAGGCACCTATACAAGCGCACAAAACGTAACCATTAACTGCGCCACTTCGGGTGCCACCATCTATTACACTACTGATGGAACGACGCCTACCACGAGTAGCAGCGTGTATTCATCAGCTATTTCTGTTTCTGCTAACACCACTATTAAAGCCTTTGCTGTGAAGTCAGGTTTGAACAATAGCGCCGTGGCAACGGCAATCTATAATATTGCTGCCGCCCAACCAACGTTTAGTCCTGCGGCAGGTATGTTTACCCCTGGTTCCGCTCCCGACGTGACCATTGACTGCGCCACTTCAGGCGTCACAATCCATTACACCACCGATGGCTCCACGCCAACAACAAGCAGCCCCGTTTATTCTTCGCCTATCCCTGTTCGCCAAACCACAACCATTAAGGCGATAGCCGTGAAATCGGGCTTGGCCAACAGCGCTGTGGCTTCGGCAGAATATGTCATTTCCAGCACGTTGACCGCTACTTATACTGTCCGTACATATAACAGTGTAACAACTTCAGGAACTGTCCCTTCGGGTAGCAGCGCTTCGTTTTATCAATCGTATAGTACGCTTTGCCAAATGACCAAGGGTGATTATATGCAACTTACTTTGTCAGGCTATCAAGGGAAGAAAATCACGGGCTTGGTCTTGAGTATGCATTCAAATTTGGCTGGTGGTAGGGGCTATATGTACATGAATGCTGGCAGTACCAGATTGGCAACTATCGGCACTCCATCGACTCCAAATGAAGACCAACCCATGTTTAAAGATAATGATTGGTATGGCGCATGGTCTACTACTTATGTTGACGTTACGCCTACCTTGAGCAATGATGATTATTGCATCCAACAGGGTGAAACCGTTGTCATCTATATCCATGCTACCACTAATTCCTTGTATTGCCAATCATTTACCCTTTATTACGAGGACGATACGGAGCCTAAAATCAACGCCAACGATCCGCAAACCCTGGCCTATGACGCCACTTCCGGTGCTTTTGACTATAGTATCACCAATCCCGTGGCGGGCACAAGCCTTCAAGCAGTCTCCAATTCCGCTTGGATTACCAACCCTCAAGTCGGTGCGTCGCAAGTCACGTTCACTACCACCCTAAACGATACGGGTATGGAGCGCACGGGTACCATCACGTTGACATACGGCACGGTGACCAAGACGATTACCATTACGCAAGCCGCCATTACCCCCGTACTCCACACCGCCCACACACCCACCACACCATTCCCTTACTACGGCGGCTCGGGCTCGTTCGACTTTTCCGTCACCAACCCCGTGAGCGGCGCTACCGTTACGGCAACGGCTGACAGCTGGATTACCCCCACCGTCGCGGGCAACACGGTCAGCTTCGAAGTTGCCGAAAACAGCGGCAATGAACGCTCGGGCAGCATCACCCTGTCGTATGAGCTTAACGGCACCACCTTGACTTCGGTGGCGGTCACCGTCAATCAGGAAGCCAACCCCAACCAACCCGGTACGTTTGAGAGGCCATATACTGTGACGGAAGCTTGGAATATTATTAAAGACTTGAGTAATAACACACCCACTACTGACACTGTTTATGTGGCAGGAACCATCTCCAGCATCAATGAAGTGGAAGTGATTCAATACCACAATGCCACATATTACATCACCGACGGCAACAAGACCGTGAAAGTGCAATATGGCAGAAACCTGGACGACACCGATTTTTATTACGAGGACGAAATACAGGTGGGCGACCGCGTGGTGGTCTACGGACGGTTGATGAAATATAATGCTAATACCTATGAAATCGCCCCATACAACTATCTCGTCTCCCTCGAACGCGATGTGGAGCCTCCGCTTTTCAACCCTACATCGTGCATGATGGCCAATGACGAGGCAGCAGTGGTGTATTTGTACACCAACAATGGAGAAGAAGTCGTCATATATTACACGACAAATGGAAACACCCCAACGACCAGTAGTGAGATCTATAGCGGCGATTCCGGTATATCTTTGCAAGGTTTAACGGATGAAGTCACTATAAAGGCCATCGCCTATACGCTTGATGGCACCAAGCATAGTGCGGTCAATAGTGAAACCTATAGGATGGTGCCTCCCAATACCCATGGCTTGTACAACAATCCTCTCACGGTGCAACAGGCACTTGATTCGTTGGATGTTTCAAGCACGATTGAAGGTGTTTATGTGCGTGGTGTCGTTTGTGCCGACCCCGAGTTCTCGCTCAGTAATTTCATGAACGCCAATTATTATATTGCCGACAACCTTGGTGGCGATAACCAACTGTATGTTTTCCGTGGTAGAGACTATGGTGGCGAGCCGTTCACGTCACAAGAGGAGCTGATGTATGGCGACATCGTTACCGTGTTCGGCGATTTGGCAATCTATAATGGTCAAGTCAAGGAATTTACTGCCAAAAACTATATTGTAGAAAAAGAACGTCCTTCCTCTGTCTTCATCCGTCCTTCCGAAGTTACCACCAATTGCCGGGGCATCTCGAGTTCGTTGAATGTGTACTATAACAACCTAACTTATATCGATTCAAGTGAATTGCAGTTCTGTGATGCACAAGGCAATCAGGTTGAAGCCTCCACTTACAGCTGGCTGACCGCTACGATGAACACAAGCACTGGCAACATCGACTTCCAAATCGAGGACAACGACAGCAACGCTCCGCGTACCGCCTACCTGAAACTGGTGGTGATGGATTATGGTAATCCCACTCCTTTTGTGTCAAATGTGGTTCCCATTACGCAAGGAATATGCTCTGCCGACGAGTTCGCCATATTGCCGTTCAATTATGTTGGCAACGAAGCCGTCCCCGCCGGCATCACTAGCGATGGCTTGGGCGAGAATTATGGCTCTTCCCCCTGTCTGAAATTCGACGGCGTTAACGACTACATGACCTTGGCCTTTGACGAGGCGCCCGGTGAACTCACTTTCAATATCAAAGGTGATAAATTCAAGAGCAGCGAGTTCTATTTGCAGACTTCCACCAACAACCTCGACTGGGACGACTTGGCCATCTATACCACTCAAGACATGATTAATAGTTGGGCCGCCGACAACCCAAAGAGAGAGATTGCCCGGGTGATAGGCGATCCCATGGCGCAGTCCTTCCCGCAACTGAATGCCAACGTCAGATATATCAGGTGGATCATGATGACACATTCTTCTGGTAGTAACGTGCGCTTGGGCGAAATCCATCTCTCCAAGCCCGTCATCTATTACAACATCGCCGTTACCCAACCTACCATTGAAGAAACTCAAGTGGGCACAATCACCACTTCAGAAATGGCTCAAGAAAATGAAACCGTCAACTTGAGTATCGAATACAACGCTGACGACTATTACTTCGTTGAATGGGTGGTGACTGACGACTCCGACAGCCCTGTAGCAGTTACCGGCAACCATTTCACCATGCCGGCCAGCAACGTGAACGTGACCGCCACCTTGGTGGAAGCCAACCAGCCTTGCACATATGCCTACTCCGTTAACGGAACAATAGGCGAACCAAATGAGGTTGTCGTAGGCACTGTCATTGAGCAGATGCCTTCGAGCGACAATATCGTATTCAATGACCAAACCTTCTACTTCCATGGCTGGACCACCGATGCCAACGATGTCACCAACCTGATTCGTGCCAATTCGTCCTACACGATACGGCAAGATGTTACCTTCCATGCCGTTTATTACCAGCCAGAGGTAGGCTTGGTGGCCGAAAAGCACTATGCCAAGGTGAACGGCAACCTTACGGATTGGAGTGGCGACTACCTGATTGTCTATGAGGAAGGCAATGTCGCCTTCAATGGCGCCTTAGAAACCTTGGATGCCGCAAGCAACACTGTTGAGGTGACGATTTCCAATGGCATCATCATCGCCAGCAGCGACGAAGTCAATTCGGCCAAGTTCACCATCGCCGCCGTTGAGGGTGGCTATTCCATCAAGAGCGCCAGCGGCAAGTATATTGGTAAGAATGCTGATGGGAATGGTTTGGATGAGCATGAGACAACCGCCTACAAGAATAGCATTTCCTATAATGAGGACAACGGCGAAATCGACATCATTGGCGAGGGCGGTGCTTATCTGAGATTCAATAAGACCAGCGGCCAAAACAGATTCCGCTATTACAAGTCGAGCACTTATACGGATCAACAACCCATTCAACTCTATAAGTACGTGGGCAGCGTGAACAACCTCTACACCCGCATCTTCATGAATGAAACGGCTAGCAGCGTCACCATCGAAGGCCCGTCTATCATCCCGAACGGCTCGGTGCTGAATGTGGCCTCCATCACCAACAACCTTGGCGCCGACCGACTGCTTGTCGACGAAGGCGGACAACTGGTGACCAGCAGCGACGTCAATGCCACCGTCAGAAAGACCATCACGCCTTATGCAGAAGAGCACGGAACAGACAACTATTACCTCATCGCCTCACCCGTCAACAACCTCAATCCTGCTACCGCAGGCATGACGGTCGACAACTTCGACCTCTATGCCTTCGACCAATCGGCCCAAGGCGAGGAGTGGCAGAACTATAAAGCTGATAACTTCAACTTGGCTGCCGGACAAGGCTACCTCTACGCCAACGACTACGGCGGCTTCATCAACATGGGCGGCACCATGGCTGCCACCGCCAACGGCGTGACCATCAGCCAAGCCAGCGGCAAGCCCTTCGCAGGCTGGAACCTCATCGGCAACCCGTATCCTTGCAACGTCACCATCGACAAGCCGTTCTATAGGCTGGTCGAAGGCGGTGCGGCATTGGCTACTGAGGCCACCGACAACAGCGTCGCCATCGCCCCGATGGAAGGCGTGTTTGTGTGTGCCGACCGCACGGAGACAGTGAGCTTCGCCAAGGCGCCCACAACCTCGACCACAGGCGGCAGGAACCTGCTCAGCATGAGGGTGAGCCGCAACCGCAGCTCGAAGGACGACCGTGTCGATACCGACAACGCCATAGTCCGCTTCGGCGAGGGTGACATGCTGCGTAAGCTGGTGCTCAACCCCGACCTCTCGCAACTCTATGTGGCACTGGACGGCACCGACTACGCCATCGTCAACGCCGAAGCCGAGGGCGAGTTGCCCGTCAGCTTCCGCGCCGCTGTAAACGGCAGCTACACCCTTAGCGTCGCTGCCGAGGGCGTGACGATGCGCTATCTCCACCTCATCGACCTTAAGACGGGTGCCGACGTCGATCTGTTGCAAACGCCTTATTACACCTTCACCGCCCAAACGACCGATTACGAATCACGATTCAGGCTGGTGTTTGCCACCGGCTCTTCGACAAGCTCAGAGACCGGCAACTTCGCCTACTACAACGGCAGTCAGTGGGTGGTGAGCAGCGAAGGCGAGGCCACCTTGCAAGTCGTCGACATGATGGGCCGCGTGCTCAGCAGCCAAAGCATCAATGACGATGCCGAAGTCAGCATCGACAGGGCTGCAGGCGTTTACCTCCTCCGCCTCATCAACGGCAGCGACGTCAAAGTGCAGAAGATCGTAATACATTAAACCTAAATAAACTATGCTTAGAAAACTCAAAAAACTCAATGAACAAAATCAATCGAGCCAACAAAAAAATTAATAGTTTTATAAAAAATCGTATGAAAAGAAGTTTTATTTTATTGAGTCTCATTGCATTCTTGATGCAATGTGCGACGTTTCAGTTGATGGGCCAAGACTCTGGTCAAATCACCGCCACTTGGGTAGCCTCAGAACTTAACTTGGCTAACAATACCTCTGTAACGGATCCATTCGTCATTGACAACCATGTGCGTTGCCAGTTTGCCAAGGGAGAAGGCTCGAGTGTACCGACTTTCTTCACCAGTTATGGCAATCATGTTAGGCTGTATGCCAAAAACAAGATGACAATCACGCCTTTGAATGGAGCCTCCATCTCCAAGATTGAGTTCACTTTCATGAAGTCCAACAAGACCTATCTTCAGGTCGCAAGCGTGTCGCCGGAGGGTGGCACATGGGACGACCCTACACCTACCAGTAACTACACTACAGCGGTGGCCACTTGGGAGGTACAGGAGCCCTTGAAGACTGACTTGGTCTTCACCTTTGCAGGTTCCGGACAAAGATACCTCATCCAGATGGTGGTGACTTATTCCGCTCCAGAAAACACGTTTTATCATGTAACCTATAAGCCCAACGGTGGTGTGGGCGAAGACATCGTTGTTACCGAGGTCTATAATACCACGATCACGGTCATGGAAAATCCTTTCTACCGCGATGAGTATGTCTTCGACTCGTGGAACACACAAGACGATGGGCAAGGTGTCGAATACATCCCGGGTACTACCTTCTCCTTGGAAAACGACATCGTCTTGTACGCCAAGTGGACCACCTCGCCCAACCTTTTCGTTGACGTGCTCACTCCCACCAATGTGAATGCTGCCATCGGCAACCTCACGGGTTATAACGCTTGGACCCTCAACCTGCCCAACAGCCAGAATCCCCGTATCACGTATCAGGGCAAGTCGGCGAAAAACAACAACTATATCCAGATGAACTCCAGCATCTCTGGCTCCAGCGCATACTCAGGCATTGTGACCTCGTTCACCAATAACCTGAAAGCCAAAAAGATTAAGGTGACCTGGAACGGCGCCTCAAGCGACGGCAGCACCCTCGAAGTGTACGGCAAAGACACTCCCTATTCAGGGACTTCGGATCTATATAATGACGACATCCATGGCACTTACTTGGGCTCCATCGTGAAAGGTACCAGCACCGAACTCGATATCAGTGCCTTGGATGGCATCTATTCCTATATCGGCCTACGCTCCAGCTCAGGGGCCATCTATCTGACGGAGATCCGCATCATTTGGGAGACCCTCGACAACACGGTGCCTGTCATCCGTATCGAACCTAACGAGGTCAACTTGGGCAATGTGGTGGTCAACAACCCGCTGAGCGTCAACTTCACTGTGAGCCAAGCCAACTTGACGAGCGCCATCACCTTGGTGACTTACCCCACCGCTGGCATCGGCACCTTTAGCGTCAACGGCACGACGGTGACGACGATTGCCGCAGGCCCCGCCCCCACGGTGGTCACCTGGACCTACACGCCCACCACGATAGGCGACTTCGACGTGGCAATCCAAGCCACATCGCAAGTCACATCGCAAGCCACATCGGTGACCGTCACTGGTGAGTTGGCCATCAAAGCTACCGTGCTTTCAGCCGATGCGCAGACCCTGAACGTAAGCAAGGCGGCCTTCGTTGCCGACAATAGCCAAAACTCCGCCTGTATTAACTTGGACGGTGTTGAAGTCATCGCCCAGTCGGGCAACTACCTTTATTTGCAGGACGCCTACGCAGGTCTCCTCGTCTATGGCTCAGGCGCCCCTGTTTTCCAGACGACACCTTGTAAGTTCTCTGAGGGTTACCTGCAGGGTACCTTCGTCAACTACCATGGCATCATCGAGTTGCAAAACTTCCAGTTTGTGAATGCTGTGACCACACAAAACATGGTGCTGACCACCATCCCAGCGACGGTCGACGACATCCTTACCTCGCCGAGCGACTATGACTCGCGTTATGTGCAGCTGGAAAACGTGTATATCAGCAACTGGACGCTGTCGGGCAACAATGGCACCTTGGCCTTCCACGACCGCTTCCAGACGGGATATGCCTCCAAGACCGCTCCCGATGCCAACGACCCCTTCACGGTGAAAGGCTTGGTGAACGGCTACTATTCCAGTGGCGCGACGAATTATCAAATCGACCCGATTGCCCTGGCCGACATCCATACCACCGTTAGAGCCCCGCAGCCCAGCGTCAGCCCCGAAGGCGGCACAGCATCGAATCCTTTACAAGCCACCACGGTGCGCGTTGGACCTCCTTCCAACGTACAAGGCTACGCAGTCTACTATTATAAAATCAACGAAGGGGAATCCATCCCGTTCACCACTTGGACCTATATCAACCTGGTTAATCCCCGAACCACGTTGCAGGCCTACGGCACCCGCGACTTCTACTCAAATTCTGAAGTTAAGACATCGTATTATGAGCTCCCCCAGAATGTCCATGCCGTGAGTTTCAGTATCAATGGTGTTGTTAATCCTGGAAACAATGCGCTGGTGACCAGTCAGTTGGAAGAAAACCAAACGCCTGCCGTCACCTGCTTAGGCGACTTCGGTTTTGCCGGTTGGTCGCTGTCGGAAAACAGTACCGAGACCATCGCCTTGCCTTACACCGTCGACGAAGACATCACCCTCTATGCCGTGTATGCCAAAGGCTCGAATTTCGTCTATAAGAAAGTGACTAACGTTTCGGAAATCGTTGATGGTGAATATGTCATCTTTGCCGAGGGCAACACCGGCAGGTACACCATCAAGAACGTCAGCTCGACGCACTCGCCCACAGCCTACGGCATGAACAGCTTGGGCATCTCCATATCTAACCAAGGCACGCTGGTAGGCGGCGACATGAGCGAGTTGACCTGGACCTTCAGAGGTACCGCGTCGGAGTTGCAGATCACCTCAACGGCCAATGAGACCAACCATCTCTACATCATCGGCAACAGCAGCACGGGTGTCCGTGTGGGCCAAACCTCCGGCAACACCTCGTGGAGCATCAGCGAGGACCAGAGCGTAGTGGAGCAATTCAACATGATGAGCAACGGCAGGTATTTGGTGGTGTATAACAGCCAGGATTGGAGAAGCTATCTCAACATGGCGGATGGTGCTGCGCGTATGTTGCTCTTCAGGAAACAAGCCGTTATCGATGGCAGCGCTCCCCGTTATACCCGCGTCTTCTGGAACGAGACGGCATCGGGCAACATCACTCTCACCGGTCCTTCCATCATCCCCAGCGGTTACTACTTGAACATGAACGACGACTACACTATGACCAATGACGTGTCCGCCAACTTCCTCATCGAAGACGGTGCCACCTTCAAGGTGGCCAACGGCAATGATGGCATCAAAGCCACGGTGAAGAAAGACATTGAAGGCTATGTCTACGACAATGTCCGCACAGGATGGCACCTGCTGTCGTCGCCGGTGGGTCTCATATCTATCGATCACCAGCATGCGCCAGCAGGCTTGATGGTAGGCGATTACGACCTTTATGCCTTCGACCAGTCGAAAGACTTGGTATGGCGTAACGTGGAAGCCCAAGGCAATACCATTGTCTGTGCCAATCAAGGCGGCCTGTTGTATGCCAACAAAGCCAACACCACCATCGTCTTCACGGGTAGTCTGACAGCCTCGGTGGATCATGATGATTTGGCTTATGTGGCCAATAGGCCTCTGAGTGGATGGAACATCATCGGCAACCCATATATGACCAATGGCTATCTCAACTTCGAACCCACCGGACAAGCGGCCATCACCGACTATTATCGTATGAGAGACGTCTCTGAAAACGGCCAGAAGTTCTCGAAGCTGATCGCCACTTCTATCACCAACCCCGTCTATCCCATGGAAGGCGTGTTCGTGCAAGCTCCTTCAGCGGGTTATAAGTACTGGTTCGTGAATTCTAACCGTGGACAAAACGTCGCACAGTCAGAGTATGTCAACATTAAGCTGAGTGGCGACGATGATGAGGTCGTTGACGTGGCCCGCGTGCGCTTCAACGAAGGCTCCCTGATGGGCAAGTTCGACTTCGGCGAGGGCGGCTCGCAGCTCTACATCCCGCAAGGCGGCAAGAAATATGCCGTGGTGCCCACCCAGTGCCAAGGCGAGCTCCCGCTGAGCTTCAA
Source organism: uncultured Bacteroidia bacterium (assembly GCA_902799345.1). Taxonomy (GTDB): domain Bacteria; phylum Bacteroidota; class Bacteroidia; order Bacteroidales; family F082; genus Limimorpha. The sequence continues at coordinate 3,850 of CADBZW010000014.1, read as the reverse complement.
GGCCGCCCAAAACGGCACCTTCACCCTGGAGTTTGACCTCAACGAGGCCGAGATAGGCTACCTCCACCTTATTGATAATAAGACGGGCGTCGACGTCGACCTGCTGGCCCTTCGACAGGCTCAGGGACCAGCGAGCTATACCTTCGAGGCCTCCAAAGACGACTACACCGCACGTTTCCGCCTGTTGTTTGAAGCCAATGGCGCCATGGGCAACGACAACTTCGCCTACTACGACGGCAGCACTTGGGTAGTGACGGGATGCCATGACAACGCCACCCTGCAAGTCGTCGACGTGATGGGCCGCGTACTCAGCAGCCAAACCGTCAACGGCAGCGCCGAGCTCAATATCAACCAAGCCCAAGGCGTATATGTCCTGCGCTTGATCAACGGAAACGAAATAAAATCACAAAAGATAGTCGTCAGATGACGCAACCAAAAGAACAACCAATCAACAGAATATAAAACAATAAAAACCATACAACAATGAAAAAACTTATTTTGACCTCAGCTATCATTTTAGGAATCAGTCTCACCACCTTCGCCGACGGAGGCCTGTTCAACCGTGGCTACAACGCCCAGAACGGCTCCTCGGGCTATAGCTATTTCGGTGCCAAGACGGAAGGCGACAACGCGAGCAGCCCGGCCATGCCACTGCTACCGCAGCATGGCCAAAACACCAACCAGCCTGCCCCATTGGGCAGCGGCATCGCCGTGCTGCTCGGCCTGGGCGCTGCATACGTCGTGACGAAGAAACGTAATGAGAAATAATGAGTAAAGGCCCCCAACCATGACATTTACTCCAACCCAATACCAGTTGCAGACCGTTGCAACGGGCCGCGTCTTTGACGACGAAGGCTGGACTCTCGACGACAAGCAGTGCGACAAGCCGAGCATGGTGCGTCCCGTGTATGAGAAGAAACAGCTCATCGTGAAGGAAGGACGCGACTTGGGCTTGTATCGCTATGCCGACTGGCTGCCCATCAAGAAGATGCTGCAGAACCCCTCGGAACCTGTCACCTATAAGAGCGAAGGACTGGCGCAACGCCTCGGCTTGCGCAACCTCTACATCACCTTCAACGGCTGGTGGCCCGAGCGCGGCGCCCGCATGACCACCTGCTCCTTCAAGGAGATGGAAGCCTACTCGGTCTGCGCCCGCTTGGGCGACGAGCTGAAGGACAAGGTGCTGGTGGTGGCCTCTGCCGGCAACACGGCCCGCGCCTTTGCCAAGGTGTGCTCCGACAACGGCATCAAGCTACTGCTCTGCGTGCCGCAAGACAACATCAACGCGCTGTGGTTCGACAAGCCCCTCAACCCCTGTGTGAAACTCATCACCACGGAGCATGGCAGCGACTACTTCGATGCCATCAACCTCTCCAATGTGGTGTGCACCATGGAGGGTTACCTCGCCGAAGGCGGTGCCAAAAACATCGCCCGTCGCGACGGCATGAGCACCACGATGATGTCGGCCACGACTTTCATCGGCCGCACGCCCGACTTCTACTTCCAAGCCGTGGGTAGCGGCACGGGTGCCATCGCCGCTTGGGAAGCCAACCTGCGCTTCATCGGCGACGGTCGCTTTGGCGCCAACAAAGCCCGCCTGATGGTGTCGCAAAACAGGCCTTTCGTGCCCATGTACGACGCCTGGCGTGCCGACTCGCGCGCCCTGCTGTCCTACGATGCCGACCAAGCCCGCAAAGACGCTGCCGAGATCTGTGCCCCCGTGCTGTCGAACCGCAAGCCGCCCTACGGCCTCGCTGGTGGACTCTACGACGCACTGAAAGACACCGATGGCGACATCCTCGCCGTCAGCAATGCCGAAGCCAATGCCGCCAAGGCCTTGTTTGAGGAGACCGAGGGCATCGACATATATCATGCTGCAGCCGTGGCCACAGCCTCATTGCAGCAGGCCGTGGAGAAAGGCACGGTGAAGGCCGACGACGTGGTGATGCTCAACATCACGGGTGGCGGCGAAAGACGCTTCCAAGCAGAGCATGAGCTCCACTATCTGAAGCCCAATCACATCTTCAGGATTGATTTCACGAAAGAGGAAGTGGAACGCGTTTTGGCTGAGATGAGATAAACGCCAGACTTTAAATTGCTGAGATTTATATAAGTTTTGGGACCCTTGGCGGCTGTGCTGCCGAGGGTTCTTCCTTTTGTGTCGGAAAGCACCACTTCGAGCAAATCCTCCGCCTCGACGACGACGTAGTCGGCGGCGGGGTTGGGGTAGACGCTGATTTCCGGTGCGGCGTTTTCAGAGGCCTGCTCCAGCTCCATGGGAGTCACCCAGAAGGTCACCATGGCCGTGTTGCAGTTGCAGGGGATGGTCATGTTGACGTCGAGCCAGCAGACGGTGCCAGGCTCTACCTCAGGCCGTAGCGTGGCCGTGATGGTCACCTCCAGCACCTCGTCAGGCTCGGTGTGGAAGGTCATGCCTGTAGTGCCGTTGGCAGAGCAGGTGAAGCCGGTGAAGAACTCGTTTGACGGGTGCATGGAGATGTCCAAGGCATCGAAGCCGATGTTGTGGACACGGTAACGGAACGAGCCTTGTGTGCCAGGGTACATGGCCGAGTCGCCCGTGATAGGCTCGGCCTCAAATTGGTATTGCTCCACCATGTCGACTTCGATGTCGTCGATGGTGAGGCAGGTGGCGTTGCCGTTGGTGAGGGCACGTATGGCGATGTAGTTGCAGTTCGAAGGGATGGTCTCGACGTAGTTGGAGACCTTTTGGTAGGCGTCGCCGTCGATGGTGGTGCTGAGCAGTAGGGTGTGCATGTCGGCGGTGGCGGGTGAGGATCCGGCCCAGATTTCGAGCTGGCAGCTGCCGTCGGCGATGGCCCACACGTTGAAGCGGTATTGCAGGCCGCTGATGAGGTAGAGTTGCATGTACATCCACGAGTCGTCGGCGTTGCTGAAGGCATACCAGTTGCCAGAGTGCGGGAGGCGATGGTGGTCTTTCTCGAGGTAGCCGCTGAGCCAGGCACCGTCGTCGCTCGTCCAGCCTACGGGGCAAACGAGGTCTTGGTTACCGTATTCGAAACCTTCGATGAGGATGTCGCCGGCGAAGGCAAAAGGCGCTGTGAGAGCGATGATGAGGGTAAGGATGAGCTTTTTCATTAGGAATAGGATAGTTTCTATCCTGCAAAGATACTATTTTTTTGGAATTTAGGCATAAAAAAGTAGAGACGTAGCGCGCTACGTCTCTACAAGGTTTTTTCTCTAACCGAACTGAACCGAATACATCCGACTGGTTTTCGGATTATTTTCGGATGCGTTCGGTTAGCGCTAATACATTAACATTATTCCTCTCTGCGTCTCTTGGCCACCACATAGCCGGCGCCGAGGGCGGTCAGCAGGGCGATGCCGCTGCCGAGGGGAGCGGGCTGGGATCCTTGCTGTTCGTGGATGGGCAGCATGGGTTCGCCACCTCTGTTACCCTTCGTGCCGTCGCCAGTCAGCGACACCTCGGCGGGCGTGCCGTCGGCGTTGGCGCCACGGTGGAACAAGCCACCTTGTGCGAACGACGTCATGCTCAGACCGAGGACGATTGCGATTGTCATTATTTGTTTTTTCATCGTATAATGGTTTTTATTGTTGTTTTCAAATTCTATGTTCGTTCTTTAGTCCGTTGGGCTTTTGGCTCTTGGCTTCTGGCTTCTGGCAGTCTCATGGTTGGGACGGCCAGAAGCCAATAGCCAGAGGCCAGTAGCCATAGTTATCTCACCACAATCTTCTGTACCTTGACCTTGTCGCCGTTGACGAGGCGGAGCATGTAGACACCCGGTGCAACGTTGATGGCCTTGGAGCAGGAGCCCGAGATGGTCTCGCTGCTGAGGATGTGACCAAGCAC
>CADBZW010000013.1 GCA_902799345.1 uncultured Bacteroidia bacterium | reverse complement strand
ACTTCTCGATTATTTGAAGAGAACCGACATCGAAAGATACCGTAACATCATTAAGGAATTGGGCATCAGAAAGTAATCCTTTCGCCCGCCTTAAGCGGAACGCAAGAAAAAGGCAATACACATTGCCTTTTTTTTGCTATTTATCGCACCCAATTCTATACGTTTTAGAAGCTAAGAGAAAACAGTAAACAAATCATCACAACTATGGGTCCTATTGGATTTACAAAAACCATCCACATGCCTAACGGTCAAGAGATTACGCTCAACACTGGCCGTTACGCCAAGCAAGCCGACGGATCAGTCATGCTCCGCTGCGGCGACACCGTCATCCTGGCCACCGTTTGCTCCGCAACGGAAGTGGCTCCCGAAACCGATTTCTTCCCGCTGTCTGTCGACTATAGGGAAAAATACTACGCCACGGGCAAGTTCCCCGGCGGTTTCTTCAAACGCGAGGCCAAGCCCTCCGACTACGAAGTGCTGATCTCACGCCTCATCGACCGCGCCCTGCGCCCGCTGTTCCCCGATGACTACCATGCCGAGACCATCGTGCAAGTCAACCTCCTGTCGAACGACAAGGAGCAGACCCCCGACGCTCTCGCCGCCCTGGCAGCCTCCGCCGCCATCTGCGTGTCCGACATCCCCTTCCATGGCCCGATTTCGGAAGTGCGCGTGGCCCTCATCGGCGACGAATACGTCATCAACCCGACCTTCGCCCAGATGGAAGACGCCCGCCTCGAACTGATGGTGGCCGCCTCGATGAAAGACATCTGCATGGTGGAAGGCGAATGCAAGGAAGTGTCTGAGCAAGAGATGCTCGGCGCCCTGAAAGCCGCCCACGAGGCCATCAAGATCCAATGCCAGGCTCAGATCGAGCTCATGGAAGAGGTCAACAAGGCCAAGCGCGAATACTGCCACGAGGTGAACGACGAGAACCTTCGTGCCGAGATCGAAGCCAACTGCTACCAGCCTTGCTACGACTTCGCCCTCACCGGCTGCGCCGACAAGCACCTCCGCGAAGAGACCTTCAGCGGCATCCTTGACAAATATCTCGAAAAATATACCGAAGAAGAGCTCGAGACCGTCGCTCCGCTCGCCAAGCGTTACTTCCACGACGTGGAACGCTCGGCCGTGCGTAACGCCGTCCTCAACGAGCGCATCCGCCTCGACGGCCGTAAGACCAACGAGGTGCGTCCCATCTGGACCGAAGTCGACGTGCTGCCCAAGGCCCACGGCTCGGCTGTGTTCACCCGTGGTGAGACCCAGGCTTTGGTCACCGTCACCCTCGGCACCAAACTCGACGAGCAGACCCTCGACGGCGCCGTGGTGGAAGGCACCAAGAACTTCACACTGCACTACAACTTCCCCGGCTTTGCCACTGGCGAGGCCAAGGCACAGCGCAGCACCAGCCGCCGCGAGATCGGTCACGGCAACCTCGCCGAACGCGCCCTCAAGACGATGGTGCCCCACGACGAGAGCATGCCTTACACCATCCGTATCGTGAGCGACATCCTCGAATCCAACGGTTCCTCCTCTATGGCCTCCGTGTGCGGTGGCTGCCTCGCCCTGATGGACGCTGGCGTGCCGATGCGCAAGCCCGTCGCTGGCGTGGCCATGGGTATGATCAGCGATAGCGAGACCGGCAAGTACGCCATCCTCACCGACATCCTCGGCGACGAGGACCACCTTGGCGACATGGACTTCAAGGTCACGGGTACCCGCGACGGTATCACCGCCTGCCAGATGGATATCAAGGTCGACGGCCTCTCCTACGAGGTGCTGAGCGAAGCCCTGGAGCAAGCCCGTCAGGGTCGTCTCCACATCCTCGACGAGATGGCCAAGACCATCACCGAGCCTCGTGCCGACTACAAGGAGTTCGTGCCGCGCATCGAGACCATGTATATCCCGAAGGATATGATTGGTGCCGTCATCGGCCCCGGTGGCAAGGTCATCCAAGAGATGCAGAAGCAGACCAACACCGTCATCGTCATCACCGAGGACGAGCAGAAGGGCATCGTGGAGATTGCCTCCCAGAACAAGGAAGACATCGAAGCCTGCAAGGCCAAGATCAAGGCCATCGTGCAAGTGCCCGAAGTTGGAGAGGTCTACCACGGCAAGATCGTTTCCATCATGGCCTTTGGCGCCTTTGTGGAGATTATCCCCAACAAGGACGGCCTGCTCCACATCTCGGAGATCGACTGGAAGCGTTACGAGACCATGGAAGAGACCGGCCTGAAGGAAGGCGACGAGATCGACGTGAAGCTCATCGAGATTGATGAGAAGACCGGCAAACTGCGTCTGTCGCACCGTGCCCTGCTCCCCAAGCCGGAAGGCTATGAGGAGAAGAAACCCAACGGCCCGCGTCCCGGTGGTCCGCGTCCAGGCGGTCACGGCAACGGTCGTCCCGGTGGTGGTCATGGCAATGGCAACCACGGTGGCAACGGCGGTCCCCGCAGAAAGTAAAATAATCGTCGTTGGCGGGCGAAAGTCCGCCAACGACAAACCATATTCAAAGAACTAATTAAACTTAAATGAGGCAGTTAAAGATTACGAAGCAGGTGACGAACCGTGAGACCGCGTCTCTCGACAAGTACCTGCAAGAGATTGGTAAGGTTGAGCTGATTTCGGCTGAAGAAGAGGTTGAATTGGCCCAGCGTATCAAGCAAGGCGACAAGATCGCATTGGAAAAACTCACCAAGGCCAACTTGCGTTTTGTAGTCTCCGTAGCAAAACAGTATCAGAACCAAGGCCTCAGTCTTCCCGACTTAATCAACGAAGGCAACTTGGGACTGATCAAAGCCGCACAACGTTTCGACGAAACCAGAGGTTTCAAGTTCATCTCCTATGCCGTGTGGTGGATTCGTCAGTCCATCCTCCAGGCTTTGGCCGAGCAATCGCGTATTGTCCGTCTCCCTCTAAACAAGATCGGTTCCATCAACAAAATCAACAAAACTTATGCTAAGTTAGAGCAAGAGTTTGAGCGCGAACCCAATGCAGAGGAGATTGCCGAGGTGCTGGAGATCACGGAAGCCGAGGTGAAAGAGTCGATGAAGAACGCCGGACGCCACATCTCGATGGACGCACCGCTCGTGCAGGATGAAGACAACACCATGTACGACGTGCTGAAGAGCGAGGAGGCCCCGACGCCTGAGACCGAGCTTCTGTATGAGTCGTTGCGCAAAGAAATTGACCGAGCCATCTCCACCCTGACGCAGCGGGAGCAGGATGTCGTCCGCCTGTATTTCGGGCTGAACGGCAGCCACCCGATGACCTTGGAGGAGATCGGCGAAAAATTCGACCTGACGCGCGAGCGCGTGCGCCAGATCAAGGAGAAGGCCATACGCCGGTTGAAACACACCAGCCGCAGCAAGATCCTGAAGAGTTATCTCGGTTAATGAAGTCAAAAAGGCCCCTCAAGTAGTTGAGGGGCTTTTTTGTATAGGTACAGTCATGGGGTCACCATTCCCCTACCCTAATATGGAATGTCTTTGAGACTCGTTCTATGTCAATGGAAAAGCTGATGTCGTCCTTGTCCGATTCGCCTTTGGGGGCTTCCATCCCGTTGCCCCAGATGGCGCTATAGCTGTATTTGCCTGGCTCAAAGCAATCGAAATGCTCGTCGAGCTTTTTATAGAAATCATCATCGGGCATTTTCTTGAATCCCATTGTGAAGTCATAAGTATGTTCTGGAGAACGACCAAAGCACACCCATTCTTCCCCTCGGTCAACCACTTTATATTTGGGCAGCCTAACACCCGTGATGTTTTCAACCACCCTGCGCCTGACAAAATGGTGCAGCATATAATGCTCCGAATAATAGTCACAGCCCCATATTGCAGCCACGGCCACTATGATCAGCATCATAGGTGAAACCACAAACAACACAATGCGTAACCATTTCGGCAACAACTTCCACCGCCCATCCAAGATGAGCATGAGCGGTGAAAGTGTAAACCAGGAAAGAAACAGGGCTATTGCCTTAATCAATACGTGTCTTCTCATATTGCTTCTATCATAAGTTTGGTACGCCTCAGCCAATTTGTTTAAAAATAATTCTTCCATGACGTTTTGTGTTTTAGTTGTTAGTTTGTTTGAACCCAATTGTACTCTGGTTTTCCGTATTATTCGGATAATCCCGCTCCAGAAACGGAACCAACCTGCCATAGTCTTCCATGACCTCAACAACGGACTGATAAGCCACGTTGAACTCGTTCATGAAATCTTTTGAATTGCCAATGGCACTTTGGTAGCAACAGCAAAGATGATCTTCCAATGCCACAAAAATGGTATTAGTGTTGCGAACATTGATAATATTGGCTGCTCGACTCCAACCATTAGTATCTACTTTATCGAAAGAATCATCTTTGAACTTATACAATATGTAAAGGTTCTTAATCCTTTTATTGAAGCTGTCATCAATGTGAACTTCAAAACGGTTGTTGCTTTTGAAAACAAAGAGGTCGCCCTCTTTCTTTTCGTAACGATACCCCGCTTTCTCCAAGCGCTTGCATATATCAGTCTCAATAGCTTGTGTGCTTTTCCAAAGGGTGAGGCTCAAAATGTAAGCTATCATGATTCCGAGAGCAAGACAACCGCAAAGAATAAGCCAAACAAATGAACGGTCTTGCAAAGAGTATAACACGCCCATGATCACGATGCCAATTGCTCCTGCAATCAGATTGCTTTTTGTAAATGCTTTCTTGTCTTCCATGTTTCTGTTTTTGTACTGATTAGTTTTCTTCCATTTTGATTTTCCGTGCCCTTAATGCAAACAACTTGAATGTCACGCTGGTCTTGTCAGTTTCGTAGAGCATCTTCTTGAAATCATTGTCAGAAACCGCTTCATTATTAAATGCCGACACTAATGCGTTTTCATCTTCACCTTCAAGCACCTCCAAAGCCAGTCCTTCCAATAATGCATCTTTTCGTAGTATCACATAGGCAGGAAGATATTCTGGGCAGAGCTTCAGCAATTGTTTGCAAGTGTCGAGGTTGGTGCTCCCTAGCTGTTCGTTGAGTTCTGCTTCAAAGAGATATTGTTTCTTGTCGATGGCAACTTTATCAACCGACTCTTTGCTGGCTATGCGAATCAGTTGGGCCATTTCCAATGCCTCTTCATAGCGGCTTAATGCCAGCAAGGCTTTTCCCTTTATGAACATGGCTTCGAGGCAAGGCCTGCGGTCAAGCACCATATTGGCATAACCGATGGCTTCCTCTAAATGATCGCCATATAGACATACTACAGCGTTGAGGAAATGGCATGTCGTACTACAATCCTTCAACAGCGGAACATCCTTTGTCAGCCCTTTCAGACACTTGTCGTCGAGCATCACATCAAACATCTTCTTGGCCAAGAGTGCAGCACTGCGATAGTCGCCAGACTTCATCTTTTCCATCGAATGAAGCAGGCACATCCTGGCCGCATTGTCATAGTCCTTTTTGGCGAGATGCTTATAGTATTCTTCGCCAAACGACAACTCGTCGTCAATCATTGCCACATCGTTGAACGAGTTAGCAAAAGCCTTGATTTCCGCATTCTGCAAAATGTCGTTTTTGAAAATCTTTCTGCTCAACGTCAATCCATCCAACGAGCGCATACGGCTGATGGCCACGTATGCCTGACCTGCAGCAAAAGTGCCATGAGCAAGGTCGAAGTGCATCCGGTCAAATGTCATGCCTTGGGATTTGTGTATCGTGATGGCCCAAGCCAGTTTCAGCGGGTATTGCGTGAAGGATCCGACAACTTCTGACTTCACTGTTTTGGTCGTTTCATCATAAACGCTTTCCTTAGTCTCCCATGTCATCTTTTCCACCTCGATTTCTTCCCCATCCTTCAAGGCGACTTTGATTGTATCGTCCTCCAAAGCCACAACTTTGGCAATAGTGCCGTTCACAACGCCACGCGGATAGTCGTTGCGGCAGAAAATGACCTGAGCGCCAACCTTAAGCCTCAACGTTATCGGGGCAGGAACATCCTGAGACTTGAACTTGCCCGAAATCTCGCCCTCATAGCAAAACTCCTCTGAGTCGATTTCATTCAGTTTCTGATCATTGATGCCGTCTGCTGTGTTCACGCGGGCAGTCAGAATGACAGAGTAATCGCCCACTTTATCATCGGAGCTCACATGACGGTTAAGGACATCCATGTCTTTTTCTGTGTTCTCCCCCAAGCGCATCCTATCCAGAATGCCCAAAAACTCCGAATCCTCTTGGCGGTACACCTTTTGGAACTCTATCTTGGGCAGGTTCATCCGCTTCATCACGTTTGCCTTGTAAAAATATGGAGTACCGTTGCCGTACATATAACACAACATCATATCGTCGGCACTTCCGCGTCTCACCACTGGAGGCAACTGAAAAAGATCGCCGACAAACACCACTTGCTTACCGCCAAAAGGAAGATGGGTGTGCATCAAAGCGCGGAGGAAGCGGTCGATACCGTCCACCCAATCGCAGCGCACCATAGAGGCTTCATCGATAATGATGGTGTCGATATGTTCAAGGGTCTTGCGCTTCTCCAAAGAAACTTCCATCTTTGTCTCTGGCCCAATTGCCTCAAAAGGAAGGCCGAAAAACGAGTGGATGGTTTGTCCCCCGACATTCATGGCGGCAATGCCAGTTGGAGCCAGCACCAAAAAGCTCTTTTTGATTTGCTCCTGAATGCCCTTAACGAAGGTGGTCTTGCCCGTACCGGCCTTTCCAGCGATGAACAAACTGGTGTTAGTATTTGCCACAAGGTCAAAAGCCTTTTGCTGCTCGATGTTGGTTTCGTCTAAAATTACTTCTGCAATCTTCATGTTGTTTTTTTGTTTTTCGATTGCAAAAGTATGGCGGCTCTGCGCAACCAATTTGCGTAGATGCATAATCCCCAGCACAACAACATGTTATGCTGGGGATTATTAGACTTAACAGTTTAGCTCATCTACCAAGCATGAGTGAATCTGTTTTGGCCAAGCCGTTATTACTTTGGTTTTCTCTTAGCCATCACCTGTTTACAACATATCAGGATTAAGCCATGATTCTTCGGGCTTTGCGATTAATCGTGCATCTTGATAAACCTCATCTAATCCAAGTATTGTTTCGGGAGTATAACACTTTTCATTTGGATGTGGAGTTAGCACTAACGCAAAATCCGGTTTACCGGAATAAGAATTTTCTAAATATATTGGCATTAATAACTGGATCCTATTTGCAGTAGGATAGTACATCGGTACAATAAACTTATAGTTTCGTTGAGCTATACTTCTTGCTAGTTCTATTGCAGTATCAAGTGTACGACCCAAAGAATCCGTTGTCATATTATGGTATTTTTCCGGAAATCTTTCCTTACGATCTCCTATAATATGTTCGGATTTTATCATGTCTAGATCTATCTCCCAGTCCCAATGGAAAAAGATCTCATTTATATCCTTAAAAAACTCTGGCGGCAAGGGCTTTTTTGATGAGCCAAACCCCATCTGCCTCATTTCCCTTATGGATGGTTGTATTTCAAGATCGCCTATATATATCTTGTTAGATATTTCTAAAAGAGTGCCAACTAGAAACAATTCTTTTCCGTATATATTAATAAGATTTGTGTTGAACCATACTTTATTATTGCTTTCGTTGGTTATTACCCTATCAGGATAGTTTAACACATCTTGTTCATAGAAAAGTCTGTCCAATTCAAACTGTAGATAGGACTTCAATATTGGGTTTTTAAAAGTATCATCTTTTTTACGTTTGTACTCCCAAGGCTCTGGAATGATTTTTCCCTTAAGTTCTTCCAAAAAGATGTTGCATTTCTCAATAGAATCAAAAGCCATGCGTCCCACGAAGAACTGTTCTCTTAAATCTTGAGCGGCTTTGAAATCACGTTCCGTTCCCCAACTAATTCCCTCAAAACGTCCTAGTTTGTTTTTTGTAAACCAACCAACCAAAGCTTCACCATTGACAGAAAGACTTGTGTTAAATTTCATGAATTTCCCTGTCTCCGAAGTCACGGCTGTGCCATCACGAAATTTAGTATGTCCAGCACCATTGTAATAATCAATGCTGGAAGTGATGTATTTTCCAATAGTACTCTCTGTAATATCATTGCCACAAAGAGCTTTAAGTTTTTCCCAACAAATATGGTTGATAAATCCATAATTTCTTAGGCCAGTAACCCATTTAACACCAGCAAAACCAGAATCAATCTTTTTGAAATAACCATAAATTTCACTCTCTTTAGCATCTTGCCATGGCAGTTTGAATCTAAATCCAATGGAAGCATCTTCCGTAGTAACATTCCCGTTTTTGTCGATGAATTCAAGTTTAAAATCATCCGACTCTACGAATGAGTTTATTTCATCCAATTGTATTTCATGACCCATTATTAGGGACAGTATTGATATGCAATTCTGTCCTTTTTCATTTCGCTTTAGATTCACATAACCCAATTTGAACAATCCTTTTTTTTCTTCCATAATTCAATAATTATTATTTGTTTGTATTTTTTTCTTTCAAGTTTACTCTATCTCTTGATTAAGTGGTCTATAAACACCAAGTTCTATGCAATGTGTTCCATCAATATCTGAAGTAACAACTCCTTTCATCGGAGTATCAATTAGAGCATCACAATAATACTCATCTTTAGCTAGACCTTCTTTCTTAATCTTACGCGAACAACTTCCACAATACGGAATCATATTTTCAAGTGTTTTCATATCATCAACATTTTTAATTTAACTAATTCTAACTTATCACGTGACGCCCAAAACTATACATAAAAATTGAAATAAAAAGCAAAAACAGAGAAAAAAGTTCGAAAATGTCTTTTCGGCTCAAAAGCACAAAGGCTCGCACCCTATTTTCGCTCATCATCCTTTTTCCTCATCTCCAACTCCCTCACCGTGCGCTCCACCACCTGTTCAAGTTGGTAAGTAGATACGCCCAGCGGCTTATTGATGTCGCGCAACGACCATTCCACAACGGTCTTGTCGGTCGATTTGCAGATGATCAGCCCCACGGTGGGGTTGTCGCCCTCGCCACGCAGCAACTCGTCGACGGCGGTAACATAGAAATTCAGCTTGCCAGCAAACTCGGGGATGTACTTCACCACCTTCAGCTCGATGACGACATAGCGGTGCTGCGGGATGTGATAGAACAACAAATCAGGGAAGAAGGTCTGTCCGCCAGGCATCTGCAACTCCATCTGTCGCCCCACATACGAAAAGCCCTTGCCCAACTCCATCAAGAAGCGCGTGACATTCGACACAAGTGCATCCTCCAAGTCCTTCTCCTCGTACTCCTCGCTCATCGAAAGGAATCCGAAATGATAAGGATCTTTCAGTATCTCCTTGGCCAACTGGCTCTGTGGAGCCGGAAGCGTGTGTTCAAAGTTGGTCACTGCTGCCCCTTGGCTGCCAAAGAGATTGGCTGCTATCTGGCTCTCAAGTCGGCTGCGGCTCCATCCTTCTTCCGTCACCTTATTGATATAGAAAATGGCCTCGTCAAGGGTTTGGCATTTGGAAATAATGAGGACGTGATGAAACCACGGTATCCTGCCGAAGATTTCTGGCATTTCTAATTGGTCAGCAGCTTGCTGACATTTTTCGCGATCTTCAATTTGACCAACAGTCTGTTGGCTTTTTTCAACTGCCTCTAATTGGTCAGCAACCTGCTGACCTTTTTCGTCACCAGCTTGGTGACCAATTTGGTCAACGGGTCGTTGACCTTTTATAACCCGTTCATAATAAAACAGATACCATCGTTTCATATATTTCACATTGGTATCCGAGAAGCCCGTTTCATCGGGAAACGCTTGGCGCATGTCGAGGGCAAACTGCTTCACCACACCTGCGCCCCAGCGTTCTTCTGCACGAAGTGCCACCAAATCGCGCCCCACGCTCCAATAAAACTCAAGCATGGCCGTGTTCACACGAACCGCCGCCTTGACTTGGCTTTGGCGGAATCGTTGCTTGATGTCGGCCATCCATTGCACATAGCCTTCATCGGCGGTCATCATGTCACGAGATACGAATGTCGGTTTGTCGCTCATCTTTCATGGGATTAGTGAAATGCAAAGATAGAAATAAATCCATTACAATGCCTGATACGCTTGGAATTGTGCCGCCGCGCGATCACGCACCTTCTGCTGGATGTCGGCGGGCGCAAGAACCAGCAGGTCTTTTCCGAAAGAGGACAATTCGCGGATAAGCTCATAGTTCTCTATGCAGTCAACGGAGAAGAATGCGCCTCCTTCGAGCTTTGGATATTGTTGGCGCAATTCCATTTCTCTTTCCCCTTTGTAATGCCGCTGAGACTCATGCAAGGGTTTTGTGGCCACATAATCCTTGGAAAAATCACTCACCCAGAACAGGATGGTCTGCAACGGATTGCCGTCTATGAGCGTCACTCCGATGATGTCCTCAAAGCGCTCGTTGAGGTCGCCATCGTATTCCTTATAACTACGGGAAGGCAAAGGGACAAACTTATCAATACGGTCGAGTGCAAACGACAGTATTTTGCCATCATTGTCGGCGGCAACGATAAGATACCAACGACGGTTGTATTCCTTGAGCAGATAAGGATGTACCACGGTTTTGCGGTCTTCATCCGGAGTATCAAAGCGGTGGTAATGCAACTCCACAACCTGCCGCTGCGAAATGCAGGTGAAAAGCTCGCCAAACAGGTTAGAGTTCTCCAAAGGATTCTTGGTGAATGAGACAATCTGTCGATCGGTCTTCACATTCAAACCATTCCTTAGCGTTTCCAAACCTTCCAGATTGGGCAGTCCTTCAAACTGACCCAGCAGCGACAGAGCCTCGTTAAGCAGGTACTTTTCATCTTCCGTCATTTCCTTTTTGAATATGGAAAAAGATGGATCAGCATAGCGGTGGCAACTTTTCTTGATGGTTTTTAGCGTTCGTTGACTTATGTCGTCAATTTGATAGCTTTGGATTTCCGCATAAAACGGGTCACCTTGCAAATAATTAAGGTCAAGTTCGATGGTGCGACGACTGACAGGCTCTTGATTCATTTCTGCCAACTCCTCATTGACAAGTCTTACCAAATCCTCGGTAGAATAATGGTGATAGCGGTTGGCCAACAGCTGGTCGAGGATGTAGTAGCGTGTTACGGCGTTTTTGTTTGCAGGCATAGTCTGTATGTTTTTTTGCCGCAAAGGTACAAATAATCTGCGAAATCTATTTTCGCAAAAATTGGTTTTTATGTAATCCGCATTACCCCTTCCATATTGAGACCTCAGTATGTGCAAAAATTGCACGGACTGCAAAAAACATGGGAACTTATAACACTAATTCTACATCTTTTTTTGCTATCGTTCAAAAATATTCTCTACCTTTGTCACCAATAATTGAACAATTTGTACGGCTGCCACAGTGTGACAGCCCTACAACTGAACAACTGACAACTGATAACTATGAACTTAATAGCTCCCTCCCTACTCTCCGCCGACTTCCTCAACCTGGAAGCCGACATCGAGATGGTCAACCAAAGCCAGGCCGACTGGTTCCATTGCGACGTGATGGACGGCCGCTTCGTGCCTAACATCTCTTTTGGAATTCCTGTCGTTCAAGCGATTAAGAAGAAAGCCCAAAAGCCTCTCGACGTCCACCTCATGATCGTGGAGCCGGAGAAATATTTCGAGGCCTTCGCTAAGGCAGGCGCCGACATCATCACCTTCCACTATGAGGCCTGCACACATATCCACCGCGCCGTGCAGCAAATCAAGGCGCTCGGACTGAAGGCGGGCGTGGTGCTCAATCCTCACACTCCTGTCAGCGTGCTTGAGGACATCCTCGGCGATCTGGACGTGGTACTCCTCATGTCGGTCAATCCAGGCTTTGGCGGACAACAATTCATCGAGCGCACATACGAAAAAATCAAGAAGTTGCGTTTGATGATCAACGAACAACACGCTACCGCCCTCATCGAAGTGGACGGCGGCGTCAACACGAAGAACGCCAAAGCGTTGTTTGAAGCGGGTGCCGACGTGCTCGTCGCGGGCAATGCGGTGTTCAAGTCGGAGAATCCGATGGAAACCATCAAGGAACTGAAATTTTTCAAGTAATACTTGCAGGTCTCAAAAAAAAGGCTTTTCTTTGCGGTAAAATAGTATTTGAAAATACGGTATTTGAAAATACTATAATTGGACGAAGATGATTTTCTACGACAGAATCAACGAGTTAGACCTTATAAACAAGGTTTTAGAGCGTAGTCGAAGCGAAGCCCAAATGACGGTATTGATGGGTAGGAGGCGCATCGGAAAGACCGAATTGGCACGACGATGCAACGACAAAACGTTGCTGTTTTTCTTCGTTGCACGGAAAACCGAAAGCCTTCTCTGCCAAGATTTTGCCCACGAAGCTGAAGAACGCTTAGGCATTCCCATCGGCTGGCCCACATCATTTTCGGAGCTATTCCGATATTTGCTTGTGTATGCCGAAATGCATCCCCTCACCTTGGTCATTGACGAGTTCCAAGAGTTCCAAAGGGTGAATCCGTCGATATTCAGCGAGATGCAACGTGATTGGGACTTGCACAAACAGAAAAGCCACATCAACCTGATTATCAGCGGTTCTGTTTTCTCATTGATGAAACGGATTTTTGAGGATGCCAAAGAACCGCTTTTCGGTCGCGCCAACCAAATGTTGCATCTCAAGCCCTTTACGACCGAGGTTTTGAAACAAATCCTTGCCGATCACAACCCTAATCACACTCCTGATGACATGCTCACTCTTTTTGCAGTTACAGGAGGTGTGCCGTGGTATGTCTCGTTGCTTATGGATCACGGCAAAACAAACAAAGACAGCATTTTGTCATACATGACTGAGGAGAACTCTCCGTTCATCAACGAAGGGAAGAACATCCTCATCGAAGAATTTGGCAACGATTATGCGATGCACTTTTCCATTCTCACCTGCCTCTCTGGCGGGCAACTGACACGAGGTGAAATTGAAGCCAAGTTGGGAACGACAAACATCGGGAGTTATCTCGCCAGGCTGGAGAATTACTACAATCTGATTGAAAAACGGTTGCCCATATTTGCCAAAGAAAACGAAAAGAAAGTGCGTTATGCGTTGAACGACAGGTTCTTGGATTTTTGGTTCCGCTTTTTCTACAAATACCAGAGCTATGTGGCCAACAATGCGCTCAGCCAATTGGCTCGCATCATCGAGCGAGACTTCGACACCTATTCTGGGTTCGCACTTGAGCGTTATTTTGAACAAAAACTGCGCGAAAAAGGCTATTACACACGCATCGGCAAGTTTTGGGACCGCAAAGGCACGAACGAGATTGACCTCATCGCCATCAACGAAATCGACGGAATTGCCGAGATTTATGAAATAAAACGAGACCGCCAGCGTTACGATGAAAAGGCTTTGAAAGAAAAAGCAGAAGTGCTCCTACAAAACTGCAAAGAGCTGCGTGGAATAGACATTCGGTTGGGAGTGCTTTCAATGGAGGACCTTTGATTAGTTGGGAGTTAAGAGTTGAAAATTTTAAATTTTAAATCTTTGAAATGCAAAGCATTCGATGAAATCAATATTAAATCTTTAAATCAACAAACTATGAGTAACGACATCCTGAAACTCAAGCCGCAAGGCATTTGGAAAGAGTTCAACGGCATCCTCGGTGTGCCACGTCCGTCGAAGAAAGAAGCCAAAATGGTGGCTTACCTCGAGAAATGGGCGAAAGACCACAAAGTGAAATACGTCAAAGAAGAGTGTGGCAACATTATCATGACTGTGCCCGCCACCAAGGGCATGGAAGACCGCCAGACCGTCATCCTGCAAGCCCACATGGACATGGTGTGCGAGAAGAACAGCGACAAGAAGCACGACTTCGAGAAAGACCCCATCGAGCCCGTCATCAAGGGCGAGTGGCTGCATGCCAACGGCACGACCCTCGGCGCTGACGACGGCATCGGCGTGGCCGCGGCCTTGGCCGTCATCGCCGACCCGAAGGTGGAACACGGTCCGCTCGAATGCATCTTTACCGTCGACGAAGAGACGGGCCTCACAGGTGCCATGAAGCTCGACCCGAAGGACTTCACCGGCCGTATCCTCCTCAACCTCGACAGCGAGGACGAAGGCGAGATCTTCATCGGCTGCGCCGGCGGCATGGACACCATCGTGAAGGTGTGGTACGAACTGGAGCCTGCTCCTGAAGACAGCACCGCCTACCGCATCACCGTGAGCGGCCTGAAAGGCGGCCACAGCGGCGACGACATCAACAAGAACCTGGCCAACGCCAACAAGCTGCTGACCCGCATCCTGTGGCAAGGCACCAACTGGTTCGACCTTCAACTCTATGACTTCCAAGGCGGCAACTTGCGCAACGCCATCGCCCGCGAAGCCACGGCTGTGGCCTTCGTGCCGAACGATAGTATCGAGCACTTCCTGCACTATGTGAAGGACATGGAGAAGCACTTCAAGCAAGAGTATCAGGTGACTGAACCCGGACTGAAGGTCACGGCCGAAGTCGCCGAGGTGCAACCTGACGTGGTTATCGACGAGACGTCGCAATACAACCTGCTGAATGGCCTCTATGCCTGCCCGCACGGCGTCATCGCCATGTCGCAGACCATCCCGAACTTCGTGGAGACCTCGACCAACCTCGCCTCATGCAAGAAAAAAGAAGGTTACTTCTTCATCCAGACCTCGCAGCGTAGCTCCATCGAGTCATCGAAGCAAGACATCGCCAACATGGTGGAAGCCGTGTGGAGCCTTGCCGATGCCGACGTGGAACATACCGACGGCTATCCGGGCTGGGCACCCAACCCCAACAGCGCCATCCTCGACGTCGCAGTGAACTGCTACAAGAAACGCTTCAAGAAAGATCCTAAAGTCAGAGCCATCCACGCCGGATTGGAGTGTGGCCTCATCGGCGACAAGATCCCGGGCATGGACATGATCAGCTTCGGTCCCACCCTGCGCGGCGTACACTCGCCCGACGAGCGTTGCGAGATTGCGACCGTGCAGATGTTCTGGGACTTCATGTGCGACATCCTGAAGAATGTGCCGAAGGGCGAAGCTCCCAAGGCGAAAAAAACCTCCGCTACGAAAGCACCGGCTAAGAAAACCAAGAAATAAACAAGGTTTCTCTTAAAAACGAATAAAACCTGTCAGTCTCTGGCAGGTTTTTTCGTTTTTACTTATACAGTTCCTTGAACGAATAAACATCGTGTTCCGGCATCTTCGACTTGTCCAACTGGCGATAGGTGCCGTCCACTTGCAGCTGTTCCTTGCCGTAAACATAATGGCGACAGAACCAAAGCAGGTCGTCAACAGTAAAGGGACCCGCCAAAGCAATGCTGTGGCCATAATCCTTGAATCGACGGGCAAAATAAGGATAGCCGAACTTCTCGAAACGTTTCACCAAACTATTGGTGCCATAGAAACCTATATTGAAGAACTTAAGTTTATCGTAGGCCACCAGCCCATCGGCCATACCGTGGAACATCATCGTAGGCGCGGGAGTGCGATAGTATTCGACCTGACCTTTGCTCAGATAAATGGCACCCGCGTATGAAACCACGCCCGCCAAACGAAAACTATCAGGCAAAATGTTGGCATTGAGCAGTCCATTACACATGGCATAATCGACGTGCAACGAAGTGATGGCACCCGCACTTGACCCAACCATCATTATCCGGTCTTTGTTGACCTTCAACTCTTGGGCATGTTCGAGCAGATAAGCGATAGCCGAAATGGCATCCTCTGTTGCCATGTTGATGGCATCTTCCAAAGGCTTGGAATTGGTCACACCGAGACCTTTCACGCCTTTCAGCCCCAGACGATAGTCGATGGCAGCCACCTGGAAGCCTACGTCGACCAGCTGCTTGAAATAGGCCTTCTCCCAATCGCCATCGCGATGGCCACCGATGAAGCCTCCGCCGAAGACATACACCACGCAGATTGTACTGTCGTTCACGTTTTCAGGCGTATAGAAATCAAGATAAAGTTGGGTTGTGTCTCTTTCGGCATAGAGATAAGTCTTCATGTCCTGCGCAAAAGACTGAGCGGCAGCCATGAATAAAAGCAATAAAGCAAGAGTAAGTTTCTTCATTTTGTTATAGATTTTTCAAACCCTGACCGTAGACTCTGACCCTGACCGCTTTCATGCAGTTGAAGCTGGTCAGGGTCCAGGTCAAAGGTCATGGTCAAGATTGATGTGTTTTATAGTATTCTTTAAGGAAATCAGGCAATTGTCGAAGGGCTGCTTGTTCACGCCATTGTTTTCTCACCTCTTGTGCCGGCACGCCGAAGACGGCCTTACCCGGCTCGATGTTCTTGTCGACGGCAGAGGTGGCTAAGACGACCGCTCCCGTGCCGATGACCAGGTCCTTGTTGATGCACACACGACCCCAGAGGATGACATCGTCCTCGATGCGCGTCACGCCTGCGATGGCGGCATGGGCACCGATGAGGCAGTTGTGACCGATGTAACTGTCGTGACCGATCTGGCAGTGGTTGTCGAGTTTGGTGCCGCTCTCGATGATGGTGTCGGAAGTGACGCCGCGGTCGATGCTGCACAAAGCACCGATCTCAACGTCGTCGGCGATGACCACACGGCCAAACGACTCAAATTTCTTGAAGCCTTCGTTGCGACGCTGGAAATAATAGCCGTCCGCCCCGATGACGCTACCCGAGTGGATGATGACGTTGTCGCCGATCACGCAGTGGTCGTAGATGGTCACGTTGGGATGGATGAGGCAGTTCTTCCCGATAACGGTGTGATGTCCGACGAAGCTACCCGGCATGATCAGGGTCCCCTCGCCTATCGTCGCGCTGTCGCTGATGGGCTGCGTCTGAGGCTCGAAGGGGCGGAAATGGCGCATGATACGCAAGAAGGCGTCGAATGGGTCATCATGGAGCAGCAAGGCCTTGCCCTCGGGACAGACCACCTCTTTATTAATAAGCACCACCGAAGCGGCGGAGTTGAGTGCCTTGGCGTAGTATTTCGGATGGTCGACGAAGGTGATGTCGCCCGCCTCCACCTTGTGGATTTCGTTCAGGCCCGTGATGGGGAAATTAGCGGGGCCAACATATTGGGCGCCAATGAGTTCAGCTATAGCTTTAAGAGTCGTCTTTTGTATTTTCATCGGCAAATGATTTTGGAATGAAACGCAAAAATACAAAAAAAGCGCAAAGTCAATCGACTTTGCGCTTTTTTATGCATTGCAGCCTTAGGCTTTCACGCGTTCGCAGTACTCGCCCGTGCGGGTGTCAACGCGGATCATGTCGTCGGTGTTGATGAACAGCGGCACGCGGACCATGGCACCGGTCTCGACGGTGGCCTCCTTCAGCGCATTGGTGGCGGTGTTACCCTTCTCACCAGGCTCGGTGTAGGTCACTTGGAGGACGGTCTTCACCGGCATTTCGGCGAAGAGGATAGTCTCGGTGCTGGCGTCGACGATGACGTCGACCACATCGTTTTCCTTCATGAACTTCACGCCCGTGATGTTGTCGCCGGCGATCGGAATCTGTTCGTAGGTCTCGGTGTGCATGAAGATGTAGTCCTCACCTTCCTTGTAGAGGTACTGATAGGGACGGTGCTCAACGCGGACATCCTCCAGCTTCACGCCAATGTCGAAGCGCTTTTCAAGAACGTTGCCGCTCATCACATCCTTCAGTTTGATACGCATGATAGTGTTGCCCTTGCCAGGCTTAACATGTTGGAAGTCAATGCAGAAATAAATCTTTCCATCCAGACGGACAGCGCTTCCAATCTTTACATCTTGACTTAACATAGGTATTTCAGATTTAAATATTTAAGATTCAAAGATTTAAAATTCAAAATTCAATTCCACAATAAGGAAATGAAGGTGCAAAGGTAGTGGATTTCAGGGAAATGGCAAAGGATTTATGAAAAAAAGTGATATTGGCGTTCCAAAAACTGGATTTTATCGTAGTTTGCAGATCTAAAATTAGGATTTTATCGTAGTTTACAAAACAAAAAATCGATTTTTATCGTAGTTTGGAAGCCTAAAAGACATCATTTATTGTACTATGGAAAGCACCAACACCCTTGACAACCAAGAGGATGTGGAACAAGATGGTTTCACCATCCATATCGTTTCGGCAGCCAATTGGTTGATACCATAATAAAAAACACCAGTCAGCTCCTTATATCAGAAAATTTCCTACTTTTACACCCAAATTCAAAACCCTATCAATATGAGAAAAACCAAACTTTTCCTGTTAGCCATGATTACCTGTTCAATCGTATCGTGCAACACACAAAAGCCTGAGACTGAGCCCAAAGGCAAAGACAAAATCGGGCCTCAAGAACTCACCCTGCAGTCGGACATCATGACGCCCGAGGTGCTGTGGGCCATGGGCCGCATCGGGGAGTACAGCCTCTCGCCCGACCACTCGCAAATCGTCTATAACGTGACCTACTACAGCGTGCCCGAAAACCGCAGCGGCTCCACCTTGTATATTATGAACGCCGACGGCTCGAACAACCGCGTGCTGTCGGATGCCAACGTGAGCGAATACAGCCCGCAATGGCGCCCCGACGGCAAGAAAATCGGCTTCCTCGCCCCTAACGACGACGGCGTGATGCAACTCTGGGAAATCAACCCCGACGGCACAGGCCGCCAGTGCGTCTCCAACGAGGCCGATGACATCAACGGCTTCCTCTATTCACCCGACTGCGCCCAGGTGCTCTTCACAAAAGAGGTGAAGCTGAAAGAGACCGTGGCCGACATCTATCCCGACCTTGACAAGTCGTCGGGCCGCATCAACAACGACCTGATGTACCGCCACTGGGACCAATGGGTCGACACCTACGGCCATATCTTCGTGGGCAACTTCAGCAACGGCAAGATCGAGAACGCTTTCGACGCCATGAAGGACGAGCAATGGGAAGCCCCCGTGCGTCCCTTCGGCGGGATGGAGCAGGTGCAGTGGCTGCCCGACGGACAGAGCTTCGTCTACTGCTGCCGCAAGAAAGTCGGCAAGGACTACGCCCTCTCCACCAACACCGACATCTACCAGTACATCATCCAAAGCGGCGAGTGCAAGAACCTCACCGAAGGCATGATGGGCTACGACCTCAACCCCGTCATCTCGCCCGACGGCCGCTACATGGCTTGGGAGAGCATGGAACGCGACGGCTATGAGAGCGACAAGCAACGCCTCTTCGTGATGGACCTCCTCACCGGACAAAAGACCGACTACTCCGCCAAGTTCGACCAATGCTGCACGAGCTTCAGCTGGGCCGACGACAGCAAGATGCTCTATTTCCTCAGCGACGCCTATGCCACCGACCAGATTTACGCCCTCAACCTCGAGAACGGCGACATCAAAAAGTTGACGACGGGCAAGCACAACTATATCTCCGTACAGTTCAACGGCGACAACCTCATAGCTGGCCGCCAGTCGATGAGCCACCCGACGGAGCTGTTTGCCGTCAGCCCCACCACGGGCGAAGCCACGCAAATCACGCACATCAACGACAACATCTTCGCCCAACTCACCATGGGCGAGGTCAAGGAACGCTGGGTGAAGACCACCGACGGCAAGGACATGCTCGTGTGGGTCATCTACCCGCCTCACTTCGACGAGAGCAAGCAATACCCTGCCCTGCTCTACTGCGAAGGCGGACCTCAGAGCACGGTAAGCCAGTTCTGGAGCTATCGCTGGAACTTCCAGATGATGGCCGCCAACGACTATATCATCGTCGCCCCCAACCGTCGCGGCTTGCCCGGCTTCGGTCAGGAATGGCTTGAGGAAATCAGCGGCGACTACGGTGGGCAGTGCATGAAGGACTACCTCAGCGCCATCGATGAGTTGGCCAAGGAGCCTTACATTGACGAGAACCGCCTCGGTGCCGTGGGTGCCAGCTTCGGCGGCTTCAGCGTGTACTGGCTGGCGGGTCACCACGAAGGCCGCTTCAAGGCCCTCATCGCCCACGACGGCATGTTCAACCTTGAAGCACAATATCTTGAGACCGAGGAGATGTGGTTCGTCAACTGGGACCTCGGCGGCCCCTACTGGCAGTGGAACGACGCCACCGTGCGCAAGACCTACGCCAACTCGCCCCACCTTTTCGTCGACAAGTGGACCGCGCCCATCCTCGTCATCCATGGCGGCTTGGACTACCGCATCTGCTTCACGCAGGGCATGCAGGCCTACAACGCGGCCATCCTACGCGGCATCCCTGCCGAGTTCCTCTATTTCCCCGACGAGAACCACTGGGTGCTGAAACCGCAAAACGGAATTTTGTGGCAGAGACGGTTCTACAATTGGTTGGATAAATATTTGAAATGATGTAGAATTTGTAGAGACGTTGCGTGCAACGTCTTATGAAAGAAATGCGATCATCAATCATTGCGTGCAACGTCTAATGGTTATTATTAAGACGTAGCACGCTACGTCTCTACAAACGAAACCCTAAATCAAACAGGTATGTCAGACGACAGATGGCAAAACAAATATCGCATTGAATCCGCCCGTGCAATATGGCATGATTATGACGGAGGAATCTATTTCATCACCATCTGCACGAAATATCGGGAACATTCTTTCGGTGAAATTCGAGATGGAGAAATGGTTCTATCGGAAATTGGTGGGTATGCCGCCGAACAATTTCAAAATGTTTCAACGCATTATCCTTATGCCGAGATTCCATTGTTTACCATTATGCCCAATCATGTTCATGCCATTGTTGTCGTGTCAGCATGTAGAGACGCTGCGTGCAACGTCTCATCCATGGAACCAAATCATTCTGCAGGAGACGTAGCACGCTACGTCTCTACAAACGAGACGGAGAAAGACGAACACATGGCTGAAAGGTCACCAAAACGAGGTTCATTGGCTGCCGTCATTCGTGGATTAAAATCTGCGGTTACAAAATATGCCAACGAAAACGAAATCCTATTCGCCTGGCAACCCCGTTTCCACGACCACATCATCCGCAACAACGGCGAATTGAATCAAATTGCATCCTATATCGAAAACAATGTGGCGAATTGGAAGGATGATGAATTTTATACGCCGTGATGAGTTATAAAAACAGCGTACGAGTATTAGTCAATCAAATGATAAATGTATCTGGATAATTGCAAAGCCCAATAATTGTTGTCGCCAGTTTTGTGGGCTTCAACGATAGGTTTAAGTTCAATGCAAGTAGCCGTCAATAGAACGATTGTCGCCATCACTGTCATTGTTTCAAAAAACTGATGAGTACAATACTTCAACCGAACATTGAACATTTCGACAGGGCTGTTTCTGTACAGCATTCTTCTTGACGTGACTTCCGAAAAGTTTTTCCATACATAAACGGTCACAAATGATGCAAAAACGCAACCAACCAAAAACATTATTCCCAATAAAGCTTTCAATTTCGACTTTGTTTCAAGTGAGAGTTCCACATCGCATAGATTTCGGCCATAACAAATGAGAGCGACACCTCCAAGCAGCACCAACAGCCTAGCCAAAATGTCTGAATTAGTTTTCCCTGGACAAAGAAAAATTAAAAGCACGAGCCAAATGAACAGCGGTCCATATTCAAGATAACGCACTTCTTCCATTCGAAACATACAAGTCATTCCGATCGTATATAGCGCCTGAACCATGCCGATCAGTCCAACATTGGCCGCGCACCAACAATATAAGGTCTTCGAGTTCATCCCTTAACAAGTAGTCCCATCACTTCTTTGAAACAATTGAACACACCATCAAAATCATTGATGTCAAAGTATTCCCAAACGCTTATTTTTCTATCATGACGGGGCAAAATAGAACTTACAGCCTGTATCACTTCTGACCCTAACTCCTCTTTTTCATGCCTGTATTTATCAACCTGACAGTACATCTGTCTGTCATTGTCTTCTGAAATTCGGACGTTTACATAATCGCCCCTAAAAGACACCAGCAGACCTACATGGCCACCTTCTTTGCTTTTCTCAAATTGCGGATAAAGTATAGCTATTTCCTCATTCCATTTCCAAATATGCGGATCAAGTACTCTTTTTCTAGCTTCTTTATAAATCTTATTTTTGAGGTTAGCAAGTTGGTTATACAACTCGTTCACTTCTTCAACCTTGTTTTGTAGATAACGAACCTTGTCAAAATCGTTTTCAAACTGATTGAGATTCAGTTTTTCAATAATCATACTTTCCAATTCCATATTTATCGTATCGTTTTGTGTTCTTAAATCAAATAATCCATTCAAATAGTCAATGTATTGCTCAATGGCACTGCGAAGCACTGATTCCTTTATTCTGAGATTAGGCAACACTTGTTCTTTCAGCCAACGCAAGATATGATCTCTGAAAGAAAGGTTTATATAATGATGTTGGAAAGCATCTTTATAACTTCCCCATGATTGTTCAGCTGGTTCTTCGCCATTTTGCGAAAGATATACGACAAAGATTTGGCCTTCACGATAACCTTTTTTAATGGTTTTCTCTATATACCTGCACAATTGAGCATCTTGGTCTGCCGCATTATAAATTTTGTTTTCAAAAATGATAGCATAGTCTTTATCTCGTACCCATAAATCAATCCGTTCCTTTTCTTGCGTAATATCGGGTTGGTTTACCTTGATACTCCCGAAACTCTCCATACGAGTCTCTCTGCTAATAAAGTCGATGATAGACTCCAGCATATCATATTGTTGGTTTTCCGATTTGTACTGAAGCAGCTTAGCCAAGATTCTGCTATGCCCATTCTCATTGATGTACAGTTCATCTATGACATTCAAATGATATGGCAGCTTTGCTTCCATTTGTCTCTTGCCGTTATTATAGTATTCGACGAGTTCTATTAAACTGATTAGTTCTTCATTGTTCATTCCCAATTTGTTTTAGTTAGACTTCTGGCAATAGCGGTAGATATAGATAAACCAGTTTCCAATTCTATCCATAGCCATTGCCCATTAGGATTACATTCAAGGAAAACATACTGGCCTTCTGGCGTTACAATGAAATCGAAGCAACCGAAGCGCAAACCCATTTTGTGCAAAAACAATTTACACTTTTCTGAAACTTCCTCTGGCAAGTCGAAAATACTGTGTTTTAGGCCGTAATCATAACCTTGTCGCCAATCCACTTTGCCTTGGTCTTCTTTTTGTGCTTGTGAATCAATCATGCAAGCGAACACTTCCGAATCAACAACCGTTACTCTCAATTCAAATGCCTTTTCAACATAATTTTGGGCAAAAGTCACAGTCTGGGTGAAAGCCGTTTCAGGCACATCTGCAACCGCACCAGACGGTACTTTTTGTGCATAAAACACATAGTCCAGTCCTGTTTCTTCAAACCAGATATCGCTGTTTTCAATGGGCTTTAGCACCAATGCTTCGTGTTTCTTGGCCATTTTCACAAACGGATCCTTCTCATTTGAGAAAACAGTTTGAGGGATGACGAATCCTATTTCAGTCGCCACTTTGTATTGCAGCATCTTTGATGCTGCCACTCGATCATTCACGATATTGCCAATAGACGGAATATCTTTCAGATAATACCGCAAAAACGACAGAAAACCGCAAGCCTCCATCAAATTGTGCTTATCAATCGCGACATTGTTCTTCAACAGCAACTCCG
Organism: uncultured Bacteroidia bacterium; assembly: GCA_902799345.1. GTDB lineage: Bacteria > Bacteroidota > Bacteroidia > Bacteroidales > F082 > Limimorpha. Next base: position 33,788 of record CADBZW010000013.1, on the reverse strand, counting down.
ATGGTGGGACAGGCCGTCTATCCCAAACGGCTGTAATTTCAGAGCCTCGCACTTCCAATCCATTGGGAATGCAACGCATCCAAAAATCACAGCCGTTGGCATCTGCCCACCAACTAAACTGATAGTCAGTGAGCAGTGCCTCGGTATTCAGACGAAAGACAGATTCTCCCCAACTTACCAATTTCTCAATCACTGGATTAGGATGAACATCTTCCTTGTTTGTAATGATAAGAATCTTCACTTAACCTGTTTTTGATCATCGATCTCATTCTTTTTATCTGGGACACTGTGACGACCAGGCAAAATCGTAGGATGATTTTTTAGGGAATATGTTCCAACAGTTCTCAGATCATAAACTCCCATTTGCATGAATGGGTTATAAGTGAACTTTTCATTTCTTGATTCAGTTTGAATCACGTCTGGTCTCGTGCAACCCATAAGGAACGGCATAATCACATCATCCCCTAGTTTTGTTTGATTGTAAGTCATTTTATTAGAATTTTCGACAGTGCCTACTAAGGCCTCGGCTTTCCTTTTATTAAGTTTTACACCGCAAATATCAATAGTGATTGTGCCAAATCGCAGCACAGGCTATAAGTATTTTATTCCAACGCGAATTTTACTGGTACAACAAAAGCCACTCTAACATTTTTGCCTCGCCTAACACCAGGCTCCCAATTGGGCAATGACTGTATCACTCGAACAGCCTCTTCATCGCAGCCACCGCCAATGCCACGAAGCACTTCCACGTTCGTCACTTTGCCGTCAGGTTCTATTATACAGCTGACAAACACCCTACCATGAACACCTTCCTCCAAGGCTTTTTGAGGATATACGGTATTCTCAGCTATATATGCCATCAAACCGTTTTCACCACCTGGATATTTCGGCACTTCGTCTACCTCCATTCTTTGATAGACTTTCCCATCCCTAAAATCTGATTCAACGGTAGCTTCATCTATTGATTCCTCCGGTTCATAAGAATCGTCATATTCTCCAACTCCACCGTGTTCTACCAAATCTCCATAGTCATCAACATCTTCATACTCTTCAAAATCTTCATTTCTTTCCATTTCTTCAATAACATTTGCGACTGGTTCTGACGCCATCTCTTTTGGGGCCTCAACCTGCATAACATTTGATGTTGATGGATTAACCACAAGTGTATTTTGTTCTACTTGTTTTTTAGTAAAAGTTTCTTTTTTCGCAGTTTTGACAGTTTCCTTTTTCTCTTTTTTTTGATTACTTTCGGAACACAATCCCAAAATACCTAAAAAGCCGAGTAAAATGAAGATACCAATCGCTTTCAATTTCAACTTAAATTCTTCTTCCTCTTGTTGCTGGCGTCGCAATTCTTCTTTTTTTTGAAGCCATTCATAGTATTCTTCATCATTTTCGAACTTGATGTAACCACCACCTTCTAATGGTATTTTTCTAACTGCCATAGTTTTTCACAATTAATTCTGCCTACTTACTTCAGGCGTCGGCTTTCCTGTTTTCTTATTTCCCCGCCGCAAATCTATTGTCCGATTGTGCCAAATCGAAGCACAGGCAATAAAAAAAGCGTGGAATCAATTCCTTGCTTGAACACCAGGGGTTCCACGCCCTACATCTCTAACAAGTATTCCACGCCGTAATGAATACGGCATTTGTAACTTGTCCTTGAGATGTTGCCCCGCCAAAACAGGGACTAAATGGAACTTTGGTGTTCAAGGACAGCAACAAGTGCTATCTGATAATAATATGCCTTTTATGGTTATCTTATTCTTTAGTATCTATTTGTTCAACTAATGATTTGTATTTCAGTTTGCAAATATATTATTTTTCTTGAAAATGTACGAAACTATTTAAATAAAAGGTTTCTAAAAATGTAGAGACGTAGCGTGCTACGTCTGTCTCACCACAACGGAATCAATTGTTATAAAAAGACGTTGCACGCAACGTCTCTACAAATTTCACCCCATCCTTTGCCTCACCACCTCAAAACAAACCACCCCAGTCGCCACGGAAACATTCAAGGAATCGATGTCGCCAGGCATGGGAATCATCAGATGCTCGTCGAGGCGCTTCATATAGGCGGGGCTGATGCCGTCCTCTTCCGAGCCCATCATCACGCAGAGCGGACCGGTGAGGTCGGATTTCCAAAGGCTCTCCTTGGCCTTTTCGGTGAAGCCCACCACGCGCAAGCCACTGGCTTTCAGGAAATCGATGGCGTCTTTCATGTTCTCCACACGACACACGTTGATTAACGACAAGGCTCCGGCGGAGGTCTTCATGGCATCGCCGTTGATGGAAGCCGAACCATGGTTGGGGATGACGATGGCATCCACGCCGGCTGCGTAGGCCGTGCGGGCGATGGCGCCGAAGTTGCGCACGTCGGTCACACGGTCGAGCATCAGCACGAAGGGGTCACGGCCGTCCTCGAAGACCATCTGGACCACTTTCTCCAAAGGTTGGTATTCGATCGGGCAGATGAAGGCCACCACGCCTTGGTGGTTCTTGCGCGTCAGGCGGTTCATCTTCTCGATGGGCACAAACTGCACTGGGACGCCGTTGGCACGGCAGGTGTTGGCAATCTCCGCAATCTCGGGCGCACGCACACCGCCTTGGATGTAAACCTTCTCAATCTCCTTCTGCGAGCGGATCAGCTCCAATACAGGATGGATGCCGAACACCATATTATTCTTGTAGTTGTCTTCCATGATCTAAAATTTGTGCAAAAATAGGAATAATGTTGAAATCTACGATTCGACGAAGCCAATTGTTGGGTGTTGAATCGTTGAATCGTTGAATTGTTTGAAAAGTGACTGCAACATTTCAACAAAAATATCTACTTTTGCACTATCAAAACAATTCAAAAAAAGCACGTCATGAAAACTTCAAAGACCCTCCTTATGCTCGCAGCCCTCTTCACGGGACTGCATCTGACGGCACAAATCACCCTGCCTGAACCCGTTGCAGGCTATCCCCTAACCAAGGAATACATCACGCAAAACCTTGTCTATCCCGAAGCCGACCTTAACCAAGGCAACAGCGGTGCCGTCGTCATCTCCTTTCACCTCGACAAGCAAGGCAACGCCAGCCAATACACGGTGAAATCGAGTTTCAGCGAGGCCGCCGTGCCAATGGCGATGCACCTGGCGAAGACCATCCTATGGAAACCTGCCTTAAACATCGGCGTGCCCATCGAATACGACTATGAATACGAGTTCGACTTCAACGCCAAGAGCTACAAACGCTATTGGAAGCGCCACGAGCGCATAGCCCTCCCCCTGACCTTGGAAGCAGACACCTCTTATAAAATCTACGAGTACAAACAACTCAACGAGGTGGCCAAACCCTATTTCGCCGACGGCAGCAACATGGGTAAATACATCGCACACAACCTGAAATTCCCCGATGCCGCCAAGGAACGCGAGATACAAGGCACGGTGAGGCTGAGTTTCGTGGTGGAGACCAACGGCAACGTGTCGAACATCGTCATCGTCAACTCGGTAGGCGGCGGCTGCGACAACGAAGCCATCCGACTCATCCAGGAGACGGTATGGATTCCTGCCGAAAAGAACGGGAAATACGTGCGTAGTCACAACATGCAAGACATTACATTCAACATTGGGAATAGGAACTTCCAAGATGGGAATAGTTATTAGTTTAGAGTTGAGAGTTGAGAGTTGAGAGTTGAGAGTTGAGAATTGAGAATTGAGAATTGACAATTGTAGGGCTGTCACACGTGGCAGCCGACAAATCACGGTTGAGTTTTGAATTTTTGAATCTTTAAATCTTTAAATCAAACAAATATGAAAAAGTTTTTATTCACTGCACTGGCATTGTTTTTTGCCATCGCGACATTCGCACAAGACGAACAGCCTCAAGGCTGGACACACAAAGGCAACATCGGCATCAACCTAGGACAGAGTTCCTACACCAACTGGGTTGCAGGGGGACAAAACTCCCTCAGCGGACAAGCCATTTTCAACTACGAGATCCACTACCTGAAGAACAAATTCAAGTGGGACAACACGCTGAACACCGCCTTGGGTTACAGCATCTTCGACTTCAAGAAGAAGCCCGTCAAGATGGACGACAAGATCGAGTTCACCTCTCTAGCAGGCTACAAAATGACCAAGCAGCTCAACCTAAGCGCCGAATTGGCTTTCCGTTCGCAGTTTGCCAAAGGCTACGACTATGCCACCGACTCGACGCATTACATCTCCAAGTTCCTGGCCCCGGGTTACATCAACTTGGGCGTCGGTCTCGAATGGGTACCCAACAAGTATTTCTCGCTATACTTCTCACCCGTCACAAGCCGCTGGACCATCGTCAACGACACCACTCTCATCAATCGCTATCTCGGCAACTCGCTTGATGCGAATGACGAAAACATCCACACGTTCAACGACAAGGTCCGCTATGAATTCGGTGCCCGTGCCGTGGCCAAGTTCCAGTACCCCATCGCGAAGAACATTGAGTTCAACACGAAACTTGAACTTTTCTCCAACTACCTGAAAAATCCCCAATACATCGATGTAGACTGGCAAAACATGCTCGTGCTGAAGGTGAACGACTGGCTCAACGCCAATCTCTCGACCCACCTCATCTATGACTACGACATTCCTTTCCCGGACGTCGAAAAAGGCTCGAAGGTCCAGTTCAAGGAAGTGCTGGCCATCGGGTTTATGGTGAACTTGAAATAAGAAATGAAACGCATCGGTATCCTATCTGATACGCACTGCACCCTCATCCCGCAGCTCTTCGATTTCTTCAAGGACGTCGATGAGCTGTGGCATGCCGGCGACATCGGCAACATCGAAACCGCCGACGCCTTGGCGCAGTTCAAGCCCTTGCGTGCCGTACACGGCAACATCGACGACCATGTCGTGAGGATGCAATACCCTGAGGATTTGTTCTTCCATATCGAGGACGTTGACGTCTACATGACCCACATCGGCGGCTATCCTGGGCATTACATGTCAGAGGTGAAATATATCTTGCAGGAAAAGAAGCCCGACCTATACATATGCGGACATTCCCATATCTTAAAGGTGATGTACGACAAGCAACTCAACTTGCTCCACATCAACCCTGGAGCGGCGGGCAACAGCGGGTTCCACAACAAAGTGACTTTCGTCAGGATGGTCATCGACGGCAAGACCTTCAAAGATTTGGAGATCTTCGAACTCGACCGAAAAAAGCTCTTCTAAAAACAAAAAGCCGGCCTCAACGAGGTCGGCTTTTGTTTTCATCGTTTCTCTTCCCTATCAACGGATGCGGTCGGTGGAACGCACCTTCTTGATGTCCTTTTTCAGACCCATAGCAGCGGCCACCGAAAGCAGCAATGCCACCAACGGCAGGAAAGCGCCCACCTTGAAGGTAGGATCGGCACCGATGGGCTTGCCGATGACACGGATGTAATAGGCAAACACCACGGCAATCCAAGCCACGATGACGATGATGTTGACGCGAGCAAGTTTGAACAACTTGACGAACTGCGGCAGCTTCACTGCACGGAAAAGGCCCATGGCCAGGTAACCGCCAAGCAGAATCACCGTGATGGTCAGGATGAGCACCGGCAGGCTGAACGCCGTCTTGAACGGCACCTCACCGTTGGGCATCATAGACTCAACGCCATACACGCTGAAGCGCAGGATATTCAACTCTCCGAAATACTCCGCTAAAGGCAGGAAAAACAGCAACGCAAATAGCAGTGCCGACAGGAAAAAGAAAATGGATTGCAATCTTTGTGACATGATCATTCGTTTTAAATTGCGGCAAAAATACGATTTTTTTCGACAAAAAATTGTCATTCCCAAAAAAAGCATTACCTTTGCAGCACTTTTACGGACCAATCCCAGGATTGACCGCAGCAAAGTGTTCCCCTAATTTATTGTATCACCATTATTCCATATCGGAATTATTTCAACTCATATTTTATGTACAACATTTTTGAACTTAATGAGAAGTCGATGGAAGACCTCAAAATCATTGCCACTGAGATGGGCATAGATGATGAGAATATGGACAGATTCCAACTCACTTACGAAATCCTAGACCATCAGGTGGACCATCCCGACATCAAGAAATCCGCCAAACCTAAAAAACAGAAACAAAAAAACGCCAAAGCTGAAAATGCCGAGCCTAAGGAAGCAGCCGCTGCCGAAAAGCCCGTAGAGCTACAAAAAGAGCCCGTGAAAGAGGATATAAAAGAAATTAAGGAAAACATAAAAGAAGTCGCCGAAGCGCCTCAAGCCAAACGTGGCCGTCGCCCGCGCATCAGCAAGGAAGCCGAAGCCGCCGTCAGCGAATGGCAGAAAAACAACGGTGTGCAGCTCTCCATCACCCCTGAACCGCAGAAGGCAGAAGAGCCTGTGATGGCACCCAAAGCCAATGCCGAAGAAGCCACTGCCGAGCCGCTTCCCTCTCTCGAAATGAAGGACAGCCCCAAGCAGAAACGCAAACGCACCCGCAACAAAGCCACGGAAAATGCTTCCCTGCAAGACATGTCTACCACGAAAGAGGAAAAGACTGCAGAAAAGCAAGAGGAGACCGTCCCCCAGCCCAAACAGGAGCCGCGCCAAGAGAAGGAGCGCTATGAGCAGCATCCGCGCCGCGACGACCTGCTGAGCCAGTTCGACAGTAGCGTGAATGCCGAAGGCGTGCTCGAGATCATGCCCGAAGGCTTCGGTTTCCTGCGTTCGTCTGACTACAACTACCTGCCTTCGCCCGACGACATCTATGTTTCGCAGTCGCAAATCAAGCTGTTGGGCCTGAAGACCGGCGACACCATCAAAGGCGTCATCCGTCCGCCCAAGGCTGGCGAGAAGTTCTTCCCACTCATCAAGACCGACCTCATCAACGGACGCAAGCCCGAAGAGGTGCGCGACCGCATCCCCTTCGACTATCTCACGCCCTTGTTCCCGAACGAGAAGTTCAACATCACGGGGCACAAAGGCTGCACCATCTCGACCCGCATCATGGACCTCTTCGCCCCCATCGGCAAGGGCCAGCGTGGCTTGATCGTGGCTCAGCCCAAGACCGGTAAGACCGTCCTGTTGAAAGAGGTGGCCAACGCCATCGCCGCCAACCACCCCGAGGTGTACCTCATCATCCTGCTCATCGACGAGCGTCCCGAGGAAGTCACCGACATGCAACGTAGCGTGAATGCCGAGGTCATCGCCTCCACCTTCGACGAGCCGGCCTCGAAGCACGTGCAGATCGCCAACATCGTCCTCGAGAAGGCCAAGCGTCTCACTGAATGCGGTCACGACGTGGTCATCCTGCTCGACTCCATCACACGTCTGGCACGCGCCTACAACACCGTCTCGCCCGCCTCGGGCAAGGTGCTCACCGGTGGCGTGGAAGCCAACGCCCTGCAAAAGCCAAAGCGTTTCTTCGGTGCCGCCCGTAAGATCGAAAACGGCGGCTCGCTGACCATCCTGGCCACCGCCCTCATCGACACGGGCTCCAAGATGGACGAAGTCATCTTCGAAGAGTTCAAGGGCACGGGTAACATGGAGCTGCAGCTCGACCGTCGTCTGTCGAACAAGCGCATCTTCCCCGCCATCGACATCGTGGCTTCGGGTACGCGCCGCGACGACCTCCTGGTCGACGAGCGCACCCTCGCCCGTGTGTGGGCCTTGCGCAACCACTTCGCCGACATGACGCCGCTTGAGGCCATGGAGTTCCTGAAGGACCGCGTGGCCAAGACCATCAACAACGAAGAGTTCTTGATGAGTCTGGACAAATAATTTCTGAAATCGGGAAAATAGTGCACGATTTTTGCTGTACTGTTTTCCCGTTTTATTTATCACCCTATGAGAAAGCTACTTACGCTACTATCTATCTTATTATTCGCCCTTCAACTGCAAGCGCAGGATCTCGTCCTGCTTAACCAAATCAAGGCCACCAACGGCAAAGTCAAGTCGTTCGAATCCGATTTGAATAATACCATGGTCAGGCCCAAGAAGACCGAAACACAATACGGGACCCTGTATTTCGTCAAACCCGACGAGTTTTCCGCCTTGTTCACCAACGGCAAATTCATGACCGTCAACGCGAAAAAGATTAAGATGGACCTGGGACTATTCCATGGCACCTTCAAAATGAGGGACGGCGGCATGATGCAATCGCTTGCCCATATCTTCCTTTATGGATTCCAAGGACGCATACAAGACCTGGCCAACGAAACCGGTTACAGCCTGATGACGAAGACCGAAGGTGAATTCCATGTCATCACGGCCAACATCATAAAGAAAAAAATTATCGGAATCGGATATAAAACGGTAGTCTTCAAATACTACACCGACACGTTACTGCTGAAGGAAATCGTATTGTACGACTACAGCGGCAACCAAGACAGCTACGTCATCTCGAATGTGAAGTATGACGTGCCAATCGACCCTAAGACATTCCAGTTTTAAGCGTACAGTGCCTTCAAGTCGTCGGTCGTGAGGCCGTTGAAGTCGCCAGAACTCATGAAAGCGCCAATGACATTGTGTCGTTGGCCTTTTTGTAATAACTCGACGAGTTCCGCCTTGTTATGCACCACCTTCAAGTCGTTGCGGCCAAAGCCCTCGACGATGCGTTCGTCACGCATCAGCTCCAACTTCTTGATGGCCACGGCATGGGGGTCGTAGAAGACGATAGCCGTGTCGGCGAGTTTCAAGGCGTCGCGGTAGTGGTCGATGAAGACCTCGCTGAGGCTGCTGTAGGTATGCAGCTCGAAAACAGCCAACAGATGCTTCTCGGGAAACTGCTCGCGCAGAGCCTTCACGCTGGCGTTGACCTTGGAAGGCGCATGGGCGAAGTCGCGGAAGACGAAGTTGTCGCCGTTGTCGAACAGCAGCTCCAGACGTCGAGCAGCACCTTTGAACGAGGCGATGGCTTCATAGAACTGCTCGTCGGTGACGCCCAGCTGTTGGCACACCAACTTTGCAGCGTTGATGTTCTTCATGTTGTGGCTACCAAACACGCCCACTTCCCTCCTGTTGCCGTCGGGCAAGAGCAAGGTGGTCTTCAGTCCGTCGCTCTCGAAAGGATGCACGCCATAGCCGAAGGTACGGCATTGCGCACCCTGAGCGATCTTCTCAGCCTCCACATCGGTCTGGTCGTAGATGAGGCAGCCGCCAGGCTCGATGGTACGGACGAAGATACGGAACTGCTCCAGATAGTTGTCGAACGTCGGGAACACGTTGACATGGTCCCAGCCAATGCCGCTGATGACGGCGACATGGGGATGATAGTGATGGAACTTGGGCACACGGTCGATGGGCGAAGTAAGGTATTCGTCGCCTTCCATGACCATGTACTTGGCCGTCTCGCTGAGGCGCACCATCACGTCGAAGCCTTCAAGTTGTGCCCCAACCATGAAGTCAGTCTCGATGCCGACGCGTTGCAGCACATGCAGTATCATCGAGGTGATGGTCGTCTTGCCATGGCTACCGCCGATGACGATGCGGGTCTTGTCCTTGCTCTGCTCGTAGAGGTATTCGGGATAGGAATACACCTTCAAGCCCAGCTCTTGGGCGCGCACCAGCTCGGGGTTGTCGATGCGGGCGTGCATGCCGAGGATGACGGCGTCGTAGGTCTTGTCGAGCTTCTCGGGATACCAGCCCCACTGGGGAGGCAGGATGCCCTCTTTGGCAAGACGTGACTTGGAAGGCTCGAAGATCTCGTCGTCGGAACCCGTCACTTCATAGCCCTTGCGGTGCAAGGCGATGGCGAGGTTGTGCATGGCACTGCCGCCAATGGCGATAAAATGGACTTTCTTCATGGTTGGAGGTTTTATTTATTTCAAAAAGCTATACTCTCTTCCGTATTTCAGGTGTTGCTCCAGGAAGTCAGAGGGATACTCGACACGGTAATCCACCACCTCGCCATTCTCGACGACGGGGATGATCTCTGGATTGATGAAGCCACCGTAAGGCTTCAAGCCAAGGGCGTTGTAACGCTCCAGAACTTCCTTGTGCAGGTCTTGGTCGACCTTCACGGCATATTTTTCCACAAGGGCCTTGCCAGCGGCATAGTCGCCTTCGCTCTTGATGCGTTGCACCTCGGCCAACAATTCTCCGAAGAGGCCACGCAAGGCCTCGAAGTCGTTGATGACGAAATAGGTCTTGCCGTTCTCCACCTTCTTCTCGATGACGTTGGCGTCCTTGCCGTGTTCGTAGCACCACTCGGAGATGAGCTTGCGGTTCTGCATGTGAGCCTCGGTGACGTCCTTGCCCAGCTCAACGCGAGCCAGCTGCGACATCATGCCATTACGAATATAGGCGCAATACTCGGACTTGTAAGCCTCGCCGTCGGGCATCACGCCCAGTTCCACCATCTTCGGGTCGGCCATATAATACAGGCCAAAGAGGTCGGCGCGGGCTTCCTCCAGCGTGGAGCTGAACTCCTTCAAGGCGCCAGGCTGCGTGCCAGGCAGCAGCTTGCCCGAGCCATGGCCCAAGCACTCGTGCAGGTTGGTGTGCACCACATCGGCGTCGGAGCCGTATTTCTTGCAGAGGTCGACTTCCTCCTGAGAATAAGCGAACTCCTTGAGGGCGCTTCTAGGGCATTCGTCGGCGGCCTTGTCGTAGGCTTCCATCAGGTTGGTGATGGTCACCGACTTGGAGCCATATTCCTTGCGGATCCAGTCGGCATTGGGCAGGTTGATACCGATCGGGGGCGACGGGAAGCAGTCGCCACCCAGGGTGGTGACGATGATGCTCTTGGCCGACACGCCTTTGCACTGCTCTTTCTTGAAGCGCGGGTCGACGGGTGAGTTATCCTCAAACCATTGTGCGTTCTCGCTGATGGTGTTGGAGCGGACGGTAGCCTCGACATCCTTGTAGTCGACGATGGCCTCCCAGGTGGCCTTCATGCCCATCGGGTCGTTGTAGTCCTCGATGAAGCCGTTCACGAAGTCGATATGCGAGACAGAGTCCTGCACCCATGCGATGTTGTATTCGTCCCAGGTCTTCAGGTCGCCTGTGGTGTAATAGTCGATGAGTTTCTGCGTGTAGTTGCGTTGGCTGTCGTTCTCCGCCACCTCGTTGGCTTTCCGGAGCCAGCCGATGATGGCTTGGATGGCCTCGCCGTACAAGCCGTCGGTCTTGTAGACATCTTCATAAATCTTGCCGTCTTCCTTCACCAGCTTGGAGTTCAAGCCGTAGGAAATCGGCGTAGCGTCGTTGGGTTCGCGCATCTTACCATAGAAGTCTTCCACCTCGGCCTTGCGGATGTCGCCTTCGTAGAAGTTGACAGCCGAGTTGGCGATGATGTCGTCCTCGCTGCTGCGGCGCATCTTGTAAAGCTCACGATCGAAGATGACGGGCGTCAGAGAGGCAACGAAGTCGTCGACACTCTCGCCCTCGTTGAGCGGCAACAGGCTGGCGTCGCTGCCCTTCACCAGGTCAGCGAAGTAAGCCTCGCTGATCTCGGGGAAGAACTTATCCTCGGCATAGTGGTGATGGATGCCATTGCTGAAGAATACACGCTTGGCATAGACCACGAAGTTCTGGAAGTCTTCGCTCTCGCGGTCGCCTTGATATGAGTTCAGCACGGCCTCGATGGTCTTGCGGACCTTCAGGTTGTACTTGCAGTTCTGGTCGAAGAGGATATCGCGGCCACACTTGGCGGCTTCGCCCAGATAATAGATGTAGCTCTTCTGTTGCAGCGTCAACTCATCCCATGCCGGGATTTGGTAACGCATGATCCTCAAGTCGGCAAACTCGTCCACCAAGTACTTGAATTCCTCTTGGGGTTGGGGTTGCTCGACGACCTCATCTTGTTTCGGCGCGCAGCCCACGAGAGCGGCTGTCATTCCAATGCAAATCATCAGTTTTTTCATTATTAGTGTTTTAGAAAAGGCAAAAAAGAAGGGTAAGCTACTCATATCGCACCGCTACGACCTCCTACCCTTGCTACATTCCTGTCCTGGGGGATTTCAGAGGGAGCTGGTCGTATAAGACTTACCCGTTGCAAAAGTACGGACTTTTCTTGGATTGGCAAGAAAAAACCGCAAAAAAATTATTCGTGGCCGTAACTCGAGCCGTCGAAGCAATGTGTGCAGAGGTCGCACTTAGGCAGGCCGATGGCCGTCACAACGCTCTCCAAAGTATTGAACTTCAATGAGTCCACGCCGACATGTTTGCGGAGCATCTCGACGAGGTTGGCATACTCTTGGCTGTTGGAGTCGCAGTACTTTTCGATGTTCTTGTTGTCGTCGCCTTCCATATCCTTCACACAGCGGCGCGTGATAAGCTCCATAACGGTCTTGGATGCCGAGAAGTTGAGGAAAGGACAGCCGTACATCAACGGCGGGCAGCTGATGCGCACATGCACTTCCTTGGCACCGTAGTCGTAAAGCATCTTCACGTTGTCGCGCAACTGGGTGCCACGCACGATGCTGTCGTCGCAGAAAGCCACCTTCTTGCCCTCAAGCATCTGGTGGTTGGGGATGAGTTTCATCTTGGCCACATGCTCACGTTGGCTTTGGTTGACGGGCATGAAGCTCCTCGACCAGGTGGGGGTATATTTCACCACACCGCGCATATACGGGACCTTACGGATGTTGGAGTAACCCAGTGCCATGCCGATGCCCGAGTCGGGGATGGCAGACACGTAGTCGATGTCGATATAGTCGTGCTTGCCCATCTCGCGGCCTTCGTTATAGCGAGCCTCTTCCACGTTGATGCCTTCGTAGTCGGAGACGGGATAGCCATAGTAAATCCAAAGGAAGGAGCAAATCTGTTTCTTCGGGTTGGGTGGCAGCATCTGGTGCACACCATCGAGCGTCACCTTGACGATCTCGCCTGGACCCACGCTATAGCAGCTCGTATAATCGAGGTTAATGTAGCTATGGCTCTCAGAAGCCACCACATAGCCTTCCTCGCCCTTGCCGACGACGATAGGCGTACGCCCGTAATAGTCGCGTGCTGCGATGATGCCATCGTCGGTCATGATAATCATCGAGCACGAGCCTTTCACCTTATTATATACATTACGGATGCCATCGACGAAATCCTCTCCTTGGGTGATGAGCAGTGCCACCAGCTCGGTGGGGTTGGTCGCACCCGAACTCAGTTCGGCAAAATGCTGGCGGTTGTCGAGGCAATGGCTGACCAATTCGTCCAAATTGTTGATTTTGGCCACCGTAGCGATAGCGAACTTGCCGAGATGCGAGTTCACCACGATAGGTTGCGCATCCGTGTCGCTAATCACACCAATGCCGATGTTGCCAGTGAATTTACCAAGCTCATCGCAAAACTTCGTACGGAAATACGAATTCTCGATATCGTGGATCGAACGGTGAAAGAGTTCGCCATCATAGGTCACCATACCAGCGCGTTTGGTGCCCAGATGTGAATGATAATCAATACCATAAAACAAATCCTTGACGCAAGGATGTTTGGAAATGGTGCCGAAAAAGCCTCCCATAATTGTCTCGTTTTATTTATGTTAGCGCAAAAAACAAAAATCCATCCAAGGGAAAATATCCCTTAGATGGACTGCAAAAATACAGTTTTTCACCTATGTTCGACAACATTTTATTATTTTTGCCGAAATTTTTTTCAAGTCAATGATACTCAAACTCTACCCGACGAATCCCAACCCGCGTTACGTCAAGATGATTCTGGAATGTCTGTCAGACGGCGGCACCATCATCTTCCCTACCGACACCTTGTACGGCTTGGGCGGCTGCATCAACAATCCACGTACCTTCGAGCGCATCTGCCAAATCAAAGGCATTAAGAAGGAGAAGGCCAACTTCTCATTCATCTTCCATGACCTCAGCATGTTGAGTGAGTTCACCAAGCCCATCAACAACGATGTCTTCAAGATGATGAAACGTAACCTGCCTGGTCCTTTCACCTTCATCCTAGAGGCCAACAACAACATCCCGCGCATCTTCCAGAGCAAGAAGAAGACCATCGGCATCCGCATCCCCGACCAGCCTATCATCACGAACATCGTCAAGGAGTTTGGAAGTCCCATCATGACCACTTCGTTGGCCGATGAAGAAGACGAAATCAACCCCTATCTCACCGATCCCGAGGAAATCCACGACCGTTACAAGGACCTGGTCGACATCGTCATCGACGGCGGTGCCGGCGAAAACGAAGAGAGTACCGTAGTGGATTGTACTGATAATGAAATCGTTATCATCCGTCAAGGCAAAGGCTTGCTAGACGAATGAAATTTTTTTGGCCCAAAAGGCCGCCGATAACGAAAAAAGCAGTACTTTTGCACCCGCATTACGCAAAAGCGGGACGGTTGACTCGGTAGCTCAGCAGGTAGAGCACAACACTTTTAATGTTGGGGTCCTGGGTTCGAGCCCCAGCCGGGTCACAAATTCCGAAAATAGACCTAATTGATTTCCAATCAGTTAGGTCTTTTTCATACCCCAAAAACGGCCTGCCGTGTCAACCGCGTGTCAACGGATTTTCCGAAGCATATATATTCGTGGATATTTTGTCCGAAAATGAGCGCTGGAGTAACCCAGACATCCCACCCCTCCAAAAATCCCCGTTGACACGCCTCAACCTCTTTTTCCATCATCATATCTATCCACAATTGCTCACCTTCCCTACCCCTTTTCCTCACGAAAACATGTTGAGGAAAATGAGGAACTTGAGGAAAGTGAGGAAAATTCCCTCCCCTCAAAAAACCACAAAAATTCGCACTTTCAAAGAAAAGTCTTACTTTTGTACCCGTATAAGACATAATAATAGGGCTTTACGCTCGCGTTTCCAAATCAACGAAATCTGGTACATTTCACAAGCGGGAACCGAACGATAAGGCCTGCGTCAATAGGCGTAGGCTGTCGTTTCCATGCTTGTAGGGTTTACCAGAGCCCGTTGATTGTGGAGGCGATGAAGTCTGCGCCTTCTTTATGCCCCAAACCCAACAGCCCATGGACGACAAACTCATCATACAACGCCTGAAAGAACTGAAGGCACAAATCGCCGACCTCGACAAACGCATGGCCGCCATCGACAAACAGCTCGACGGCGACCCCTCCGAAGAAACCGTGAGGAGCTGCGTCCAGGAAGTCGCCAAGATCCTCGATGAGCGCGAGCCTATCCTTAACGAAGCCCGCCAATGGCTCATGCTCCTCAACAAAAAGGCCCCGGACATCGTTACCGATGCCGAGGCCCTTTCCAACTGATTCCCGTGGGCGCTTCCGCGGTCATGAAGGTTTCACATACTGCCCACTGGCCGGATGCTCCAGCATCCCCGACCTGCACAGCTCCGCAATGTAACGCTCCGCCGTCTTCTCATTGATGCCCATGTCGGCAGCCGTCTGAAGGTAGCCCGAGCGGCTGAACGCATCGGGCAAGGCGGCAAGGAAAGTCTGCATATAACTCTCCGTCCGTTGTCGTCGGTCCTGCCTGAAGCGCCGCTCTGTCCTCCGCGGCAAGGCCTGAAACACCCTCACCGTATGCTGCAGCAGCACCTTCACCATCGCCAAGGCCGTGTCGAAATCAGCGTCCGTGCAGACCAGCAAAGCCTCCTTCCCGTCATCAAGAGCCAACGGAAAAGCACCGTCATCCATCTGGCGGAGCACCGTCAGGATCATTGTGATTCGGAAGAAGATCAGCCCCAGTCGGCGCACCGAGGCGATGATGTCGTTGCCGAACAGCGCGGCATACTCCGCCTGTGCCTTCGAAAAGAAAGCGTTGAACCTCCGCTGCTGCTCCTGCTGTAGGGTGAAGCGGATAGGCTGCGCACCCAGCAGCTTGTGGAACTGGTAGAAGTCCCTGCCTATCTCCTTGAACAGCTCGTCGGCAGTAGGCCCCTCTGAAGCGTCAAACATGTCGTGCCAGACGATTTCCGTCGGCATCACGTAGAAGATGAAGCGGCTGAAAAGCCCGTTCTCCGCCGAAGGGATCAGGTTGAAAACCTGCTCCGGCGTGCCCGACAGGATGGCCGAAAACTTCGGCTTCGTGATTTCCACATACTCGCGATCCTTCTTCCGAAGGTACGAAATCATCTCATGGTGAAACGCCTTCCTGAAGCCGTCCGAATAGTTCCCAAGGTCGGAGTTGAAGGCATTGGCCAACGTGTCGCCCTCGGTCTCAAAAAGCAGCCCCACGCCGTTGTTCTGCGACAGGGTCTGATACACCACCGTCGCCGTGCTGTTGGCCGGGATGAACAGCGTCAGAAACGGCGGCTCCTCAGGCTCGGAAGCCTCGCCCTTCTTCTTGTTCATGATATACTGCAGCTGCTCCTGCTTGTACCGCTCCATCGACTTTCGGTACTGCTCCCTCAACTCCCGATGCAGCGGCGCGGCCAAGTGTCGGCACAGCGACAACCGCCCTTTGCCTGCCGAGGCGCTGGCCGTGACGTAGAGGAAGAGGTTTGAAAACACCTCCCTTCTGTCATACACGCCGTACACGTTCGGCAGACAGGCCGAAAACACCGTGAGCGAGCCGAGGATGAGCAGGTCAGCATCCACAGGCGACACGGCATCGGCCACGATGCGCTTCAGGATATCGGGCAGCTGCCCACCCACAGTCTGCGAGAAGGTGTCCGTCTTGACCGATTTTGACCGCCCCGTTTCCTCATTTTCCTCATCTTCCTCAACTTCCTCATATCGATTTCGTGAGGAAACAGGGATAACGATGCCGTGCGTCTTGGCGATGTGGAACAGCGTGGCGATGCTGATTTCTCGGCTCCCGTCACGCAGGCAGACCGTGTATTGCCGGTCGGCCTCGGCCACGTCATAACCCGGATAGAAGCGGCTGAGGCGATGGAAGAGCGGTCGCCCTTCCTCGCCCAGCTCCGACACTAAGGCGAAGCCGATGGCCAACCAGTCGGAATAGGCAGCCGTGATGTCGATGCCCGAGGCTTCAACGGCACACACCAAAGCTTCAACATCCGTGTGCCTGGCCGACGAAGCCACGGCGGCATTCCATTCATCGGGATTGAAGACGGCTTTCTTCATAGCAGCGAGGGATTGAGGTAGGCATCCGCATCGTGCGGCAGGTAACAGGCGCGGGAGAGGTTACGGCAGTGACGGTCAACCTCCACGCCGTAGTGGTTGAAGATGTAGTTGTAGAGACTGGCGAAAAACCGCACCTGGTATTCCCCGAACGACTCCCCGTCGTTGCCATATCGATAGAAGGAGTCTGTGAACGAGATCACCCACTTCAACCCGTCACCCGAGGGACTGCGAAACAGCAGCAGCGTCTCGAAATAAGGGTCCTGCTTCAACTGCTCAAACACGGCCTCCACATCCTTCAGATGGTCGAAGTCGAGGCAGAGGTAGCCAGAGTGCTGGATGATAGCCTTGTCGATACGCACCGTGAAGATGCCGGAGAAGGTGCAGTAGTCAAACTTGTCCGACTTGTACTGTCGTCGGTACCGCTCATCCTTGATCGAGCGGTACTCACGGGTGCGGTCTTTGGCGTAGTCACTGATGATGTAGTTGAACACATCGATCAGGTTCACCACCTGGTAAGGGTATTTGTTCGTGATGGGTCGTCTGAAGATGCTGAAGCCGGGCAGCTTCTTCAGGTCGCATTGCGCCGAGGGCTTCACGGCGTAGTTGTCAGGTGTGCCCCAGAAGTACATCGCCGGGGCGTTGCTTTTGTCGGTGTTCATGGTTTGTAGGTTTGGTAATGGTTGTAAAGGAAGCGCTCGATGTCCTGGCGCAGGAAATAGGTCTTGTTTTTGATGCGGCTGCATTTCAGCCCACCCTCCGAACACCACTCCTTCAGGGTGTTCTTGGTCAAGTGCAGCATCAGCAGCAGGTCCGACAACTCTATCCAGTCGAACAGCACGGGATATTCCTTCATGCCCGCGGACGGCTCGTCCGCCCTCTCTGGGTTCGCAGACGGCTCGCCTGCTCTCACACTCTTATTCTCATCATTCATCATCGTCAAAATCTCCTCTCAAAAACTTTTCTCGTTTTTCGCGCATAGCAGCATCGTGGATAGCATTTCGCTCATCGACTGTCAAATGGCGACTTGAAGCTAGCCAAGCGTCAATTTCGGACTTTTTGAACCTAACGCGACGCGTTTCATCATCTTTGTAATATGGGATAATACCCAGTCGTTTCCAGCGGCGCACGGTTTGTTGTGAGGGATGATCGGGATGGTAGGCGCAAAGCTCCTCAATGTTCATATAGGAGTCTTTGTTCGTCTCATTCCCCTTGATTTCTTTGCAGATGGATTTGATCTCTGCGAGGTCGTCGAGAATGTCGCCAACGGCCTTTGGAAGTTGGTCGAATGTGATGGTGTCTAACATGATACTTTTGTTTTAGCGCGGGCCATCCTTACGGTACCTATAAAGAAAATGCCCACGACGGTTAAATCGTGGGCAAAGATGAGGCCTTGTGTCGGACTATGAATTATACTACAATTGTACGTATAATCAATTATTATCGATTAAAACCTAAACCTCACCGAAGCCATCACTTCCATAGGTCGCAACATGTAAACGGTTTCTTGTACCGAGAAAGCTCCAGAATAGTACGACACATATTTCTTGCTGTTGAAGATGTTGTTCCATCGCACCTCGAAGTCAAGCTTCGGCTGCTTGATGGAAAACTCATAGCTAGCATCCACAAAGAGGTAGGGCTGTCCTTGGTGGCGATAGTATTCCGCCGTCAGGCTGATGGTTTGATTTTTCGGCAGAAAAGCGAACGCCTTGCCAAAATGCCGCCAATAGGTGATATCACCTCGTTTTTGGCCATCAATAAAGGAATACAGCCTGTTGTAATTCAACGAATAATCCACATTCAACCATTGCGTTGCCTTGAACATTACCGAAGGCGAAAGGCTGAAGGAAAGGTTTTGCGTGTTCATCAGCGCCCCGTTGACCCAAGCAACACCGTGCGAGTCCAAGAGGTTGCCTTTCAAACCAATGGAGGTGCGAATCGATGAGAAATACTTTTTGACACTGCCGCTCAGGGTTTGATAGAAACGGTTATTGGGTAGGGCGATGACTTCCAAGGTGCTGAGGCCGCCTTCACCTACTTGGTAGCGATATAGGTTTTCCGAATGGGTATGCCCGATGCCGTAACGCAAATCAGCATTCAGCGAGATGAACGGCTCCTTGAACTGTGCGCCCACGCTGCCCGACAAAGTACGCGACAACGAAAGTGGTGCCTTGCGCATCACCAGATCCTGATAGTCAGTTAGCAGGTAGCCATCCAACCAAGTGTCATAGTTCTCGATGCGGTGGCTCATCCGCACCGAGGCGTTGAGCGTCCAAAAGTCGCCGAGCTTCAAGCGACTCCAAAGGCTGGGATTGAAAAGTAGTTTGGTCATCTGGTCTTCGTCGTTTTCGCTCTGAACCATCACGGATTGAAGGCTCAACGGCAGTTCCATGCCGACACTGAATCGTTTGTGCTTGTATTCCACGCTGGCGTCAAGGTAAGGCTTCATCTGACGGCGACGCACCTGTGTTTCATCATCACATAATTGCGAGTTGATTTCCCGCTCCACAAAGAGAAATCCAGCCTTGGGGCGGATGGTGAACCGGCCCGCCGTGAAGACCAAGCTGACAGCATGGTCGGTGAAGTATTGCCGGGTGTTCAGTTCCTGAATCATCGAATCCACTTCAAGGCGATGGGGCGTTTGGCCATATCCAATAAAAGAGGTGAAGTCCAAAAGCCTTTCCCCGATGGGAAAGATCAGGCGTAAGTCATTATCAACGGACAACGCGGGTGTTTCGAGCGTTTGGTGAACGGGTGTTCCGTTGTTGATGTCGATGCCGAAAGCCTTGTCCCATGCGCTGGAAAAGTTGAGCTTGTTATCCATGTAATAGGCCTTGTCGTTGCGGTTGAGCGTGATGGTACCGAAAAGCCGATTGTCGCGGAAACGGTTGTCGATTTGCTCGGTGTAAGTGATGGTGTCAGCGGCAAGGAAAATCGTGTTGCTTTGACCGACCGACTGCTTCCGCAGGTCGTTGAGGTAATAGAGGTTAACGCGCAAGGTGGTGTTCTCACCGATGGGAAACAGCGTGTTCAGATTGCCGAGATGCGTTTGGTTATCTAAATAGCGGTTGGTGCTGAAAAGCGGTGTGGCGGCCTGCTTGATGCCCAGCTCCTCGCCCAACTTAGCGGGGCGGTCACTTTGCAAATCTTCCACGGTGAGCATTTTCGTGAATAGCGTGAGGTCATCGCCCGTGTTGTTGGTGCGATAGGCAGCAAGCATCTGCATCTTACCCGAAAACAGCATCGGTGTGAGGTTGACGTTCCAAAGGAAAGGCCACACTCCCACGCCCACCTTGGCCGTACCAGTGAGTGCCACGTTGTTGGCCAACCTGATGTTGATGGAAGCCTGTTCTGACTCGACCTTATCCTCCAGCATCTTGATGGGCTGGTGGTTTTCATACACCTCCACCGACGATACTGACTGGTGTGGCAGGTTCTTGCTGACCGTCGCATAGTTGCCCCCCATCAGGTCCATGCCTTCGACGTAGAACTTCTGTATGGGCAATCCTTGGTAGGTGATTTGCCCATCGTCGGCCACCTCGATGCCAGGCATACGCTTCAACACGTCCTCGATACTCTTGTCCTGCTTCTGCACGAAGGAGCCTACGATATATTCCAAGGTATCGCCCCGCTGCTCGATGCTTCGGGCCTGCACGGTCACGCCCTTCAGTTCCTGCACCTCCTCACGAAGTGTAAAATCCAACGGCTGACTTCGGTTGGCGATGCGCTTGGTCTGCTTCTCGAAAAAGAGCGACGAAGCGGCCACATCCAAACTGTCAACCTCGATACTGACGCTGAGGCTGTAATGGCCGCCATTATCCGATACTGCGTGAGCTACAATGATAGGGCTACCCACTTTATAGACCAGTACATTGATGTTGGGCAGCGGCTCGCCTTGGGTGTCCTTCACGTGCCCAGTGAGCACGGTTTGCGCTGACAAAACCGGGCAAAGCAAAAGCAATAGGACAATATGAACCAAGCGAAGCGTCATCTTCTATCTAATTCAATGGGATTGTTCTTCGTTTTCGCATAGAGGTACAACCGATGTTGAATGTCATTGGTGTTGCCATCAACAGGAGTGATCCGCTCCATGCCGTTCTCGATGATATTGGCCATGTTGTCGTCATACACCTTGAAGAAAGCTTTCTTGGTGGTCCTTATGCAATCCTTGTCATCCCAAAGGATGTACATCTCTTCAGGGATCTCAGCCGAAAGCATCTCAAAACGGTAGTGGTCTTGGGTGTCAGCCACTTTGATAATGAGTCCTGGCAAGCCACAGAACATATATGGCCCGTCGTTGAAAGGCAGGTCGGGCGCAAACCAAGCCTCCCAAGTGCGTCCACCATACTTACAAACGGCTTTCTGTGTGAAATATCCCGAAATGGTGGCTGTGTCCTCGGTATATTCCCATGTCATACAGGGATAATCTTCCTCATAGAGGAACGAGCCCGACATCACAACACGATCCATCATCGTTGCTTTACCTTCGGGATGGTTTTTATAGACCTTATACAAATAACGGGCAATATCCTCTGATTTCACATGAATCTTTCCCGTAAAAGTGCCGTCACGCATGGCTTGCCGGAGTGCATTCATATTTCTATAAGCGATGTAGCTTTGGAAGAGGCTGACCTCGTCGCCGATCAAAAGCATCATCTGTTCCGTTTTGGCGCGGTCAAGGTGGTTGGTGTCCTCGCGGTAGGTGAGTTCATACATCACCATCAAACGGGCTTGGCAAAGGGTGTCATCATCATACTCCCATTGGGCCCTCATCGGCAAGGCCAAGGCAAGTAAGTAAAATAAGAAAAAGGTTTTGTTCCTCATAATTTCGATTCTTTTTTAATTATAACCGCAAATATATAACTAAATTCTTAATTACATAATAAAATTTTCTGTTGCCATTGTAAAGTCACTAGGATGACTCCCAATCAAAATCCAGTCTTTGTTGCCACTCGCGAGCCTCAGCCCGCTTGCCGGCATTCAGCCCGTCCCCCTTCTCATAATACGCCTGGGCAAGCTCATGCAGCCTCTCAAACACATCCATGAAGTTACCCGTCCGTTTGGCCGATGAAAGCAAGTTCCTCATGTTGCGGATTTCCGTGTTGAAGTACAGCCCCAAGTCGCAGACAAAATCCTCCGAGTTGGAAGCAATTCTGCCGTCAGCCGTCTCAAAGATGTGCAGGTCATAGATGATGCGGAACAGCTTCACAAAAGCCGTGGTCTTTTGTTTAGAGATCCTGTATCGGCTATGGAGTTCGGCAGCCTCCTCCCGTTCCTCAGCCTCCTCGATGGCCATCCTCAGCGTCTGCGTCCAGTCGCCATGTTCCTCCGCCACGGTAGCCATCAGTGTCTTCAGCACGACAATGCAGTCCTGCTTCGGCAGCCGCTCCGCCTGCTCCATCAAATGCCGTATCTTCACAGAATCCTTGGTTTCAGTCATTGCCCCTTTGTAAGCACGTTATCCCGATAGCACCTTAGTACGAAAGCCACATAAGATCACCACCCTGCCCTTAGCGAAACATTAGGCAAAATTCCAAACATCGAGTAAGCATAGGCCCGCATCTCGCCTGATTCTATATCGGTCTCAAACTGATACCCCAACGGGTTCAGGCGGTTGTAGGCGTTGAACAAACCAACACTCGCACTCCAATTGAAACCATTTCTGTTTTTCGGCGAATGATAGGTGCACGAAAGGTCGAGACGGTGATAGGCAGGCGTGCGGCTGGCGTTGCGCTCGGTGTAAACCGGGACAGTCTGCCCCATATACTCGTAAAAGCCCACAGGCAAGGTGACGGGATGGCCGCTCGAATACTGCCAAGCCGCACTCGCGCTCCAGCGTGGCGTGAACTGATAGCAGCCATTGATGCGGAAGTCATGCGGGATGTCTGACAAAGCCGAATAGGGATTGCCGTCGTTGATGCCGTCGATGGTATAGATGACACGCGAATAGGTGTAACTCATGGCTCCCGTGAACTTTCCGGCATTTTTCGAAAGGTTCAGTTCCAGGCCGTAGGCTTTGGAATTGCCGCTCCTCACTTGGTTGATGACATTCGGGTTACTGATGAGTTGCGCATGGTCGATGAAGTCGATTTGGTTTTGGCCTTTCTTGTAATAGAGTTCAGCCGAAGCGGAATACTGCCCACCGAAATCGAGGAAGCAGCCACCCGAAACCACATCGGCGATGACGGGTTTCAACCCGTTGACCGCCGGGAACCATGTTTCAAGCGATTGGTAGTCCAAAGCGGTGTTTTGCAGCACTTGGATATATTGCACGTTCCGCGCGTAGCCGGCTTTCAGCGAGGTGTTTTCGCTCAACATGACGTTCATGCTTATGCGAGGCTCGGGATAGACCATCAGTTTCTCGTCGCTGTTCAAGGGGTGGAAAGCCGACAGGTGCAAGCCATAGTTGAAGCCCAACCACGACAAGGGTTTCCAGTCGTTCAGCGCATAGACGGAATACTCCATCGCCTGATAATGCGGCAGACTCATCCCGATGCTGTCGGACTCTCCAGGAGTGAAGGCATGGCGGATGGCACCTGCGCCAATGCGGAGTTCACAATCAGGGGCGATGTAATAACTCAATGCGGCTTTCAGGTTGAGGTCGGAAATGCCTGTGCGCCAGTTGAACTTGCGTCTTTTGAATTGGTAGTCGAGGTCGTTGCTGTAATCGCTGACGATGAAGGCCGTGTTGAGGAACCAGCGGCTGCCGAAGTTGTGCGTCCAGCGCAAGGTGCCGGAAGCGTTGCCCCAGGTATTGTACATGCCTTGCGATTGGTCGATGCCGCCCATGGACTCAATGACATCGTGGCCTCGATAGAACGAGAGATAAATGCGGTCGTTCTGCCCGATTTTGGTGTTGATTTTCGCGTTCAGGTCGTAAAACCTCGGGACAAGCGGCATGCTTTCATTGGGCTTCACGAAAAAGTCGATGAAACTCCTGCGTGCCGAAATCAGGTAAGAAGCCTTTTCCTTGACGATGGGGCCTTTGGCGGTGAGTGTGGCGGTAAAAGGACTCAACGCCACCGAAAAATCATGGTGGTTCATGTTGCCTTCCTTCATCTTGCAGTCAAGAACGGCAGAGACGCGACCGCCATATTGAGCGGGTATGTTGCTCTTGTAAAGCGTCACCTGGTTCACGGCTTCAGGGTTGAAGATGGAGATCATGCCGAAGAGGTGCGAAGGGTTATAAATAGGTGCCTCGTCGATGAGGATGAGGTTCTGGTCGTTGGAGCCACCGCGCACGAGCAGTCCTGACGAGGCGTCGCCGATGGTCTTCACGCCCGACTGCATTTGCACCGCCTTGATGATGTCGGCCTCGCCGAACACACTCGGCAGTTTGCGTATCGAGTTGATGGTCAGCATCTCGGCATGGAACTCGTTCTGCATCTGGGGACGCTCCACGGCTGCCGCCTCCACAGTGATTTCTCCCAATCCCACGGATTTTTCCTCCAACTTGATTTCCAAGGTTTGGTCGGCATGGAGTTGAATTTCAATCTCTTTGGTGTTGTAGCCCAAATAGGCGCATTGCAACTTGTGTTTTCCAGCGGGCAAACGCAGCGAATAGAAACCGTAGCCATTGGCCGAGGTCCCCGTTTGCGATGAAGCCTCAAACAAGGTGGCACCGATAAGCGTCTCGCCCGTGGCGGCATCGGTGATGTGGCCGCTTAATGTATAGGTCTGAGCTTGAAGGCAAACAAAAGAAGCAAAGAAAAATATGGTGAAGAGGATTCGTTTCATGGCTTATTCGTTTTCGGGGGTGATGGCATTGTAGATTTCGTGGTAAGTAAAAGGTTGGCGTCGCACATCGGAAGCGAAGAAATAGCCGTAGCCGTTCTTGACATTGCCTCGCACATTGCCCGAAATGGTGGCGAACAGGCCCAGGCTCCAATCGTCTTCGTTGAAAACATCCAAAAGGAAGGTGTAGAATTCGGGCGAGACCGAACAAGTGATGAAAGTCTCGCTTTGGTCGAGATGATCTTCCGTGACATGATAGGAATACCAGAACAATCTGGCGGTGAACAATGCCGAGAGCGACATGTCGTTATGCACGAAAGAAACACTTTCGATGCTGTCGATAGGGTAATCCTCCGGCTGTCGGAAGGTCAGGCCGCAAATCACAGGTTGTTCCCCAACGGTATAGATGTGCTTGTCGAACTGGAATTCATGCGCCATCATGCCCGAGTGCATCTGATAGCTCCTCACTTTTGTATGGTCCTTGATGATTGGGAGGTAATCCGTGTCACACAAAGGCGTCAGATAGTCCTCGGCGGTGATGTCGCCCGTAGGTGTTTCGACGACGAGTTTGTAGGTCTTGCCCGCCTCACCTTTGAAGGGTTGCTCCGAAACGAAAACCATACTACTGCGGTCGGCTTCCTTTTCAATATAAGGTATCGTGTCGTTGCCGCAAAGCACGAAAACGCGGTTGATTTCAGGCATGGCATTCTGGTTGTCGCCCCATTGATGGACAGGTGAAATGGTGACGCGGTGCTGGCGCATCTCGGTAGTCACATTGCCGAACACGGCAACGTTGCCGTTCAAGACCCCGCCATCCGGCTGGTCGAAACTGTTGATGTCAACCTCATCGATTCGGCTACAGGAAGCAAAAAACATCGCAGCCAAGAAAAACAAAACAAATCTGCAAACTCTCATTATGGTTATTATTTGGTTGTTTACACTTAAATTACTAATACTTTCAACGCTCAACGGAAATAATATATTGCCCCACTTCGTTAGCACGATAGTACGATAGCACAAATATCGAAAAAAAAATCCAATCCCCCTTCACTTATCCAGTTCCACATCCGGACACAACCCCTCAAACACCCGCATCCGTTCATAATAAGCCTCATCGAATTCCGAGGTGTCAACACTAGCAGGCATTTGCGGCAATTCCTTGTCTCTTCCTTCCCGGCATCCAGCCAAAATCAGAACTGCCATCAGGGCGAATATCCTTGTCGTTTTCATATTCCTATTAGTCTTATCTGTCCTATTAGTCCCACCGTCGTTAGCACGATAACACGCATACCGAAAAAAGCCAAAGAAAGCCCCGAACCAACCCCTTGTCGCCGATAGAGCGGCCAAGGCTCTCGATGGCTTTGGTAAGGCTGGAATTTGCTAAGTTACTCTATTTTCTCCCATACAACATCGTGTTCCTGTACTGCTTCCCATTTAGTCAAACTGTAGTTGTGATAATACTGGTGACTTTCGAAGATCAATTTGTAAGTATGGTCTTTATCAGGTTTGAATTCAACCTCGTAATGGCCAAGCTCGTCGGTGTAAATGGTTTCGCCTAAGGGAATGCTCGGACCCATGAAGGTGCTTGAACACAACAAAACATGAACGTCCACAAAGGGTTGTCCGTCATCATAGGTTACATAGCCACTAACGGTGATTTTTTCCGGTAACACCTTCTCCTTTTTACATGAGGATACGGTCATCATGCCTGCCACAACCAGCAGCATCAGCATTAGTCTAATTGTCTTTTTCATCGTTTTATATTTTACGTTTTATTTGTCTTATCTGTCCTATAAGTCCCACCTCGTTAGCACGATAGTACGTAAGCACGTATAACGCTTCCCCCTCTCAGAGGGGGCCAGGGGGAGTCGAGTCACTCCTTAATCCACTTTCCCGTTTCCGCTAATTTGCCGTTTGATATCACCTTACAAACATAAACTCCTTCAGCCCATCCCCCAGCATCAATCCCCGCCACATTCTCCGTAATATCCTGTCTATGTATAAGTCTCCCATTCACATCATACACTTCCACCCAAGCATCCTGCAACCCCGTGCGGATATTCAGCACATCCTTTCCCGGATTGGGATAAGCGATGGCGTTAACGTTCTCGCATTGCTCTTCAATACTGGTCAAGTCATAATCTGCGAAAATGGGTAAACCGTGATTGAAGCCTGTGGTATCTGCACACCAATGGAGATAGTCGTCGCTGTTGGGTTGGCTGTCAATCCAAAGGTTCAGCACCTCGACCAAATCATTTGTTGTTGTACCTCCTATGATGATCGGATTCATAAGTTGCCAATCATCGTTTTCCATGTCATATTGCGACACATCCTGAAACGTTCCGCCGTGACCAGGACTGTCGTCAAATTGCCAAACTTGTGGCATCCTATTGTAATAACAATTTTTGGCGACACCATAATCATTAAAGTAGGCCACACCATTGCGAGGAGCATAAGGGGCATAGAATGGAAATTCCACCAACTCGCCCCAATAAGAGTAGCAGTTCTCGATTTGCCCAGAATTTTCACTGGCAACACCCGACGGATCCCACAAATAAGGCCATTGCAACGTATCAATAACAGATGCGCAATTGATAATCTTGCCATAATTGAAATCACTGATTCCGCAGCCATAATAACCTTCATACTTGAAATCGTATCGAACCATGCAGTTGGTCACCGACGAGTTCATGTCAACCCCATAAAACAAGCCTCCATGGATTGCTTTGAACTCCAAGCAATGGGCATAGCAGTTTTCAGCCATGGAGTTCTCTTCCAAATGATAGGCGAGAACACCGCACACAGGAGTCCATCCCTCCATTATATTAAACTCTAATCTACAATTTTCGACAATCACGTTGCGTATTACTCCGTTTTTTACGATTCCAAACAGTCCCATGTGCTCAAGGGGAAAGTCTTTATACAGCAACAGATTATCAATCAAATGTTGTTTCCCGTCGAAAGCACCTTTGAAATAATGGATGTACATATCGCCTGTGGTTTCATCAAAAGTGGCGGCTGCGATCGGAGTCCAGACATGACCTGCCAAATCAATGCTTTCCTCCAAATAGACAGTCCTTTCCTCAAACTCATCCACATCCTGCCCATGAAGGCCGTTACTCAGCACCGAAAGCCAGGCCAAACCCTCAGCGGAATAGATGTGCACGTCACCAAAAGCGTCCACAACATAGCCTTCCGGTTGCTCGGTCACCACATCAGTCCACAGGTCTATTGGCCAATCATGGTTTTGTGCCTGCAATACTCCCGCCATCAGCAGGAGCACAAGCAGGGTGTAAAATCTTGTCGTTTTCATATTCGTTAGCTTTTAGAATTTTTCGGCAAAACTACACCAAGCCCCAGCGCATGGCAAGCAAAACCATGTACGGGTTTGTACGGGTTTTTCGCTATCGTACCGATAATCAATTAGATGTGGATTCCTCCGCGAAGCCTCGGAGAGTGACCGAAAGAGGCTCTTCAGCACCGAAAATGGCTTTCATTTTGCGGCCTCGGTCGTTCACGGTGGTGTAAGCCCGCTGCATCAGGGCAGAGATGTCGGCGTCAGAAAGGCCAAGCAGATAGAGGCAGCAATAGTCGAGGTCGTTCTTGGTAAGGTTGGGATAGGCTTTGGCCAGCCTGACGGTGAACAGATTGAAATGGCGGTCGGCGGCATCGCGCAACGCCGTCACCTGTTCCTTGCTTAAGGCGGCATCCTTATAAAGCTTGCAGTCCATCTGCGCCTTGAACTGCCCTTCATGCACCCGCTCCATGATGAGGCGGCAGATAGGCTCATCGGTGAACGATTCAGCCTGTTGGGGCTTCGCGTTCACCTCCTCCTGCCGTTTGATTTGGTCCTTCAGCTCCCTCACCTCCTGGTTGCTCTTTTTCAACCGTCCCGACATCGACGCTTTTTCCAAACGATGGGCTTCCCTTTCGGCTTTCATCTTGCGCCTGTGGAGCAGCCAAGCTGTAAGAGCGGCCAACACCGCAAGGATGCCTGTCGCCACGATCATCCTGTTTCTTCTGACACGGGCTTTCCCCTGCCTTTCGGCATCTGCCCGTTCCTGTTCCCATTGCAGATGCTGTTGAAATATGTCATTGAGCTTTGAAACCCGCGCTTGCGATTCGACTTCCTTTGAGGCATCTTTAACAAGAAGTCGGGCATATTGCTCGGTTTTCAGCGTATCGGCTTCGCTTATGGCGATGTCTCGCAAAAAACCTGCTGCTATTTCCGCTTTGTCGGGACTGTTTTCAAGCACAGGCTCCAGATAGACCTTTGCGGAATCATATTGCCCTATGTCATGATAGATGGCGCCAATGGTCAGGAATCTGATCAGCCTTTCCCTTTCTCCTACGGACAGCGTCGCCATCCTTTTTAGGCTATCCAACGAATTCATTGTATCATGGTGGATGCTGTACTCATGGTACGCCATCGAGGAAATCAAATCCCTATAAACCAAGCTGTTTCTTCCTGTCATGGCTTTCATAGCCGCCTCATAATAAAAGGCCGCACTGTCCGCTTCTTTCAACATGTCGCAATGAGTTCCAATACGATACAAGACATTGGCGCGGTTGGTCGGTGAAAGAGGCTCGATCGCGTCATAATGTAAGGCCTGCTTGCTACAGATGATGACAGATTCCGGCATGTATTGGTCGGAAAACAAATCCACAAGACGGTTGTAGGTCAAAACCATGAAACGTGCCTTCGTGCCCACCAGTTCGTTCTCGGGATAATGACTCTCCATCGTCCGCAAGGCACAGAGGTATTCCCCACACGCCTCAACCACGCTGTCCTTTTCAGCATACCCCACACCATTAATATAATGTGCCCGAGCATCTAAAAACGCATTCCGATCTTGTTCGGATTCACTGCGTTCGTCTGCAATAATCAACGAATCAAAATAACTCACAGCCTCCAGCAATTCTTCTCTATTGCTCTGCCCATAGTCATTCTTAAACAGCAGCTCCGAAATCAGCACCTGGCAGTAATGCCCGTTAAACTCATCCAGACTATCCGCTGCCGCACTCCCCGCAAACTTCATCATCACCGCCAAAGCACTATCCGGCTGCTGCCACATCAGCGAATCAATCTCCGCCAGTTCCTGGCACACCTCGTGCGGTAGCCCTTCCCCCTCTGAGAGGGGGTGCCCAACGGGCGGGGGAGTATTACATCCCACCAACACCGCCACCAGCAAAACAATCCCTATGGAAAACCACCATTTCATGCCCGCAAAATTAGTCAAAATCCATCAAATTCAATCAAAAATCACAAAATATTTGCAATCAGAAAGCAAAACAAGACAAATTTTGTATACTTTTGCATCGTGATTGTCAAAAACCAAGAAAATGGAAGAGCAGAAAAGCATACCTAAATGGATTGATTCAATGTCAATGCGAGGACATTTCTTCTTTACCAAAAACGATTTGTGCTCCGCCTTTCCCGATAAGTCTTCCAACGCCATCACAAGAACCATCACACGACTGATTGCCAAAAACACTGTCGTTTCGCCTTGGCACAATTTCTATGTCATTGTCCCAACCGAATACAAACTCAAAGGCATCGTCCCTCCTGTGTTTTATCTCGACAATCTGATGCGTTATCTTGGCTGTCAATACTATGTGGCCCTACTTAATGCCGCCGAAATGTACGGTGCAGCCCATCAAAGACCACAAAACTTTACGGTATTCATCGAAGGAAAGGCTTTCCATTCAGGCATTAAAGCCGGAACCGAAATCCTGCTTTTCAAACGTGAACATTTACCCATGGATTTCACCAGGAAATTCCAAACGCAGACAGGTTATGTGAATGTGTCTTCCCCAGAACTTACCGCTTTGGATTTGGTCGATTCGGAACAAGCTGTCGGTGGCCTTACGAGAGTGACAACGGTCTTGGCCGAATTGGCTGAAGAAATCCACTTCACCGCTATCTCCCCCAAGTTGCTGGACTATTTCAACACTCCGGTAATCCAACGCTTGGGCTACCTGTTGGAAGCCGTGCTCGATGAACAGGAAAAGTCTAACGAGCTGTTTGCTTTGGCGAAATCCGCAAATCTTCGCTTCAGGAAAGTCGCTTTGAAAACTACAAAAGAAGTTTCAGATGACTGTGAGCTGAACAAACGATGGAAAATAATGGTAAACCAAGAAATTGAAATAGACGAATTATGATACCGCAAGCTGCAATAACTGAATGGAACCAGTTCGTGCCCTGGCCTAATGAGGTCCAAGTCGAACAGGATTTGATAATATGCAAAGCCTTGGTCGAGATTTACAAGGACGACTACCTCGCCGATCATTTGGCCTTCCGAGGTGGCACTGCACTTCACAAGCTTTATCTCCATCCTCAGCCTCGCTACAGCGAAGACATCGACCTTGTTCAAGTGGAGGCAGGCCCCATCAAGGAAACCTACGACCATCTGCGTGATGCACTTTCATTCCTTGGCGAGCCGAAAGTAAAACAGAAGAAGCACAACAACACGCTGATTTTCAGGACAACATCTTCAGGAGTGCCGTCACTTCCCATCCATCTGAAAGTAGAGATCAACTGCAAGGAGCATTTCAGCGTTCTGCCCATGGTGCGAAAGCCTTTTGAGGTAAAAAGCCAATGGTATGAAGGCACTGCCGAACTGTTGACTTATCAGTTGGACGAGTTGGTTGGCACCAAGCTCCGCGCCTTATACCAACGGCTCAAAGGCCGCGACCTCTATGATTTGTACAAAGCCTTGACCATGGTCAATCTAAACGTCGATAATGTAATCCGTTGTTACCGAGAATACATGGCCTTTGTCGTTGACCACAGCCCCACCTACAAGGAATACGTTTTGAACATGGAAGAGAAGATGAAAGACACCGATTTCCTTGGCGACACCAAAAACCTCCTCCGTTTAGGCGACATCTTCGACCCCGTCCAAGGCTACGAAATCGTCAAGTCAACCCTGATAGACCGCCTTCAGAGTTAAATCCTCCCATCCCGCTTCGTGTTTTATTCACTCGTTACCATTTACCATCCCATCCCCGCCAAGGTGTTCCGCCCCCAGCGAAGCGTTTGTCTTGTGGCCGTCAGTGCTCCGGGCTACCATTCCGCTACGCCCACGGTTCGTGCCTCTCTGTGGCCTACGCTACATTAACGCCTCTCCGCGCTGCCGTCCCCTGCGCCTGCTCGCATCGCTTAGGTGGCTCCACATCGTGTTTGTCCCGTCAGCCGCAATTCCCGCGAAGGCGGGAACCTCGCTGCTGCCATTCGCCGCTACGGTCGCCTTCCCCCTTTGAAAGGGGGTGCCCGCAGGGCGGGGGATTAGGCGTTGCCAACGCGAACGAACTCCCTCAGCTCTTACTAAGTTCCGCGACCTGACGACTACCCTTTCGCTCCGTCGGGCAGACGACGCTTCCGTACCTCCAGCGTCGTCTGCTCGCTCCGCTTTCAGTCCGTTGTCAGGTCGCTGGCTCTACCACCGCCTTAAAGCTATATGATGAGAATAAGCCACACTCGCCGCAGTCGGTCGCCCGTCACCCACCCAAAAACGCCTGTGGGTTCCCCTCCGCGGCCAATACCAGCAGCCGCACCCCGTATAAGGTCCCTGAGCCTGTGGTCGCTGAACTTGCGGTCGCTGAGCCTGTCGAAGCGTCGAAGGGCCGACTGGCCGTAAGCACGTAAGCACGTAAGTACGATAGCACGTTAGCACGCAAACCCTATAGAATATCAGTCCCATCCGTCCTATAACTCCCATTACTTAAAACTCTCAACTCCCAACAACTCTAAACTCTCAACTCTCAACTCTCAACTGACCCACGCCGCCGCTGTCACGGTTTTTGCAAGGCAAGCCGCCGAGCAGGGTGGCTGTCCTCGTTCCTGCGGTAGACCACTCTGCTCGTCGACATCACCGCCCAGCGCCGCGCGACGGCCTGCCACCACTTCTCAATCGCCCTGGGCAAGAGTCGCAGCGGTCGCGGGCTTCATGTATTTTTCTTTTAGCCCTTGCTCCGCTGCGACACATGCCCGGGGCGGCAACATCAGGCATGTAGGCGGCTCGCCTGCATGAAAGTCTAATGAAAGGCCGTCGCGCCTTACCCACGACTAAAGCTTTATGATGGGCAAAAACACCGCGCCAGCGGCTGTCTAAACTACTATCTTTAAGCACCAACGAACTTGAAAGCCATCCATCTAAACCCTCATTGCGGACTTGATCCGCAATCTCTAAACCACTTTCGTAAGCACGATAGCACGAAATGCAAAGCATTCAACGAAGTTAAAGTACGCATAACGATAGAGAATATCAGTCTCATCTGTCTTATAGCTCCTATTATTAGCCTCTACCGTCCAAGCCGCCGCTGTCACGGTTTTTGCAAGGCTTGGGCTTTAACTTTGCCTCCCCAATGCTGTGCGGTAAAGCAGACAGGCAGGGTGCTCGTCCTCGTTCCTGCGGGCGAACACTCTGCCTGTCTGCAACACCGCCCAGCGCCGCGCGACGGCCTGCCTCTACTTCTAAATCGCTCTGGGCAAGAGTCTCGCGGTCGAGGGCATCATCATTTTTCTTTTGGCCCTTGCTCCGCTGAGACACTTGCCCAGAGCGGCCCCATCCGGCATGTAGGCGGCTCGCCTGCATGAAAGTCTAATGAAAGGCCGTTGCGCCTTACCCACGGCTTGGGCTTGATGATGGGCAAAAACACCGCGCCAGCGGCTGTCTCAACTGCTATCTTTAAGCTTCAACGTACTTGAAAGCCCTCAAAAACATCACCTCAATAAAAGAATTTGACTACTTTTGCATCGTGAACGAGAGAAAAGACATCATAGTGGCGAACACATTGGCTGGCATCGGCAAAGGTGAAGTTGCTGGTTATCTTTGTCATGCTTACGTGTAGCATTGACGGCAGTGGGTGTTGAAGACTCATAGTAATTGCTACTCTTTAGAAACACATAAATCGGAATTTATATGATTGAATCATACATAACACGACCGACGGTCTTCCCAATGGAGGCAGAAGAACCTTGGAGAATTGCCGAAAACTTATGTGAGAACATCACTCATCTCGTAGTGAACTTATAGAACAAGACCCTTTATAAAGCCATGCTACACCTGAACAAAGTACATCACATCGCTATCATTAGTTCCGACTATCAGCGGAGTCTCCACTT
>CADBZW010000012.1 GCA_902799345.1 uncultured Bacteroidia bacterium | reverse complement strand
AAAAAGCGGCTGACAACTCATAACAGTCTTAAATTATTAACCCGTCAACTTGATTCAGTCGTAGGACACGAAAGTGACAACCAAAATCAGCAAATTACAGTAAAGAGTGCATCTATCCGCCTAGGCTTACCCAAGGGATACCCAAGGCTTAGTCTTGGCTTAGTCTTGGGTTAGTCTTGGGTTACCCAAGGGTTAGACTAGGGTAAAACTACAAAAACATGGTCATGAAAAACGGCAAGTATTGCACCCCGTTTTCTCTCTTAATGTCAAAAATCTCACTTTTTGTTTTGCCGAAAATGTCAAAAATCGCAAAATGTTTGACTTTTTCATCACTTTTTGAACTCACAAACCTCAGGATAATACTCCGACATCTGCTTCCTGAACTCCGAATCCGCCGAGTTGGCATAACTGCTGTCGCGGTCTTTCACCCACTCGGGGCCGGTGAAGAATCGGCGCATCTTCTTGTAGTCGGCACGGTCGGAGAGGCAACGCACAAGGTAAATCAGCTCGTACGACTTGCCGTTTTTGCCATGCCATTCTATCACGGGCAGCTCCTCCCCTTCGGGACGGCATCGTCCTGTCAGGCGGTAAGCCAACAAGGCCTTCACAGCGTTGTCGTCGGCGATAAAGCCCTTGTCGGCAAGCCAGTCGATGAGGGCCACCAAAGTATCCACGCCTCTTTTCTTTAAGGTGTCGTCCATGTAGAAAAACTCTTTCGGCGCGTTGGACTTGTGCTGCCAGTCGAAGAAGTCGACGGGCAGGACGAAAGGCTCAGAGGGCTGCGGCTTGGGGTTTTCGTATTCTTCCCATATCCTGTCAATCAAGTCTTTGGCCATGGGGTTGTCGAGAATCGGGTTGATGAGGTTGCGTTCCTTCAGCGTGAAGTCGTCGTACCAATCCCAATAGTAATGCAGGCGCACGGCCAGGTCGGTTTCGAGGAAATGGCGGTAGTCGGAGAAATATCGCCGCAAGGCTTCGTCGCTGTCGTCATCGTCAAGCACCTCGACTGAGGGCTGCCATCGCTTCACGGCCTCCACTATTTTGCCGTCGTCGGCATCGCCCTCCTGAGGCTGATGGCCCGCGATGCTGTCGAGATAAAAGGAGAAGTCGTCGCCCTCCATCTCGGCACCCGTCGACAAGGCGTCCCAACAACAGGAACACAGCTTGGCCAAAGGCGTCAGGTCGCATTGGGCTTGCTCCAGCATCGAAACGAAGCCGTCCTTGTCGCCATGCTCCACATAGTCAAGAAGTTTGGTCTTTTCGGTCGAGGGTATTTCGAGCACGGAAAGAAACTCCATGACCGTGGAACCGAGCAGGTTCTTCAAGACATTGAAAATCTCCTCGGGCTTCATGAAGACGGCATCAGAGTCCTCTTTGATGATGTATTCCTTCTCTTCGACGAGGAAACGGTTGTTGTGGATGAAGGTGATGGCACTATCCAAAGGTCCGTTCACCTCTTTCCAAAATCGCAATGTATCCTTGAAGTCTTGTTCGACTTCGTCATCCTGGATGAGTTCGTCCACGACACTGATGCTCTCGTTTTTGACGGGCGTCGCAATGGCCTGCTTCAGCCCTTCATAATACAGTCTCCTTTTGCGTATTTCGTCCTTTCCGTTCATGGGTGCAAAAGTAAGCATAAAACGCATCAAACTCCAAGTTTCGGAGGACTTTTGCCATTTTTTAGCCTTACTTCTCCTACCCTATTGAAATTTTTCGTATCTTTGCAGATTAATTAAAACCCATCTGCCATGGCATTAGATAACGAAAAAATCATCGGTGAAGGCTTGACCTACGACGACGTCCTGTTGGTCCCTTCCTACAGTAATGTACTACCCCGTGAGACGAGCCTGAAGACCAAGTTCTCACGCCATATTGACCTCAACATCCCCGTCGTCTCCGCCGGCATGGACACCGTGACGGAGAGCCGCATGGCCATCGCCATCGCCCAGGAAGGCGGCATCGGTGTGCTGCACAAGAACATGACCATCGGCAAGCAGGCCGCCGAGGTGCGCAAGGTGAAACGCGCCGAGAACGGCATGATCAGCGACCCGGTGACCATACACGTCGACGCCACGGTAAAAGACGCCCTCGACCTGATGGCCGAATACCGCATCGGCGGCATCCCCGTGGTGGACAGCAACAACGTCCTCGTCGGCATCGTCACCAACCGTGACCTGCGCTTCGAGCGCGGCCTCGACCGTCCCATCGCCGAGGTGATGACGAGCAAGAACCTCATCACCACGACAGAAGTCTCCTTTGAGAAGGCTGCCGACATTCTCCAGCAATACAAGATCGAGAAGCTGCCTGTGGTCGACAAGGAAAACCACCTCGTCGGCCTCATCACTTATAAAGATATTATTAAGGTGAAAGCGCGCCCCAACGCCTGCAAGGACTCGCGCGGTCGTCTGCGTGTGGCCGCTGCCGTGGGTATCGCCGCCAACACCCTTGAGCGTGCCGCCGCCTTGGTCGACGCCGGCGTCGACGCCCTCGTCGTCGACACGGCCCATGGCCATTCACAAGGCGTCATCGACATGGTGCGCACCTTGAAGAACAACTACCCCGAAATCGACATCGTGGCGGGCAACATCGCCACTGCCGAAGCTGCCAAGGCCTTGGCTGAGGCTGGTGCCGACGCCATCAAGGTGGGCATCGGCCCCGGCTCCATCTGCACCACGCGTGTGGTGGCCGGCATCGGCGTGCCACAACTCACCGCCGTCATGGAGGTGTGCAAGGCATTGGAAGGCATGGACATCCCCGTCATCGCCGACGGTGGCATCCGCTACACGGGCGACATCGTGAAGGCCCTCGCCGCAGGCGCCTCCTCCATCATGGCTGGCTCGCTCTTCGCCGGCGTCGATGAGTCGCCAGGCGACACCATCATCTACGAAGGCCGTAAGTTCAAGACCTACCGTGGCATGGGCTCGCTCGAAGCCATGCAGCAAGGCTCGAAAGACCGTTACTTCCAGGACAACGTGGAAGACGTCAAGAAGCTCGTCCCCGAAGGCATCGCCGGTCGTGTCCCCTACAAAGGCACGCTCTCCGAGGTGGTCTACCAGATGGTGGGCGGCCTGCGCTCCGGCATGGGCTACACGGGCTCACGCACCATCGAAGACCTGAAGAAAGCCAAGTTCATCCGCATCACCAACTCTGGCATCCTCGAAAGCCACCCGCACGACGTGACCATCACCCAAGAGGCCCCCAACTACAGCAAAAGAAGCTAACCCATGAAAGCATCCATATCATTCCCTGAGCTACAAAACATACTAAAAGAAAAGACCGAACAAAACATCGGGTTCGCCTTCGTCGACGACAAGACCGTGAAGGTGACCTATCCCCTCAACTTAGGCATCATCAAGAAAGACATCTCCGCCGACCTCACCATCCTCGAGATCGTGGGCAGTGACCTACTCGTCAAGCTGGACGCCGGCATGGGCACCGACACTTTGATGAATACTGTCCTCAGCCTGCTCCACAACAAGCTCCCGGAAGGCCTGATTGAGAAGCGTCCCGACCGGCAACTGATGCTCCACCTCGGCTCCATCGAGCAGGTGAAGACCGTCTTCGATGCCATCCAAGTTGACGACATCCACGTGCTCACCGAAGGTCTGGAAGTGGAAGGCGGGCTGAAATAAATCGTGTCATTTCTCGTTAAAGAAACAGTAAGAAAACAACGAATATCAGCAATGAAAAAACGTAACTTTTTGAAAATGTTTTTGTTGGCAGCATTTGTCATGCCAGCCTTTTTTGCCAATGCACAGTCGAAACTCGACAAGCAGGTGTTGATGACCATTGGCGACCAAGACGTCACCGTGAAGGAATTTTGCGACGTATATTATAAGAACAACCTCAAGAGCGACGTCATCGAGAAGAAATCCGTTGACGAATACCTCGACCTGTTCACCACCTTCCGCATGAAGGTGATGGAAGCCGAGCGCCTGCAACTCGATACCAGCGCCAAGTTCCAGAAGGAACTGGCAGGCTACCGCAAGCAGCTGGCCAAGCCCTTCATGAGCAGCGACGATATTACCGAGGAGCTTTTAGAGGAAGCCTATCAGCGCAAGCTGAAGGACATCCGCGCCTCGCACATCCTTGTCCGCTGCGACAAGAACGCCTTGCCTTCGGACACGCTGAAGGCCTACAACAAAGCCATGGAGATCCGCAAGAAGGCGATGGTCAAAGGTGCCGACTTTGGTGCCCTCGCCGACCAATATTCAGACGACCCCTCAGCTAAAGGCATGCAAGCCTCCGAGAACAACCCAGCACGTCCCGGCAACCACGGCGACCTCGGCTATTTCTCTGTCTTCGACATGGTGTATCCCTTCGAGACGGGAGCCTACAACACCAAGGAAGGCGAAATCTCCATGCCCGTGCGTAGCGACTTCGGCTACCATATCATCAAGGTGAACAGCGTCACTGACGCCTTAGGCGCCGTTCAAGCCGCCCACATCTTCCTGCAGCTGCCCTCCGACGCCAACGCAGAAGACGAGGCTGCCATGAAGATGAAAGCCGACAACATCTACAAAGAACTGACGGATAAGGATGGCAAAAACTGGGGTGAGCTCGTCAGGAAATACTCCGACGACAAAGGCACCGTCCAACGCGACGGCACCTTGAGCACCTTCACCGTCAGCCGCATCGTACCCGAGTTCATCGAAGCCTGCAAGTCGCTGGAAAAGGGACAAATCGCCAAGCCCGTCCGCACCATGTATGGCTACCATATCATCAAACTCATCGACTATTCGGGTGTAGGCACCTTCGAAAAGGAAAAGAAGGCCTTGACCGAACGTATCGAAAAGGACATGCGTTCCAAGAAGTCGGAAGAGCTCGTCATCAAGCAGGTGAAGAACGAATACAAGTTCAAGCAGAACGACAAGAACCTGGAGACCTTCATGGCTAGCGTCGACAGCAGCCTCATCCGCGGCATGTATAAGCCTGCCGAAAAGCTTGATATGAATGCCACGCTGTTCAGCATCGGCGACAAGCAAGCCAAAGTGAGCGACTTCGTGGACTACATCAAAGCGCACATGGGACCGCAACGCTACGTCTCCCCTGCCACCTACGCCTATCAGCTGTATGAAAACTTCAGCAACGAAACCGTGATGGAATATGGCGACGCCCACCTCGAAGATAAATATCCCGAGTTCAAGGCCTTGGTGCAGGAATACCGCGACGGCATCCTGCTCTTCGACCTCATGGACCGTGAGGTGTGGAACAAAGCCGTGAAAGACACCACAGGACTGCAGGAGTTCCATGAGCGCAACGCCTCCAAATACATGTGGGACGACCGCGTCTATGCCACCGTCATCACTGTGACGCGTGCCGAAGCACTTCCCAAGGTGAAAGCCTTGCTCGACAGCGGCATCGAACTCGACAGCCTGAGAGGTGCCATCTTACGCGACTCCATCAATTATGCCTTCGTGCGCAAGGGCTTCTACCAGAGAGGCGACAACCAATATGTCGACCAAACCGAATGGAAGGTGGGCGTGAGAAACGAAATCCCCTCCACCGTCGACCAGTCGACCACTATCGTCTGCATCAGAGAGCTACGCGGACCCGAAGAGAAGACCCTCAAAGAAGCCCGTGGCCTCGTCACCTCCGACTACCAGGTGGAGCTGGAACAAAAGTGGGTGAAGTCGCTGAAGGAACGCTATCCCGTGAAGATCAACGAGAAAGTGCTGGATAAAGTCAGAAAACTCTATCAATGAAGAAGATAGGCGCGCTTATCGGTATCACTTTCCTCCTGCTAATGGCGGGTTGCGACTACTTCCAGAAGAGCTCGAAGGAAGTGGTGGTGGCCGAGTGCTATGGCAAATACCTCTATGAGTCGGACCTCATAGGCATCGTGCCCGAAGGCGCCACTATCATGGACAGCATACAGCGGGTCAGCACCTTCATCGACTCATGGGTCAGAAGACAGGTGCTCATCCATCAGGCCGAGAACAACCTCAACATGGAAGAGCTGGACCTCAAGAAGCAGATGGACGAATACCGTAACTCGTTGGTCATCTACGCCTACGAAAGCCAACTCATCAACCAAAAACTTGACACTATTGTCACTGAAGACGAAATCGCCGAGTATTACGAGCAGAACAAGGAAGACTTCCAGCTGCGCAACACCATGGTGAGGGTGGCCTACGTCATCCTCGACGAGGGCAACAAGCAAGAAGAAATGTTCAGGAAACTCATGAGCGACCCCGACACCTTGCTGCTGCAAAACATCGACGTCTTAGCGTCGTATTACGCCGTGAAAAGCCACTTGGACGTGGACCAATGGATGCGACTCGACGAGCTGACGAACATCATCCCGATTGAAATCTTCAACGCAGAGAGCTTCTTGAAAAAGAACAAGTTCGTCTGCTTCGACATGAACGAATACACCTATATGGTGCGTTTTGTGGAATACCTGTTGGAAGAAAGCATCTCGCCCTTGGACATGGTACGCACCAACATCAAGAGCGTCATTCTTGCCCAACGCAAGAAGGCCCTGCTTGACAAGATGCAGGCGTCGGTCTACGAGAAAGCTAAGCGCGACCGCGCCTTTGAAGTCTACGTGGGTTCGCCTACTTTGTATAATGCAGATTAAAAACAACTAACACATAATGAAAAAACACTGGATAATCATAGCACTCATGCTACTGGCTTTGCCGATGATGGCACAAAACCGTCAGCCCCAGGTCATTGACAAGGTGGTGGCCGTAGTCGGAAAGAACATCATCCTGCAATCCGATATCGAAAACCAATACATACAATACCGTATGCAAGGTTTGACAGACGGCACGGGAAAGGAAGTGCGCGCCCGCATCTTGGAAGACCTTCTCCTCCAGAAGCTCATGCTTAACCAGGCTGAGATGGATAGTATCACCGTCACCGACGACCAGGTGGAAGCGCAGATGGACCAGCGCATTCGCTACTTCGTCACCCGTCTCGGCTCACAGGAGAAGCTGGAAGAGCAGTTCGGCAAGAGCATGTCGGAGATTAAGGAAGAGGTGCGTCAGGCCGTGAAAGACCAGATGCTGCAAGAGCAGGTGCAGGCCAAAATCATGCAAAACGTGGTGGTGACGCCGAAGGAGGTGAAAGACTTCTTCAACAACATCCCGAACGACAGCCTGCCGATGATACAGCCCGAATACGAGATCGTGCAAATCGTGAAGCGTCCCCCCGTCAGCATCGACGAGAAGCTACAGGTGAAAGACCGCCTGTACCAAATCCGCAAGCGCATCCTCGAAGGAGAGAGCAGCTTCTCCACCATGGCGGTGCTTTACTCCGAAGACCCTGGCTCGGCGCGTCAAGGTGGCGAGCTCGGCTTCGCCGGCAAGGGCGTGTATGCCACAGAGTTTGAAAACGTGGCCTTCAACCTCCACGACGGTGAGATCTCAGACGTGGTGGAGACGCAGTTCGGCTTTCATATCATCCAACTGATTGAACGCCGCGGCGAGACCGTCAACTGCCGTCATATCCTGCTCACCGCCAAGGTGCCCGTAGAAGCCCTCGAGAAAGCCCAAAACCAACTCGACTCGGTGGCCCAACTGATACGCAACGGCGACATGACCTTTGAGGAAGCCTGCAAGAAATTCAGCGACGACGACTCGAAAAACAACGGTGGCTACCTCACCAACGCCGGAACGGGAGGCAACTGGCTCAGCCTAAAGGACATGCAGCAATTAGAAGCAGAGTATCCCGAATACAAGAACCTGGCTTTCGTCGTCAGCCGCCTCGAAGTGGGTGAAGTCAGCGACCCCTTGCCCATGACCACGAACGAGAACAACGACGCTTTTCGCCTCATCATGGTGAAACGCAAGACCGAAGTCCATCAGGCCAACTTGAAGGACGACTACACCCTCATCCAAAACTGGGCCATAGGGCAAAAACGTCAAGAAGCCATTGGCAAATGGGTGAGCAACAAAGCCGCCAAGGCTTACATACGCCTTGACGATGCCTACAAAAACAGTGATTTTTATTACGATTGGAATTTTCAATGACAAACTACGCTTCTGATGTCGACGGCGCCAAGGCACTGGTCGAGAAATATGATACCCTCCGCAAGGAAATAGGAAAAGTCATCGTCGGACAGCATGACATCATCCACGACACCATCCTGTCCATCTTCTGCCAAGGCCATGTGCTGCTCGTGGGCGTGCCGGGCTTGGCCAAGACCTTGTTGGTCAACACTATCGGAAAGGCCTTGGGCTTGAGCTTCAGCCGCATCCAGTTCACCCCCGACCTGATGCCTTCCGACATCGTCGGTACCGAGATCCTGGACGAGACGCGACAGTTCAAGTTCATCAAAGGCCCCGTCTTCGCCAACATCGTCCTGGCCGACGAAATCAACCGTACCCCGCCCAAGACGCAGGCCGCCCTGCTCGAAGCCATGCAGGAGAAGAGCATCACCGTGTCGGGCAAGACCTATAAGCTGCAGGAGCCGTTCTTCGTGCTGGCCACGCAGAACCCCATCGAGCAGGAAGGCACCTATCCCCTGCCCGAGGCACAGCTCGACCGTTTCATGTTCAACCTCATGCTCGACTACCCCTCCTACGATGAGGAGATCGACATCGTGAAGAACACCACCGTGGGCCATGTCGCCGAAGTGAACGCGGTGTTGTCACCCGAGGAGATCTTGTATTTCCAGCAGCTCGTGCGCCGCGTGCCCGTGCCCGACAACGTCTACGAATATGCGGTGAACCTAGTCGCCAAGACCCGTCCGCATACGGAGAAAGCCCACGACTGGGCCAACCGTTACCTCAGCTGGGGTGCCGGTCCGCGTGCCTCGCAATACCTCATCGTCGGTGCCAAGGCCAACGCCCTACTCACAGGCAAATACTCGCCCGACATCGAAGACGTGCAGCGCGTCGCCATCCCGATTTTGCGCCACCGCATCATCAGGAACTACACGGCTGAGGCCGAAGGCGTTTCCATTGAACAAATTATTGATACATTGAAATAAGAAAGAAGGGCTGCCACGGCAGCCCTTCTTTTTTTCATTCCTCATCCACCAAAAACACCGCCACCTGGCGGATGCCGCTGGCGCCGATGACGAGCGTCTGCTCGATGTCGGAGGTGCGGCTCGGTCCAGTGATGATGGTCATCTGAGAGGGCTTGTTTTTGGCGTATTTCCGCTTCACGGTCTGGAAGGCGGTGCGCATGCCGGGGACGATTTGCTCGGTGGTGGCATACACCAGCAGGACGTCGGGCAAGGCATAAGCCTCACGCGTCAACGTCAGCATGTCGGAGAGGACGATGCTACCCGTCTGTGCCACCAGGCACTCGCAACCCGTCAGGCTGACGAGCTTCTGCTTGGGCTCACGTTCTTTTTTATCGGTGTAAGGAATGCCATAGCGGCCGAGCAGGTGCTGCATCTCGGGGCTGGTGCACCACAGCGGTTCCCAGCCGTTTTCGGGGGCCAGCTGCTTGATGCACTCGGCAAACTCGGCTTCGCTCTCGAGATAGACAAAGACGCCGCCGTGTTCCTTGAAGTTCTGCACGAAGGTGATGGCGGTGCCGTCCTCCTCCTTGATGGGCACCCATGTCTCAGTACGCTTGTCGATGTCCTTAAACAAGGCCTCCTGCCGCTCGATGAGGGCGTTGCGCACCTTGGCGAGCATCTGCTCCTTGAAGGTGGTGTCCTTGTTCTCTCCTTTGTTGTCCCAAGCCATGGCGTTATGCGTTTTCAGGTTGGTTTTCGTTTTCGGGGGTCTCCGACTTGTTCTCGGCAGCCTTCAGAGCGGCGTTTTTCAGCTTCTCGTCCTCCGAGTTATCCCATGGACGCTTGCCGAAGATCTGTTCCAGGTCCTCGCCAAAGATGACCTCCTCTTCGACGAGCTTGGTGGCCAGCTGGGTCAGGCCGTCGCGGTGGTCGGTGAGGATGGCCACGGCGTCTTTATAGGCCTTCTCGACGATGAAGCTCACGCGTTGGTCGATGGTCTCGGCCGTCTTCTCGCTGTAGGGCTTGGTGAGGCTATAGTCTTGTTGTCCCGACGAGTCGTAGTAACTCAGGTTACCGATTTCCTCGTCCAGGCCGTAGTAGGTCACCATGGCGAAGGCCTGCTTGGTCACCTTTTCGAGGTCAGAGAGGGCGCCTGTCGAGATCTGTCCGAAGACGACCTGTTCGGCAGCGCGGCCACCCAAGGTGGCAATCATCTCGTGGTACATCTGTTCCTTGGTGGTGATTTGGCGTTCCTCGGGCAGATACCATGCGGCGCCGAGCGAGTTGCCACGTGGCACGATGGTTACCTTGACGAGCGGGTGGGCATATTGCAGCAGCCAACTCGTGGTGGCGTGACCCGCCTCATGGAAGGCAATGACCTTCTTCTCTTCGGGCGTGATGATCTTATTCTTCTTCTCGAGGCCACCGATGATACGGTCGACGGCGTCGAGGAAGTCCTGCTTGTCGATTTCGTCCTTGCCTTTGCGTGCGGCCATCAGTGCAGCCTCGTTGCAGACATTAGCAATGTCGGCACCCGAGAAGCCCGGCGTTTGCTTGGCGAGGAAGTCCTTGTCGACGTCCTTGCCGAGCTTCAGGCCACGCATGTGGACTTCGAAGATCTCCTTACGGCCGACGATGTCGGGCAGCTCCACATAGATCTGACGGTCGAAACGGCCGGCACGGAGCAGGGCCTTGTCTAGGATGTCGGCGCGGTTGGTGGCGGCCAACACGATGACGCCCGAATTGGTGCCAAAGCCGTCCATCTCGGTGAGCAGCTGGTTCAACGTGCTCTCGCGCTCGTCGTTGCCGCCGGTGATGGCGCTCTTGCCACGAGCACGGCCGATGGCGTCGATCTCGTCGATGAAGATGATGCACGGGGCCTTCGACTTGGCGTTGCTGAACAGGTCGCGAACGCGCGAGGCACCCACGCCGACGAACATCTCCACGAAGTCGGAGCCCGACAGGCTGAAGAACGGCACGTTGGCCTCGCCTGCCACGCTCTTGGCCAGCAGGGTCTTACCTGTTCCGGGAGGGCCGACGAGCAGCACGC
This sequence comes from uncultured Bacteroidia bacterium, assembly GCA_902799345.1. Taxonomy (GTDB): domain Bacteria; phylum Bacteroidota; class Bacteroidia; order Bacteroidales; family F082; genus Limimorpha. The sequence goes on along the minus strand of CADBZW010000012.1, from coordinate 82,943 downwards.
CCTTCGGGATCTTACCGCCCAGTTTGGTGTATTTCTCTGGGTTCTTCAGGAAGTCGACGACCTCCATGATCTCGACTTTGGCCTCTTCCAAGCCGGCCACGTCCTTGAAGGTGACATTGACGCTGGTGTTCTTGTCGTAGAGCTGTGCCCTCGACTTGCCGATGTTGAAAATCGAGCCGGCACCACCGCCCATGTTACGGCCCATGCCGCGCATCATCACAATCCAAAAGACGATGAGCAGGCCGAAAGGCAGCACCCATGCCAAGATGTCAGACATCCAGTTGTTGCGACGCACATTGGTGATATACACGGGGTGAGCCACCTCTTGTTGGGCGTTCTCCACCATCTCCTCAAAACGTTCCAAAGAGCCAATTCGATAGGTATAGTTCGCCGTCGAAGTAAGGCCGTCGGGATTGGGCGTCACCTCGGGAAAATGGGCCGCCAAGCCTTTCTGGTTCAGGAAAATCTCGGCGTCTTCCTTGTTGATGAGTTCTATCTTGCCCACCTCCTCTTTTTTCAGCATCTCGATGAGCTTACCTTGGTCGACTTCCTCCTGTGGCGTGGCAGCATCTCTGCCAAAAAACTGCAATCCAATCAGTACAGCGAACAAAATGGCATAGATCCACATCATGTTGAACCGCCTCTTCTTGTTCGGGTTCTGGTTGGGATGGTCGGGCTGACCAGGCTGGTTCGGGTTGTTGCCAGCCCCATTAGTCTCGTTATTCTCCATTGTAAAATTCTGGTTTTGAAAAGATTATTCTTCCGCCTCTTTCACGATTCTCTCGGCATCGGCCCAAAGCTCCTCGAGCTTGTAGTAGCCACGAGCCGATTCGAGGAACACGTGAACGACGACATCCACGAAGTCTATCAAAATCCATTCCGTGTTGTCGCGGCCTTCCACGTGATAGGGCTTGTTGTGGGTCTTTTCGAAGACCAGTTCCTCCACCTTGTCGGCGATGGCGTCGACTTGGGTCTTGGAGGGTGCATGGCAGATGACGAAATAGTCGGTCACTGCGGTGGTGATTTCGCGCAGGTCGAGGGTGACGATTTCCTTGCCTTTCACGGCTTCCATGGCCTCAATGGTGGTGGCCACGATAGCTTCAACGTTATCTGTTTGGTGTCTAACTCTCATAATTATATAAAATAGAATGCAAAATTAGTCATTTTTACTTTATGGAAGCCGTTTTCCAAAAAAAACCGTATTTTTGGAGCATAAAACACGCACACCATGAGTAATAATGATCTCCTATTCTCCCCCATCACCACCTTCATCTTCGACTTCGACGGCGTGATGACCGACGGCACCGTCTTTTGTGACTTCGAGGGCCATCCCTTGCGTGCCACCAACGTCAAGGACGGCTATGCGATACAGCTGGCCACCAAGTTGGGCTACCATGTGGCGGTCATCTCGGGGGCGGTCTGTCCTTCGACCATCGTCCGCATGAACAGCCTCGGCGTGACCGACGTATTCACCGGCATCCCCGACAAGGTGTTGAAGCTCAAGGAATACATGCAGGAGAAGGGCTTGAAGCCCGAGGAGATCGTCTTCATGGGCGACGACATCCCCGACCTGCGCGTGATGCAGGAGGTGGGCCTCCCCGCCTGCCCTGCCGATGCCGTGCCCGAGGTGAAGGCCATCAGCAAGCTCGTCAGCGAGAAGGCTGGCGGCAAAGGTGCCGTTCGCGACCTCATCGAGCGCACCCTCAAAGCGCAGGGCAAATGGATGACGGCTGAGGCGTACGCCTGGTAAAGGCAAGGTCCTAAGCCCAGAGCCTGTCGAAGAGCCGATTCACTGCACCACAATCCTCCTGTTCAGCTCCACCCCGTCTTCATCGACGCAACGGAGGCGGTATTCGCCTTTCTCCACGTCGATGGGCATCTGGTGGTTGAGGCGAGTCTGGCCCAAGAACTGGTCATTCAAGGTCCAATAGATGGTCTTCTGCGGGTTGCGGTGGGCGATCTCGAAGACCACCTGCTGGCGGTCGCCACGGATGCCGATGGGGATGCTCACCTTGGCGTCGCTCTTGGGATAAACGAAGGCCATCACCTCGTCGGGGTGCGCCGTGCCACAGCCTGGATAGAAGGCCGGCAAGGGGCGGAACAAGGGCGAGTGTTTCTTGTAGAACCACTCCATCACAGGCGGCAACACATAGTACACCTCGAAGTTCTTCTGGTCGACGGGATAGCAGTCGGGAAGCACCCGGTACTGCCGCGTCTCGTCCAAAAACACCTTTTTATGATAGGGGCACACGCCCGTCTGGTTCTCCACGTTGCAGACACGGATTTTCTTGGTGTGCGTGCAGTATTCCGACTTGGGGTAGCCCGACTCGGCGCACACCTCTATCTCGACGCTCTCCGAGGTGTTGGCGGGATAGCGGTAGCTGTCGTTGAGCTTGCCGACGACGTCGAAGAGCAACGGCGCCGCCACGCCCACGCCAGTCAGTCCCGGTCGGCCCTCGCCGTCGGAGTTACCCACCCAGACGCCCACCACGTAACGGTCGGTGAGGCCCACCGCCCAGGCGTCTTTGAAGCCATGGCTGGTACCCGTCTTCCAGGCCACCTGCGCCGACGAGGCGAAGCCGCCCCACCCTATCTGGCTCGTGGGACGCGTGAGGCCGAGCATCACATGGAAGGTCTCGGCGATGGCCTCCGCCGAGAAGGGCGACTCCTTCTTATCGACTTTCTTGTCGTAGCTCTCGTTCACATACGTCGCCAGCTTGCGGCCCATCTTGGCGTAGGCGTTGGTGATGTCGTAGAGCGAGGCCTCGGCGCCACCCACGATGAGCGCCAAGCCGTAGTGCTCGGCGTCGAAGACGATGCCGCGCAGGGGCAGCTGCTTCAGCAGGTTGTGGAACCTGGGCTGGCCGTACTCGCGCAGCAGGTGCACGAAGGGCGCGTTGAGCGAGTTCTGTAAGGCCTTGTCGGCAGGCACCGCGCCCCAGTATTCGCCGCTGTAGTTCTTCGGCGTGAAGCCCGAGAGGCTCATGGGGACATCGGGCAGCACCATCTCGGGCAGCAAGGTGCCTTCGTCGAGCATGGCGGCGAAGAGGAAGGGCTTCAGGATGCTGCCTGTGGAGCGTTGTGCCTTCACCATGTCGACCATGGCGGCATCTTCAGCGTCGCTGTTGTTGCCCACGTAGGCGACGAGTTCGTCGTTAAGGTAATCCACGACATACACGGCCGCGTTGTCGATGCCATTCATCACGTTAGCCTCGTGGTGGCGGTGCATGATGTCAATGATGGAACGTTGCAGGTTGCAGTCGATGGTCGAGGCGATCTGCTCGCCGTGGTGGCGTTTGTCCTGGTCGCTGAGGTAATGGTAAGCCAGCATCGGCATGTCGTAAGGCTTGTCGGGGATGCTTTCCATCATGGCCAGCTCGGCGTCTTCCTCCGAGAGCCTCGGGGCGTGGAACCGTCGCGGGATGAAGGCTCTGGAATGCGGGAGACGTTGCAGCAGCTCGTCGCGTTTCTGCGCCAGACGCTCGCGCGAGCGGCCGGGGTGGATCAAGGCTGGCGAGTTGGGCAGCACGGCGAGAGTGGCCGCCTCACCCCATGAGAGCTCGTCGGGCGTGGTGTGGAAATAACGCCATGCCGCCGCGTCGATGCCGACCACGTTGCCTCCGAAGGGCGCGTTGGCGGCATACATGTTAAGGATGGACCGCTTGGAATAGCGCAGCTCGAGGCGCATGGCCAGGATGACCTCCCACAGTTTCTCGCCGTAGGTGCGAGGCGGGTTGTCGCGCGACATGCGCACCACCTGCATCGAGAGGGTGCTGCCGCCTCGCACCACCTCCCCTGCCTTCATGTTGTCGATGAACGACTTGACGAACGACACGGGGTTGAAGCCCGGGTGGAAGAAAAACCAACGGTCTTCGTACTCCAGCAGGCAGGCGATGTATTTCGCGGAATAGTCGTTGCTAGCCGGGAAACGCCACTGTCCGTCGTCAGCGATCTTCGCGCCGAGCAGGTCGCCGTCACGCGCCGTCAGCACCGTGGAATATGGCTTGTCGAAGCGCGGCACGGGGATGCAGAGGAAGGCGATGAAAAGGCCCGCAAGGACCAGAAACGTGATTTTCGTTTTCTTATGTCTTGCGAGCCTTTTCATCGTTCAAGCAATAATTACTTCACCACACACCCACGGGCCGGAATCTGGTAATAGATCTCGGCATTATACATGTCTTCGCAGCGGACGGCGGGGATCATGTAGTTGCCCTCGTAAGTGGCATTGGCCTTGAGGGTGAAGGTCTTCTTCTGTCCTGGCATCAGGTCGAAGTAGAAGTAGGCGCGGTCGTCACGCAGGTCGAGGTGCTTGACGCCTTCGTTGCCCGTCATCTCGCCGTTCACGCGTTCGTTGACCAACTCCCAGCCCGAAGGCAGGTAGTACGAGAGCGCAAGCTCGGTGACTTGATACTCGCTCGGGTTCTGCACCGTGATCTGCACACGCAGGTCGGTGCCAGCATTCAAGGCCGCCAGGTTGGCGGGAGCGCCGCTCTTGTCGTAGTAGTTCACCGACATCTTGATGAGGTTGCCGCCTTCGTTCATGTCGTATTCGGCGACCGAGGTCTTGGTGAAGATATTGGCAATCATCTTCTGGTCGCCGTTGTTCTTGATCTCGACCGCGTTGCTGCCCACCTTAGGCACGAAGGTATAGCCCACGGAGGCCATGTTGCTGTTGAGCGTGCGTTCCTCGCCATTCACCTTGACGGTGGCGGAGAGGTGGCTGTTGGCGACGTTCATCTTCTCGGCGTACTTGCCCAAGACGAAGAGCGAGAAGGACGTCGACTGGGTGTCCATCCAGCGGTCGCCGCTGATCATGCGGCAGACACTGTTGATGTTGTTTTGCACCGTGGCTTGGTCGACGTCGCAGAGCATCTGCACGTAGGTGTAGAAGGCGAGGTCGCGCGTGCGAGAGCCGAACGAGGTGTAGTAGTCCGACATCATCTTGCCTTCCTCCATGACGGGCAGCAGGTTCTGTGCGATGTTGGTCTTACCCGTCAGGGCGAAGGCGCCAGCGGTCAAGGCCTTGGTGAGGTCGTAGTTCATCTCGAGCTCCTTGAAGCGGTTCATGGCGCCCATCTCAGCCTTGCCGGCCAGAGCCAGCACGAAGAGACGGTAGGCCTGGATGGTCTCGCCCTGCTTGTAGTCGGGGTTGTTCTTCCATTGCTTGGCGCGGTTGGCCTGATAGCCCAACAGGCCGTCGAGGAAGTACTGCGGCACGTTGTAGCCTTCCTTGTTGGCTTCGACCAAGAAATGCAAGGCGTAGATCTCCGTCCACGGGTCAGTGTAGCGACCGCCCACCCAGTTGGTCATGGAGTTGTCTGACTTCTGGTATGACTTCAGGTTGGTGATGGCCATGTCGATGTTGTTGCGCATGTCGTCCTTCTCCTTGTCGCTGAGTTCGATGAAGTAGTTGAGATAGAGCTGCGGGAAGGCCTTAGAGGTCATCTGTTCGAGGCAGCCGTGCGGATAGTCCATCAGGTAGTCGATACGGCCGAAGAGGTCGACAGGCAGCAGCGACGACACGGTGATGTTGCCCTGTTGCGTGCCAGCCATGCCTGCGAGGTTGAACGGCACGGTGACCGTCTGTCCCGCTTCGATCTCCTTGGTGATGGTGTTGCGACGCTCGGCATACGGCATGCGTATCGGCATCTCGGTCAGCGACTCGGCGGTGTAGCCATCGCCCGTCACGCTCACCTTCATCTCGGCATTGCCCAAGGTCTTGGGGATGTTGGTCTTCACGACAATCAAGCCCTCGCCGTTACCGTCGATCTGCACCGTGGTGGGCAGGACGCCAACGGGTTCGAGGTTCTTGTTGTCGAACTTCACCTGCAAGGTCTTGTTCTTCATCGTGGGGGCTTGCACCTGCACCTTGAGGCTGAGTTCATCGCCAGGTGCCACCACACGCGGCGCCGACGGATAGAGGTTGATCGGGTCGACGACCGTCATACGTTTCTCGGCCGATCCGAAGGCCTTGCCGTTGCCCTTGGCGACCACCATGAAGCGCAGGGCGCCAGAGCATTGCGGCACCTCGAAGCTATGGGTGTTGGTCTGACCCGCCTTCAACTCGAAGGGTCCCAAGGTCACTGCGTAGGCCTTGAAGCGCTTGTCGAGGGTGATCTCCTGGTTGAGGATGCCGTCACCACCGATGGCATAGACCGAGCCCAGCTCGCCGCTGAACGCATCGACGATGTTGGCGTAGTTGTCCCAAGTGCGGACGCTCAGCGCCTGCTTGCTGTTGAAGTAGCCGTAAGGATTCGGCGTCGAGAAGTTGGTCAGGCCGAGGATGCCTTCGTCGACGACAGCCAAGGTGTAGGTCATGGCTTGTCCGGCGCCTTCGCTCACCTTCACTTCGAGTTGTTTCTTGGTGTTGGCGGTCTCGGGCACCTGGATGTTGGGCTGCAGCTGCAGCTTCTTGTTCTCCACCTTCACCGGCACCACGCCGTAGAGGCGGATAGGCATGTCGTTGTTGGCGTCATGCGGCTGGATGAGGGCCACGTAGACGTACACGTTCGGTATCATCTCCTCGGTGGCGGTGATTTCCACCTTGCCTTCACTGCCGAGGTTCTCCACCAGCAGGGTCTGCAGCACGCGGTCGTTGGCTTCGACCGTGACGAGGGCCTTGGCTTGGTCGTTGGCGGGGAAGGTCACCACGATCTTATCTCCCACCTGATAGCTGTCGGCCGTGGTCTTCATCGACAGTTGTGCGGGAGCGCCCGACTCTGACGAGCTGTGGCCATAGCCCCAGTCGAAGCTGATGACCTTGGCGAACATGTTGCCGCCTTGTCTGTCGTTGACCACGAGGAGGTAGTTGCCCCACTTTTCGTCAGGGATGTTGATGGTGACCGACGTCGTGCCGCTGCAGGTCAGGTTGCCGCCCTGCACGGGAGCCTTGTAGGTGCCTGAGGCATAGCGTTGCAAGGACCATTCGTCCTCGCTCGACCACCACCAGTAGGAATCCATCTTATAGAGGGCGTATTCCAAAGCGACGGCCGAGTTGTAAGCTGTGCCGTTCTCACTCACCATGGCGATGTTGAACTTCCAGTCCTTGCCGGTGTCGTAGTAGCTTCCGTATTTGGCCGTGACTTCGGGGAGCTCCACGCCCACATAACGCTGGTAGGGCGAGAGTTTGGTCTGGAAGGAAGCGATGCTGAAGTCGCCGCCCTGCTCGAAGACCTTCACAGTGAAGGTGCCGTTCATCATCTGCGCGGCATAGAGGTCGTTCAGAGGACCGAAGCCGACGTTGGCGACACCCTCCGAGTTGAGGTTGCCACTGAACAAGGCCAGCTCCTGCGTCTCGAAGCTCTGCGTCTCGTTGACGAAGGTGTAGTTGGCGAAGTTCTTGAATGAGGTCACGCCTTCGCGCACCTTGGCGTCCACCTCGGCCTTCAAGCCATTGGCTTTCATGCCGTTGAGCCATCTCGACACGAGGTTGACACGTTCGTTCTTGCTGAGGCTCACCACCTCGGGCAGCTCAAACTTGATTTCCAGGCGGTTGGGTTTCACGGTCTCGACGCGGAGGTTCTTGGTGATGGTGCTCGTACCCACCTTGAAACGTGCCGTCCAGAGACCAGTCTCGTCAGCGACGTTGGTCGGCACCGTGAAGCAGTAGATGTCGTTCAAGGGCTTGGTGTTCACCTGCTTGGCATAGAGACGTCCTGTGGCATCCAACACCTCAAGGACAACGGGGTAATCGGCGGGTATGCTCGACTCGAAGTCGTTGAGCATGAGGTTGAGTTGCAGGTCATCGCCCGGACGCCACACGCCACGGTTGGAGTAGGCAAAAGCGGAGACGCCTTTCTCGATGGCCTCGCCATTGATATTGAAACGACTGTATGACAAGGCGTTGCCGTCACTCAGCTTGATGACCGACTTGCTGCCTTTCTTGTCGGTGGCCACCACGAAGGCAGGACGGTTGGGGCATTGCAGCTGCACATGGCCTTGGGCATCGACACTGCCTTTGGCCAGCTCTTGTCTCTGGAAGTTGTAAGCCTTGACTTGGGCGCCTGTGGCGGGCTTGGCATCCGAGATCTGATAGACATACACGTCAACAATATCATTGCGGCCCATCTTGGCGGTCACGGCGAGGTCGCTGACAACGATGTTCTTCTTCGTCTCCACATAGTTGTAATAATAGTAGCCGTTGGGGTCGCCCCACTCGCCTTCGTAGTTGTATTCCTTATAGTCGTAGCTCTCGCCGTCCCAGTAGTCAGCTTCCATGACGTCGTTGTCGACCACGGCTTTCTTCATCTCCTCAGAGGCAAAGGTGTAGTCGGCGGGGCCGAAGTTGAGGCTCAGCTGATACATCGCGCCGGGCTCTACCTTGATATAATCGGAGAGCACGATGGGGAAGGTCTTCCATTGGTTGGCATACGGGTTGTCGATGGCGAGGCGCACCTTCTTCTCCAGACGGCCCGCCTTACGCACGCCGTAGGTCTCGGTGATCTCGTTGTCCTGCAAGAACGAGAGGATGTTGTCGTCATAGATGCGGATGATCCTCAACGTCACCGAGTTCAGGCAGATGGCGTCGAAATACACCGTGGTCTCGTCCACATTGGGGATGATGACGCCGTCATCGGTCCAACGCACCTTGGGCAGGTTGTCGGTGAGGTCGAAGGGGTAGTCATAGTCGCCTTGCAGCAGCATGCCATTGTCGGCACGGATGCCGCTGCCCACCGACATATTCAGGTCCTCCAGCTCATAGCGATACAAGGAAGACTTGTCGAAATAGAAGTCGATCTTGTTGCCCCTGATATCAGCCTTATAGCCCAGCTTTTTGTTGAAGCTCACGAAGCCGGCGAGGTTTTGGCTCTCTTTCAGCGGCTGAGTGAAGAGCAGCGTGCCCTTGCTGGCCGTCTTGTCGACGTCGAACATCACGGGCTCGAAGCTGTCTTTGGCGTAGATGGTCAAGTTGCGTTCCATCTTAGCCTTGCAGTCCAAGGCCTTGCCGTCGAGGACGACAGGCACCTCATAGGCGTTGTTCTTACGCTCGAAGTTCTGCACTTCAAAGTCGTAGACGTTGTTGCCGGTAGCAGTCACCTGCACGGGATGGCTCTTGCGGAACGCGTCGACAAACAGGTTGACGACCTCGTCTTGGTCGACGGGCACGGCAAACGCCACACGCAGCAGGTAGTTCATCGACTCGTTGGAGGTGCAGATGGGCTGCGCCGTGACGAGGCTGAAGTTCTGGCGGCGCACACCGAAGCCGAACTCAAGAGTCTGGTCGGCGGGCACATCCACGAAGTCCGACATCTTGAACTTACAGACGTAGTTCTGGTTCTTGTCGATGTTGTCGTACTGGAAACCGACGGTGTTCTCGTCGATCCACACGGCCTTACCCTTCAACGAGGGCGAGAAACTGAATGCCTTGGCGGAGATGTCCTCACCATACTTTACCTTGAGCGCCTCGGGGTTGCTGAAACGCACCACGATGGGCTCGCCGTTGGCGATGACACCCGAGGTGTAGCTGTCCAAAAACATAAGAAGGCTCTCGTCAAGGGGTTTGATGCGTTCGACGAAGGTCGTCGCACCACCACCTGTTGCGCCTTTCTTGCCGCATGAAGGCATGAAGGCAAGCAGCAACACGCCTAAAACCAGGCTGATGCAGCAGATTTTTCTCATTCTTAGTCTTGTACTCATATCGTAAAAGTTTTAATTGGTTTCCAGACTACAAAAATAGAAACTTATTGAAAACAAAAAAGCCATTTTTCAAAGAAAAACAGCTTTTGTTGTAAAAATGGTTGATTATTATGACCGAAATCAGTATTTCGCCTTGAAGGTCAAGCCGATATAGAACAAATCGACTGGGGCTTTCACGCCGAGTTCGTTGTCGACACGGGCAAAAGCCGAAATATAATGCCTCCGCGAGAGCCGATAGTCGACCGAAAGCACCGTCCGCAGGTTGTCGACACCGCCTTTCTTGGGGTCGTTGGTGAGCCAAAACAGTTCGGTGGAAAGCGCATATTTCCAACGGCTGTTCATCGGTTGATAGGTCACCTTGAAACGGTTGCGCCAATAGATTCTTGGGTTGACCCGATGCTCGCCCGTGCGTTCGTCGAAGAAGGTAGCCATGGCCTTGCTGCGCACCTGAAACTTAAAACGGCGGTATTCCTCGGTGTAGGTCACTTGCAGGCCCAATCTCCCACGGTTCTCATAGTAGCCGCGGTCGTTGTGACGACGGATGTAGTCGCCGGTGAGGCCGATGTTCATGCGGTTGTGCAGGCAGGTGTAGTCCACCCCCACCGAGTTGAGCCAACGGTCGAACTGGGTGAAGTTGTGGTCGAAACGCAGCTCCTCCTCCACCGACAGGCCCCACGGACCGCCCAAGGCCACTTCGCCTTCAGCCGAGACGATGCCGCCGAAGTCGGTCGTCCTTTCGCTCTGCGCGAAGGCCCCAACCGTGAGTAACACTAATAATATGAGTAATAACCTCTTCATATTCTATTTCTCACAAAACCTACAAAACTCACAAAACCATATATGCTTGATTGGAAAGCGGCCAACCGGCCCGCTTTCCAGCGGCGACGCAGTTGCGCGCCGCTATCCTTAGCCAAAAGAGTTTTGAAGGTTTTGTCTGTTTTGTGACATCAAACCTCGAAATCTTTCAGTTTCGTAATCGTGTCGATGGTATTCACCTCGCCGTCGATAGGCTTGTAATACACCTTCACATACGCCACGTCGCGCAGGTAGTCGATATGGCCGACTTCCACCTTGCTGATATCCAATCCCGTACGCTCGATGAGGTCGGCTTTCAGGTCTTCCTCCTTGCCGTGTTTGGTGTTCTCGATACGATCGTAAAGGACGATCTTCGTAGCCGTGTGCTTCAACAGCTTGGTGCCGTCCAAAATCCAGACGACGAGCACCGTCAGCAGGTTGACCATAAGCAGCTCGGCATAACTCGTCGAGAGTGCCATGCCGTTGACGATGCTGAGGCCCATCACCACGAAGAGGTAGGTCATCTCACGGATCTTGATGGTCTCCGTCCGGTAACGTATCATGCCGAAGATGGCGAAGAGACCCAAGGCGTAGGCGATGTTCATCTTCATGTTCTCCATCAGCGAGATGATGAGGAAGATGACCACGGCAAACATGAGGAAGGTGAAGTAATAGTCCTTGCGGTTGGCCTTCTTGTAATAGAAGAAGTGGATGATGACCCAGCAGACGAGGAGGTTGAACACGAAGCGGATCAAGGTCGTCAATAGGCTCTGCCCGTCGAAGAGCGACACGCCGAGGAAATCCATTCCCGTGGCACCGGCGCCAAACTCGCGCGCGATGTCAGGGTCGAAGTCCTGTAGGTTGATTTGCAATAAGTTCATATTGTTGAATTGTTGATTGTTTAACTGTTTAATTGTTGGCTATCAGCATTCAGCCTTCAGCAATCAGCTCAGGTGCTACCAAGCTGACGGCTGACGGCTGATAGCTGACGGCTTTAAGCTTCTCCATCCTCCTCAGTTTCTTCTTAAACCGGTTCTGCTTCACCGAGGGTTGGGTCAGGCAGGTGCCGATGCAGTATTTGCTTACCTTGAACGGCCTGATTCTCATGTCGAAGAGCACGTCTTTCAGCAGCGAGTGGGCGCGACCGTCTTGCTTGAGTTCCATCACGGCGAGGGGCGCCATCGAGGCGGTGTTGCCGCTACGGAGGTTCTCGAAGCGCAGGTTGCAGTCGATGGTGAGGCGTTCGGTCTTGTCGTAGTTCACCAGGGTGAAACGGTCGAAGATGGTGACGAGGTGCGGACTCAAAGTGTCGATGGGATAAGGCTGCTTCTCTGCCAGGAAGGCCGCTGCCTCGGGGTTGTCGAGGATGTTGGCGATGGGTTCCACCTCGATGCGTTTCTTCTTCGTGCGCCCTTTGTTGTTCTTGTGCTTCACCTCGCAGAAGGTCAGGTGGGAGTCGACGTAGGTACGCACTCGCACCTTGTCGCGCACCAGATGGCGGTCGTGGTGGATGAGGTACATCGTCAGCTCGGGCGTGTCGTAGTACACGGTGTTATAGGGCGAGAGTCGGTTCCCTTCCACCTCCTGGGCATAGTAGGCGTCGCGGATGCGCATGAGGATGTCGCGCAGCTGCGTCTCCGTCACCACATACTTCGTGTCGATGCGGTTCATCAGCTTCACGCCGCTCATCTCGTCGAGCGTGATGGGCGCCATGCCTTGCACTATGCCGATAATTTCCTCCATGAAGTCTTATTTGGGCACGTATTCGAAGGTCTTCACCGACTCCAGCTTGCCGTTCGGGTAATAGTTGAGCTGGCGCACCTTGGAGCCATCCTCGTCGTACTCGTACTTGCGGATGCGCACCACCTTGTCGCGGTCGTTGTACTCGATTTCGCGCAGCACCTTGGCGCTGATGTCGCTGTTGGCGGGATATTCACTCACCACGCGCCACTTCTGGCCGTAGCTGGCATACTCGATTTCCTCGATCTTACGGCCATACTCGTCGTAGGTCGTCTTGCGGTCGAGGAAGGCACGCTTGTCGCCGGCAGGCGTGTTCCATTCCTTCAGCACCATACCCTTGCGGTTCTCACGCTTGGCGATGGTGGCGTCGGAAACCGACTGCGCCACGGCGCCGAAGCACAAGGCAAAGAAGGCCAATAATATCAATAATCGTTTCATAATCAGATGGATTTTAGATTCAAAGATTCAAAGATTTCAAGATTTCTAATTTCAAGATTTCAAGATTCAACCGTCATTTTTCGGCTGCCACACTGTGACAGCCCTACAATTCTCAATTATCAATTCTCAATTATCAATTCCTACCTCACACATTGATTGCCACTTCAAACTGTTCCGGCAGTTCATAGATTTGTCCCACTTCGTCCACCGTGATGCTTTGGAAGACGAACTCGGGAATCTCCGTGTTGACGTTGTCGGAAACGGTAAAGACCTCATAGTTGCCAGGCTGCAGTTTCTGGAAGGCGAAGTAACCGTCGGGGCCCACGCGGGTGTCGTCGAAGGGGACGTCCTCTCCCACCCTGCGGATGTAGACGCGATGCTCGCAGGCCCAACCTTCGCCGCGGTAGGTGCCGTTGTGCCAATAGGAGGCATGCACACGGCCTTTCACGATGGAGGTGCCATAGGCCTTGCCGTCGTGGATGTAGAGGGTAGGCACCTTCGCCACGGCGCCACGCGCCAAGGTGACCGTCTCGCTCACCGCCACCTTCTCGCCCGAAGGCAGGATGGAATAGGCATACACCGTATATTCGCCGGGGAGCAGGTATTCGAACTGATAGCCGCCGTCGGCGCCGGTCTCCACATCGTTGCCGAAGTAGTTCTCGTCGCCATAGACGATGAAGACGTCGGTCTTGGCCGCCACCATGGTGTCGGACGCCAAGGTATAGTTATCGTCGGGATGATGCACCAACATCACTGTGCCTTGCACCGTGCCCGTGCCGCCCTCGCCAGGGCCTTTATTGCACGAGGGCATGACCAAAGCCAGAGCGAGGAGTGCCATCAAAAATCTTGTCATTCTGTTCATTACATTAAAATATTAAGGATGCAAAAATATCTTTTTTAGTCTTAAAACGTAGTGTTTCTTTCAATTATCGTACCAATAAACATAAAAAACTTGAAAAATGTCAAATATTGGCGCACACCTTCTTCAGCACGTCCACGAAGGTCAGCACATCTTGTTCTGGGATGCCTTCGAGGGCCTTTTCCATCGTCTTGATGGCCAGCTGTTTGGTGGAGTCTTTCAAAGCCATGCCTTCCTTGGTCACGACGATATTGTTCACACGGCGGTCGTCCTTCGACACCGAGCGGGCGACGAGACCTTTCTTCTCCAGGTTGTCGATGAACTGTGTCACCGAGTTCTTGTCCTTTTGGATGATGAAGGCGATGGCCTGTTGGGTGAGTGTGCCTTCGTTCCAGAGCGTGTCCATGACGAGGTACTGCTCCGCCGTCAGGTTGACGCCGTTTTTCTTGAACACCTCCGAAAGGTGCTTTTTGAGTTTGCAATTCAAAATGTTGACGTAAACGCCAGCTTGCTTGATGAGAATCATATTATCCTATTTTTGTGACCGTCTTGTTTTATGAAAGTGCAAAGATAGGGAAAATGTTTGAATAATACAAAAAAAGAGCGGCTATAGCCGCTCTTTACCTTGCTATTGACGTTCGCTTATTCAATCCTCATGTTCGGCACTTCGGTGCCGTCGTAGTAGCCCTTGTCGAGCTTCTGGCGCACCTCGGCGAAGGCGTTCAACGTGTAGTTGACGTCGTCCATCGTGTGGGCCGCCGTCGGGATGATGCGGAAGATGATCATGCCCTTGGGGATGACGGGATAGGTGATGACCGAGCAGAAGATGCGGTAGTTCTCGCGCAAATCCATGGCGATGTTGGTGGCCTGCACCAAGTCGCCCTGCACGTGTACGGGCGTCACGCAAGCCTCGGCGGGACCGATGTCAAAGCCTAGGTCGCGGAAGCCCTTCTGCAAGGCACGGGTGACCTTCCACAGCTGGGCACGCAAGGCGTCGCCCTCGGCACTGCGGATGATCTCGAGACGCTTCTCGCAGCCTTCCACGATGGCCAGCGGCAGGCTCTTGGCGTACATCTGCGAACGCATGTTATAACGCAGATATTCAATCACATAATTCGGACCAGCCACGAAGCCGCCGATGATGGCCATGGCCTTGGCATAGGCACCGATGTAGATGTCGATGTCGTCCATCACGCCGAAATGTTCAGAGGTGCCGCGGCCGTTGGGACCCATCACGCCGAAGCCGTGGGCATCGTCGATGAGGATGCGGAAGTTGTATTTCTTCTTCAAGGCCACGATGCCGGCGAGGTCGCCCAAAGCGCCCGTCATGCCATACACGCCCTCGGTGATGACGAGGATGCCGCCGTTGGTCTTGGCGACGACCTCAGTGGCGACCTTCAGTTTCTTCTCGAGGTCGGCCATGTCGTTGTGGCGGTACTTATACTTGTTGCCGATGTGGAGACGGATACCGTCGAGCAGGCAGGCATGGGCCTCGTTGTCGTAGACGATGACGTCATGCGGGCTGGTCAGGGTGTCGATGGTCGACACGATGCCTTGATAGCCGAAGTTGAAGAGGTAGGCGGCTTCCTTCTTCTCGAAGTCGGCCAACTCCTTCTCAAAATGCTCATGCATGCGGGTGTGACCCGTCATCATACGGGCGCCCATAGGGGCAGCGAGGCCGTATTTGGCGGCAGCTTCGGCGTCCACACGACGAATCTCGGGGTGGTTGGCCAAGCCCAAATAGTTGTTCAAACTCCAGCAGAGCACTTCCCTGCCGTTAAAGGTCATGCGCGGTCCCAACTCGCCTTCCAGACGCGGAAATGCGAAGTAACCATCGGCGCGTTCACGGTATTGACCAATCGGACCACCGGAATCCTTTGATATTCTTTCGAAAATGTCCATTATTTTAGGTTTAAAGATGAAAACTCAAGTTCAAAAATGTATCTAGTGCTATTACCGCAACCGTCATTGCGGACTTGATCCGCAATCTCCTGATAAGAAAGGAGAATCCTTTGATTCAGGAGATGGCGGATGTGCCTCCGCCATGACGGCAATAGGGAAAAAGCGTCCCTACCAAAAGCGACCACAAAATTAGTAAATATATTGATTATCCCAGCATGAAGGAATTATTTTTATCTTTGCAGCCGAGAAAGATGCCTGCGAGCCATGTCATTCCGAAGGCTTTATCGGCATAGATACGCTCACCTGAAGGTTCGGTATGACATGCCGATAAAGCCTGAAGCGAATCTATGGCTCGCAGGCAAGACAAAAAAGAACCATGCTAAACCTCAAAAACAAAACGGCCCTCGTCACGGGCGGCGGAACCGGCATCGGGCAGAGCATCGCGCTGCACCTGGCACAAGAAGGCTGCCACCTCGTCCTCACTGGCCTCGGCATCAACGACCTCAACAAGACGAAAGAGATGTGCGAACAATATGGCGTAAAGGCTTGGTCCATAGAGACCCAACTCGACGACTACAGTTCCATCGACCGGCTCCACGACTACGTCATCGAGCAAGGCCTGAGCATCGACCTCTTCGTGCTCAATGCAGGCATCTCGCAACGCGAGAAAGCCTTCGACACCGACATCAGCGTGGACGAGAAAATCCTGAAAATCGACTTTCTCAGCGGGGTGTATCTCGTCAAGAAGTTCAAGGAGATGATTCTCGCCAAGGAGCATGTGCAGTTCAGCGTGACCACTTCCCTATCGGGCTTGTTCGGCTTCCCGCTGCGCTCGGCCTACTGTGCTGCCAAGCACGCCTTGTTCGGCTTCTACGAGTCACTGGAGCTGGAATACGACAACATCGGCGTCACCTTCCTCATCCCGGGACGCATCAACACGCAAATCAGCAAGAGCGCCCTCCATGGCGACGGCACGGCCCACGCCAAGATGGATGCCGGCCAGGCCAACGGCCTCGACGTCGACAAGTGCGGCGCCATCGCCGTGCGTGCCATCAAACGGCAGAAACACAGGAAACTCATCGGAAAAACCGAGCTTCTGATGGCTCATATTCACAAATATTGCTTACCTTTGTATTATAAACTATCTAGAAAAATATCAGCGACATGACGCAAAGCGTCACTGCGAGGCACGAAGCGGTCTAGACATAATGCTCATTCCCTAGATTAACTCCGTTGAATCTTCGATTTGCTTCGTCGTTCCTCCTCGCAATGACGCGAAGCGACAACAAAAACCTACCACCATGAAACCAAAAATCATCTGCGGTATACAACAAGTGGGCATCGGCGTCAACAACTTCGTCGAAGCCTGGAGATGGTACTACGACAACTTCGGCTTCCAAATCAAGATCGTCGACGACGAAGGCGTGGCGGAGCGCATGCTCCCCTACACGGGCGGCAAGCCCCAACCGCGTCGTTCGGGCATCGCCATCAACATCCGTGGCGGCGGCGGCTTCGAGATCTGGCAACCCAAAGGGCGTGAACTCAACTACCTGAAAGGACCCGTCAAGTTGGGCGACCTCGGCATCCTCATCGCCAAGGTCAAGACCCCTGACATCGAAGTGGTCTACAACACCTTTATTAATAAAGGCCTCGACGTGATCAGCAAACTGATGACCTCGCCCACTGGACAGAAGGAGTTCTTCATGAAAGACCCCTACGGCAACCTCTTCCAATTGGAGCAGGACGACTACATCTTCATCGACGACAAGACATTGATTACGGGTGGTGCCAACGGCGCCGTCATCGGCGTGAGCGACATCGACCGCTCCCTGCCCTTCTACACACAGCTGTTGGGCTATGACAAGGTGGTGTTCGACCAGACGGGCGTCTTTGAGGACCTCGAAGCCCTCGAAGGCGGCAAGAGCACTTTGCGCCGTGTGGTTCTGGAACGCAGCAAGCCTATCGAAGGACCGTTGTGCCGCATCATGGGCACCTCACACCTCGAGCTGATACAATGCGTCGACGGTCCTGGCAAGAAACTCTACGAAGGACGCTATTGGGGCGACCCGGGTTACATCCACCTCTGCTTCGACGTGCGCAACATGGACGCCGTCCAACAAGAGGCCGAGGCCATGGGACATCCGTTCGTGTGCGACAGCGGCGTCGACTTCGACATGGGCGATGCCAACGGACACTTCACCTACGTGGAAGACCCTGACGGTACCCTCATCGAGTTCGTCGAGACCTTCAAGATACCCATTGTGAAGAAGCTTGGGCTTTACCTCAACCTTGCCAACAAAGACGACCACAAGCCCTTGGGCATCCTCAAGTTGCTGCGCTTCGCCAAGGTGAAACGCGAGAACATCAAATAAAAAAACAGCCGACTCGTTGAGCCGGCTGTTTGCTTATTCAAATTACTACTATCCTTATTTGGTGACACCCAACTTGGCTTTCACTGCGGGAGTGCAGTCAACGGCATCGGTGCCGACGTAGACGGCTGCACCCGTCGCCAGGTCGAGGATATAGGTATAACCCTTTTCCTTACCCACGGTGTTGATGGCATTTTGGATCTTGTCCAAAATCGGGGCGAGCAACTCGGCGCGCTTGCCTTCGAACTCCTGCTCGGCGCTGGATTGGAACTGCTGGATGCGGGTCTGAAGGTCAACGATTTCCTTTTCCTTCGACTGCTTCACCAGATTCGACATCGTACCTTGGTTGGCTTCGTAGTCCTGCAACTTGGTTTGATACTCCTTGGCCATGTTTTGCAGCTGGTTCTGCAGCTCGCCATAGTACTTCTCCAAGTCTTTCTCAGCCTTGGCCTTTTCGGGCATGGCATCGAGGACTTCGGCCGTGTTGACATGGGCAATCTTCACCTGGGCTTGAGCCACTCCGCTCATCACGAAGAGGGCGATACCCAAAAACAATACGCTGAATACTTTCTTCATTTTATTGACATTTAATAATTTAACTCTTTTTTATTTGACATTGGAGCGGCAAAGATACAAAGAATTTACGTTCGTTTGCCGTTTATTCCATTAATTCTTGGATTTGCCAGGCTTTACGGTATTGCCACTTTTGCTGGTTTTTGAAGTGCCACCCGTGGTGCCACCCACATTGCCCGTGTTAGCCTTGCGACGGTCCTCGCGACGAACGGTCTGCATCACGTTGCCGAGTTGGTCGAGCACCTCGTCGCTGACGTCGTTCTTTTCATTGGCATAAAGCACCGATGTGCCAGAGGCCAGGTCAAGGATAAAAGCATAGTTTCTTGTTTGAGCCACTTCTTTCATGGCCGTATAGACCTTTTCTTGAATAGGTTGCACCAACTCGTTACGTTTTTGATAGAGTTGGCCTTCCGAGCCAAAGTACTGCATCTGCAGGTTCTTGGCTTCCTGTTCCTTGTCGATGATGGCCTGCTCACGGGCGCGCTTCTGGTCTTCAGAAAGAAGCAGCATCTCCGTTTGGTACTTGTTGTACATCTCCGAGACCTTGTCGTAAATGGCTTTCACTTCATTCTGCCATTTCGTTGAAAGGGAGTTCAACTCTTCCTGAGCATCACCATATTCCGGAATGTTTTCCATGATGTATTCGGAATCGACATAGACGATCTTCTGTGCGCCACCCAATATCTGTGCTTGAGTGGTCATCATGCCGCCACAAACCAAGGCAGCGGTCAAAATCAAGGTTTTAAATGCTTTCATTGTCGTATTTTGTTGTTGTTTGTTCTCTTAGTTATCAATAATCGTTCCAAAAACGAATTCAAGATTCAAAAATTCAAAACTGGATTGCTTCGTCGTTCCTCCTCGCAATGACGCAAAGCGTCTCCAAACTCTCAACTCTAAACTCTAAACTCTAAACTCTCAACTAATCAATCGATCCTCCAATAGAGAAGTGGAACTGGCTGTGGTTATTACCTGTCGTGCCATAGACATCGTCGAAGCCATAGCCCCAGTCGAGGCCAAGCAAGCCGAACATAGGCAGATAGATACGCACGCCAAGGCCTGCCGAACGCTTCACGTCAAAGGGGTTGAAGTCCTTGAACCCGAGCCAGCAGTTACCAGCTTCGAGGAAGGTCAATGCATAGATTGTGGCCTGCGGATTCAAAGAGAGCGGATAACGCAGCTCCAAGGTGTATTTCGTGAACATGTCGCCACCTTGGTTGGAATTGTTATAGGCACCAGGCGTCAGCGAGTTGTTGGCATAACCACGCATACCCACCAGCTCGCGGCTGTCCATGGAATAGCCGCTCAAGCCATCGCCGCCCATGAAGTAACGATGGAAGGGCGTAGGCCCAATCTGCTTGTTATAGTGGCCCAAATAGCCGAAGCGCACGCGGGTCATCATCACGAGTTTCTCATAGAGTTCGGTGTACCATACAGCCTTAAAGGTCCAGCGGTGCATCTCGATCCATTTGTATTTTTCGTTGTCAGAAAGGTTGGTGTAATCCTTATTGGTGAACAGCGAATAGGGAGGTGTGATTTCCAATCCCAGCTGGAACTCGGAGCCACTGCGCGGATAGAGGGGCTGGCTTACCGAGTTACGTGACAGCACAAAGCTATAACTGATGAGGTTGAAGGCTCCATTGCCATCACCCACGGAAAGGAACGACGACAGATAGTTGTTCAGCTTGTAACGCTTAAAGTTGAGTCCTTGGAACAGCGAGAAGTAGTCGTCAGGCCAGGTCAAGCGCCGGCCCAAGCCGATGGTACCACCCGTCATGTTGAACCAACCATATTTTTCATCCGTCCTCTCGTAGTTGTTAGTATAGAACGCTTGGTAAAACGAAACCGAAAAAGCGTTGGGCTTGCGACCACCCAACCATGGCTCGGTAAACGAAATGCTATAGGTAATGTATCTTCTGCCCAAGGTACTCACGGTCAAGGCGAGTTTCTGTCCGTCGCCCATCGGCAGAGGCTTCCAAGCTTTCTTGTTGAAGATGTTACGCATCGAGAAGTTGGAGAACTGAAGGCCTGCCTCCAACATCAGATAGCCAGCGGCGAAACCCGCCGAGAATCGGATTTGGTCGGCGGCGGCTTCCTCAACAGAATAGCCGATGTCGACGGTGTTGTCGGAAGGATTAGGCTGCACATCGGGGTTGATGGACTCCTGATTGAAGAAGCCGAGCGTGGCCAACTCACGGACGGAGCGCACCACATCGCTTCGGCTGAACAGCTGTCCAGGACGGGTATAAAGCTCACGCAAAACCACATGGTCATAAGTCTTGGTGTTGCCCGACAGCGTCACGTTGCTGATGCGGGCCTGCTTGCCTTCGGTAAGACGTATTTCAAGGTCGATCGAGTCGTTTTCTACAGCCACTTCCACAGGGTCGACGCGGAAGAAGAGGTAGCCATCGTCCATATACAACGAGCTGATATCCAAATTGGTCTCGCTGTAGTTCAAGTTCTTGTCGAGCAACTCCTTATTATAAACGTCGCCTTTCTTGATGCCCAAGATAGCATTTAGGGTCTCGTCGGTATATTTGGTATTGCCTGTCCAAGAGATGTTGCGGTAGTGGTATTTATTGCCCTCATCGATGACGAGGTCGATACCGAGGTTGTTTTCATCAATACGATACACCGAATCTCTGACGATACGGGCGTCACGGTAGCCTTTGGCATTGTACTTCTCGATGATGTGTTTCTTATCCTCCTCGTAGTTCTTTTCCAGATATTTCGAGCTTTTGAAGATGCGAGGGCGGTAATTGTCGTAGAAATACTCTTCCACACCATTGATGGCTCTCAAAGGATGCAAGGTAAACACATCGGCTAGGGTGTTTATCACCAATGGTCCCAAGGGATTCAAGGGGTCGAAATTGCCCCTTTGCTTGGTCTCCTTCATCGCCGTATATATCTGTCCGTCAGAGAGGTTCTCGTTACCAATCACATTGATTTTGCCAATCTTCACCTTTTGTCCCTTGTCAATGTTGATGACCATATCGATATAGTTCTCACGGACGGTATCGGGCACTTGTTGGATGTCAATAGCCACATTATAGAAGCCCTTTTCGTAGTAGAAATCCTCGATGATGCGCGTTGTCTTGGTCAACAAATGCTCGGTGGCAATGTCGCCTCTCGACAGGTTGATCTTGTTGCGGATGTCGTCAGCCTCGCTTTTCTTGATGCCCTTTAGGGAGAACTTGGACACACGAGGTTTTTCCTTGATGACGATTTGAAGGAAGACTTTGTTGCCCACAAATTCGGTGGCGTTGATGGCCACATCCTCGAAGAGGCCCTGTTCCCATATCTTGCGGATGCCCGTGGCAATCTCGTCACCCGGGATGGTGATGGTCTCTCCCACCCTCAAGCCGGCAATCATGCTCAGCATTGAGCCGTCGACATACTTGGCGCCATCCACGACGATGCCGCCGATTTCGTACTTCTGCGGATGCGCATAGTCGATCTCCGACAGGTCGTCGCCAATTTGGATTTGTGCAAATGCACCGCTCCCGAGGCCCAGGAGCATCGTAAGGAACAGTAGTATAGGTAAATATCTCAATCGCATAGCTCTAATATTCATTTGGCGGTCACTTGTTCGCTGGTCTTCCCGAAGCGGCGTTCACGATGCTGATAGTTGAGAATCGCTTCGTAAAGGTCGGCCTTGCGGAAGTCGGGCCAATATTTTGGAGTGAAATACAATTCGGAATAAGCCAACTGCCACAGCAGGAAGTTGCTGATGCGTTCCTCACCGCTGGTGCGGATGAGCAGTTCAGGGTCAGGCATGCCTGCCGTGGAGAGGTACGAAGAAATGACGGCGTCGTCGATAGCGTCGGGCAGCAGTTTTCCTTGCGCGACGTCCTGTGCCATATGCTGTGCTGCCTGTTTCAAGTCCCAACGGCCCGAATAGCTCAAAGCCAAAGTCAAAGTCATCCTTGTGTTGTGGCTCGTGTCGGCGATGGCTTGCATCAGCTGTTCATAGTTGGCCTTGGGTAGACTCTTCAAGTCACCGATGGCGTTCAACTTGATGCTGTTTTTGTTCATCGTACTGACCTCTTTGGTGATGGTCGTCGCCAGCAGCGACATCAGTCCAGTGACTTCGGCCAGGG
This sequence comes from uncultured Bacteroidia bacterium, assembly GCA_902799345.1. Taxonomy (GTDB): domain Bacteria; phylum Bacteroidota; class Bacteroidia; order Bacteroidales; family F082; genus Limimorpha. Next base: position 60,534 of record CADBZW010000012.1, on the reverse strand, counting down.
GACGGTTCCAGTTCTCGGTGGAGAAGGCATACAAAGTCAGGTAGGGTACGCCAATCTCCGCTGAGGCCTCGCTCACCTCCCGCACCGACTGGATGGCGCTTTGGTGGCCAAAGAGACGTTGCTTGCCACGTTCCTTGGCCCAACGGCCATTGCCGTCCATGATGATGGCGATGTGCTGCGGCAGACGCTCACGGTCGATTTGTTGCATCAGTTGGTCTTTCAGTTCCATGGTCAGAATTTGCTAAGGTTACAGCCTCTGCCGTCGGGCAGGTTGAATTTCCAGGTCAACGACACGCGAGCCATGCCGTACCAGTCTTTGAACGATGAGTTGCCACGCTGATGGCCTGCGATATAGTTGCCCGTCGGGTCTGTCAAGTCGTATGACGTGCCATCCTCTGTAGTGTAAATGGCATGCACCTCGGGGTACACTTTGGCGACATCGTCGAGATAATCGGTGAAGGTCTTATGCATGCTCCATTCCACCGCTGCGGCCATGTGACGCGACAATGAGAACTTCACGCCAAAGCCGAAGGGGATGGACACGCCGACAGGGACGCCCTTGCCAAACATCTTGTCGTACCACTTCGCATCAGGGTCTTGCGGGCCTTCCGTATCGTAATCGCGCAGGTCGACCAATTGGTCGCCGACAGTTGCGAAAGTCTTGTAATGGAACACCGAAATGCCACCGAAGATGTAAGGCGACACGTTCTTTTTCGGGTTTCCTGTGTAGTATTCGATGAAATTAAACTCGGCCACAATGCTGAAGTCGTTGATTTTCGAGGTGAAATTCAATCCGCGTTCAGGGCGCCATTTGATGACCTCGTCGGATGCCGTCACCGTGGCATGGGAATAGGTAAAACGGAACGTCCAACGGTTGTCGTAGTTAAAACGCACCAAACCACCATATTGCAATCTCGACTGGGCGAAAGGATACATCGGGTTGAGGTCGCCCATGTAATAACTGGCACCGACATGCGGCCCGATCTCCAAGGTTTGGGGGTCGTTAAACTGAGCCTTGACTTGCGAAAAAACAGCCAAGAAACTCATTATCAATAAGAAACGAATTTTTCTATACATAGTCATTCAAAACTGCAAAAATACGAATTTTTCCAATGAAAACGACAGAAATCAGTTTCTATTGTCTTTTCCCCACATCAATTTGTTACGAATAGTGCTGAAAAAGTCCTCACCGCGCATCCTGACCAGGTTGAGACAGAAGTCGGCCTTGCGCACCTCGAGTTGAACGGAAGTGTCTAAGGTACAGCTCCTTGAGTCCATGCTGAAGACGAATTTCTTCTCACGTCCTTCCACCTGGATACGGATGGTGCTGTCGTCGGGGATGACGACGGGACGCACCGTCAAATTATGCGTGGCGATAGGCGTAATGACGAAGTTTTTCGCATTCGGCGCAATGATGGGGCCGCCGGCGCTCAACGAATAGGCCGTGGAGCCCGTCGGGGTGGCCAACAAAATGCCGTCACCCCAATAGGTGTTGAGGTAGACATCGTCGACAAACACCTTGATAGCCAAAAGACTATGTTCTGGATTGCGGATGACGTTCAGCTCATTGAGGGCATATTTCACGTCGTCGAAGACTTTCTCGGGCGAGACCAGCTCCAACAAGGTGCGTTGCTCAACGGCATAATCGCCTGTAATGACGCTCTTTACCGCCATGGCGATTTCGTTTTTCGAGATGCCAGAGAGGAAACCCAAGCGGCCCATGTTGATGCCCGCCACGGGGATGCCCGAGTCGAGGACGAAAGGCACCGTGTCGAGGATGGTGCCGTCGCCGCCGATGGAGAACAACAGGTCGGCGTTTAAGTCGTCATGAGAGGTGAAGACATCATAGTGTAGGCCTTGCGGGATGAAGGCAGCGACGATATCGGCAAAAGGCTGGTAGACAACAATATCTACTTCATTATCGGCCAGTTCCTTAAACAATTGCCGCATATATTCCCCGTTTTCGGAGGCAATGGTCTTTCCAAATAAGGCGATTTTCATATTCCTTGCGTTTTTACGGGCGCATGCGATGCGTCCCTACAATCCTTCTTCTTTCACAGATTCATGGCTTTCGTCGGTCATCATCCGGATGTAATTCACATAACGCCAGTCGGCGATGTCACCGTTTTCGACAGCGGCTTTCACCGCACAACCGGGTTCGTGTGTGTGGGTGCAGTTGGCGAAACGGCATTCGCTCATCAGGTTACGCATCTCGGGGAAACGCTGCGCCAGCGTCTCTTTCTCAAGGTCGTACAGCACAAATTCCTTGATACCAGGCGTATCGACAATCCATCCACCGAATCCTAGACGATGCATCTCTGCAAAGGTGGTGGTGTGCTTGCCTTTCTCATGGTAGTCCGAAATCTCGCCGATACGGACATTCAACGAGGGGTCAAGGGCGTTCACGAGGGCCGACTTGCCCACACCGGAATGGCCGGAGAACAAGCAAATCTTACCCTTCATCAAATCCTTCAGTTGGTCGACTTGGAAGCCCGTTTTGGCTGACACGCCGAACGAGGTGTAGCCGAGGCTTTGGTAGTATTCCATCAGCACGCACATCTCCCCTATTTGCTCGTCGGTGTAGAGGTCGCACTTGTTGAAAATCAAGGCGGCGGGGATGTGGTAGGCTTCGGCGGTGACCAGAAAACGGTCGATGAAGCCCGTCGAGGTGCGGGGCTGGGCGATGGTGGCCACCACGATGGCCAAATCCACATTGGCGGCGATGATATGCGAGGCTTTGCTCAGGTTGACCGACTGGCGGACAATCACATTGTCGCGCGGCTCGATCTTCTTGATGACGCCGGTCTCCTTACCAGGCTCCTGCTCAAACTGCACGTTGTCGCCCACGGCAACAGGGTTGGTGCTACGGATGCCATCCAAGCGGATTTTGCCACGCAAACGGCACTCCCACTGCCGTCCTGTCTCGTCGAGGACGATGTACCAGCTGCCCGTCGATTTGATGACCTTGCCTAACATTTCTGGTAACGTTTTCCGGGCAATGCCATCAGCACGCCGTCAAATTCCAAAGTCAACAGGATGGCCGCAATCTTCGTCGTCGGCAGCTCCGTCTTCACGATGATGTCGTCGAGGTTGATGACGGCATTGGCACCGAAGCAGTCCATCACCAACTTCTCCTCAGGCGTGAACTCACGGAACAAGGCCGTTTGCTTCTCCGTCTTCGACTCCGAGTCCCAGCGCATGATATAACGCAGGTTGAGCACGCTCTCCATGAGATGGGCGCGGTTGGTGCGGATGAGGTAGTTGCATCCCTGACTGTAGAGGTCCATGACGCGGCCAGGATAGGCGAACACGTCGCGGCTGTAGGAGTTGGCCAGGTCGGCAGTGATCAACGAGCCACCTTTCATCGCCGACTCGATGACGACCACGGCATCGGCCATGCCAGCGATGATACGGTTACGACGCGGGAAGTTCTCCCGGTCGGGCAAAGTGCCGCTGATACATTCCGTGAGGATGCCGCCACCCTGCTGCACCATGTCGGACGCCAATTTCTTATTCGGCGCGGGATAAATCTGCTGCATTCCGCTGCCCATCACGCCGACCGTCGGGATGCCGTTTTTCACCGATGCCTTATGGGCGCAGGTGTCGACACCATATGCCAAACCACTCACAATCAAGACATTGTCGTCTTTCAAGTCTTCCACCAGCTGGTTGCAGTTCTCCTTGCCATATTCGGTGATGTTGCGCGTGCCGACGATGGCCACCACACGGTTGGCATTGAGATTGGCCTTGCCTTTGTAGTACAACATCATCGGGCCGTCGTCGCACTGCAAGAGGCGGCGCGGGTAGTCGGAGTCGAGGAAGAACAAGGGCTGTATGGCGTTTTTCTCCATGAAGGCAATCTCTTCCTCCGCCCTTCTCATGTATTCCTTCGGCTTGCAGATGGCGTCGATGGAAGCCTCCCTCATGCCCGTAATCTTCTCCAACGACTTGCGTGTCTCTTTGAAGACGGCCTCGGCGCTGCCGCAATACTGCACGAACTTCTTGCCGCTGATATCACCGATACCAGGCAGTTGCGTCATTGCAATCTCATAGAGAATACCGTCGGACATGCTTTTGTGCTATTAGATGAATATGAGTTGCACAATCACGTAGATGGGCAGGCACACGACGAGCGAGAACTTGGCCATATAGCCGAAGAACGACGGCATCTTGATGCCTTCCTGCTCGGCGATGGACTTCACCATAAAGTTGGGGCCGTTGCCGATATAGGTCAGAGCGCCGAAGAACACGGCACCCATCGAGATGGCTTTCAGGAACGGGTCGGCAGCCAGACCCACGATGTCGCCATAAGGAGCCATGGAGTTGAACACCATTGCAGTAGGCGCATTGTCGAGGAAGGCCGACAGCACACCGGTGCAATAGACATACTGCCAAGGCTGGCTGATGAAGCCTTGGATGGTCTCTTTCATCTGTTCGAGGAACATCAGGGCAGGTGTCATCGTGGCGAAGATGCCGACGAACACACAAGCCACTTCGAGGATAGGCACCCACGAGTAGTTGTTGTCGGTGCGGGCTTTCTTCTTCGTGGTCAGCCACGAGCACACGATGATGGCGATAAACACCCACTCGCGCAAGAGTCTCAAATACCACGGGGCATGTTCGCCTCCCATGGCAGGGATGTAGGTCTTGTTGATAAACATGGTGCTGGCGATGATGCAGAGCAACCACACGATATTGATGAGTCCAGAGAACTGCAGCGACACTTGTTGGGCTTCGTCGGCTGCGAGGTTTTCCTTAGGCTCCTTGCGGTAGAAATAAGTATCAACCAAGAAATAGACAACCAGCAGCAAGATACCCGTGACGAGCCATTCGAGGAACATATTCTGCATCCACCATCCAAAGCTGGCGCCTTTCTGGAACAGCAGGAACAAGGGCGGGTCGCCGAGGGGCGACAGCAGACCGCCGCAGTTGGCCACGATAGCAATGAAGAAGAGGACTGTGTGCATCTTGTACTTACGCTGCGAGATGGTCTGCAACACCAAGCGTATCAGCAGCATGGCCGCTCCCGTGGTACCCATAAACGAGGCCAGAAGCCAGCCGATGCCAAGGATGATGGTGTTGGTGATTGGCTTTGCCACAAGGTCACCCTTGATGCAGATGCCGCCCGTGGTGACGAACAGGGCCATCAACAGCAAGATGAAGGGCACATAGTCGAAGATCATCTGATGAATCAGTTCGTGACTCATGCCGTTCACGCAAAGCCAAATGCCCACGGGCACGCCGAGGATGAGCGACACATACAGTTTGTGAAGGTTGTGTTCCCACCACTCGCCCACCTTGGGCAGCAATGGCAAGACCGCAATGCAGAGGAGCATCACGACGAAGGGGATTAACATCCATGCAGGGATAAGGTGTTCCATTGTTGTTTATTTGTTGATTGTTGAATTGTTGAATTGTTTATCGTTGATTGTTGTAGAGACGGTGTGCACACCGTCTCTACCAATTTTAATCTAATTTCAAGACAGCGAGGAACGCCGACTGCGGCACCTCGACATTGCCGATTTGCCTCATGCGTTTCTTACCAGCCTTCTGTTTCTCCAACAGCTTGCGCTTACGGGAGACGTCGCCGCCGTAGCACTTCGCCGTCACGTCCTTACGCACCTGGCGCACCGTCTCGCGAGCGATGATCTTCGCTCCGATGGCCGCCTGGATGGCGATGTCGAACTGGTGACGAGGTATCAATTCCTTCAGCTTCTCGCACATGCGACGACCGAAGTCATAGGCATGGCCACGGTGTATCAAGGTGGAGAGGGCATCGACGGACTCGCCGTTGAGCATGATGTCGAGTTTCACCAAGTCGGCATCCTGATAGCCGGCGATATGGTAGTCGAAGGAGGCATAGCCCTTCGAGATGGATTTCAGCTTGTCGTAGAAGTCGAAAACGATTTCACTCAGAGGCATCTGGAAGGTCAGCTCCACGCGGTCGGTGGAGAGATAGACCTGGTTCTTCAGCACGCCACGACGGTCGATGCAGAGCGTCATGATGGGACCCGTGAACTCGTTCTTCGAGATGATTTGCGCGATGATATACGGCTCCTCGATGTGGTCGATCTTCGTCACCTCAGGCAAGCCGCTGGGGTTGTGCACCTCGATCATCTCGCCATCGGTCTTGAAACATTTGAACGAGACGTTGGGCACCGTGGTGATGACGTCCATGTCGAACTCGCGATCGAGGCGTTCCTGGACGATTTCCATGTGCAAGAGGCCCAAAAAGCCGCAGCGGAAACCGAAACCCAAGGCCGCCGACGACTCAGGCTCCCAAACCAAGGAAGCGTCGTTGAGTTGCAACTTCTCCAACGAAGCACGCAACTCTTCATAGTCATCTGCATCGACGGGGTAGATACCCGCAAACAGCATAGGTTTCACGTTCTCGAAGCCCGCCACCGGCTCGGCGCAAGGCCTTTCGACATGCGTGATGGTATCGCCCACCTTGACCTCTTTCGAGGTCTTGATGCCCGAGATGATGTAACCCACATCGCCCGCAGAAAGCTCTTTCTTAGGCACCTGCTTCAGCTGCAACACGCCAATCTCATCAGCGTTGTATTCCTTGCCCGTGGCGAAGAACTTCACCAAATCGTTGGTGTGCATGGTGCCGTTCATGATGCGGAAATAGGCGATGATGCCTCGGAACGAGTTGAACACTGAGTCGAAGATGAGGGCTTGCAGCGGTGCTTCGGGGTCGCCCTTCGGGCAGGGAACACGTTCCACGATGGCATCGAGCACGGCGGGCACGCCTTCTCCCGTGCGGGCGCTGACCTTCAGGATTTCCGAAGGGTCGCAGCCCAAGAGGTCCACCATCTGGTCCTCCACGATGTCGACCATGGCGCTGTCCATGTCGATTTTGTTCATCACGGGGATGATCTCAAGGTCGTGTTCGAGGGCAGAATAAAGGTTGGCGATGGTCTGGGCCTGAATGCCTTGCGTGGCATCCACCACGAGCAAGGCGCCTTCGCAGGCCGCGATGCTGCGCGACACCTCATAGGAGAAGTCGACGTGACCGGGAGTATCGATGAGGTTGAGGGTGTACTCCTCGCCCTTGTAGTTGTATTTCATCTGGATGGCGTGGCTCTTGATGGTGATGCCGCGCTCGCGCTCAAGGTCCATGTCGTCCAAAACCTGGTCGACGAGTTCTTTGTCATTGAGCGTATGGGTAAGTTCCAAAAGCCTGTCGGCCAGGGTCGATTTGCCGTGGTCGATATGGGCGATGATGCAAAAATTACGGATGTTTTTCATTATGGGCGCAAAAATAAGAAAAAATTCCCCTCCAAAACACCTTGGATAAAAAAGATTATCCCTAACTTTGCGGTCTAAAAATGCAAATACCTATGACACCAGCTTTACCCGACACCTATTCCAAAGAAGAGAAAGAGGAAATCGAACGACGGCACCAACGCCTCATCGACGCTTGGCAGACGCGTAAGGAAGCCGCTGACCTGGAGATGGTCGACAAGGCGTTCTACTTTGCCGTGGAGGCCCACAAGGACCAACGTCGCCGCTCGGGCGAGCCTTACATCTACCATCCCATCGAGGTGGCCACCATCGCTGCCCACGACATCGGTCTGGGCCGCACCTCCATCATCTGTGCCCTGCTGCACGACGTGGTGGAAGACACGCAATACACCCTTGACGACATCCGTGAGATGTTTGGCGAGAAGGTGGAACGCGTGGTGGACGGCCTCACCAAATTCGAAAACCTGGAAGGCGCCGAGAGTGCACAGGCCGAGAACTTCAGGAAGGTCATCTCGTCGCTGTCGTACGACATCCGCGTGGTGCTCATCAAGCTCTCCGACCGCCTCCACAACATGCGCACCTTGGACTCGATGCCCAAGCATAAGCAGCTGAAAATCGCCTCGGAGACGACCTATATCTATGCTCCCCTCGCCTATCGCCTCGGCCTCCATGCCATCGAAATCGAGTTGGAAGACCTATCGCTGAAATACACCAACCCCACCATCTATTACAACATCCGCAAGCGCATGGACGACGTGCGCGGCAAACGCATGGGCGAGCTGCGCGACTTCATCACCCCCATCAAGGCCGAATTGGAGAAAAACGGCATCAAGGCTAGGGCTGAAATCAAGGAACGCTCGGTCAACTCTGTATGGAAACGCATGATGGACAAGGAGTTGGCCTTCGAAGAACTCTACGGATCGTTCATCGTCCGTCTGATTGCCGACTGTCCGAAGGAGCAGGAACGCATGGAATGCTGGAAAATCTATGCCGTGCTGACCGACTGTTATCGTCCCTATACCCGCAAGTTGAAAGACTGGATCTCGTTCCCGAAAGCCAACGGCTACGAAAGCCTACACGCCGTGGTGATGGGACCGACGGGTAACTGGGTGGAGGTGCAAATCCGCAGCCAACGCATGGAAGAAATCGCCGAAAAAGGCTTTGCCGCCTATTGGAAATACAAGACTGACGACGACAAGACCGAAAGCGGCTTCGACGAATGGCTGAAGAAGGCGCAAGACCTCATCAACAACAAAGCCGAAAACGCCATCGAATTCGTCGACAACTTCAAGCTCGACCTCTTCTCCGACGAGATATACGTGTTCACCCCGCAGGGCAAGATGATCACGCTGCCCAAAGGCTCCACCGTGCTCGACTTCGCCTATAACATCCACAGCGAAATCGGCGACCACAGCATCGCCGCCAACGTCAACAGCCAGCTGTCGCAACTCGACCGCAAACTCACCAAGGGCGACCAGGTGGAGATCATCACCTCCGAGTCGCAGCATCCCCAGGAGAAATGGTTTGAGTTTTTGGCCACCGCCACGGCCAAGTCGCGACTCAAGAGCGGCATCAAGGAATACCGCCGTGGCTTCCGCGAAGAAGGCGAGCAGAAGTTCGAGGGAATCATGCGCAAACTCTCCCTTGAGCCTTCCAAAGCCAACCGTAACGAGGTGATGGCGGCCGAAAAGCTGACCAGTACCATTGACTTCTACTACCAGGTGGCCACGGGCAAAATCGACGAGCGCCTCATCCGCAGCGTGCTCAAGCCACAAACAAACGGCAGCAGTTTCGTGCGTTACATCACTTTCGGCCTGCTGGGCAACAACAAGGAAAAAGACGAGACGCCGTCCATCACCACCTCGGGCGAGTTCGACTTCAATGTGTCGACCTGCTGCAACCCCATCCCTGGCGACGACGTCATCGCCTTCAGCTTCCCCGGGGAGCCGCTGCAAATCCACAGGAGCAACTGCCCCAAGGCCATCCAGCTCTCGTCGCGTTTCGGCAACAACATCGTGAAGGCCAAATGGCAACCCAAGAGCGAAATCGCCTTCCTCGCCGAGTTGAAAATCACCGCCTTGGACACCAAGGGCCTGCTCAACCGCATGACCAACCTGCTCTCCAACGAATTGCAGCTCAACCTGCACTCGCTCCACATGGAGGCCAAGCAAGACGTGGTGGAAGCCACCATCTCTATCTACGTGCATAACACCAAGGAACTCGACGACCTCATCGCCAAACTGAACCAGCTCAAGGAGATCCAAAAAGTGGTGCGTAAGAGCAATTAAAAATAATGTGAATTATTTAGAATTGTTCTGAAAAAACACTTATCTTTGCGCCAACATCACGACCTGAAAAATGAAAGACTCATTTGACAATACCTATCTGGCCGTCAAGAAGTTATTCATCGACTACCTGCAGCGGAGGAAGTTGCGCAAGACCCCCGAGCGATTCGCCATCCTCAAGGAGATTTACTCGACCAACGGGCACTTCGACATCGACTCGCTGTACAACCAGATGAAAGACAACAAGTACCGCGTCAGCAGGGCCACCTTATATAATACCATCGAGTTGCTGCTCGACTGCGGCTTGGTCATCAAGCACCAGTTTGGGCACAACTGCGCTCAGTACGAACGCTCCTACAAGTTCCGCCAGCACGACCACTTCATCGACCTGGAGACCGAAACCGTCATGGAGTTTTGCGACCCGCGCCTTTTGGAGATCCAAAAATCGATAGAAGAGCAACTGGGGGTGGAGATTACGCATCATTCGTTGATATTTTATGGACATAAGAAAAGTTGAAAGTTTATAATTGGCAGTCAGCCATCAGCAGTCAGCTATCAGCTAGGTTTAGCCTGCTGAAAGCTGATTGCTGAGAGCTGAAAGCAAAACAAAGAAAATATGAACAAAATAGACATACTTTTAGGCTTACAATGGGGCGACGAAGGCAAAGGCAAGGTCGTCGATGCCCTCACCCCGAACTATGACATCGTCTGCCGTTTCCAAGGCGGGCCCAATGCCGGTCACACCATCGAGTTTGAAGGCAGAAAGTTTGTGCTGCACAACATCCCTTCGGGCGTGCTCACCCCTGGCTGCATCAACCTCATCGGCAACGGCGTCATCATCGAGCCACATATATTAAAAGGTGAGATCGAAGGTCTGCGCGAAGCTGGCTTCGATCTGCGTCAGACTTTGATGATCGCCAACCGCGCCCACCTCATCCTGCCCACCCACCGCGCCATGGACGCCGCCAACGAGAAGGCCTTAGGTAAGATGAAAGTCGGCACCACGCTGAAAGGCATCGGCCCCACCTACACCGACAAGACCGCCCGCAGGGGTCTCCGCATCGGCGACATCAACGCGCCCGACTTCCGTGAGAAATACGAGAGCCTGAAGAAAGCCCACCTGCAGCAAATTGCCGGCCTCGGCTTCGAAATGCAAGGCTTCCAACTCGACGGTCTCGACTTCGCCGAGTACGAGAAGCTGTGGTTCGAAGGCATCGAATACCTGAAGCAATATCAGTTCGTCGACGGCGAATACTTCATCAACGAGGCCCTCGACAACGGCAAGAAAGTGCTGGCCGAAGGCGCCCAGGGCTCCATGCTCGATGTGGACTTCGGCAGCTATCCTTTCGTGACCTCGTCGAATGTCATCGCTGCGGGTGTTTGCTCTGGCTTGGGCGTTGCTCCAAGCAGAGTCGGCAAAGTGTACGGCATCTTCAAGGCCTACTGCACCCGCGTGGGCACAGGCCCCTTCCCCACCGAGTTGTTTGACGAGACGGGCGAGATGCTCCGCCAAAACGGTCACGAGTTTGGTGCCACCACGGGTCGTCCACGTCGTTGCGGCTGGCTCGACCTACCTGCGCTGAAATATGCCGTCATGCTCAGCGGCGTCACCGACCTGATGATGATGAAGAGCGACGTGATGGACGACTTCGCCACCCTGAAAGTCGCCACCGCCTACCGCTACAACGGATAAGAGACCAAGCATCTGCCCTTCGCCGCCTGCACCGAGACCATGGAACCTGTCTACACGGAACTCCCCGGCTGGCAGCAGAAAATCGAAGGCAAGATTCCGCAGAAGCTGGAAGACTACATCAAATTCATTGAAAACTACGTCGGCGTGCCGATCAAATTCGTTTCGTACGGCCCTGACAGAACACAAAACATTTTGAGATGATCATTTTAGAAAAACCATACGTTTCCGCCCCTTTGGTGGCCTATCTGGAAGAGAAACAAATCCCCGTTTTGCATAACGACATGGCCGAGGTGCTGAAACACCAAGGCCACCAACTCAACCTTTTGGACGACAAACAGTTCGTTGAAAGATACAACCAAACCAACCAACTCTATGCCGTCTCCGAGAATGCCTTGGTGTGGCTCTATGCCCAGCTGCCCGAGTCGGAGTTGGTGAAAAAGGTCAAGATCCTGAAGGACAAGGCCGCTTTCCGTCGCATCTGCCAGCAAATCTATCCCGACTTCTATTACAAGGAGGTGGAGATGAAAGCCTTGCGCAGCCTCAACCCCGACGAGTTGCCGCTGCCTTTGGTGCTGAAACCCGCAGTTGGCTTCCTCAGCGTGGGCGTGTACATCGTCCGCAACAAGGCTGAATGGCAGGCCGCTTTGGACGACATCGACCACAACTTCGCCAAGCAGTGCGCCGTGTTCCCCGAGACCGTGGTGCGCAGCGAGAAGTTTGTGCTTGAACAGTTCATCGAAGGCGAGGAATATGCCGTGGATGCCTACTATGATGCCGAGGGCAAGCCCAACATCATCAACATCTTCCACCATATCTTCAAGGACGAGACCGATGTCAGCGACCGCCTCTACTGCATGAGCAAGCAGATCTTCGAGGCCAACTATCCGGCTTTCAACCAGTTCTGCATCGACCTGAACGGCGTGCTCGGACTGAAAAACTTCCCGATGCACGTGGAGTTCCGCGTCGACAAGAACTCGGGTCGTGCCATCCCGATCGAGGTCAACCCGCTGCGTTTCGCCGGCATGTGCCTCAACGACCTGACGCGTCACACCTGCCACCTGCTGCCTGTACAGTGCTATTTCGAGGGCATCCACCCCGACTACGCCACAATGTGGGACGGCATCGAGAACGACGTGTTCAGCTTCATCGTCTTAGACAAGCCTTACGACACCAACCGCAAGCTCGACTTCGAGCGCATCAAGCGGCACTTCCATGGCGTGTTGGAGACCCGCGACATCATGAACCCCGCCATGAGTGTGTGGGGCTTCCTGTTCACGCAGACCACGCCCGAGCACAAAGAGGAACTCAAAGAGATATTGTTCTCCTCTTTGGAAGAGTTTATGGTTTAGTTGGCTTGTCGTCGCTTCGCGTCATCGCGAGGCACGAAGCGAACCAGAAATAATATTGGCTAAAAGGTGGTAAGATTACCACCTTTTTGTCATTTTTTTCAAAATACGTTAAACATTGTAAGAAATATTCTTACATTTGCAGCATTAAAACGTACTACTATGGGCAGAACAGTAACCGCATCTATTGGTCCTCATTATGAGGATTTCATTCGTAATAGCATCCTCAGTGGCAGATATAACAATGCCAGTGAAGTCATCCGGGAAGGTCTTCGCCGTTTGGAAGAAGATGAAGCACGCTTGGCAGCACTTAGAGCTGCTTTAGATGAAGGCGAGGCTAGTCCTGATGTAGAGGACTTTGACCCCGAGGCTTTTCTTTTGGAGATGAAAGCTAAACGGAATGCCAATGGCTAACTACATCCTTTCCAAAAAGGCACAGGAAGACCTTCGCAAGATTTGGTATTACACCGTTGATGCCTGGTCGGAGAAGCAAGCGGACATCTATTTCCATAATTTGATCCAATCCCTTGATTCCATTGCCGACGATCCAAACTCTGTTGGGCGCTCCTATGAAAAAGTGCGCGTTGGGTATAGAGGATTACGTTCCGGAAGGCATATCATCTTCTATCGGATACTGAAAAACGGCAAGCCAAGAATCATCCGCATCCTTCACGAGCGAATGGATTTGGGGAGACATCTATAAAGAGATTATGCTTTTTGCTTGAAAAGTTTTTCTATGACAAGGAAAGAAAAGAGAAATCAACAATCACTATTCATTTCACGCATCCATTCATCGAATTCCTTTTTACTTTGTTCATAGACGCTTTCTGATTCCTGAACAGTATGAGAATAATTGTATGCAAACGATTCATTCTCCAAAGCACGTTTCCGAAACAACCTTAAAAGCAAAACACCGACGACTATGAACAAAACAGATCCTACTTTCAACTCTTTCGCTAAAAGAATACTAAAAACCACAACCAAAATAATGAAAAAAATGTGCATACTAACCCAAAAATGTGTACTTTCTGCTCTATTTCTACGTTCATCCAACTCTTTGTATTGTAGATTTAAATCTGTTCCCTTCTGTTCCAATTCTGCAATTCTTCTGTTCTTTTCAGCTTGAAATTGGGCAATTGATTGCTGATTATAGACAGACAATTCTTTTTGCACATCAGGCATGGCAAATCGCACGGCTTTTTTGTAACTATCATACTTTTCTAAAGGCTTAATACTCTTCCCTAGCATATCTCGAGAAGTTGAGTGTGTTTCTGCCATCAGCTTTAATATGTAGGCTTCCGTATTTCTAGGATTAATATCAAGAGACCGGTCACAACATTGCAAAGCATCTGCGTATCGATTGACTTCAAGGTGCATTTTTGCTCTTTCGAGCAAAGCGCTTGTATCAGCAATTCCATTAACATTGACAGTCCCGCGATGCTCAACAATCACTTTATCTAAAGCAATTTGTGCTCCGCAATAACGGCAAAAACCGAATTCCCTACTATCATCCAATTCAACATTGGCCCCACAACCAGAACAAAACACTCGTTTATACCCCATAGTTTCAAATGATCAACCATTTCCCCAAAAACGGCTCAAATGGGAACAACTTGCAATAGAAGAGAGTGGAGCCATTCATCTTTGCCCTATCTCGATTGGTTGGGCTTGGACTCCCATGATGCAGATAAGGAAATAGAATTACTCCACTTGTAGCATCGTAGTAATACAACACTCCAAGGAAGCATCCTCTTTCACTCATTCTTGCATCATTAAGTTAAGTGTCCAAGTTTACCAATCGCAGAATAAAGCGAAAAACGCGCTTTCTTCATCAACCCGTTTTCTCTCGGATTGACAAGGCAAAAATAGCATATTTTCAGAACATGCAAGATGAAAAACGGAAAATTTCTATTATTGCCACAAATACTATTATTATCTTATTATTTAGTTGTTTAGCTTTCTTCGCTCTGCTGTTCTCAAGCCACACAGGAAAAATTAAGCCAAAGAAGTTCAACGAAAAGGCCGCCTTGAAAAATAGTAGTAATCAATCTTTTCACCCAATTAGGGATTTGCTAAACTTGAATTCCATAAAAGAAGAATTTCAACTTTTTCAAGAAAATTTCTTCTATAAAAGAAATGTTTCAAGTTTTTGCTATAAATTTCTTCTATAAAAGAAATATTTCATATTTTTGCAGAAAATTTCTTCTATAAAAGAAAAAATCATGGAAAACATCATTCGGCAACACTACCTCAACAAGGTGGAAAGGTATTTCGGAAAAAACACGATTATCGTCCTGACAGGGCAAAGACGGGTTGGGAAGAGCTATCTATTGAAGCAATTGCGCGACCAAAAGCAGAACGAGGCTAACAGCAACGTGATTTATATCGACAAAGAAAAACGGGAGTTCGACTCCATCCAAACATATCGGGAGCTAAACGACTACATAGAAAACCTTTATCAAAAAGGAAAGAAAAACTACATCTTTATTGATGAAATTCAAGACATTGAGGAATTTGAGCGCAGTGTTAGAAGTTTCCATACAGAACCCGATGCAGAAATTGTCATCACCGGAAGCAACGCCAAAATGCTGAGCAACGAATTGAGCACGCTCATCGGTGGGCGTTACAAAGAGATTTACATCCAATCGCTCAGTTACCAAGAGTTCCTCACTTTCCACAACCTTACCGACAGCGACGATGCCTTGTCACAATACATCCAATTTGGAGGTTTGCCTGGCCTTGTAAAAATCGGTCTTGACGAAGACGATGCGCGTGAATACCAAATGGACATTTATCATACCGTGCTTTTGAAAGACGTTGTCATGCGCAACCAAATCCGCAACGTGACCTTCTTGGAAAACTTAGTGCGTTTTCTTGCCGACAACGCTGGCAAACTCATCTCAGCCAACAGCATTGCAAAGTTCATGAAGTCACAAGGTGAGAACGTGACCTCGACCGTTGTCTCCAACTACATCAAGTACCTGACCGAGGCATACATGATTCATCAAGTGAACCGATTCGATATCCACGGCAAACGTCTGTTCGAAAACAATGACAAGTTTTATTTTGAGGATCATGGCATCCGTAATGCATTGGCAGGAGAAAGTCGTGAAGGCGACATTGAAAAAGTGATTGAAAATATTATTTATCAACACCTTATCTATTTGGGCTACACAGTGACCGTCGGTCAGTTACAAGCCGGAGAAATCGATTTTGTATGCACAGCGAAAGGTGGGCAACGAAAATATGTGCAAGCTGCATTCATCATTGCTGATGAAACCACCCGCGAACGTGAATTTGGCAACCTACGTGCCATCAAGGACAACTATCCGAAATATGTCATTTCTATGACACCTCTTGTCACCCGCAACGATGACAACGGCATTACCCACCTCCATTTGCGGAAGTTCCTGACGGAAGGATTGAAATAAACACTATCTTTGCAGCAAATAATCCATCTATGAAAAACATCATCCTTACCTTTGCCATCCTTTCAGCAGTGTTCTTCTCGGCCTGCTCGTCGGAAAAGGAAACGTCCTTCAACGAAAAACAAGCCTTACAGTTCCTCTACCAATATATGCCGCTCGGCGACAGTGTGGACTACACCGAAGACTATTACCGCGAGTGCATCCACTATGCCTTCCTGGCCAAAGAAGAGATGCCTTGGGGCGCCAGCGTCCCCGAGCGCGAGTTCAAGCATTTCGTGGTGCCCGTTCGCGTCAACAACGAGAACCTCGACCGTTTCCGTGCCACCTACTACGAGGAGCTGAAAGCGCGTGTGAAAGACCTCTCTTTATATGACGCCGTCCTCGAAGTGAACCACTGGTGCCACGAGCACGTCAACTACAAGGGCAGCGACAGCCGTACCAGCGCACCTATGGCCACCATCAAGACCTCGTGGGGTCGCTGCGGCGAGGAGTCGACACTGCTGGTGACCGCCTTGCGCACCGTGGGCATCCCTGCACGACAGGTCTATACCCCCCGCTGGGCCCACTGCGACGACAACCACGCCTGGGTGGAAGCATGGGTAGATGGAAATTGGCATTTCCTCGGCGCCTGCGAGCCGGAGCCTGTGCTTGACTTAGGTTGGTTCAACGAGCCCGCCTCACGCACCTTATTATTACACACGCGCGTGTTTGGCGACTACGACGGTCCAGAGGAGGTCATCAGCCGCAGCGCCAACTACACGGAAATCAACGTGGTGGACAACTACGGCAAGACCGCCAAGACCACCTTCACCGTCGTGGACATGGACGGCAAGCCACAGGCCAACCTGCCCGTGGAGTTCAAGATTTACAACTACGCCGAGTTCTGCACCGTGGTCAAGAAGACGACGGACGAGAACGGCCAGACCTGGCTCACCGCCGGCTTGGGCTGCATGATGGCCTACGCCGCCAAGGACGGCAAGTTCGGCTTCCAAGTCTTCAAATCGGGCGAGCAAGAGAATGTCACCATCACCCTCGACCATGAGCAAGGCCAAAGCGACACCTTCGAGTTCGACATGGTGCCGCCCGCCCCAACCAGCGTCTTGCCCGAAATCACGGCTGAGATGCGTGCCGAAAACGACCGCCGTGTGGCCCAAGAAGACGCCTTGCGCAATGCCTACATCAAAGCCTGCAAGGCCGCACAAGACGAGCTCATCCTCAACACGGGCAACAAAGGCCTGTGCCGTATCTACGAGAAGACCTGGGGCAACTACCAGACCATTGCCGACTTCGTGGAATATGCCCAAAGCAAGCAACAGGAGACAAAGGGTGTGAACCTGCTGCAAAACATCTCCGACAAAGACCTGCGCGACGTCACGCTAGATGTCTTGAAAGACCACTTCGACTACACGCCCGACATCACCTCGTCGGCCGTCTCGATGCCTGTTGAGCACTATGCACAATACATCCTCAGCCCTCGCATCAGCAACGAGATGCTCGTGCCGTGGCGTCAGACCCTCACCGAGTTCTTCCCCAAGGCAGAGTGGATGCAATACCACGACAGCCCCGCTTTACTCGTCGACTGGGTGAAAAACAACATCAACACCAATGATGACTTGAATCCTCAGCGGTATCCCATCTCGCCATTAGGCGTGCTGAAAGTCCGCAAGGCCGACCGTCATTCACGCGACATTTTCTTCGTGGCCATGGCCCGCAGTTTGGGCATTGCAGCACAAATCAACCCTGTCAACGGCAATGTGCAGTATTTCGATAACGACTGGGTTAACGTTGACTTCGAAGCTTCAGAACCGACAAACGCAGCCCAAGGCTATGTCGACATCCACTACTACCCCACTGCCTCCGTCGCCGACCCGAAATACTACACGCATTTCAGCATCAAAAAGTTTGACGGCAACAGCTTCCACCTCTTGGCCTACGACGCCAAGGACCCTGGCATCGACGACGGCATGATGCTCTCCTCTTTCGACCATCCCACGCCCTTGGACGAAGGCTATTACATCCTCACGGCAGGCACCCGCTTGGAGGACGGCACAGCCCTGACCCACAGCGAGTTCTTCACCATCAAGGCGGGTGAGACCACCGATGTCAGCTTGGTGTTGCGCCAGCCCGACAACGAGTTGCACGTCATCGGCAGTTTCTTCGCCGACAGCCATTTCACCGACCTGGAGACGGGTGAGGAATGCAACCCGAAACAGCTGATCAAGGACAACTATTTCATCCTCGGCCTATTGGACCAAGGCAGCGAGCCGACGACACACGCCATGCAGGACATCGCCGCCTTTAGGAAGGACTTTGAAGACAGCAACCTGCCGATCATCTTCGTCTTCAGCGACCAAGAATCCTACGACAAGTTCCAACTAAAAGACTTCAACGCCTTGCCTGATGGCATCGTTTACGGCCTCGACGACGAAGGCGTCATCCGTGACGAGATTGCGGATGGCCTGCATATCAACACCGACAACAGGCCTGTCTTCATCATCGCCAACGCCAACAGCGAGGTGGTGTTTATGAAACAGGGCTACACTATCGGATTGGGCGAGCAGATGTTGAAGATATTGTCCTTGTTGAAATAAAAAAAGAGACGCGATAAATCGCGTCTCTACAAGGTTTTTGCATTTAATCTGCATTACAACTTCCTTGCGACTTCCTTCTCGGTGTAACCCTCGATGATGTCGCCGACCTTGATGTCGTTGAAGTTTTCGATGTTCAAGCCGCAGTCCATGCCGGCGCTGACTTCCTTGACGTCGTCCTTATAACGCTTCAAGGAGCCGAGCACGCCCGTGTAGATCACGATGCCGTCGCGGATGACACGCACCTTGGTATTGCGGGTGACCTTGCCGTCCAAGACCATACAGCCGGCGATGGTGCCGACCTTGCTGATCTTGAAGGTCTCACGGATTTCGAGGTTACAGGTGACCACCTCCTCGATTTCGGGAGCCAACATACCTTCGATAGCGGCTTTGATTTCTTCGATGGCGGTATAGATGATGGAGTACAGACGGATGTCGATCTTCTCATTCTCAGCCATCTTACGCGCTTGAGCGGTAGGACGCACGTTGAAGCCCACGATGATGGCGTTGGATGCCGAAGCCAGCATGACGTCCGACTCGCTGATGGCACCCACCGACTTGTGGATGACGTTGACCTGCACCTCTTCGGTGGAGAGCTTCAGCAAGCTGTCGGACAGAGCCTCGACGGAACCATCCACGTCGGCCTTGACGATGATGTTCAACTCCTTGAAGTCGCCGATGGCGATACGACGGCCGATTTCGTCCAAGGTGATGTGCGGGCTGGTGCGACGCGTCTGTTCGCGTTGCAGCTGCTCACGACGATTGGCGATGGCTTTCACCTCGCGCTCGTCGGTCATCACGTTGAAGGCGTCGCCCGGCATAGGAGCACCATTCAGACCCAGCAACAGCACCGGCGTGGAAGGACCAGCCTCCTTGACAGGACGGTTGTGGTCGTCGAACATGGCCTTCACCTTACCGTAGGTGGTGCCAGCCAGCACCATGTCACCAATCTTCAAGGTGCCGTTCTGCACCAAGATCTTGGCCACATAGCCACGACCTTTGTCCAAGGCAGACTCGATGACCGTGCCCTTGGCGAGACGGTTGGGGTTGGCCTTCAAGTCGAGGAGTTCGGCTTCGAGAAGCACCTTTTCAAGCAGAGCGTCAACGTTCAAGCCAATCTTAGCGGCGATTTCCTGGTCTTGGTACTTACCGCCCCAGCTCTCGACGAGGATGTTCATATTGGCCAGCTGCTCACGAATCTTGTCGGGGTTGGCAGTGGGCTTATCGATTTTGTTCAGTGCGAAGACGATAGGTACGCCAGCAGCTTGGGCGTGGTTGATGGCCTCAACGGTCTGCGGCATCACGCTGTCATCGGTAGCGATGACGATGATAGCGACGTCGGTGATCTTGGCACCACGGGCACGCATAGCCGTAAAGGCTTCGTGACCAGGGGTGTCCAAGAAGGTGATCTTCTTGCCACTCTCTGTGGTCACCTCATAGGCGCCGATGTGCTGGGTGATACCACCAGCCTCACCAGCCACCACGTTGGTGTTACGGATGTAGTCCAAGAGCTTGGTCTTACCATGGTCGACGTGACCCATGACGGTGACGACGGGGGCGCGAGGCACGAGATCCTCTTCCTTGTCGACCTCATCGGTCTCAGCGATGGCCTCTTGCACGTCGGCGCTGACGAAGTCGACTTGGAAGCCGAACTCCTCGGCCACCACGGTCAGGGCCTCGGCGTCGAGACGCTGGTTGATGGATACTGGCATACCGAGGCTCATGCAGGTGCCGATGACCTTCACCACAGGCACGTTCATCATGGTCGCCAACTCGTTGGCGGTGACAAACTCGGTCACCTTCAACACTTTCTGGTCAGCCTCTTGACGCATCATCTCCTCCATCATGGTACCAGCCACAGCTTGACGCTTCTCACGGCGGTGCTTTGAGGTCTTGGACTTACCCATCGGAGCGAGGCGTGCCAAGGTGTCCTTAATCTGCTTCGAGATCTCTTCTTCGCTCAGTTCGGGCTTCTCTTCGCGTTTGCCTTTCTTGTCCTTCTTGCCAAGCTTCGGGTTGTCCTTGGGACCTTTCTTCCCACCTTGGTCGGCGGGTTTCTGGCCTTTGCCTTGCTTGCCGCCATCCTGTTTCTTGCCACCCGCATTCACGTTCGGACCCGTCGGGTTCTCCGACGAGCCTTCAGGCTTGGCGCCCGAGATGCGTTTGCGTTTCTTTTTCTTCGAGTCTTCAGGTCTGCCGCCTTTCTTCTCGACGGGCAATTCCAAGGTACCCAAAACCGTAGGACCTGTCAGTTTGGGAGCCTCTAGCTTGATGACCCTTGGCTCGGCAGGCTTTTCTTCCTCCTTCACAGGAGCCTCTTTGACAGGATTTTCCTGTTTTTTCTCCTTCTCCACCGGCTTCGGTTGCTGGAGTTTCTCTTTCTTCTTCTCCTGAGGTTGGGCAGGTTGCTTTTCGGCCTTCTTTTCCTGTTTCTTCTCTTGACGAGGTTTAGGCTCCAGGTCTATCTTACCGACAATATTCAGGGAGATGCCCGATGAAGTCTCTTCCTTCGTCTCAGGTTTCTTCTCAGGCTCCACTTTTTCGGGAGCCTTCGTTTCAGGCTCGACCTCTTTTGGGGTCTCTTTGGGAGCCTCTTCTTTGGCCACTACTTTTTCAGGCTCGGCCGCAGGCTTTGCCGTCTTCTTCGTTGGCGATGATATCGTGTTAGTGCGAATGATGACCTCGTCGTGGTCTTCTTCGTCCACAGTCTTAGGCGATTGCAATGCCGAATCAACGGAAACACTACCACCCTTGTAAGAGAGGTTACCCAATTTCATGGCCTCGTTCTTCACTTCCTTCTCGCCCTGATATTCCTTCACGAGCAGCGCATACATGTCTGCCGTGAGCTTCGTGTTGGGAGTGTTTTCCACCTGAAATCCCTTTTTGGCGAGGAATTCCACAATGGTGTCCCTTCCCACATTGAATTCTTTTACCGCTTTCGATAATCGAATTGTGAAATTAGTTTCTTCGGACATAGTTTCTTTCTCTTTGTTTCTCGTTTGTGATTATTGCAATGCTTATTCGGCATCTTGTTCAAATTCAGCCCTCAGGATGCGGAACACATCCCTAACGGTCTCGATTTCAAGGTCGGCGCGTGAAGCCACCTCTTCGGGAGTGTACGACAGCACGTTCTTGGCGGTGTCGCAGCCCATCTTGATCAGCGAGTCAATGACCCACTGGTCGATTTCGTCGGAGAACTCTTGCAGGTCGACATCCTCTTCGGCGTTGTTGGCTTCGCTGTTACGGTAGACGTCGATTTCGTAGCCCGTCAACTTGCCAGCGAGTTTGATGTTGTAGCCGCCCTTACCGATGGCGAGGCTGATTTGGTCGTTCTCCATGTATACATTGGCCATAGTGTTGTCGCTGCTCAGTACGATGTTCGTGATCTTGGCCGGGCTAAGGGCACGGGTGATAAGCAACACGGGGTTGGTGGTCCAGTTGATGACGTCGATATTCTCGTTGCGCAACTCACGGACAATGCCATGGATACGCGTTCCCTTCATGCCGACGCAAGCGCCAACGGGGTCGATGCGGTCGTCGTATGACTCCACGGCAATCTTGGCGCGCTGACCAGGCTCGCGAACAATCTTCTTGATGGTGATGAGGCCGTCGTAGATTTCGGGCACTTCGGCTTCGAGCAGACGTTGCAGGAAAATCTCGGAGGTACGCGACAAGGTGACCACGGGCGAGCCGTTAACGCTATCGACGCTCTTCACGATGGCGCGGAGCGTATCACCTTTTTTATAAATGTCGCTCGGAATCTGTTCCGCCTTGGGCAGGATCAGTTCGATGTTCTCGTCGTCGACGACCACGATTTCACGTTTCCACACGTGCATCACCTCAGCAGTGATGATCTCACCGACCTTTTCCTTGTACTTCTGGAAGATATTTTCCTTCTCATACTCAGAGACTTTGGTCTGCAGGTTCTGACGCAGTGCAAGGATGTCGCGGCGACCGAAACTCTCGATGCGGAGTTCTTCGTTCACTTCCTCACCCACCTCGAAGTCAGGCTCGATCTTGATGGCGTCCGACAGCTTGATTTGGCGCAGCGGGTCGGTCAGTTCGTCGTCCTCAACAACCGTGCGGTTGTGGTAAATCTCGAAGTCGCCTTTGTCGACGTTCACGATGATGTCGATGAAGTCGTCAGTCTCGGTTTCGAACTTCTTGTTCAACATGCCTCTAAACACATCTTCGATGATGCGCATCATGGCTTCGCGGTCAATGTTCTTGAATTCCTTGAATTCTGAGAAAGTTTCTACTAATTTGTAGTTATCCATTTTATGTTGTTGATTGTTGATTGTTTAATCGTTGATTGTTGACGCGAGACGCGGGACTGCGGGACGCGGGACTTTTATGGCTAAAAGATTATTGCGGGTTTGATTTCCACTTTATTGCGTTCAAAGAACAGGTTGACAGGTTCCTCGACGGTTCTCTTCCTGGAGGTTTTCTTGGGTGCAGGAGCAAATTCCACTTTCTCTGCATCGAAGCTCACCAGCTTGCCTTGCATCTTGCCCGTCTCCTTCGTCTTCACTTCCACGTCCTTGCCCACATATTTCTGCAGTTGGCGGTCCATCTTCAAGGCACCCGAGAGACCCCAAGACAGCACGCTCAACTCGTAGTCTTCCACATCGCGGTCGAGTTTCTCGTTGATAAAGCGACTCAACTCGGCGCAATGGTCTATGTTGACAGCCGTGTCGGAGTCCACATAGACCTCAATCACGTTGTTAGGTTTCACCTTCACTTCCACTAGGAAGCGGTCGGTGCCAGCAAGGGCTTCTTCACACAAGACGGTTATTTGTTCTTTCGCTATCATTATTGTTTATGTTGATACATCGTTTATATACTCTCTTGGTCGTCATGGCGGAGGAACATCCGCCATCTCCTGCCTTATCGGTTTCTCTTCTTTTTCAGGAGATTGCGGATCAAGTCCGCAATGACACCAAGAAGACAAGCCTCATGTCCTTTTCAACAACAAAAAGACCTGTTACTCAAAGTAGCAGGTCTTTTCTTCCACCTTATCTTTTCTTCCACCTTAAGTTGTCGAGCAAGGATTCGAACCTTGACAGGCAGAACCAAAATCTGCAGTGCTGCCATTACACCACTCGACATCATTCGTTCCCGAATGCGGCTGCAAAAGTACAACTAATTTTGTTACAAGCAAGAGTTTTTTTCATTTTTTTGAAAAAAAAGTTCCTATCAGATACTGCAAAAGCCGATTTTGCCGTTTTTTCCATAAAGGTAAGACAAAAATCCGTATTTTTGCAGTTTGGTCAAGACCATTTTAAAGCAAAAAATCAACAAAAAGTTCTTATATCGTTATGACTTTCAAAAGGTTAAACAACATTACAGGATGGTTGGCAGGCATCATCGCCACCGTCGTGTATTTCCTCACGCTTGAGCCTACCGTGAGTTGGTGGGACTGCGGCGAGTACATCTCAACGGCTTACAAACTTCAAGTGGGTCACCCGCCTGGGGCACCTTTGTTCCAGATGATTGGGCGTTTCTTCACGCTCTTTGCCGGTGGCGACGTCACCAAGGTAGCCATGATGGTCAACGTGATGTCGGCCATCTGCAGCGGCCTCACCATCGTCTTCCTCTTCTGGACCATCACGATGATGGCTCGCAAAGTGTGGATGAAGGAAGGCGAAGATGCTCCATGGGTTAATAAAATAGGTGTGCTGCTGGCCGGATTCATCGGCGCCGTGGCTTACACCTTCACCGAGTCGTTTTGGTTCAACGCCGTGGAAGGCGAGGTCTATGCCATGTCGTCGTTCTTCACCGCTGTCACCTTCTGGGCCATCCTGAAGTGGGAACAAGTGGCCGACGACCCGAAGAGCTACCGATGGTTTATCTTCATCGCGTTCCTCGTCGGCTTGTCCATCGGTGTCCACCTGCTCAACTTGCTGTGCGTGCCCGCCATTGTTTACGTGGTGTATTTCAAGAAGTGGAAGAAGACCTCGTTTGGCGGCTTCTTGCTGGCTGGCGTGGTCTCATTGGTGCTGCTGTGGTTCCTCAACATGTTCCTCGTGCCGCAAATCATCAACCTGGCGGGTAAGACGGAGCTGTTCTTCGTGAACACCCTCGGCGCACCGTTCAACCTCGGCTCCATCGTGTATTTCGCCATCATCATCGGCCTCATCATTTGGGGACTTTGGTACACGGCCAAACGCGGCAAGGTGATTTGGAACACCGCCATCCTCGCCTTCATGTTCATCCTGATTGGCTATTCCTCGTTCTTCATGCTGATCATCCGCGCCAACACCAACACGCCCATCAACGAGAACGAGCCCAAGGAAGCCCTTTCGATGCTGTCGTACATCAACCGCGACCAATATGGCAGTTGGCCGTTGCTTTATGGGCCTTACTACAACGCCCCGATTTCCGACTGGGTCGACAATGCCCCGACATACGTCAAGGACAAAGAAGCCGGTCGTTACGTCATCACCGACGACGGAAAACGCAGCAAGCCCGAGTATGCCGACGAGATGAAAACCCTCTTCCCGCGCATGTGGAGTATGCAACCAGGTGGCTCACACAAAAAGACATACGAGAACTATCGCAAGGGCCCGAACGGCAACATCGAGGGCGAAAACCTGCGCGTCAGGAACTACTTGGGCGAAACGGTCAACGTCAGCAAGCCCACCTTCGGGCAAAACCTCAAATTCTTCATCAGCTACCAATGCAACTGGATGTATTGGCGCTATTTCATGTGGAACTTTGTGGGCCGTCAGAACGACATTGAGAGCCAAGGCGAGCTGAACCACGGCAACTGGCTGAGCGGCATCAGCTTCATCGACAATGCCCGACTCGGCGACCAGGACAACATCCCTGCCTGCTTGCAGAACCCAGGACGTACGACATACTACTTCCTGCCCCTCATCCTCGGCTTGATTGGCTTGTTCTGGCTTCTCAAAAACGACCTGAAGCAGAGCTGGATTATTTTCCTGCTATTCTTCCTCACCGGTTTGGCCATCATCATCTACCTGAACCAAACACCCAACCAGCCGCGTGAACGTGACTATTCATACGCCGGCTCGTTCTACGCCTTCGCTATCTGGATTGGCTTCGGTGTCATCGCCATTATTGATGGCATCAACAAGTTGACAAAGAAACAAAGCATGATTACCACCATCTTGGTGGGGGCGCTCTGCTTCCTTGCAGTGCCCTGCGTGTTGGCCGCCAATGGCTGGGAAGAGCACAACCGCTCTGGCAAGACCTCGGCACGCGACTGGGCAAGAAACTACCTCGCACAGCTGCCGCCCAACTCGGTTATCTTCACCCGTGGCGACAACGACACCTTCCCCTTGTGGTACGTGCAAGAGGTGGAAGGCTTCCGCACCGACGTGCGCGTGTGCAACTTCATGCTGTCGAGCGGCTATTGGTACGTCCACCAGATGGACCGCAAGGTGTATGAATCCGACCCATTGCCGCTCACGCTGACTGCTAAGGAATACGACAATGGCGTCAATGAGCAAGTGCTCATCGAGGAAGAAGAATACTTCAAAGGCAAACGTGTGGAACTCAAGCAAGTCATCGACTTCATCCACAACCCCAAGGCCGTGAAACGCTATCCAGGCGGCTCCTACAACTACATCCCTTGCCGTAGCGTGAAAATCACCGTCGACAAGGAAGCCTGCCTGCGCAACGGCATCGTGCCACCCGAGCTGGCCGACCGCATCGTCGACGAAATTGATTGGGACATCAAGGACAGCAGAGCCATCTATAAGAACGCGCTCATGCTCCTCGACTTCATGGCCACCAACAATTGGGAACGCCCCGTGTATTTCACCTCGTTCAGTGATATGTCGAGTTCCTTGGGCATCGAAAAATACTTGCACATGGAAGGCTTGGCCTACCGTTTCATGCCTGTCGAAGCCGAGGACTACGTAAAAGGCTACCGAGGCGGCGTGTATCGCAAAGGCAGCTACGACCTATTGGTCAACAAGGCCAACGAGGGCATCGTCAACTGGGGCAGCATGAACCAGGACGGCGTGGTGCCCGACCGTGAGAGTGTGCGCGAAATCCAATATGCGCAGTTGGCCTATTCACGCTTGGCGCAGGCTTTGGTCAACCACCAACAATACGACTCGGCCGTCATCGTGATGGACAAGTTCCAGGAGTTCTTCCCCGACAAGAAGTTCCCCGCCGAAATCCGCACCTATCAGTTCCCCGAGATGTACTACGTCTGCGGCGACACGCTGAAGGGCGACGAATATATGATGAAGCTGGTCAACAACTACAGCGACAAGGTGCAGTATTATGGAAACATGAAGCCGAAGTTCAGGGAGTATTACAATGAAGATCTGGAAGAAGGCATCAGTCTGCTCCACCATTTCCAAAAGGTTGCCACCAAATACAAGCGCACCGAGATGGAAGGGCTGATCACCGACCGGTTGAACGGTTTCCTCAGCAGCTACTATTTGGATGAATAATCCAACTACGCTAAACGAAAAATCAGCGTTCGGAAGATTCCGGACGCTGATTTTTTTTGCATTATCAAGACAAACTCAGGCTTGGCTTTCTGCTTTCTTCCTATTCACGAAGCTCCATACAATCATCCCGATGCCGACAAGCACAAAAGGAATGCTAAGCCACTGCCCCATGTCGAAGGTCATGTTGCGCTCGAAGTCGACTTGGACATTCTTCAGAAACTCGATGCCGATGCGCGAGCCGAAGATGATGACGAGGAAGGTGCCAAACATCAGGCCGGGCTGCTTGTTGCCAAGGTCGCGCTTGTAGTACATCCACAAGAGAATGCCCATCGCCACGAGGCAGAAGAAGGCCTCGTAAAGTCCCGTCGGGTGGCAAGGCAACCACTCGCTCGGGGGACAAGGCGCCTCCCACGCGTTGCAGGCGGTGTAGTCGTCGACAGTGCCGCAAAACTGCTCCGCGCCGCGCAAGAAAACGAAGCCCCATGGCAATGACGTTGGCGTGCCATAGATCTCATGGTTCATCACGTTGCCCACACGAATCAAGGCGCCGACGAGGCATACCGCCACCACGATACGGTCGAGGATCCAGAGGTAGCTGATGCTTTGCTTCTCTTCTTTCGTTTTTTTAGTTGACTTGTTGTAATTGCGCACATACAGCCACAGGCAAAACAGGATGCCGATGGCGCCGCCATGGCTGGCGAGACCGCCTTCCCAGATGGCCAACATCTTCAGCGGATGCGAGAGGTAATACGCCGGCTCATAAAACAGGCAGTGGCCCAAGCGGGCGCCCAAAACCGTGAACACCAGCATGTAAATCAGCAGCCTGTCGAGCCAGTCGTCGCTGACCTTCTCGCGACGGTAGATTTTGCGCATGATGAAGTAACCAAAGAGAAAGCCCAAGGCCCACAGCAAGCCGTACCAACGGACAGAGAGGCTCCCGATGGAAAACAGCACGGGATCGACGTTCCAAGTGATGTAGTTCAATAACATAGTCTAAAATTTTCGGCAAAAGTAAAGATTATTGTTGAAGTGTTGATTGTTTAATTGTTGAATTGTTGGATTGTTTTTTTGTCCAAGTGTAACTTTTTCCGCATTTCTCCGTAATACATACATAACAAAAGAAAAACTTCATTCCGTGAACGCGGAACAATTCAACCAGTGCGTGGAGCAATATGCCGACAGGCTCTTCCGCTTCGCGTTCTCGAGCCTCCGCAACCGCGAGCAGGCCGAGGACGTGGTGCAGGAGAGCTTTGCCCGTGTTTGGGAGAAGCGCAAGACGGTGGACTTTGCCAAGGCGAAATCCTACCTCTTCACCACCGCCCACCACGCCATGGTTGACGAAGTCAGGCAACGGATGCAGACCAGCGACCTCAACGACCTTGCGGCCCTCACCGACCCCAAAAGCATCCCCTACCCTGATGTCAACGACATTCTGCACAAGGCCTTAGCCACCTTGCCCGAGTCGCAGCGTCATGCCTTGCTCTTGCGCGACTACGAGGGCTACAGCTACCAGGAAATCGGCGACATCACGGGGATGAGTGAGGCGCAAGTGAAAGTCAACATCTTTCGCGCCCGCACCGCACTGAAAAGCAAACTGAAAAGCATCGACAACCTAATCGACATAGAGCCATGAACATCACAACCGACAACTACGAAGCCTATCTCACCGACTACCTCGACGGCAACCTCAGCGCCGACGAAACGGAGCAACTGAAACAATTCGTTGCCGCTCAAGGCTTGGACTGGGCCGAACTCACCGAAGGGCTGCCACAAGTAACGGCTCCTGCCATCACTTACAATGGCAAGGAAAGTCTGAAGAAAAAAAGCACAGTCATTCCTCTCTATGTCAAAATCGCCTCGGCTGCCGCTGCCGCAGGCTTGCTACTCACCATCGGGCTTTGGCCTGAGAAGTCATTGCCCAAGGTGGAGCCGATTGCCGAGCTGCAGGCCATCCAACCCCATCTAACCATAAAGGAAGACCCATTACGAATTGTGCCCAAAAGGATGGTATCGTTCACCGAAAGCCAAAGCGAAAAGAAAGAGGCCAAAAGCCAGCCGACAAGAATGGAGATAGAAGCCATTGCGGCATTGTCGCCCATGAAAGCACAAGAGATCGCTGCTTTTGAAGCGTCCGATTTTGCCCTTACGTCCGACATTGAATTGTTGCGATATAGGTTAGAGAGCGAAGCGACCCTGGCCAGCCTTGCCTTTGAGTCGGCATTTGAAGAAGAGATGCCCACCTCGCTCATCGGGAGAGGCATCTATCGGATGACCGAAGGCCGACATGCAAGCATCGGCGACCTCATCAATGCAGGGCTTCATCTTGCCAAGAAGGAAATCAAAAAAGCCTCTGCCGATGCTGCATTGGCGACCTATTACCGTGCGGAAGAGCACTTCGAAGGAGCCAAGGAGCACTGGCAGGAGAAACAAGGGGAGTGAATTGTGGCACGTGGAAAGAATCAGGCACGCAGAAATCGCAGAATGAAATGAAGTTGTAGTCGCATTGCGCTAACACGCTTCGCGTCACTGCGAGGAACGAAGCAGTCCAGGGAACCATCTCTCTGGATTGCTTCGTCGTTCCTCCTCGCAATGACGCAAAGCGGCACGAAACACGCAATATAAAAATCAGAGATTGATGCTAAGCCCTAACATAAGCGGATGGGCCTTGGCCGCATCACGCCCCTTGACAAAGGTGGGGACGAGAGCGTAGCTGACAAAAAATCCCAAGTTATCGCCACCAATGCGCAGCGATGCATCGCATTTGAACAGGTTCGTCAGATAGTTCGAATAGGTCTTCCTGTTCTCGCCATCGCAAAACTTGATGCGATTCCATGCAGCGACACGGATACCACCCGTAACGCCGAAGTCGATATAGAGATGGCGCGTGGGGCGTACTTCTATCATCAGCGGAACTTGGACGTAGAGCAAGCCGAATTTGCTGTTTTTCACGGGGCGGTCGTCGGGCAGCAATGTGTTGACCAACTCATTGTTTTCCACCGTCATACTAATATAGTTTTTCCAGCTGTAGTTGTTCCAACCGAGGCCGATGCCCGTAAACACACCCACCATTTTCTTGCGGTCGAAAGCGATGCCAATATCCGCGAGGTTGAAACCGAAATACCAACTGCGCAACGGGCGGATGGCCATCGATTCATGCGGGCCTGTATAGACATTCGCCGCAAACGGGTCGATGAGCATATTCAAGCCCGCCTCGAAGCCGTTCCAATGCGGGTTGAGGAGACGGCTTTGCTTGCCTAAGCGTTGTTCCCGTTGGTATTGGTAGGAAATCACCTTGCCATACTTATTCACCAACACGTCGCCCGAGCCGGTGGCGTTGGTATAGGTTTCGTCGCAGTTCAAGTCATTTATTCTCAAGTCGCCTGAGCCAGTCAAGTCCGCATACAGCACCTTACAGTTTCCCATAAGCGTGACATCGCCCGAGCCGTTTATCCGAACACGGATGGTGTCGTAGTCCACATTCATCTTCAGGTCGCCAGAGCCCAACACGACGAGGTTGAGGTTCTTGCCCTTAATCAGGCCTCTGCCTAACACATCACCCGATGAGCGCATGATGACTTCATCGAGTTGTGGCATGGCAACATCATAATCACTTGAACCTCTAAAAAACACATTACCATCCACAACATACCTGTCGGAAGCGCCCATGTCGCCACGCGATTGCGAGAATCCGTCCTGACTTTGCCTGATTGTCACATTGCCGGAACCTTCAACAGTGATGGAATGAGCTTGCGGATCATCATTCTTCAAAAGCTGATAGTTGAAGGACTTATCAAACTTGTCGCCCCACTTTTCCATCTCTTTCCCCCACTGTTCCATTTCCTTGCCCCATTGTTCCATGTCTCTCTCAAACGACTTCCAATCTATGGAATCCGAAAGATGCTGCATATTCATCCCCAACTCGTGCATCCATTCGGAAAACTGCTCTTGCATTTGCGACAATTTAGCCATTCGGCTCTTCATGATGCTATCCGTTTGGGGATCAATCGTTTTGGGTTCATTCACCTGCGCCTTCATCGTTCCGAAGGCCAGCAGCAGCATGGCTGCCAAAATCATTCTTTTTTTCATTTTATTGCTGTTTTAGTTGTTTGTCTGTTTTTCTGACGCGGGACTTCGGGACTTCGAGACTTCGGGGCATCTCGTAGTCCCGTAGTCTCGAAGTCTCGCGTCAACATCAGTAATACGAAGAAACAACAAAAAAGTTACATCCTTCACTCAAAAAAAGCTGAGAAATAGCACTTACGTTCGGCGGTGAGGGCATCGCCTTCGGTCAATTGCAACTTCACATAAACCTTCTGCAAGTCCACTTTAGACAGACATTCACTTAGGCCTTCCACGACATATTTCCTGTTCTCGTTGGCCTCCAACTTCACCTTAACTTTTTGCTCAAACAGAGGATGATCTTCGAGTTCATCTAATTTGAGGTCTTCAAGGTCGCACACTTTGACGGTCAGCGTGCCATCAATGTCGCGCAGCAAGTCGGATGTGACGAAAACGCCATAGTCTTTCTTGTCGAGCGAGAGCAAAACCGGCGCATAAAGTACTTTCAACCGCTCTTGCATCACCTTGGGATTGCCATAATAGTCAATGGACGACCAAGAAGTCACAGGCCAGGCGTCGTTGAGCTGCCAATAGAGCGTGCCCATGTTGTATGGCTTCGCCGTGCGGTGCGCCTCAATGGCGATTTCCATGCCGTAGGCCTGCGAGAGTTGGCTCAGATGCACATACTCCTCAAAGTCTTTGGGCTGTGCATCAGGGTAATAACGCTTAATGAAGTCGTCGATTTGACGTGTGCCACGGGCGTGTTTTTGGTGCGCTGCAATCACTTCGGCATCCTTACTCAACTCCTCGCCTTCTGCTATCTTTAGCAAAGTCGAATAATCGGGATAGCTTTGATAGCCGTACTCGCTGTTGAAGCGGCCCACCTTCTCGCGGTACATCTCATAAGGCTGCTCGCCCCACCAAACGCCCCAATAGTGCACATCGCCTTCGGTCAGGCTTTCGGGACGACCCCAGCCTTTCGAAGGGGAACTGGGCCAATAGGGTCGCGTGCCGTCGAATTTCGCAACGGCTTGAGGCAGAATGTTTTCAAACAATCTATCATAGCCTGCTTTGATGGCTTTGTCGTCTTCCTCGCTCCAGCCCAGTGACTGCTGCCAGCCCCAGTTGTAGTAGCCCTCCGAAATCTCGTTGCCGCCACACCACAAGGCTAACGATGGATGCGAAGCCAAACGTTTCACCTGCTCCTCCGCCTCAATTCGGGCGTTTTCGAGGAAAGCCTCGTCGTAGGGATACATCGTGCCTGCATACATGAAATCCTGCCAAACCAAGATGCCATATTTGTCACAAAGCGTGAAAAAGTCGTCAGAAGGATAAATGCCGCCGCCCCACACGCGCAACATATTGAAATGAGCGTCTTTGGCTTGCTCCAAGAGTTGAATCGTGTGGTCAACATCAATCCAGGTCTCAATCATCTCCTCAGGAACATAGTTGGCGCCTTTGGCATACATCGGCACGCCATTCACCTTAAAATAGAACGCCCGCCCGATGCTGTCAGGCTCGTCAACCATCTCGAAAGTGCGAATGCCTGATTTGAACTGCTTGGAATCCAACACTTTATTACCTTTTTTCAATACGACTTCAAAGTCGTACACCGGCTGCTCTCCCATTTCGTTAGGCCACCAAAGTTGTGGATTGTCGATTGTAATGGGTACAACGCTATGTTGACGGCCTTTCGACAGGCTCAAGGACCTGTTTTGTGCCGCAAGAACCGAGGTCCCTGAGCCCGTCGAAGGGCCGACCTCTATAGTTATCTCCACATTCTCTTCCCTTTCACTTTCACAATCCAGATGCAGCATCAATTCCGCCTTTTTCTCATTAGCAGTCTGAGTAACAATATATACATCCTCTAACCATGCCTCGTTCCAACCCACCAACTTAACGGGTTTCCAAATGCCCACGTTCTTGTACTTCGGTGCCCAGTCCCAGCCGTGCTGGTAAGGTGCCTTGCGCGAGACGGCGTATTTTTCAGGCAATCGAGGCTGATGTTGCTCATACAAAGCCAATTGTGTGCTGTCATAACGAAGGAAATGCACTTCCAAAAGGTTGTCTTTCTTTTTCAGCAAGTCTTTCACATCGTGTTTCCAAACGCGGAATTGATTGTCAGCAAAGAAGAGTTTTTCGCCGTTCAATTTCACTTCTGCGTAGGTGTCGATGCCTTCAAACTCCAATTCAACCACCTGTTTTTCAAGTAAATCCTTATCTGCATCAAAACGCAAAGTGTAGTCCCAAGGATGGTCTGAAATCCAGAGCAACTGGTTTTCCACCGTGCCGAGATAAGGATGCGGTATCAGGCCGTTTTCATAGAGGCTCTGCTGCACCACCGAGGGCACATCGACCTGCATATTAATATCTAAGGTGTCGCCCGTGAGCGTCCAGCCTTGGTTGAGGAGTTGCGCGACGACGTTGGGCTTTTCAACTTGTTGACAACCAACTAAAACCGTCAATGCTAAGAAATAAAACAATACTTTTTTCATTGCTTGTCTATTTTTGTCACAAAACCAGCAAAACCCTTACAACCTTTTTCATTTGGATGGAAAGCAGCCAACCGGCCTGCTTTCCGGCGGCGACGCGGTTGCGAGCCGCCAACACGAACAAAGGTAGTTTTGTTTGTTTTGTGGGTTTTGTAAAGAACTAAAACGGGTTCAAGATTTTCTCCATTTCATAAATCAAGTCTTTGTTCGACTCGGTCCAGACCATTGTGGCGCCAGTAGCGTCCTTTTGGTTAGGATAGAGTTTCTCATTGAAGCGCGGCACCCAATGGCCTAACGAGGCGTGGCAATGCACCGCGCCCGTCATGTCAAGGATCTCCTTCACGTTGCCGAGGTTGATGCCGCCGCCCGGCATGATGCCGATTTTGTCGCCATAGCGCAGCTGCATCTCCGCAATCATCGGGACGCCTTCCAAAGCTGTGGGCTTGCCGCCCGAGGTCAGGATTTTGTCAAAGCCGAGTTCAATCAGTTGTTCAACCGCCTCAAAAGGCTTCACGCAGGCATCAATGGCGCGGTGGAAGGTGAACTTCAGTCCCTCGCCGGCTCCCATCAAGGCCTTAATGGTTTCCACATCGAGTTCGCCCTTGTCATTCAAAGCCCCGATGACCACGCCCTCGAAGCCGAGTTTCTTGCAGAGCATGATGTCGGTCTTCATCATCTCGACTTCCTCGTCGTCGTAGATGTAGTTGCCCGGTCGCGGACGGATGAGCACCCGCATCGGGATAAACGAAATATCGATAGCCTTGGCCAAAGTGCCGAAAGAAGGTGTCACGCCACCCACTTCGAGGCACTCACACAACTCCACGCACTGGGCGCAGCCGTCCATCGCGTTCTGCAACGACTTGATGCCGTTGGCACAGATTTCCAATCTAATCATAGTCCTAGAATTTTGTGGCAAATATAGCAGTTTTGTTCTTATCTTTGCAGAAATTTTACTCCGATGAAATCCAAACTCCTTATCCTACTTTGCCTTTTCGCACTGAGCCTTACTGCACAAAACACCCATATCCTCCCTACCCCACAGCAAGTCGAAACCACTAACGGACAATTTGTATGGGATGATGACGTCATCCTCACCTACGATGCCTCCGATACGGAAATCAGCAAAATCGTCGCCATGTGGCGCAGCGATTTGGACCAAATCACGGGCAAGATGGTGTTATTCGCGCGAGGTGCCATCAAAGGCAAGCACTACATCGAGCTCATCAAGACCGACCACCTCGGCGTGAGCGAAAACGAAGACCAGGCCTATCGGATGACCGTCACCCAAAGCTCAATACGCTTGGAGGCCACCACCAACACGGGACTTTTCTACGCCACACAGAGCCTGAAACAGCTCTACCGATACTCTTTCTTCAGCAACAAAGGCGAGATCCGCATCCCTTGCATGACCATCACCGACTGGCCCAACTTCAAGATTCGCGCTTGGCAGGACGACATCAGCCGAGGTCCCATCGTCAGTATGGACTACCTGAAACGCCTTATCCCCCAGATGGCTGAATGCAAACTCAACGCCTTCTCGCTTTACACCGAGCACACCTTCAAGACCAAGTGCCACCCCGACATTGCGCCTTCTGATGCCTTCACTGCCGAGGAAATCAAGGAGTTGGAGGACTTCTGTCGACCGTATCACATCCAAATCATTGGCAACCAGCAATGTTTCGGACATTTCGAGGAGATTTTGTGCAACCCTTTCTACAGCCATTTGGCCGACACGAAATGGAACCTCAACCCCGCCAAGGAAGAGACCTACCAATTCCTTGAAGACCATCTCCGCGAGGTGGCAAGAGCCTACAAGTCACCCTATTTCAACATCAACTGCGACGAAACTGAGAGCCTCGGGCAAGGCTATGCCAAGGCATACGTTGATTCCATTGGCGCAGAAACCGCCTATTACCAACACGTCAATCGCGTCAACCGTATGCTTCGCCCCTACCGCAAGCGCGTGATGATGTGGGGTGACATCGCCGACCAGCATCCCGAAATCCTTGACAATCTGGACGACGACATTTTCCTCATCGCATGGAGCTATGTGGGCATCGACAGCTTCGACGAGTTCTTGAGACCCTATGTCAAATCAGGACGCAATTTCTTTGTCGCGCCAGGTGTCAGTCTCTCCGAAAGGGTTTGGCCCAAGCATTATGAATTCAAAAAGAACATCACCAATTTGTGCCGTGACGGTTACAAAAACGGCGCGCTCGGTGTCATCAACACCTGTTGGGACGACTTCGGCGAGTCGCTGACCAACTGTGCCTTATTTGGCTTGGCCTTAGGCGCCGAAACGAGTTGGAATCCGGCCTCGAAACAAGAACGCCACACCGAAGCCAACTTCACCCTTCATTTCTTCGGCGGCTTATCCGAGGCGCTATGTCAGCATCTTGACGAGCTTTCGGATCTGACCAAAATCGACGGCATCGGTAAGTTCACTGCCATGACCGAGCCTATGGTGCCCTTCTACCCCGCCCTTGTCAGCGACTCCATCAAAGCCGTGAACCAAAGGGCATCTGTGGCGCTGTCCGTATTGGAAAAGAATCTGGTCAACGACAAGAAGCAAGTGAAACGCAACACCGACGTCTTCGACAATGCCCTCTATGCCGTGCACCGCATGCAGTGGTGCGCCAAGCGCAACATGGCCCGAATCCAACTTTACCGAACCTACAACCATCCCACTGACGCCAACATTGCCGAAAGCCAACGGATGATTGGCGAGTTGTATACCTCGCTCCATGACCTGAAAATCGAGTACGTCAAGGTGTGGAATATCGAAAGCCGTCCCTATTGGTTGGACGTCAACATGAAGAAATATGACGACATCGCCATCGAATTGCAACAACTTGAATATCTGCCGTTTATTGAGCCAACAACCGATGAAAACGGGAATGCATCCATCACGCTGAAGACTGTTTATGGAGACAAGGAAATCCACTATACCCTTGACGGGAAGGAAGTTACAGTAAACGACTCCGTCTATAAGAAGCCTGTTATTCTGGAGCGGCCTTGCCTCGTAAAAGCGGCTTGTTTCAATGCTTTGGATGAACCTGTTTGCGCTGAGCGTTACTTCTGCTACCATAAAGGCATGGGAAAGCTCAAGCAACTCAACAGCCCAGCGGGCAACTACCGTCCCGAGTACTCGGGCGGCGGCGATGGTGCCCTGCTTGATGGCAACCTCGGCAGCGGCACCTACACCGACGGACATTGGCAAGGCTTTTATGGCACTGATGCCGACCTCGAAATCGACTTTGGCAAGTATCAGAAAGTCAACACACTGAACATAGGCTTCTTGGTCAACGCCCACGACTGGATTTTGCGGCCCAACGAGGTTGAAGTCTATACCTCCAACGACGGCAAGAGCTATAAGCCTTACACGACCTTCACACTCACGACAGAAACGCCTTTGACCGGCAACCACACTTTCCGCGAGCGTTTCGAATTGCCTAATCTTTCGACACGTTACCTCCGCATCGTGGTGAAAAACCCCGGAATATTACCAGAAGGCCTACCTGGCAGCGGCTACGACTCTTGGATTTTCATGGATGAGGTGATGGTGGAATAATCAGCGCTTGATCTTGCTGTATTCCATGTTCAGCTCGTAGGACTGAGGAGCGACCTCTTCCCCCGTCAGTTCCACGACCAAGACACAGTTTTCCTTGATCAGGCTCTTGAAGGGTAGCAGGTCGGTGCGTTGCTCGCCTTCCAACATCTCGTCGAGCACGAAGGACACATCGGTCAGCAGACGGTTCCTCCCGCCCTTCTCAATAATCCGGACACGCAGCTGGACATCCGTCACCTTGCCTGGACCCAGATTGTGAAGGTCGAGTTTCAAGGAGCAATTTGCCTTCTCATAGACGAGAGTCGGCTGTGAATCGAAGTGCACACCCTTCATGAGCAGCGTCGGCGTATCATCGACGGGGACAACTTCCATCTCGGTAGTCATGTAATGCTCAGGGACCTGCCCTATTTGCCAATTAGGCATGGTGGTCTCCATGAAATAATACTTCTTGTCGTGGAACCACAGATAACGGCCTACATCGACTTCGTCTAGATGAACGCCCACAGCCATGTGTTCGGGAAGCACCAGAAGCACGAAGTCGGCATCCATCTCGTAGAGTAAGGCTACCAGCAAGGCCACCTTATCCTCGCAGTCGCCCTGACCATCCACCAAGGTCTCGATGGGATAACGCACATATTCATCCGCATCCTTGCTGTCGTTATCGTAGGCATAAGGCAACGACTGCACGAACGACAGCGCCAAGTCAATCCTATCCTCTTCGGTGGCGCCAAATCTACTCAACTCCTCGGCGATGGCATGCATCACCGGGCGGTCGTATTCCGACAGCATGAAGCTGAAGTAATTAGGCGGCACCTCTCCATCCTCGAACTGGTAATAATAGGCCAGATGCTCGCGGTCGTTGCGGTAATAATCGTAAAGGTTTGTGCTGATATTCAAAATGATTGAGCAATCCCTACCCTTATATTGCCATTCATGCTCCACCTCATAATAGCCGTCACGTTCCACCACGGTATGCGCCGAGGCGGTGAGGCCGATGAGGGCCAATAATACTATAAGATACAGACGCGCTCGCATGTGAGGAATTGTTTTCACAAGAAAACGCAAAAACCGTGCTAAAATTGTGGATGGGTTTTAGGGCTGCCGTATCACGGCAGCCCTAAAACATTATTTACCCCAATAATGGAAATCCTTCAGTTCTTTGAGAAGCTGGTTGACAGCTGCCTCCAGCTGTTCATCCACGCCTTCGGCCATCTTCTCGGGCGTGTTACGCACCTTGAAATCAGGTTCCAACTGCGTGTTCTCCAGCCAGTTGCCCTGCTCGGTACGATAGCCCACCACGGGCAAACCGAAGTACATCGACGGGTCTTGCAAGGTCTCCCACGTCACGCTCGACATGGTGCCAGGCACGGGCATACCGACGATGCTACCCATCTTCTTGTGCTTGTAGACCCACGGCGTGCCGTGTGCATTGCTGTAGTTGGCCTCGCCGACAATCATGATGGACGGCTTGTTGTAGCGGCGCGAAGGCATCACGCAGGCCACACTGTCGTTGATGACTTGTTCGAGGTATTTCTCGCCACTGAACAGGATTTCAATGTCTTCGTGCAGACGACCACCGCCGTTGAAACGCGTGTCGATGACAATGCCGTCGCAAAGATTGTACTTCCCGAGGATTTGCGAATACACGTCGCGGTAACTGGCATCACCCATGCTGCGGATATGGACATAACCCAAACGACCTTTCGAAAGTTCCTTCACCGTTTCCTCGTTGTGCTTTACCCAGCGATGATAAAGCAGCTCGTTCATCGCGCCATGGCTGATGGGTTTCACGGTCTCTTCCCAGGTCTTGCCACCGTCTTTCAACGTCACAAGCACCGTCTTTCCAGCCTTGTTGTTGAGCAACGGATAATAGTCCATGGCTTTCGTAATCTCCACGCCGTCAATCTTCTGGATGATGCAACCTGCCTTTACCTGCGAGCTTTTCTTGTCGAACGGTGAGCCTTCTACCACCTCGGCGACTTTCAGGCCATCACCACGGTAATCAAGGTCGAGCAACACGCCAAACTCTGCCGTGGCATCGCCACCACGATTTGCGGGACGATAGCCCGATCCCGTGTGCGACACGTTCAGCTCGCCCAAAATTTCGCTCAACATCTCGCTGAAATCGTAGTTGTTGTTGATGTGCGGCAAAAATGGACGATAGGCCTCCTTCATCAGCGCGAGGTCGACACCATTGTGGTTTTTCATAAAGAAACGTTTCTCGATTTGCAGGAAGACATGGTCAAACATGTACTCGCGCTCTTGGGCGTAGTCGAGTTGCATGGTGGCGTCGTGCTTAATCGGTGTCGACTTGCCGCCTTTATCCAACTTTTGCAAATTACCCCCCGAAAGGAGGAAGATATTGTCGCCCTTCACCTGCAACTGTGCGCCGCCCTGACCAAGTTTCTTCAAAACCTTCATCGACTTTTCGCGCACGTCGAGTTCCCAAAGGTCATAGCCTTTCTCGAACGATGTCATGAAATAGAACTTCTCGCCATCACCCGAAAGCGCCATGCCGCTCAAGTTCGACGACATCGGCGTCAGCCTGACGACACGGTCTTGCAGATGCTCCAAATCCACATCTATCTTCTTGGCTTCCTTGGGCTTATCATCTTTTTTTTCGTCTTTTTTATCACCTTTCTTGTCCTTTTTCGAGTCTTGCTTTTCGTCCTTCACCTCATCTTTCTTCGCATCCTTTTTGCCTTTCTCAGTCTCTTTCAGTAAAGCATATTCCTCTTTGCTGAGGCGGAATTTGTCGTAGGCTTCCTGGTTCAAAAAGGCGATGAAAGCATCATTTTGGCTGCCCCATGAAGCGTGCGAACGCATACCATAACGATTTGAGCGATAAATGATTGCATTACCATCCATCACCCATTGCGGACTACCGTCGATATAGGCGCTCTCTGTGATATTGTAAATCGTTTTCGAGCCGTCGGCCTTCACGATGCCAATGTCGGAATACGGGTCGCGCATGTGTGAAATCAGGGTCAGGGCGAACCATTGTCCATCGGGCGACCATTCGTAGCTGAAGCCGTAGTCGTCGGTATCGTAATGTTGCGTTCCGTCGGTGATTTGTCGCACTTCTTTCGATGCGATGTTGTACACTTTCAAGATATTACGGTTCTCAATGAACGCGATTTCCTTGCCATCGGGCGAAAAGCTCGGCGCGATGCGCTCGATGCCGTCGTTGTCGAACAGCGGCTTTTCGTCAATCAACGTGGCGTAGGCGAAGTTGTAGTCTTCCTTGCGCTCGATGGTGGCTTGGTATAGATTCCAGTAGCCGTCGCGCTCCGATGCATATACCAAGGTGCGTCCGTCTTTCGAGAAACTGGGGTTGCGCTCAGGCTGCGCCGTATGCGTGATTTGTTTCGTGGTGGCGTATTCATCGACACCCGTCACAAACACTTCGCCGCGCGAGGTGAAAGCAATCAGTTTGCCGTCGTCACTCAGCGCGAAATCGCCGATGCCACGGAAATCCTGCTTCACCAACTGCTCCGTGTCTTGGTCGTTGATGATTTCGATATTCACCTTTTTTGGTTCATTGCCAATGCGTTGCGTGTATATTTCGCCCATATAGCCGTAGCACAGCAAGCCATTGTTGGCCACGCTTAAGAAACGCACAGGATGGGTCTTGAAATCGGTCACTTTCTCCACTTGTTCGAGGTTGTTGGCCGGAGCTTTGTAAACATTGAAACTGCCGTTGTTGCGCTCGCTCAAGAAAACGACTTCCTGATAGCCCGGCAGGTAACGCGCATCGCGGTCTTCGCCCACATTGGTTGTCATGATCGTGTGGGTTTTCTTTTTGGCGTTGTAATACACGATGTCGCGGGCCACCGACGAGACGTGGTGCTTGCGCCACACGTTCTCGCTGCCCTTGCGGTCGTAGTATAGGAACGACTTGCCATCCTTGTCAAACGACATGCTGCACACGGGCACGGCAGCCACTTGTTCCGGCCGACCGCCTTCGGTGCTCACCTTGTATAGTTCAGTAATCCAGCCCGTGGCAAACTGCACATTCTCAGCGGCTTTCTGAATCTGTGCGGAATAATAGATTTCCTTGCCATCGGGCGAGAAAGCCAAAGGCATCTCGCTGGCCGAGTTGGTCGTAATGCGTTGAGGCACACCACCTTCAGCCGAAGCCAAATAAACATCAAAGTTGCCGTTGCGGTCGGTGGCGAAAGCTAAATGTTTGCCATCGGGCGACCAGATGGGCGAGGTTTCGTAGGCTGTAGTGGTGGTCAGCTGTTGGGCTTTGCCGCCGTTGGCATTCACCACATAAATGTCGCCTTTGTAGCAAAAGGCAATCTTGTCGCCATTGGGCGAGATTACGTTGTCGCGCAGCCAAAGCGGTTGCGCCGAGAGTTGGAATGTTGCCGCAATCAAGGCAACGAATAGTAGTTTCTTCATAACAGTCGTATTTTTAGAATTATTTCACTTCAAATTGACGGACTGGCTCGTTTTCCAGAAAAAGCTCGAGCACATCACCCGGATGCACTGCGCCGACGCCCTGCGGCGTGCCTGTAAAGACAAAGTCGCCTTCCTTCAAGGTGACGAAACGCAAGACATGGGAAACGATCCTATCAAAACTGAAAATCATGTCACGGCTGTGGCCTTGCTGCCTCCACTCGCCGTTAAGTTTCATCCCGAAAGCGATGTCGTTTGGATTATACAAATCCTTGATACTCTTGAACTTTCCAATCACTGCCGAGCCATCAAAAGCCTTGGCCTTCTCCCATGGATGGCCTTTGGCCTTGCACTCGTTTTGCAAGTCACGGGCGGTGAAATCGATGCCCACGGTGATGGCATCGTAATACCCGGAAGCCTGTTTTTCATCAATCGCCTTGCCCGTCTTGCAGATGCGCAACACCAATTCCGTCTCGTAATGGATTTCCTTGCTGAAATCGGGATATGGGAAATGCTCGCCCGCGGGCAACAACGCCGTTTCGGGCTTCATGAAAAACAAGGGCTCGGTCGGAAGTGCGTTGTCCAATTCCTTGACATGCGCCAGATAGTTACGTCCTATACAGATGATTTTCATCGTTTTACGTTTTTACCGCCCATGCGCAACTTGATGGCCGTCACCACCTTCTTTGTATAGCGCGGGAAGTCGTTTTTCATGATCCAGTCGTAATAAGGCGGCTCCTTGCGGAACACATCCTCGACGCGTTCGCCTTTGTGCTTGCCGAACATGAAGACCTCTTTGCCTTCCTCGTCGAAGATGATTTGTCCCGAGAGGTCGGCATTTTTGTGATGGGCCGAGAACTCCGAAAGTTGCTTCATGTCGTTGGTAGGCCCCTGCGATTTATTCCCTTTACCATCTTCATAGTCAACACCTTGGTATTTATCAAGCATGGCTCGAAGCACGTCATAAGTGGCTTTGGTGTCGGCCATGGCGCCGTGGGCACCTTCCAACTCGGCATGGCAGAAGTAACGATAGGCGCTCTTCAGGTTGCGCGGTTCCATCTTCATGTAGATGTTCATCACGTCGATGAAGTCGCGGCTCTTGAGGTCGAAGTCGTAATCCACACGGAGGAACTCCTCCATCAGCATCGGCAAGTCGAACTTCAGGATGTTGTAGCCCGCCAAGTCGGCGTTGCCGATGAACAGGGCAATCTCCTTGGCTTTCTCGCGGAAGGTGGGCTTGTCGGCCACCATTTCATCCGTGTAGCCATGCACCGATGACGACTCCGCAGAGATAGGCATCTCAGGATTGAGCAGCCAAACACGTTGTTCCTCTTCGCCGTTCACATTGATTTTCAGCACGCTCATCTCCACGATGCGGTCGTGCGAGGGATTCAGGCCCGTCGTTTCCAGGTCGAAAAACGCTATGGGTCGTTTCAGATTCAGTTCCATAGGAATAAATAATTTGAGTGCAAAAATAACACATAAAACGCTCCGATATTTAATTTTTTCCTACTTTTGCCCCACTTTTCAAACACAAAAGAACTATTAGAAAGTATCAAATTATTGAAAGACATGATGGAAGAAAATGAAATGAAAGAAAGAGAAGAGCTGTTCTCAAAGGCGGTGAAAGCAGGAAAGAGAACCTACTTCTTTGATGTGAAATCCACGAAAAACGACGAAAAGTACATCACCATAACCGAGAGCAAACGCCGTTTCGACGAAGGTCTGCAACGCTTCTTCTACGAGAAGCACAAGATCTTCCTCTACAAGGAAGACTTCGAGAAGGTCTCAAAGGGCCTCAACGATGCCATCAAATACATCGAGACTGGCGAGTACCCTGCCGACTATTACGACCAGCCTGAGCCGCGTCATTACGACCACGAGGAAGGCGAGCGTCACAACGAGATCGACAGCGCCATCGACAAATGGTTCGACAGCTTAGACAAATAATCAATTCAAAGAACGAAAAGACAAAGGCCGCAACGATTTGCGGCCTTTTTTGTTGCCATTTTCATAAGCGACAAAAACTTATCAACAAATCCGCCTTGTGTTGATAACTTTCCGCCAAAACCCATAATAAAATGGGGCAATAATGCGTAATTTTGTAGCGTAAATTTTTTGACTGAAATGGGTAAGACAATAGCGATTGCAAATCAGAAAGGCGGCGTGGGCAAGACCACATCCGCCATCAACCTCGCGGCAAGTTTGGCCGTATTGGAATATAAGACCCTCCTCATCGACGCCGACCCGCAGGCCAACGCGACCTCGGGCGTCGGCATCGACCCCAGGACCGTGGAGACGAGCATCTACGAATGCATCATCGACCAGGTGGATCCGAAGACCGTCATCGCGGAGACGGAGACGCCCAACCTCTTCGTGCTCCCCGCCCACATCGACCTTGTGGGGGCCGAAATCGAGATGATCAACCTGCCTG
Source organism: uncultured Bacteroidia bacterium (assembly GCA_902799345.1). Classification (GTDB taxonomy): domain Bacteria; phylum Bacteroidota; class Bacteroidia; order Bacteroidales; family F082; genus Limimorpha. The sequence goes on along the minus strand of CADBZW010000012.1, from coordinate 16,554 downwards.
AGCGCGAGCTTATGATGAAGAAACTCCTCGCTCCCATCAAGGACGACTACGACTTCATCATCATCGACTGCTCGCCGTCGCTGGGTCTGGTCACCGTCAACTCACTCACTGCCGCCGACTCGGTCATCATCCCCGTGCAATGCGAATACTTCGCCCTTGAAGGTCTTGGCAAGCTATTGAATACCATTAAGATAGTACAAACCCGCCTCAATCCCGACCTCGACATCGAAGGCATCCTGCTCACCATGTTCGACACGCGTCTGCGCCTGTCGAAGCAAGTAGTGGAAGAAGTGAAGATGCACTTCCAAGACATGGTGTTCGACACCATCATCAACCGCAACACGCGCCTGAGCGAAGCCCCCAGCTTCGGCAAGACCATCGTCATGTACGACGCCAACAGCACGGGCGCCATCAACTACCTCAACCTCGCCCGCGAGATCCTAGAAAAGAACAACCTATCCACAAAAGACTAACACGCCATGCCTGACAAGAACACAAGAGCCTTGGGCCGCGGCCTCGACAAAATCCTCGGAAGCCCCGAGACCGACATCACCAGTAAAGACATCAGCGGCGATTTCGTGGCCGGTGCCATCGCTGAAATCGAAATCAACCAAATTGAGACCAACCCCTTCCAGCCCAGAACCGAGTTTGACGAGACCGCCTTGCGCGAGTTGGCACAGTCCATCAAGGAACAAGGGGTGATCCAACCCGTCACCGTCAGGAAGCTTGGCTACAACAAATACCAACTCATCTCGGGCGAACGCCGTCTGCGCGCCTCCAAGATGGCCGGACTCAACAAAATCCCAGCCTTCATCCGCGTGGCCAACGACGAGCAGATGCTTGAACTCGCCCTCATCGAGAACATCCACCGCGAAAACCTCAACGCCATCGAGGTAGCCATCTCCTACCAACGCCTCATGGACGAATGTAGCCTCACCCAAGAGGAGGTCAGCGAGAAGGTGGGAAAGAGCCGTAGCGCCGTGGCCAACTTCTTGAGACTGTTGAAATTGCCACCCGAGGTACAGCTCGCCATCCGCGACGGACACATCAGCATGGGTCATGCCCGCGCCCTCATCAACATCAACGATAAGGAAGAGCAACTGAAGCTCCTCCAACAAATTATAATGGAGGAGATGACCGTGCGCCAGACCGAGGAGATGGCCGACAAGGCCAAGGGCAAGTCCGACAAGGAACGCAAGCAGACCAACTTCATCCCCGAACACTTCAAGAGCAAAATCAAGACCTTGTCGCAGACGCTCAACACCAAGGTCAAAGTGAAGCGCGACATCAAAGGCCACGGCAGCGTGGTCATCGACTTCAAGGACGAGGCCGAGTTTGACCGCATCATGGAATTGTTCAACCACAAATAAACGCCATGCCGCGCCGTTTCCTGTTGCTATTGGGCCTCGTCGCCATCCTCGCTTTTCAGAAAACGGAAGCGCAAAACGTGGTGTTTGACACGGTGGGCAACGCTGTCATCACTGCCGACGCCATCGTCAAAGAAGAGAAAAAGGCCAAACCCGCCAAAGTCAAGAAGCCGCACAGCCCCACAAAAGCCACCATCATGTCGGCCTGTCTACCAGGCTTGGGACAGATCTACAACCGCAAATGGTGGAAAGTGCCGATTGTATATGCCGGATTGGGCGGCTTAGGATATCTGTCGTACCGCAACTTTTACGAATACCGCTCCTATCTCCACGCCTACGAATACAACACGGGCGACCTGCCCGAGGGCGTAACCTTGAACGAACACGAGACCGAGTTAGCCAATCGGTATGCTGCAAGTCAACTACAGACCTACAAGGAATCATATCGCCGTGACTTTGAGTTCTTTACCATCCTCACCGTGGCATGGTATGGGCTGAATATCGTGGACGCCTGCGTGGACGGGCATCTTTACTCTTACGACATCAGCGACGACCTCAGCCTCACGGTCGACCCCTATTTACGGCAACAAATGGAAACGCCAATCAAGATCCCACAATACGCCCAGGTCGGGCTTTCTTTTCAATTAAACTTCTAACTATGAAAATCGCCATAATCGGATACGGAAAAATGGGCCACGAGGTGGAGAAAGCCGCCCTTGCCCGACAACATACCATCGTTGTCACCATCGACAACGCCCAAGAATGGGAAGAGCGCCTTGAAAAGCTGAAACATGCCGATGTAGCCATCGACTTCAGCCAGCCCGACCAAGTGGTAGGCAACATCCACCGCTGTTTTGACTTGCACATCCCCATTGTCGTGGGCACCACGGCCTGGCAGGAGCGTTTTGAGGAAATCAAGATGCGTTGTCTGGCCGAGAAGCAAAGCCTCTTCACTGCGCCCAACTTCAGCATCGGGATGAACATCATGTTCATGCTCAACAAGCAGTTGGCGAAGTTTGCAGAGAAATACGGCTACCAATTATCGATGGCCGAGACACACCACATCCACAAGCTGGACAAGCCCAGCGGCACCGCCGTGAAACTTGCCAATGATATACTTTCCGTCAACCATGATTATAATTGCTGGAGCATCGACGAACCTGCAGACCACACCCTATATATTAAGGTGAAGCGCGAAGGCGAGGTAAACGGCATCCACAGCGTAATGGCCGAGTCGCCCGCCGACAAAATCACCCTCACCCATGAGGCTTACAACCGGCAAGGTTTCGCTATGGGTGCTATTGCTGCGGCAGAGTTCCTTGTTGGCAAGACTGGAGTGTTTGGGATGGAGGATTTGTTCTAAAAACTTTCCAAAAAGTGCAGTTTAGGGTACCAAAAACCCTCCAAAAAGTGCAGTTTAGAACACTAAAAACCTTCCAAAAAGTGCAGTTTAGAGTATAAAAAACTTTCCAAAAAGTGCAGTTTGATGTTTGTAATTAAAAGATTATTACTATTTTTGCATCAAATTTAATTTTAGGATGGAAATAAAGGATTTTGAAGTCATACTGCGCGACCAGATGAACGAGCTTCGGGAAACAGATTTTTCCCAGTTTGTCACACGCAAAGAAGAAAAAGAACTCGATTTGGACAGCAATCTTGTCCAAGTTGTCATTGGGGTGAGACGTTGCGGAAAATCAACTTTGTGTCAAAAAGTGCTGATGGAAAGCAAACGCAATTTCGCCTATGTCAACTTCGACGACGAAAATCTCGCCAATCTAAACGCCGAACAATTAAACGACATTCTAAAAGCCTTGTACAACCTATACGGCAATTTTGATTGTCTATTTATGGACGAAATACAAAACGCTCCGAAATGGCATTTGTTTGCCAACCGTTTACTACGACAAAAACTACATTTGGTCATCACAGGGAGCAATGCCAACCTATTGAGCAGCGACTTGGCGACCCATCTCACCGGAAGATACAACCAAATTGAGTTGTTTCCTTTTTCGTTCCAGGAATATTGCACTGCAAAAGGCATTGACACTACAGGCCTTACCACAAAGGCATCTGGATTGAGGCTTCATGCTTTGGAGCAATACATGAAACAAGGAGGTTTTCCAGAAACGCTGAACATGAAAAACCAACGTCGTTACATCATGTCGTTGCTTGAAGCCATTCTGACAAAGGATATCTGCAAACGCTACAAAATCCGATACAAAACCACTCTGCGACAAATAGCCAATGCCACACTCGACAAGTTTTGCCAAGAGCTTTCGTTTGCCTCGTTGAAAAAAGACTACCAAATAAAATCAATCCACACGGTAAAAAACTACGTTTCATACCTTGAAGAGGCCTATCTGTTACGCATTTTACCACGATTCTCATACAAAAGCCTCGACCGGCAGACCAGCAGGAAATGCTACGCCATCGACACGGCTTTTGTGGACGACCACGAAGACGCCCTGTTAACAGAAAACCTTGGCTGGCGATTGGAGAACATCGCTGCTATCGAACTGATGCGCAGAATGCAGTATGAATCGGAACAGCTATACTACATCAAACAGCCAAAGTCCTTTGAGGTTGACTTTGCCCTCACCGACCGCAACCGCGTCACCGAACTTGTACAAGTGACCTACGACTTCCGCAACCCCAGCAAACGGCTGTATAACCGCGAGATAGGTGGCTTGCTGAAAGGTGCCGCACTAACCAAATGTAACAATCTGACCTTGGTAATGATGTACGGCGAAACGAAAGATGTTGTGGAAGAAGGAAAAACCGTACACTGCATAGAAGCCTGCGATTGGCTGCTACAGAAATAATTCCTACTTTTGCAGCCGAAAATACTATTTCAATTATCCTTTCGTTAACAAAGAAATCACCAATAAAAATGTCACTATTACTCTTTATCCTGATCGTCCCAGCCCTCTTTACCATCCCGATTGCGTTCTGCTGGAAGCAGTTTGAAGCCGCTGGACAAAAAGGCTGGTACAGCCTCATCCCCTATTACAACATCTTTGTCTTCTTGAAAATCATCGGCAAGCACAAGAAGTTCTGGTGGTGGTTCTTCATCGTCTTCCCCTATATCAACATCTTCATGCTGCTGCTCATGCTCGTCGAACTGGGCAAGTGCTTCGGTAGGTTCAAGGTCTGGGAGGAAGGCATGGCCGCCCTTTTGCCATTCATTTTCTTCCCCATCATCGCCAAAAACGACAAATACCAAGACCCTGCCACGACCACGAGACCCAAGAAATCGACAGGCCGCGAGTGGTTCGACGCCATCGTCTTTGCCGTGGTCGCCGCCCTGATCATCAGGACCTACGTCTTCGAGGCCTTCACCATCCCCACTTCGAGTATGGAGAAGTCGCTTTGCGTCGGCGATTATTTGATTGTCAGCAAGATACATTACGGTCCCAAGCGTCCCAACACGCCGCTTTCGTTCCCGTTCGTGCATAACACCTTGCCGTTCAGCAAGACGAAGAAATCGTATGTGGAATGGATTAAGCTGCCGTATCACCGCTATCCTGGCGTGTCGACGATGAAGCGCTACGACCCCATCGTGTTCAACTATCCCGCTGGCGACACGGTATGCGACATCTTCCAGAGCAGCATCAGCTACTATGACCTCGTGCGCGAGTATGGCCGTCAAACCGTTTGGAACGACCACCAAAACTTCGGCAAGGTCATCGCCCACCCCGTCGACAAGCGCGAGAACTACGTGAAACGCCTTATCGGCATGCCTGGCGACAGCTTGAAAATCATCAACGGCGTGGTCTATATCAACAACGAGAAAGCCTTTGAGCCTGAGAACATGCAGCACAACTACACCGTGGTGACCACCAACGGCGGTATCAACAAGCAGACTCTCGACAAGTACAACATCACCGAGGGCTATCGCACTCCCGACCCCAACACCTTTGTGCTCAACATCAGCGCGAAGGTGGCCGACGAGTTGATCAAGCTGCCTTATATCACCTCTGTGATGCGCAACGTGCAAGCCCCCGGCGAAGGCACCAACCCCAGCATCTTCCCCAACCGTCCCGACCTCTATCCTTGGAATGTGGACAACTTCGGTCCCCTCTACATTCCCAAGAAAGGCGCCACCGTGGCTTTGGATGTCAACAACTTACCGCTCTACGAGCGCATCATCCATGCCTACGAGTTGCACGACCTGAGGGTGGACGGAGACCAGATCTACATCGACGGTAAACCTGCCAACAGATACACCTTCGAAATGGACTACTACTGGATGATGGGCGACAACCGCCACAACTCCGCCGACTCGCGCTATTGGGGCTTCGTGCCCGAGAACCATATCGTTGGCAAACCCGTGCTCATCTGGCTGTCGAGAGACAAAGAAAACGGCGGCATCAGGTGGAACAGGATGTTTAGGATTCCGAAATAAACACAATCCAACAAATCATCATAGGCTGTCATGATTGGCAGCCTATTTTTTTGTTCTAAAAACGCATTTTGGCCTGTAGAAACACCAACATTTTTTTGTATTTTTGCAAGTTATAAACGGAGACAGAAAATGAGCGACAAAAACAATCGTAAAGAAAACACCTTCAAGCAAAAAGCCTTACCAGAGGCTGAGTTGCAAGAGGAACAACCCATTATAACTGAAGAGAAGAAAAAAGAGGATAAAACCAAAAAAGAAACCTCCAAAAAGAGCGATAAGGCCTCAAAAGGCAAAGAACCTAAGAAAAACAAAGAGAAAAAAGAGTCCGACGGCCGCATCAGGAAAATCATCGGCATCCTCTTTGTTTGCTTGGCGGTTTTCTTGGGCATCGCCTTGATTTCATACTTGGTGAGCTTCTTCAGCAACCACCATCAGGAACTGGGCAACAAGATTTTCAACCCTGACGTCAAATTCGACAACCAGACAGGACGTCTCGGTTTCTTCCTGGCGCAGACGCTCATCAAAGAGTCGTTTGGCATCGGCGCTCTTTTCTTCGTTTATCTACTGACACTCATCGGCTTGCGTCTCACCGACATGGCCAAATTCAAGATGTGGAGCGTTTGGAAGTGGGCACTCCTTTGCCTGGTTTGGCTGCCGCTGTTCTTCGCCTTCATCGCTAATGCCGCCCCCCAATGCGCCATCCTTGGAGGCGCCGTGGGCTTGTGGCTCTACACCTGGCTCGACCATTTCGTGGGCAACACCGGCGTCATCATCATCCTTGCCTTCCTGTTCCTGGTCTTCGCCATCTACCAATTCAACCTCACGCTCAACTATTTCAAGAGACTGCGCGAGAAGAAAGAGGAAGAGGCACGCAAACAAGCCGCTCTCCTTGCCGAACAACGCATCAAGGAGCAATATGGATTTGACGATGACAACACAACCAATGTCGGCGAGGATACCAACCCCGATACCAACCCCGACTTCATTGACAAGGACGATGATGACAGTTCTCACCTGCCTCCCGTCACCTCGTTCACCAAAGACCCATCCTTTGAAATCGTGAACACTGACGACCAAAAAAACGATAAGGAAAACCCAAGCAACGACAAGAAAGAGAATACCATCATAAAGCCTACAGAGCCTGAAGAAACGGCCATCACACTTGACCCCGTCGTGACCACCGTCAATGACAACAAGCCACAAGATGCCGTTGCGGAAAAGAAAGACGACAACAATGTGGAACTCGTCATAGAGGAAACGCCCAAGGAAGAAGTCGTGGAACAGCCCAAAAACATGGAGCATCACACCTTGGACACACCTTTTGACCCACGCTATGAGCTGCGCGACTACAAGTTCCCCACCCTCGACATGCTCAAGGACTATGGCGACAAGAAGTCTGAAATCGACAACGAGGAGTTGGAAGCCAACAAGAACAAAATCGTGGAGACCCTGGGCAACTATGGCATCGCCATCGACAAAATCAAGGCGACCATCGGCCCGACGGTCACGCTTTACGAAATCGTCCCTGCCGCCGGCATCCGCATCTCGAAGATCAAGAACCTGGAGGACGACATCGCCTTGAGTTTGGCCGCCTTGGGCATCCGTATCATCGCCCCCATCCCGGGCAAGGGCACCATCGGCATTGAAGTGCCTAACAGCAAGCCCGAAACCGTCTCCATGCGCAGCGTGCTGAGTTCGGAGAAGTTCCAACACTCAAAATACGCACTGCCTTGCGCCATCGGCAAGACCATCTCTAACGAGACCTACGTCTTCGACCTCGCCAAGATGCCGCATATTTTGATGGCCGGTGCCACTGGTCAAGGTAAGTCGGTCGGCCTGAACGCCATCATCGCCTCCTTGCTCTACAGCAAGCATCCCTCAGAGCTGAAGTTCGTCATGGTTGACCCGAAAAAGGTGGAGCTGACGCTTTACAACCGTATCGAACGCCACTATCTAGCCAAACTCCCTGATTCTGAGGATGCCATCATCACCGACGTGAAGAAAGTGGTACGCACGCTCAACTCCATGTGCATCGAGATGGACCAGCGCTACGACCTCCTGAAAGCGGCCGAATGTCGCAACATCATTGAATACAACGAGAAATTCAAGGCACGCAAATTGTTGCCCACCGAAGGTCACCGCTATCTGCCTTACATCGTGCTCGTCGTCGACGAGTTTGCCGACCTCATCATGACCGCAGGCCGTGAAGTGGAAGCCCCCATCGCGCGTATCGCCCAGCTGGCTCGTGCTGTGGGCATCCACCTGATTATCGCAACACAAAGACCTTCCGTCAACATCATCACGGGCTCCATCAAGGCCAACTTCCCGGCCCGTATCGCCTTCCGCGTCATCTCACAAGTCGACTCGAAGACCATCCTCGACCAAAGCGGTGCCAACCAGTTGATTGGCCGCGGCGACATGCTGCTCTCCACGGGCAACGACCTCGTGCGTCTGCAATGCGCCTTCATTGACACGCCAGAAGTGGAAGCAGTAACCGAGTTTATCGGCAACCAACGTGGTTACGCCGAGCCGTTCCTGCTGCCTGAAGTGCCTGAAGAGGAGGGCGACGGCGCCGACATCGAAGACGACGGCGAACGCGACAGTCTCTTTGAGGAAGCTGCCCGCATCGTGGTGCAGACACAACAAGGCTCCACTTCGATGATCCAGCGCAAGCTCAAGCTCGGCTACAACCGCGCAGGCCGCATCATCGACCAGCTAGAGGCCGCCGGCATCGTCGGACCTTTCTCCGGCAGCAAGTCACGCGAGGTGAAAGTAGGCACGGAAGCCGCTTTGGAACAGATTTTGCAAGATCTTTACAACAAAGACAACGGAATTTGACCATGAAAACGAAAAACATCATCGTCTGCTTGTTCCTTTTATTTGTGGCACAAGCAGTTAGCGCACAAAACAACGCCGAAACCCTCGTCCGCATTATGGTTGACCAAGTGAAAAGCCATAAAAACACGGAGATGGCTTTCAGCTATCAAATCAGCCCCGACGGAAAGAATTACAGCGACTCGGAAGAAGGTCATGCCTGGCTGCAAGGTAATGCCTACAAAATCGAAATGGCCGAGCAACAGTCCATCTCCGACGGCACAACCATTTGGACGTATCTTGTCGACGACGAGGAAGTCATGGTAAGCGACGCCTACGAAGGCGAGGACAACACGCCTTTGAAGCTCCTCACCTCGTTGGACAAAAACTACGTGGCCACCCTCACCAACATCGACACCCAAGGCAACGCCACCATCGAGTTGGCCAACCCCAAGGGACAATACAAGCGTGTGACCCTAAAAATGAACGCAATGAAGGCCGCGCTGAAGAATGCCGACATCTACTTGGAAGACGGCACCAAGGTCGCCGTCACCGTGAAAGAAATGAAATATGACCAGGAACTGGACGACAAATTCTTCACCTTCGACACGAAAAAGCACCCCAACGTGGACGTGATTGACATGCGATAAGGCAATAAAACAAGCCGTTTGTGTGTTATTAACCCAATAGAAGAACAATTTAGATACCTCGAATTAAATTTTCAACAACAATATGAATCTTTTGCAAATTCCACAGGCAGTCAACGACACCCTCGTTGCTGCAGCACAAGGGAACCAACCCACAGAAATCAAACTATCCATCCTTGAACTGGCCACCAAAGGTGGTTGGATCATGATTTTATTGGCTGTTTTGTCCATCATCGCAGTCTACATCTTCATCGAGCGTTACATCGCCGTCACGCGCGCCACGAAATACGACAACAGCTTCATGGAACGCATCCGCGAGTACATGAAAGACGGCAAGCTCGACTCAGCCAAGGCCCTTTGCCGTGGCAACTCCACTCCTATCTCCCGCATGATCGAGAAAGGTCTCTCGCGCATCGGCAGACCTTTGGGCGACATCAACTCGGCCATTGAGAACGTCGGTAACCTCGAAGTGGCACAACTGGAGCGTGGCGTCAGCATACTGGCCATGATTGCCAGTGCCGCCCCGATGATCGGTTTCTTGGGCACAGTGACGGGCATGATTCGCGCCTTCTACAACATGTCGATGGCAGGCAACAACATCGACATCGAGCTGCTCTCGTCAGGCATCTACGAAGCCATGGTGACCACCGTCGGCGGTCTGATCGTCGGCATCATCGCCTACTTCTTCCATGCCATTATCTCGACGAAGATCCAGAAAGTCGTCAACCTGCTTGAAGGCAAGGCGACCGAATTCATGGATGTCTTGAACGAACCTGCATAAAACCAGCGTATTATGGCCATCAAATCAAGAAACAAGGTCGAACCCACGTTCAACTCCTCGTCCATGTCGGACTTGGTGTTTCTGCTGCTGATTTTCTTCATGCTGACTTCGACCTTGGTCGCGCCCAACGCCATCAAGCTCATGCTGCCGTCGAGCAACAGCAAGACCATGGCCAAGCAGACCGTCACGGTTTACATCAACGACCAATACCAGTATTTCGTGAACGAGACGCCTGCCGACGACCAACAACTCGCCAGCCTCATCAACGCCAACATCGGCGAAAACAACCAAGCTACTGTGGTGCTGCGTTCCGACAAGAGCGTCCCCGTGCAATATGTGGTGAACGTGATTGACGCCGTCAACGAAATCAACACTGCCACCAATAGCAACCACAAAGTCATCTTAGCCACATCGCCTAAAAAATAGGAGGCACCATGAACAGCAACGAAAAGAAAGACAGAAGCATAGCCGCGGTGGGGACCGTCATCGTCCACGCCCTGATTGTGCTCGTCTTGTTCCTGATGGCCTTTAGGACGCCCCTGCCGCTCCCTGGTGAGGAAGGCGTCGAGGTCGACTTAGGCATGATGGACCAAGGCATGGGCAACATCCAACCCGAGAAGCCCGCCATCCCCATGGCCTCACAGCCTGAACAGAAGCCCAGCCAAAGCAAGGAAGAAATCGCCACACAAGACAATGACGAGGCTCCTGCCTTGGAGAAGCCCAAGACCACCAAGCCTAAACAGGACCCGAAACCCGTTGAGCAGCCCAAGCCTACCGCCAACCCGAGAGCCATGTATCAAGGCTCCAACAACCCACAAGCGGGCGGTTCGGAAGGCATCACGGGGCAGCCTGGCGACCAAGGAAAACCTAATGGTCTTGCAGGCGTCAGACAATACGACGGTAACGGCGGACAAGGCAACGGGGCTGGCTATGACCTCGGTGGTCGTGGCGCAAAATCATTGCATCGCCCCAACGACGACTTCAGCGAAGAAGGCATCGTCGTGGTTGAGATATGGGTGAATCCCGCAGGAAAGGTGACACGCGCTGAGATTAAGCAGAAAGGCACCACCATCATCAACTCCGAGATGCGTCAGAAAGCCATACAAGCAGCCTTGCGCTCGACCTTCGCCGCCGATCCAAACGCTCCCGATGAGCAAAGAGGCACCATCACTTACACTTTTGTCATCAATAAGTAAATGTCATTAAACCGGAATATACTTCCATAACTCTTTTACCGTCATGGCGGAGGGACATCCGCCATCTCCCAAGCGAGAAGACAACAACCTTTCACATGGGAGATTGCGGGTCAGGCCCGCAATGACGGTAAGAATAGTATTCCTATTATTATCATCGCCTATGAATTACACCGAAACTCTCGAATGGATGTTCAACAAACTCCCGATGTACCAACGCATCGGCGCCGCCGCCTACAAGGCTGACCTGAACAACACCATCCAACTCCTCAACCTTTTGGACAACCCTCAAAACAACTTCAAGTCGGTGCACGTGGCTGGCACCAACGGCAAAGGCTCCGTCTCGCACATGCTGGCCTCCGTGTTTCAGGAAGCGGGCTATAAGACCGGCCTTTACACCTCGCCCCACCTGCGCGACTTCCGCGAACGCATCCGCATCAACGGCGAGATGATACCCGAAGAGAACGTGGTGCAGTTCATCGACACTTACAAAGAGAGGTTTGAGCAGATGGAGCTTTCCTTCTTCGAGATGACCGTGGGCATGGCCTTCGACTATTTCTCCAAAGAGAAGGTTGACATCGCCATCGTAGAGGTGGGCATGGGTGGCAGGCTCGACTCCACCAACCTCATCACGCCCGAGCTGAGCGTCATCACCAACATCGACTTCGACCACATGAAGTTCTTGGGCGACACAAGGGCCAAGATTGCCTATGAAAAGGCGGGCATCATCAAGCCAAGCATCCCTGTCGTCATCGGCGAGACCCATCCCGAAACCGAGCAGGTCTTCATCGACAAGGCCAAGGAATGCAACAGCCCCATCTACTTTGCCGACCAGCTATTCGACTGCGACAAAATCCATATCGAGTCCGACGTCGAGCAGAAGTTTGACATCTGGAAAAACAGCGAACTCTACATGGAAGCCCTTGAGATCCCGTTGATGGGCAACTACCAGCAGAAAAACCTCACCACTGTAATGTGTGCCCTCGACCTGCTACGTGGCAAGTTCAACCTCTCGGAAGACGACATCCGCGACGGCATCGCCAGGGTGATTCGCAACACCCACCTCATGGGCCGTTGGCAAATCCTTTGCAAGGACCCGCTCACCATCGCCGACACAGGGCACAACGTGGCAGGAATCACGGAGGTAGTCAAGCAATTGGCTGAGATGAGCTACGAAAAACTACACTTCGTGCTCGGCATGGTCAACGACAAGGACATCGACAGCGTGTTGCAGCTCTTGCCACACGGTGCCGAATATTACTTCTGCAAGGCAGACATCCCGAGAGGACTGGATGCCAACATCTTAGCCGAGAAAGCCTTCGACATGGGCTTACGTGGGCAGGTGTTTGAGAGCGTCAGCCATGCCTACCGTTCTGCAGTCAACAACGCTCATTTCGGCGACGTAGTCTTCATCGGCGGCAGCAATTTCACCGTTGCAGAAGTGGTGTAACGGATTTATTATTACCTTTGCAGCCTATCCGCAATGCTATGTCAGGCAAAAGGTTTCATATCGTCATAGGCTTGCTCGTGGCCATTTTGATGTCGTCATGCTCCATCAGGCGCTACGTCCCCGACGGAAAGTATCTGGTGAAAAGCAACAAGGTTGTCATCGAGGAAAAAGGCACCGAAATCAGCAAGTCGGGCATATCGAAATACATTTCCCTGAAGCCTTACAAGAAAGCCATCCAGACCAACATCCCCACATGGATTTACTACGTTCATGAACGCCATCCCAAAAGCGTGTTTTGGAAGTGGATGGACAAAAACTTCGGCAGACAGCCTGTTTATTATGACGAGTCGGAGGCCAACAACTCCATGACCCAGATGATGCGCTACCTCGACAATGTGGGTTATTTCCATTCGAAAGTGACCCATGAGGTGCGTACGAAAAAAAGGCGAAAAAACGTCAAAGTCACCTACCACGTCTACCCCGCCAAGCCTTATCGCGTCAAGCACATGGACTATGTCATCGAAGACAGCCTAGTCCGCACCTATGTCATGCGTGACAGCACAAAGTTCCCCCTCAAAGAAGGCAACATCTACAATGCCTATTCGCTTGACAACCAACGCGAAATCATCACAGAAAGGCTGAAAAACTCGGGATACTACTACTTCAACCGCGACCATATCTTCTACGAGGTGGACAGTAACTTCATGAACCACACCATGGACATCACCATGAAGCTGAAAAAGAGCGACTTGGCATACAAGAAATACAATATTCGCAACATCAGCGTCTATCCCGACTTCTCCATCTTCAAAATGAACAGCAAGCCCATCGATTCAGCCAAACTCACCACGGAATTCGGCCTGAGACGAAAAATCACCAACGAGTTGGACTTCTATTACTTCGACAAACGTAACGTAAAGCCACAGACCTTCTCTCGTGCCATCAACATTGTGGAGGGCTTCCCATATAGCCAGAGAGGTGTCACGAGCACTTATAAATCGCTCAGCAATTTCAGGCTTTTCAGCAATGTGAACATACAATTCGACAGCGTTCCCAATGATTCACTCAACGAATTAGATTGCCGCATCACGATGCAACAAAACGACATCCATTCATTTACGATACAAGCCGAGGGCACCAACTCGGATGGCGATCTAGGCGTCAAGGGCAGCCTCGTCTATACCAACAAGAACATCTTCCATGGAGCTGAGACCTTTGTCGTCAGCCTCAAAGGCGGATTTGAGGCACAAAGTATCGTCGGGGCGGAAGGCAACAACGGAGGCATATTCAACACCAAGGAGTTAGGTCTCACAACTAGCCTCCTATTTCCAAAATTCCTGAGTCCGTTTGCATACAATAACTTGGCAAGAGACTATATGCCCACAACATCCATCTCGTTGGGTCTCAATGCACAAATCAGGTATTACTATTCCCGATACATCTCCATGGCATCCTTCAGCTACGACTGGAAAGGCAGCAACCGCATCGCACACAACTTCACGCCCGTCTACCTCAACAGTGTGAAGATTGCCAACATCAAACCCGCTTTCCAGGCCTACCTCGATAATGAAACGAGCCAAAGGAAAAAAGACCAGTACACCAGCCATTTGTTATTAGGTCTCCGCTATTCCTTTGTCTATACCAGCCAACGTCTCAACCAAGAAGGCAGCTTCATCTATCTCCGCACCGACTTTGAATCGAGTGGTAACCTGCTTTCGCTCTTCAACAAGACGAAACTCGTCACCGAGAACGAAGGGCACCACGAGATTTTGGGCATCCGTTATGCGCAATTTGTCAGAACCAGCTTCGATTTTCGCCAGCATCTCGACCTGGGAAATAATTCCTGGCTCGTATTCCGTCAGTTCATCGGCATAGGCGTGCCCTACGGCAACTCCAGAGACTTGCCTTTCGAACGCAGTTTCTATGGTGGCGGAGCCAATGGCCTGCGTGGCTGGCTGTATCGCACCGTTGGCCCTGGAGGTTATGTGCCGACTGACGATTACATGGAAAAGACGGGCGATATTCAATTGGAAGTCAATGCGGAATACCGCTTCCCCATCTACGACATATTCAACGGCGCGTTCTTCGTTGACGCAGGCAACGTATGGGCTTTTTATCCTAACGAAGCCATGCCCAATGCCGAGTTCAAATTCAACTCGTTCTACAAACAATTGGCGTTAGATGCGGGCCTCGGCATCAGGTTAGACGTTTCCTTCCTGCTCATCCGTCTCGATTTCGCCTATGCCCTGCGCAATCCATACCCGAACGAAAACGGAAGTTGTTGGCGTTTCGACAATCCCTTCAATAACATAAGGATGCAGATCGGCATCGGCTATCCCTTCTGATCCGATATGGCCATGAACAGACTTGACCTATTCGGACAGCTCACCCAATCCTTCGGCTTTGAACCTACTGAAGGGCAATCCATAGTTCTTTACCATCTGTCCGCTTTCCTGCTCTCGCAAAAAGAGAACCCTACCTATATCTTAAGGGGCTATGCCGGCACGGGAAAGACCACGTTGGTGAAGGCATTGGTGAAAACCTTGCCCAAAATAGGCATGAAATACGTGCTGATGGCGCCCACTGGACGAGCCGCCAAGGTGCTCAGCAGCTACACAGGGCAAAATGCGTCCACCATACATCGCAGAATCTACCAAGCCAAGCCCATGCCCGACGGCAGCATCCGCGTAGCGAGGGCAGAGAACAAGTCGAAAAACACGCTTTTCATCGTCGACGAGGCCTCCATGATAGGCGAGCAAAAAGAATTTGGCGGCAACAGCCTGCTCGACGACTTGTTGAGTTATGTCTTCAGCGGCGAAAACTGTCGCTTGTTGCTCATTGGCGACACGGCACAGCTACCACCTGTAGAGAGTTCGGAGAGTCCTGCCCTTAACTGCGATTATCTAAAATCGGAGTTCCCCATCACGGCCGCGACATTCGAACTGACCGAAGTGAAACGTCAAGCCCTGGAATCGGGTATTTTGTATAACGCGACGGATATCAGGCAGTTGTTGGGACAAAACCTTTATGAATACCAGCTGCCCATCTTTCATCTTGAGGGCTTCAACGACATCGAAAGGATTGAGCCTGAGACCTTTGAGGAGATGCTGCACAACGCCTTCGCTAACATGTCGGAAAACGAGGCAGTCATCATCTGCAAGTCAAACAAAAGGGCGAACATGTTCAACCAGGCCATACGCGGACGCATCCTCAACATTGAGGGCGAAATCGCCACGGGCGACAAGCTGATGGTGGTGAAAAACAACTACTTCTGGGCCGATGGCAACGACGCAATCAGTTTCATCGCTAACGGCGACATGGCGGAGCTACGGAAAATCAAGCACTTCGACGAGATGTACGGCTTCCGCTTCGCTGATGTGGAGCTGAGCTTCACCGACTATCCCGACGCGCCCAACATAGAGGCGAAAATCCTTTTGGACACCTTAAACAGCAACAGTGCCTCGCTTACAGAAGAGGAAAACAAGCGGCTGTTCAGTGCCATCGAAGAGGACTACATGGACATCCCGAACCGCAGAGAACGTTACAAGGAAATGAAGAAAAACCCATGGTTCAACGCCTTACAGGTGAAGTTTGCCTACGCCCTCACCTGCCACAAGACCCAAGGCGGGCAATGGAACACCGTCTTCATCGATTCCTCGCTCAACCTCAAGGAAACGCTTGAAGTAGAGGATTTAAGATGGCTTTACACCGCCTTGACCCGTGCGCAGGAACGGGTTCGTTTCGTGAATTTCAAGGAAGAGTTTTTTGAATAGCCTTAACGTCTAAAAACAGAGAACCCCACACCTTTTCAGGTGCGGGGTTTCCGTTAAGGGTGGGCGGCGAACTACTTTCCCACGGTCTCCCGCAGTATCATCGTCGCGGCGGGGCTTAACTTCTCTG
>CADBZW010000011.1 GCA_902799345.1 uncultured Bacteroidia bacterium | reverse complement strand
AAAAGCGGCTGACAACTCATAACAGTCTTAAATTATTAACCCGTCAACTTGATTCAGTCGTAGGACACGAAAGTGACAACCAAAATCAGCAAATTACATACCCAAGGGATACCCAAGGCTTAGTCTTGGGTTAGTCTTGGCTTAGTCTTGGGTTAGTCTTGGCTTAGTCTTGGGTTAGTCTTGGCTTAGTCTTGGGTTACCCATGGCTTACCCAAGGGTTCCATCACTCCAAATAGGTGTATCCATACAGCCCCGAGCGGTAGTTGGAAAGGAACTCTTTGCCTTCTTCAACGGTGATTTTGCCTTCCTTGACGCACTTGGTGACCCAGGTCTCCACCGTGCGGACGAGCTTCTTCGGGCTGTATTGCACGTATTCCAGCACGTCGGCCACGGTCTCGCCGTCGATGACTTGGTCGATGTAGTAGCCCTTTTCGTCCACCGAGACGTGTACAGCGTTGGTGTCGCCAAACAGGTTGTGGAGGTCGCCGAGGATTTCTTGGTAGGCTCCTACGAGGAACACACCGATATAGTAATGCTCCTTGTCGGTGAAGCTATGCAGCGGGATGGTGTGCTGCGTCGACTTGGCGACGAAGTTGGTGATTTTGCCGTCGCTGTCGCAGGTGATGTCCTGCAAGGTGGCCAGGTGGGTCGGGTTCTCATCCAGACGCTGTATCGGGATGATGGGGAAGAGCTGGTCGATGGCCCAGAGGTCAGGCAGCGACTGGAACAGCGAGAAGTTGCAGAAGTACTTGTCGGCAAGCAGCTTCGGCAGCGATGTGAAGTCCTCGGGCACGCGCTTCAGGCTGTTGGCGATGTGGTTCACCTCGCGGGCGATGCTCCAGAACAAGCGTTCGATTTTAGCGCGCGACTTGAGGTCGAGCAGGCCGAGGCTGAACAGGTTGAGAGCCTCTTCGCGGATCTCCTGGGCGTCGTGCCAGATTTCCAACGAGGAGCTTTTGGTGAGCTCGTCCCACGACTCGTAGAGTTCCTTGATGAGTTCGTGGTCGTTTTCCTCGGGTTCCTCGTCGTCGTCCCATTCGGGCAATGAGGTCTTCTCCAGCACCTCGAAGATGAGCACGGAGTGGTGCGCCGTCAAGGCACGGCCCGACTCACAGATGACGTTGGGGTGGGGGAGTTCGTTCTTGTCGCAGGCGTCGACGATGGTGTAGATGGCGTTGTTGGCGTATTCCTGGATGCTGTAGTTGACCGAGCTGGCGCTGCTAGAACTGGTGCCGTCGTAGTCGACGCCGAGGCCGCCGCCCATGTCGACGTATTCGATATGGTAGCCCATCTTGTAGAGCTGCACATAGAATTGTGCCGCCTCACGCAGGGCAACGTTGATTTTCTTGATTTTGCTGACCTGGCTGCCGATGTGGTAGTGGACGAGCTTGAGGCAATCCTTCATGTCGTGTTCCTCAAGGAAGTCGAGGGCTTCGAGCAGTTCGGAAGAGGTGAGGCCGAACTTGCTGCCGTCGCCGCCCGACTCTTCCCATTTGCCTGCACCCGAGCTGGCCAGCTTGATGCGCACGCCGAGGTTGGGCGTGACCTTCAGGCGACGGGCGATTTTCGCCGTCGTCTTCAACTCGTTGAGCTTCTCGATGACGATGATGATCTTACGGCCCATCTTCTGGGCGAGCAAGGCGAGCTCGATGAACTCCTCGTCCTTGTAACCATTGCAAACGATGAGCGAGTCGGAGTCGGTGCCAAGGGCGATGATGGCGTGAAGCTCGGGCTTGGAGCCGGCTTCCAGACCGATGTTGCACTTCTTGCCGTGGCTGACGATCTCTTCGACCACGGGACGCATCTGGTTCACCTTGATGGGCATCACCACGAAGTTCTGGCCCTTGAATTCGTATTCCTTGGCAGCTTCCTTAAAACACGAGTCGATTTTGTTGATGCGGTCGTCGAGGATGTCGGGGAAACGTATCAGCATAGGTGCCGAGACGTCTCTCAGCGACAGCTCGTCGACGAGTTCGGGCAGGTCGACGGAGGCACAGCCTTCCTTGGGTGTCACCACCATGTGGCCTTTTTCGTTGATGGAAAAATAGTTTCCTCCCCAGCCTTTCACGTTGTAAAGGTCCTCGGAGTCTTCAATGCGCCATTTTCTCATTTGCAGGTGTTGTTTAATGGTTCTACATCGGTTGCGGCTTCGTGGCTACTGGGCCTTTCGAAGCTTAATGGGCTGCAAAACTATTAAAAATATTCGGTTTTGCGCACTTTTCCTTATTTTTGCACAAAATTATCTGTTATGAGACTCATCATCGACGCCGGTTCTACCAAAATGGGATGGATTCTCATGGAGGGTCATGAGGTCAAAGCCCATTTTGTGACCAAGGGCTTCAACCCGAATTATTCGGATAGGCAATACCTTGAAAATATCATCCACCCTGTAGAGACGCGATTCATCGCGTCTTCCCATGACGAATCATTGTTTTTGAGACGCGATAAATCGGCGTCTCTACAAGCGATCCATTATTACGGCACTGGTTGTGGCAACGAACAGAATTGCCAAACCATCAAAGAGGTCTTTCAATCTCGTTTTCCCCATGCCGAAATCCATGTCACCCACGACCTGATGGCCGCCTGCCATGCTGCCTTGGGCCATGAAAGCGGTATCGCTTGCATCCTCGGAACGGGTTCGAACGCTTGTCTTTACGATGGTGAGCGTATTACGGAAAGGGCGGTGTCGCTAGGTTATCTTGTCGGCGACGAAGGTAGCGGGAAGCATATCGGCAGTGAGGTTGTGCGGGCGTATTTCTATGGCTTCATGCCTGAGGATTTGCGCCGGCAATTTGATGAAACGTGTCATTTGGAATTGAGGGATTTTATCGACAAGGTCTATCATCAGCCCCAGCCTTCGCGTTATTTGGCCACCTTCGCCAAGTTTGCTGGAGAGCACCAGTCACATCCTTTTATAAAAGAATTGGTTAAAGGTTGTTTCAAGGCCTTCATCGAAGCCTTTGTGTTGCGTTTTGAGGGGGCTGAAACGATGAAGGTGAGCTTTGTCGGCTCAGTGGCTTTTCATTTCCAAGACCTTTTGAAGGAAAGCCTGGCCGAATATGGCCTCGTTATGGGCGAGGTCATGCCATCTCCTGCCGAAGGGCTGATACGGTACTATCAAAGCCTTCCAGCATAATCCCTGATAACTGTTACATCCTCAGTCCCGTCATCTGCCGCTTGGCATATAAAGAATCCCGAGACGGCAAGCCGCCCCGGGATTCAGGATAACAATTACAAACAATTT
Source organism: uncultured Bacteroidia bacterium (assembly GCA_902799345.1). Taxonomy (GTDB): domain Bacteria; phylum Bacteroidota; class Bacteroidia; order Bacteroidales; family F082; genus Limimorpha. Next base: position 76,626 of record CADBZW010000011.1, on the reverse strand, counting down.
GTTTTACAGTTCCTTCACGAAACGCAAGGTCCTGTTGCCGCAGCGCACGAGGTAGAGGCCTGATGCCAAGTCGCTGACGCCGATCTCTTGGTCGGGTCCGGCGTTGACCGTCCTCACCAATTCGCCGAGACTGTTGTAGATCTCAACAGTGGTGTTGGCTTCGATGCCACTGATACGGATGCTTCCCTTGGCGGGGTTGGGGTAGAGTGTCATCGGGGTGAGTCCGTCCTCGCTGACGCCTGTGCCTTTGAAGAAGGCCGCCAAGGTGAGGTCGCTGTTGACGACAAAGGTGCGCGGGTTGTCGGTTACGCCGTCGCTCCACTTGTCGAATTCGTAGCCGTTGTGAGGGAAGGCTGTCAAGTAGGCAGTCGAGCCGGCCACGTAAACGCCGCCGCCGGAGACGGTGCCCTCGTCGGTGTTGCAGATGAGGGTGACGGTGTAGGTGGTCACCGAGCTTTCGGTGAAGATGGCCTTAAAGGTAGCGTTGCCCGTCACGGTGATGCTGCGCGGGTTTTGCGTGTTGCCGTCGTCCCACTTCTCGAAGACGTAGCCTTCGAAGGCCACGGCGCTGATTTCAATCACGTCGCCTTCCATGAATGTGCCGCCGCCATAGGCTTGTCCACGGTTAGGATCGGCACTTATCACTTCGATGGTGTATTCTTGTGCCTGTGCAAACTCGGCGATGTAGGTCTTATCACTGTTGACGACCACCGTGCGCGGGTTCTGCGTGTTGCCGTCGTCCCACTTCACAAAACGAGCGTTGGCCGAAGGATACGCACTGATTTCAACCGATGCTCCGGCGGGATAGGTGCCACTGCCAGAGGTTTGGCCGAGCTCTGGGAGGTTGGGCTCCACCGTCAGGGTGTACATCTCGCTGCTTCCATCCGTGAACAAGGCGCTGTAGGTGGCGTCGCCCGTCACTGTCACTACACGGGTGATTCGTTGCACACCGTCGCTCCATTGCATGAATTGGTAACCGCTAGCAGGTGCGGCTGTGAGGGTGACCAATGAGCCGTAGTCGTAGGTGCCGCCGCCCGTCACCGTGCCGCCTTCCTCCGGGATGGCGTTCACCGTGATGGTGTATTGACCCGCAGTGAAGTAGGCCGTGAACGACATGTTGTTGTTCACCGTGACGGTACGCGGGTTCTGCGTCGAGCCGTCGTTCCAATGTTCGAAGCTGTAACCCACGTTGGCTGTGGCCGTTAAGGTGCAGGTGGCTCCGGCTTGGTAGGTGCCTGTGCCTGTCACCGTACCTGAACCAGCGGGACTGACATAGGCCGAGACGGTATAATAGGTGGTGCCTCCTTGGCTGAAGGTGGCGGTGTAGGTGGCGTTGCCCGTCACCAGCACCTGGTGCGGGTTCTCGTTGCTGCCATCGCTCCAGCCTACGAAGTCGTAGCCGCTATAGGCCGTGGCCGTCAGCGTGGCGTGGTCGCCGTAGTAGTAGGCGCCGCCGCCGCTCACCGTGCCGGCGTTGCTCGGGTTGGCCACCACCATGATGGTGTACGAATTGTGGTTGAAGTAGGCCGTGAACGACATGTTGTTGCTCACCGTGATGGTGCGCGGGTTCTGTGTCGAGCCGTCGTTCCAGTGGTCGAAGGTATAGCCGGGATTGGCCGTAGCCGCCAGCGTCACCACCGTTCCTTCCTCGTAGGTGCCGCCGCCGCTCACCGTGCCAGCTTCCACGGGGTCGACGTTGGTCGTAATAGTGTAGTAGACTGCGCCTTGTTCGCTGAAGATGGCAGTGTAGGTGGCATTGCCCGTCACCGTGATCTGGCGTGGGTTGTCGGTGTTGCCGTCTTGCCAGCCGGCGAACTCAAAGTTGCTGGCAGGCGTGGCCGTAAGGGTAGGCGTGTCGCCGTAGTGGAAGGTGCCGCCGCCCGTTACCGTGCCGCCGTTGGTGGGGTTGGCGTTGACGGTGATGACGTAGTTGTCTTGCGTGAATGTGGCCGTGTAGGTGGCATTAGCCGTCACCGTGATGGTGCGCGGGTTTTGCGTGTTGCCGTCTTGCCACTGGCTGAAGGTGTAGCCCGCATTGGCGGTGGCTGTCAGGGTGATAGTGGAGCCTTCGGTGTAGGTGCCTCCACCGGTCACCGTGCCAGCGCCCGAGGGCGTCACGTTGGTGGTGATGGTGTAGTAGTTGACGGGAGTCTCGGCGAAGTAAGCCGTGTAGGTGGCGTTTTCGGTCACCGTGAAACTGTAGCTCGGGTTAGTGCTCACCACCGATCCGTTCTTCTTCCAGCTCTCAAACTGGTAGCCGCTGGCGGGCGTGGCTGTCAGGGTGCAGGTGGCACCTGCGTTGTAGGTGCCGCCGCCGCTCACGGTGCCCCAGGCGTTGTTGTTGGCGTTGGCCGTGATGGTGTATTCCGCAATGGATTCCTCAACACGCACATCCTTGATGTACCAATTGTGGGCGTAGGTGCCACTATACTCGAAACTGAACGAGATGGTGTGGCCAGCGTAGCTTGAGAGTGGCAGTTCGACATCGGTCCATGAGTTGGCAAACTGGTTGTCGCTCCATAACAATGTGGTGTAGTAGTTAGGATTTGGGGTGCCAGTGCCGTCAAGCTTGATGTAAATTTTGTTGGCCATGTTGGAACCCGACGAGGTGCTCTTGGTCTTGAACCTCAGCACGTAGTCGTGGCCGGCAGTCAGGGTGATGTTGGGCGACACCAAACAGCCGTATTGCGAAACACCGTTCTGTCCCCAGGGATGGTAGGCGCATTGTTCAGTAGAATTGTATTTCCAGTTTCTTCCCTCACCGCTCATGTCGTAGTCGACGACATACCAGCAAGAGGAAGTCGGATCCCATTCGCTGAAATCGTATGAGTAAGGAACAGACATGGTGGTGCAGGGAGACCAACTTTCGGTGACGTTGAAGTCGTCGAGCCAGCAAAGACCTGCCGTGCTTCCCGTTCCCGCATACTTAAAGGCGATATAGACGGCCTGTCCTTGATAGCTGTTGAGATTGACAGTCACCGTTTGCCAACTGTTTGCCGCCCCCCAGTTTACGCTACTCAGTTGGGTGAAACTGCTCGTGCTTGCATCGGTGGTTGAAATCCACAGGGTGGGATTCGATGTGGCGGTGGCAGTCCTATAGCACTTGAAAGTCAGCGTAGTGTTGTCGCGGCCAGGCTGCAAGTAGAGTTTCGGGCTGATGAGCCAGTCGGTGTGGTTATTGCTTGAATAACCGTGAATGACGGAATAGTCGCCGGTGGCGGAATGAGTGGTGGGGACGCCATAGTCGCATTGGCCAAACCTATCCCAAAGTGGATAGTAGTCGCCGGTCGACACAGTGCCATTCGTGACGACGGTCCAGCAAGGCCAATGGGTGTTGCCGTTCTCAAATCCATCGGTGAAGGGCAACGAGAAGATTTCGTTGTCGCACTCAGGCTCGTCCACATAGATGCCACGTACCTTGGTGCACGGAGGAGGGGCCAGAAGCTCAGAGTTGTTCTTCCACACCTTACCACCAGTGCTGGTTGAACCGGCATAGTAGACACCCTCGCTATTGGCAACAACGGAGTAGCAACCCGTGCCCGACTTGCTGTAAAGCGACTCGCCATTCTTCCAAACTTTCACATCGCTCTCGGTAGAGGTACTGCTGCCCACAACATACACATCACCGGCATCAACGTAAATGTCGTTTCCCCAACCGCTAAACGAATAGATTTCATAGCCATTACGGTACACTTTGGTCAAACCACCGGAACCTGTGGTACCGGCATAATAGATATTCCCTTCGTAGACACAGATGCCACGGATGTAAACATTGTCGTGGCTGTATACTTCGGTGCCATATTCTCTCCAAACCTTGCCAGCGTAAGAGGAGAATGAAGAGTATTGGTAGCCAGCGAAATACAAATAGTTGTTTCCATAATCACAACATAAGGCTTCGCTTTCGTAGCTGCCCGAATTGATGATAGCTAACGGCGTTACTTCACTGCCTCTCCAAACGCAAGCGTGCTTGGCGCTTCCAGAAGGGGTGCAACCAGCCGTGAAGACATAGTTTGTTCCATGGCACAAGGCATTCATCTTCAGGTTACCAGTGGAGCTGATGTCAACGTCGAGGAAACGGGTGCCGTTCTTAAACACGGCAGCCCAGTTGTTGTTGTTTGAAGGACAGTTAAACGACCAGTACGTGTCGCCATTGAAGCGTATCACGTCTGTCCCTTCGTAGTTGTATCCATTTACATGGAACTCGTAGAGCTTAGTGTTGTTCTTGTAGACAGCGGCATATTTTTCGCCGCCACTTGTGTAGTAGCCCGACGAATACACGTCTTGGGCCACGCTCATGCCAGCGAAAGCCAACACCGACAGGATTGTTAGTAGAAGTCTTTTCATAATGATTTGAATTTAAGTTTAACTTATGGTTGATTAATCGTAATTGTTCTTTGAAGGCAAAAATATAACAAAAATATGGCTTGGCAATAGGTAAAATTACGTGTTTTTTTTGTGTTTGTTTGAAACAAAGGCTTTCGGGGAATAAAAAAGCGATATTTTTGTGCCAAAATATGGATGGTTATGCGTTGTCTTACTTTTATGGTCTTGTTTTTGCTTGCCAACGCCTCATTGCATGCAAGCGAAATAGATAGTCTTTATAATGTATTCCTGGCCAGCAAGGGAGAGCCGGCGGTTAACGTGGCCAACGAGATCGCTGCCATGACGGGCGACACGGTTCGTTTCACTTCAGACTTTGATGCTGAACAATTGAACGAAGCTATCTTGAAGAAGGTCATATACTGGCATTTTGACCGTAGCGAAATGACAGAAGTAGTCAACTACGCCAAAATAGCCATCGATAGTTACGAGAAACGTGGCGACCTCTTCGATGCCGCTGGATGTTACAACCTCCTGGGTGTGGCTTATCAGCGTTTGGGGCAATTGAACGAAGCCATCGAGAGCTACAACCAATGCAATGCCGCCATGACCTTGCTTAACGAACAGGAACCCAATGCTTTCTACGAGAGGAACATTCGTTATACAACAAACAATATTGCCGCCATCTACACTTCGATGCATGAGTTTGACATGGCAGAAGAGATGTACGACAAGTGTGTCGAAATGCTTGGGGAAATGGAAAGCGACAGGGATTATTTGGATATGGCCACTTACCAGCAGAACTTAGCCAACGTGTATGTCTCTCAGGCAGAAACACTTGAAGGTGATATTAGGGAGGAAAAGATAAGGAAGGCTGTCGACTTCGCTGAACAGGCCCTTGATTATTCTCTCAAATACAACGATCAGCCTGGTAAGATCATTCAACACCAAATGGCGGTCGCAAATGCTTATTTTGCCGATGATCGAAAGGAACAAGCGCTTGCTGTGCTCATTGAGGCTATGAAAACGGCTGAAAAGGAAGGAATCCTTTTCGTGCAATCCGACATAGAGCTTCTTTTCGGCCGCATTTATTATGACATGGGGCAATTCAAGGAGTCGGAGTCGCATTTCCAGAATGCCATCGTTTTGTCAGCCAAGGGTCAATACGAGGAAAACTTGAGCAAAGCATACAAGGGCGCTTGCGATGCCGCCAGGCATTTTGCTCCAGAGAAAGCATTGGAGTATTATGAGAAAAGCGTGGCGCTTCACGACTCGGTTTTCAATGAGAAGCAACAGGCCTTGATTCGTGACTATCAAGTGAAATACGATTTGGCCCAGATGAAGCATGAGCTCGACATCCAGCAGCGAAACAACAAGTTAAAGGCTCGCGAAATCATGGCTTTGATTCTTCTTTCGGGATTGTTGGTAGCCATCGTGGTCATTTTGGTCCGTCTGGTTCGTTCCAGAAAGAAACAAAGCGAGATTTTGGAACGCCTCAACCAAACGCAGCAGAGGATCCTCTCGGTTGCCTCACATGACGTTAAGACTTCGGTTTTGGCGCAAAACATGGTGCTGAAGATGGTCAACGAGCATTACGAAAGCCTGGACCACGATGAGCTGAAGGAGAATCTGCTTATGCTTAAGAAGGGATCCGACGAACTGAAGGACAAGCTCTATAACATCTTGCATTGGATCAGCGGTGAGATGGGCAAGGATGCCGTCCCGTCAGAAGAGTTCAATCTGTCTGACTTTATTGACAAGGGTATTACATTGCATTCTGAAGAGTTGAAATACAAGAAGCTGAACGTCGAAAATGATATCCCCAAATCGTGCGTGTGCTTCGGCAAGAAGAGTGTCATCGATATCGTCTTCCAGAATCTGTTCTCCAATGCCATCAAGTTCACTCCGCAAGGAGGTAACATTAAGGTGAGGAGCATCGACGATGGCGACCAGCTGTGGGTCGAAGTGGCCGACACGGGCATAGGCATCAGCCAAGAGCGTTTGCAACAATTGACTCACAATACGGTGACTCCTTCCCAGGGTACACAAGGTGAGACAGGCTCGGGTATCGGGCTTTTCGTCAGCCGCCAACTGATGGTGAAAAACGGGGGGCAACTGATTATCGAAAGCACTGAGGGCCATGGAACGACAATTCGTTTCAATGTAAAAAAGGCAAAAGTATGAAACAAAGCAAGAAAATTAGGATCTTGATGGTTGAAGACCATCCGCTCTATAGGGTAGGACTTCGTATGGCATTGTCGTATTCGGGTCTTGACTGTGCCGTGGTAGGAGAGGCCGAGAGTGTGAGTCAGGCAGTGACGTTTATAAAGGACCATCCTAATGAAATCGACTTGATTCTGCTTGATTATTACTTGGCGGATGGCACCGGAATGGACGTACTGAAAGTCTCGAAGCAGGTCTGCCCACAAGTGAAAGTGCTCCTCGTTACGGGAGAAGAAGGGAATCCCAATATGCCCATAATGAGGGAAGCTGGGCTTAATGGCTTCACCACCAAGGACGTCACACCCCAGGGACTGGCCACAACCATTCGGTCCATCTTCCGAGGAGAGGATGTGTTCAATAAGGAATCGCTGCCCGAAGAGGAAGAGGATCCTTTGGTCGACCCGTTGACCGAAAGGGAAATGGAAATCATTCGTTTGTGTGCCCTTGGAAAGTCGTCTAAACAGATAGCAGAGGAACTGTTTATCAGCGACCGCACCGTAGAGGGACACAAGCGCAAGGTTTTCCAGAAAATTGGTTGCAACACTACCACCGAAATGGTGAATTATGCCTTTTTGAACGGTTTGGTCTGACCAACGACTTTGTCGATGTCTTCAGGCATAATCCACTGATAACTCGTGTCTTTCCTTAGCCACGTCATCTGCCGCTTGGCATATTGCCGCGTGTGGATCTTGATTTGCTCCACGGCTTCGTCGAGGGTGCAATGTCCATCGAAATAGTCGAAGAGTTCTTTGTAGCCTACCGTGTTCAGGGCGTTCAGATGTCTTTTGGGATAGAGTGCCTTGGCTTCTCCCAAAAGGCCTTGCTCCATCATCAAGTCCACGCGCTTGTCGATGCGCTCGATGAGGGCTTGGCGGTCCCAAAGCAGGGCGTATTTCTTGATGGCGAAGTCGCGTTGGACGGCATTGCCGCTGCGGAAGGAGGAGAAAGGCTGTCCCGTTTGGTAGCAGACCTCCAAGGCGCGTTGCAGACGGCGAGGGTTCTGTTGGTCGACGATGGCGAAATACTCGGGATCGAGGCGTTGCACTTCGTCTTGCAAGGCTTTAAGTCCGCCTTCTGCCAACATTTTTTCGACTTTCTCTCGGATTTCAGGCTCTACGTCAGGCATGGCGTCAATGCCGTTGCAAACCGCATCGATGAAAAGGCCTGAGCCACCTGTCATGATGACGGCATCGTGCGTCTTGAAGAGTTCGTCCAACAGTTGTAGTACATCGCGTTCATAATCGGCAACGTCGTATTTGTCCTCGATGCTGATGTGGTGTACGAAGTAATGCTTGACCTGGCTCAGCTCTTCCTCGGTGGGCGCCGCCGTGCCGATGCTCATCTCCTTATAAAACTGTCGGCTGTCAGCAGAGAGGATGACGGTGCTTAAGGCCTTGGCCACTTTGATGGCGAAAGCGGTCTTGCCCGAGGCAGTGGGGCCAGCGATGACGATGAGGGTTTTCATGGTAGAACAACTGCGTCGCTTTGCGTCATTGCGAGGAACGAAGCAATCCAGAGTGTCAATTCTTCCCTGGATTGCTTCGTCGTTCCTCCTCGCAAAGACGTAAAACGGGTCATACATTATACATTAGTTGGCACCGGTCCATTATTAGCAACAACAATCGGCTCTTCGATTTCCTTCACCACGTTGAGACCGAGTTTTTGGCCTTCCTCTTTCATAAAAGCATACGCCTCGCCAAAGTTGTTCCCGATGACACCATCCAAGATAGCCTCACGTATGGCGTTTTTGATGACGCCGACCTCGCGTCCCTCGGGGATGCCGAAGGTCTCCATGATGGCGATGCCGTCGATGGGCGGCTGCCAATTGCGCAGGTGGTCCTTGGCCTCAATCTCCTTCAGCTTCTCCTGGACAATCTCAAAGTTGTGGTGATATTTCTTGATTTTCTCCTCGTTCTTTGAGGTGATGTCGGCATGGCAGAGCAACATGAGGTCGTCGATGTCGTCGCCGGCGTCAAACAACAGCCTTCTCACGGCGCTGTCGGTGACGATGTCCTCAGCCAACACGATGGGACGAAGGTGCAGCAACACTAACTTCTCCACATACTTCATCTTCTCGTTCAGTGGCAGCTTCATGGCGGCGAAGATCTTGGGTACCATCTTCGAGCCTTTGAACTCGTGCCCGTGGAAGGTCCAGCCGGTGCCGTCCTCCCAGCGCTTGGTTTGGGGCTTGGCGATGTCGTGCAGCAAGGCGGCCCAACGCAGCCAGAGGTCGTTGCTCTTCTCGGCCACTTGGTCGAGCACTTGCAAGGTGTGCAGGAAGTTGTCCTTGTGGCCTCGGCCTTGCACGACCTCTACGCCTTTCAGCAGCGACAACTGCGGGAAGATGAGTTTCAGAAGTCCGCTTTCGTCGAGCAGCTTGAATCCGATGGAGGGCTTGGGCGAGAGGATGATTTTGTTCAACTCCTCGGTGACACGTTCCATCGAGACGATTTTGATGCGCTCGGCATTGCGCTTGATGGCTTCGAACGACTCGGACTCAATATAGAACTTGAGCTGCGAGGCGAACCTGATGGCGCGCATCATGCGCAGGGGGTCGTCGCTGTAAGTGATGTCGGGGTCTAGGGGCGTCCTCAGTAAGAGCTCTTCTATGTCGCCCATGCCGTTGTAGCGGTCGATGAGGGTGCCGAAGTCCTCGGGATTGAGGCTGAGGGCCATGGCGTTGATGGTGAAGTCGCGACGGCTGATGTCGTCTTCCAAGGTGCCGTTTTCCACCACGGGCTTGCGGCTGTTGCGGTCGTACGACTCTTTCCTTGCCCCGACAAACTCCACCTCCATGCCGTCGAAGCGGATCATGGCCGTGCCGAAGGCGCCGTAGTATTTGGCTTCCTTGTGGCCGGGCAGGAGGGAGGCTACCTTCTTGGCGAGGGTGATGCCGCTACCCACGGTGACCACGTCGATGTCGTTCGACGGGCGGCGCAACAAGATGTCGCGCACATAACCGCCGATGACATAGCTCTTGTAGCCTAACTCCGCACTGGCGTAGGCGATCACCTTAAAGATCTTACTATTGATATGTTTCTTGAAGTCGTAGTTCATGCGACAGGGGCTTCTTCTTTGGCTTCTTCAAGGACTTTTTTCTTGTTTGGGATGACGTTGACGACGGTCTCTTCGCCGCCTTCGGCCAAGTCGATGCTGATGGTGTCGCCGATGTGGAGGTTGGACGAGATGATGGCCTCGGCCAGCACGTCTTCCACATACTTCTGGACGGCGCGTTTCAGCGGACGGGCGCCATACTGTTCGTCCCAGCCCTTCTCGGCGAGGAAGTCCATGGCTTTCTCGGTGATTTCGATCTTGTAGCCCATCTCTTCGACGCGCTTCACCACCTGGCGTATTTCGATGCCGATAATCTTCTGGATGTCCTGCTTCTCCAGGGCGTTGAACATCACCACGTCGTCGACGCGGTTGAGGAACTCGGGCGCGAAGGTGCGCTTCAAGGCGTTGTCGATGACGCTCTGCGAGTATTCGTTCTTGGCGTTGAGCTTGGCCTGCGTGCCAAAACCGACGCCTTGACCGAAGTCCTTCAGCTGGCGCGAGCCGATGTTGGAGGTCATGATGATGATGGTGTTCTTGAAGTCGACCTTACGACCGAGGCTGTCGGTGAGCTGGCCGTCGTCAAGCACTTGGAGCAGCAGGTTGAACACATCGGGGTGGGCCTTCTCGATTTCATCCAAAAGGACGATAGAATAGGGCTTGCGACGTACCTTCTCGGTGAGTTGGCCGCCTTCTTCATAGCCCACATATCCGGGAGGCGCTCCCACGAGGCGCGACACGGCAAACTTCTCCATGTATTCGCTCATGTCGATGCGGATGAGGGCGTCTTCGCTGTCGAAGAGGAACTTGGCCAGCACCTTGGCGAGGTATGTCTTACCGACGCCTGTGGGACCGAGGAAGATGAACGAGCCGATGGGCTTGTTCGGGTCTTTCAGCCCGGCGCGGTTGCGGCGGATGGCGCGCGTCACCTTCTTGATGGCCTCGTCTTGGCCGATGACGGTGCCTGCCAACTCAGTCTCCATGTGCATCAGGCGGTCGCCTTCGTTCTTGGCGATGCGTTGCACCGGCACACCGGTCATCATGGCGACGACCTCGGCGACGTTTTGCTCGGTTACGGGTTGACGATGCGCTACGGCATTATCTTCCCAAGCCTTCTTGACGTCTTCGAGTTGTGCCATAATCTTCACCTCTTCGTTGCGGTACATGCCCGCCTCCTCGAACTTCTGCTCGGCGATGGCGGCTTTCTTGTCCTTGCGGACCTCTTCCAGACGCTTCTCCAGTTCGGTGATCTCGCTCGGCACGTCGATGTTCTTGATGTGGACGCGTGCGCCGGCTTCGTCCAAGGCGTCGATGGCCTTGTCGGGCAGGTGACGGTCGCTCAAATAACGGTCGGTGAGTTTCACGCAGGCTTCAATGGCCTCGGGAGTGTAGGTCACCAGATGGTGGTCTTCGTAACGGCCTTTGATGTTGTTCAAGATCTCGATGGTCTCAGCGGGCGTTGTTGGCTCGACGAGGATCTTCTGGAAGCGGCGTTCCAGGGCACCGTCTTTCTCGATGTATTGGCGGTATTCGTCAAGGGTGGTGGAGCCGATGCATTGCAACTCGCCGCGTGCCAAGGCGGGCTTGAACATGTTGCTGGCGTCGAGTGAGCCGTTGGCGTTGCCTGCGCCGACGAGGGTGTGGATCTCGTCGACGAAGAGGATGATGTCGCGGTTGTTCTCCAACTCATTGAGGATGGCCTTGATGCGTTCCTCAAACTGGCCACGGTATTTGGTGCCGGCTACGATGGAGCCGATGTCGAGCATGACGACGCGCTTATTAAATAAGGTACGAGGCACGCGGTGCTGCACGATGCGGATGGCCAGGCCTTCGGCGATGGCCGATTTGCCCACGCCAGGCTCACCGATGAGGATGGGGTTGTTCTTCTTGCGGCGGCTGAGGATCTGGGCGATGCGTTCCAACTCGCGCTCGCGGCCCACGATGGGGTCGAGGCGGTTCTCTTCGGCGGCCTTGGTGAGGTCGCGGCCAAAGTTATCCAAAACGGGCGTCTTGCTCTTGATGTTGCTGGTCTTCTTGGGTTTCTCCTGCTGCGGCCGGATGTCGTTCATCAGGTCATCCTCCTCGTCGTCGTTGAAGATGTTGGAGGCAAAACCTTGTTGCTCTTCGGTTGCCGATTCTTGAAGGTCGGTGTTCTCGGCGGTGAAGCGCAACAGCTCCTGCTTGAAGTTGTCGTAGTTGATGCCCTCAAACTCAAGGTTTTGCGAGATGATATTATTCTTCTCGTGCAAGATGGCCAGCATGAGGTGTTCGGAACGGACGATGTCCGAATGGAACTCCTTGGCGATGATATAGGTGAACTTCAGCACGCGCTCGGCCTGCTTGGTGAGAGGCAAGGCCAACACGGCGCTTTGGTTGGTATTGGCGGTGCGTACCGAGGCCTCCAGCTTTTTCGAGAAGACCTCGATGTTCAGGTTGAGGTTCTCCAAAATCTTGATGGCGCTGCTGCCACCTTCCTTCAACATGCCCAAAAAAAGGTGCTCCAACCCGACGTATGGGTTCCCAAGGCGTTGTGCCTCCTGATGGCTAAGTGACAAAATGGCACGAACGCGGGGAGAGAATTTAGCATCCATATAATCCTATCTATTAATAATCAAAAATTTATAATTTAAACACAAATTCGGCTTATCTGTCTCGTTTGCGGTGCAAAGGTACGAACAAAAACCGCGCCGCGCCATAGTAAAACAATAAAGGCTGAATCTTTTTTGTTTGTTTGGAATCGTATTAGGAGGATTAATTGTTATTTTTGCAAACTATTAGTATTGCTTTTATAAGGCTCATTGATAGATTAATGTACACGTGCCAAACATATAATCAGCCATCAAGCATCACGATTGCCTACGATGACCACGGCATCGTGGCTGGCGTGGCGAGCGAAATGCGCAAAGAAGGCAGCTTCTGGAGCGGCTTCTCGTGAACGTCAGCATTTGCGATGCGAAATAATCCTTGCGCAATCAAAAGGAAAACCATTACCTTTGCCATCGAAACAAAAGACTGAAGATATGATTATGATAGCCACAACACATATATGGAGATTGCAAATTCCCCGCCTCGAAAACAAATAATACTATGCAGCAAAACTCAAACATTTACTACGGAATCCTGTTTTATTTCGTCTACATACGATTATTCCAAATCGTGACAGACTTGATTGTCATGCCGGTATTCTGTTTTAATCTGAATGTGACAATCATTCCCATTGCATTGACATTAATGATATTGTTGTTTAACTTCGTGTATTTGAAAATGAAAAAGTTTCCTAGACTTTTGATCTGGATAGTCCTAATATTGGTCTATTCGGTCGTGAAATTACTATTTAACATACCAACCAGATTCTATCCTTATTCGGACAGCGAAAAAGCATGGGCCATCCAATCCATTTACATTTGCACAGGGATTCATACATTTGTTTTTGTCGTCCTGTCATGCATCAAGTTTATAAAGAGCAAAACAGAGAAATGAACGATTAATCTTAATATGAACATGTGATAAAATGTGCCCACTATCAGGAACCAAGGAAAAATGTCTATTTTGCAAGAAGTTAAACATAAGAGCAATGGCCGCAATACAATATGAGTTCGCAAACAGGTTTGATATCGAAGCAACCCAATACAATTTTGTGGGAGGCTGCGAGTTTGTGAGCGATGCCCGTGGCGGCAACTTCAGTGTAGCTTTTGCCTCAGGCACGGTGGCCTCGTTTATGACCACAACCGCAGACGTGTTGACCCAAAACCTGTGCGAGGCGTGGCAGGTGACCTGCAAACACGCCAAAACAACAAAATCCACCTTATTTTAAAAAGGTATCGAAAATTTCCCTATTTTTGCACCCTTATTTTATAAAAGAGAAAAATAATACCCAAAAATGGACGAGAATAATATCATCAATCCTGAAAACCAGGAAGATAACATCCCTGAAAACACGGGGGAAAGAATTATCAAGGTCAACCTTGAGAACCAGATGAAGTCGGCTTACATCGACTATTCGATGTCGGTCATCGTCTCGCGTGCCCTTCCTGACGTGCGCGACGGCCTCAAGCCTGTGCAACGCCGTGTGCTGTATGGCATGAAGAACATGGGCGTCACGTCGAGAGGTGCCTATCGTAAATCCGCCAAGATCGTGGGTGAGGTGATGGGTAACTACCACCCGCACGGCGACTCCGCCATCTATGACACTTTGGCGCGTATGGCCCAATGGTGGTCGCTGCGCTATCCCTTGGTGGACCCGCAAGGTAACTTCGGTTCGATGGACGGCGACAGCCCTGCCGCCATGCGTTACACCGAGGCACGTTTGGAGAAGATTTCCGAAGAGATGCTCGACGACCTCGACAAGGACACCGTCGACTTCCAGAATACCTTTGACGACTCATCACAAGAGCCTACCGTGCTGCCTACGCAGATCCCGGGCCTGCTGGTCAACGGCAGCAACGGCATCGCCGTGGGTATGGCTACCAACATGGCTCCCCATAACCTCAGCGAATGCGTCGACGGCATCATCGCCTATATCGACAACCGCGACATCGACACGGCCGGCCTGATGCAATACATTAAGGCCCCCGACTTTCCGACAGCCGGCGTCATCTATGGCTACGAAGGCGTGCGCGAGGCGTTTGAGACGGGTAGGGGACGCATCGTCCTCCGTGGCGAGACCCACTTCGAGGAACACAACGGCCACGAGCGCATCATCGCCACCTCAGTGCCTTATCAGGTCAACAAGGCCGAGATGATCAAGAAGACAGCCGACCTCGTCAACGACAAGAAACTGGAAGGTTTGGCCGATATCCGCGATGAGTCAGACCGCAAGGGTATCCGCGTGGTGTATGAACTGAAACGCGACGCCAACCCCGACGTGGTGCTCAATAAACTGTTCATGATGACCCCGCTGCAAAGTTCGTTCAACGTGAATAATGTGGCTTTGGTTAACGGTCGTCCTTATACCTTGAACCTCAAGCAATTGATTGAACACTTTGTGGCCCATCGCCATGAAGTGGTCCTGCGCCGCACACGCTTCGAGCTGAAGAAAGCCGAAGACCGTGCTCATATCTTGGAAGGTCTGGCCCGTGCCATCGACATCGTCGATGAGATCATCGCCACCATCCGCGCCTGTAAGGGCGGCACACCTGAAGCCAAGCAAGCCATCATGGACAAGTTCGGCTTCGACGACCCGCAAGCCAGCGCCATCGTGGCTTACCGCCTCGGTCAGTTGGCAGGCCTCGAAATCAAGAAGATCATGGACGAGTTGGACGAAATCCACGAGCGCATCAAGCATTACCATGACATTCTCGAGAACGAGACGTTGCAGTTCCAAATCATCAAGGATGAACTGACCGTCATCAAGGAGAAATATGGCGACGCCCGCCGTACCCAGATCGTGCCCGCCGCCGGTGAGTTCCGCATGGAAGACATCATCGCCGACGACGCCGTGGTCATCACCATCTCGCACCTCGGTTACATCAAGCGCACCCCGCTGACCGAATACCGAGTGCAAAGCCGTGGCGGCAAGGGCTCGAAAGGCTCGGCCACCCGCGATACCGACTTCATCGAACACATCTTCACGGCCACCAACCACAACCATCTGCTGTTCTTCACCGAGCAAGGCAAGTGCTACAAGCTGCGTGCCTTTGAGATCCCCGAAGAGGGCAAGAACAGCAAGGGTCGCGCCATCCAGAACCTGTTGCCGCTCGACAAGGACAACAAGGTGATGGCCTACCTCAACGTGAAGAGCATGAGCGACGAGGAGTACCTCGAAAACAACTATATCATCCTCTGCACCAAGAAGGGCATCATCAAGAAGACCAATTTGGCCGCTTATAAGAACGTCCGCCAAAACGGCATCATCGCCGTCAACATCCGCGAAGACGACCAGCTGCTCGAGGCTTGCCTCACCAGCGGCAACGACGAGGTGCTGATGGCAGTGCGTTCGGGTAAGGCCGTCCGCTTCAACGAGCAGACCGTCCGCCCGATGGGCCGTACCGCCACGGGTGTGAAAGCCATCACTCTGGGTTCGCCTGAGGACGAAGTCATCGGCATGGTGTGCATCAACGACCCGCAACAGACCGTCCTGGTGGTCTCGGAGAAGGGCTTCGGCAAGCGTTCCAACATCGACGACTACCGCATCACCAACCGTGGTGCCAAGGGCGTGAAGACCCTCAACATCACCGAAAAGACTGGCGACCTCATTGCCATCAAGGGCGTGACCGACGACGAAGACCTGATGATCATCAACAAGTCGGGCATCGTCATCCGTATGGAAGTCAGTAAGTTGCGTGTGATGGGTCGTGCAACCCAGGGCGTGAAGCTCATCGACCTGCGCGGATCGGATGAAATCGCTGCTGTCACCAAGGTGGAGCATGAAGAGGAACCCGAAGATACCGAGGCCGTCGAGCCTGTCGAAGGCGGCGAGATGCCGGCTCCTGAGGCTGAAAATCCCACAGAAACCACTTTGGAACAATAATTGTATAGGAATAAACCAACAAACGAAATTGTCAAACTTTAAATAATTGGAAAAAATGAAAAAAGTAATGATTTTGCTGGTCATCGCTCTCACCGCCAACGTGATGATGGCCCAAAAGAAAGACAGAACCGACGCTTTCATGTACAACAAGAACGGCCAATACGCCAAGGCTATGGCCTCCATTGAGAAGTGCATCAACCACGATCAGTTCCTCGGCATGAAACCCAACGAACAATCACTGGCATGGCTGTATCGCGCTGCCATCTACCAGAACATCCTCCAATCCGACGATGAGGCCCTCAAGGCCCAGGTGCCTAATGCACTGGAAATCGTTTACGAGTCGCTGATGAAGTGCTTGGAGAATGAATCCTTCTGCGCAGATGAACAAAACCAGATGGAGATTGGCATGCGTATCGCCTCTGTGATGACCTCCTATTATTCACAAGGTGCCGATGCCTACAATAACGGCCAATATGCCGAAGCCGCTCCTTTGTTCAAGAAGGCCTACGACATCGCCGCTTCTTTGGGCGGTGGCGATCAAGCCAGCGAGATGCTGAACCTCGCCGCCACGTCTGCTCTGAGAGCTGAGGACTACAACACTGCTCTGGAGTATTTCAACATGATGAAAGGCAATGGCAAAGAGACCGCCGAACTCTATAGGCACCTCGCCGCTTGCTACAATGGCCTTGGCAACTCCGAACAAGCCATGGAGATGATTAATGCCGGTCTTGCCATCAACCCGAGCGATGCCAACCTCATCCTCGAAAAGGTGAATGCCTACCTGAAGGAAGGCAAGGGCGCTGAAGCCGTCGCCGACCTGCAGAAGCTCCACGAACTCGACCCCGAGAACGCCCAACTGCTCTTCGTGTTGGGTACCATCTACGGCGACGAGAACAACAAGGACGTGTTTGACACCGACAAGGCCAAGCAGTATTATGAGCAGGCCCTGGCCATCAACCCCAATTACTATGATGCCATCTATAACATCGGCGTGCTTTACACCACGATGGCCAACAAGTACATCGAGCAAGCCAACGAAATCACTGGCTTCTCGAAGGCCGAACAGGAACAATACAACAACCTGATCGAACAGGCCAACGATTTGCTCCGCACCGGTCTGCCTTACCTGCAACAGGCTTACGAAGCCCAGCCTTCCGACGACGTGAAGAACGTGTTGCGTTCCATCTATGTGAAACTTAACATGACCGACGAAGTCAAGGC
Organism: uncultured Bacteroidia bacterium; assembly: GCA_902799345.1. Taxonomy (GTDB): domain Bacteria; phylum Bacteroidota; class Bacteroidia; order Bacteroidales; family F082; genus Limimorpha. Next base: position 59,342 of record CADBZW010000011.1, on the reverse strand, counting down.
CCTGGACGGCAGAGAATAATAGAATTCTCACAATGGTTTAAAGAAGCCTCGCAGTTGCGGGGCTTTTTTTATGCAATTTTTTATGTTTTTCCTTGTGGTTTTAGAAAATCACTATATTTGCAAGAATTAATCCATGTGAAAAACTAACTCTTATTCCATACATTATGTTTGAAATCTTACATAAAGAAACCTTCGCGGCCGAGACCTACCTCATGGATGTCTATGCACCGCGTATCGCCCATTCGGCGTTACCTGGACAATTCTTGATTGTCAAGATGGAAGAAAACTCGGAACGTATCCCTTTGACTATTAGCGACTACCATCGTGTCAGAGGAACGGTGACCATCGTCTTCAAGGCTATTGGCGAATCGACCAAGAAGATGGCCGAGTATAAGGAAGGCGACCGCTTTGCCGACATCGTTGGTCCCTTGGGCAAGCCTTCAGAATTTGCTACGATGACCGCTGAGGAACTGCGCAAGCGTTCGTTTGTGTTCATCGGTGGCGGCGTGGGCATCGCCCCAATCTATCCCCAGGTGAAGTGGTTGAATGACCATGGTGCCACGGCCGACTGCATCATCGGTGCCCGCACCAAGGACCTGCTCATCTTTGAAAAAGAATTGGCGGAAGTCAGCAATTTGTACGTCACCTCCGATGACGGCTCCACGGGTCGAAAGGGCTTGGTGACCGACGTGCTCCGCCAGTTGGTGGCCAGTGGCAAGCAGTATGATGAAGCTGTGGCCATCGGCCCGATGATCATGATGAAGTTTGCCACCAAGACCTGTGAGGAACTGGGCATCCGTTGCACGGTGTCGCTCAACTCGATTATGGTGGATGGCACGGGTATGTGTGGCGCCTGCCGTGTGAGCATCGGCGGCAAGACCAAGTTCACCTGCATCGACGGTCCCGAGTTCCTTGGCAAAGATGTCGACTTCGACGAAGCCATGAAACGTCAGGCTATGTATAATAATGTGGTGACACGCAAGCAACTCCAAGCCGAGGAGAAAGCCGAAGGCCATGAGTGCCATATCGGAGGCATCTCTGAAGAGACCTTCGACAAGAAAAAACGCGTCCCCGTTCCGGAGCAAAAACCCGAAATCCGCGCCCATAACTTTGACGAGGTGTGCTTGGGCTATTCAGCCGACATGGCTATCATGGAAGCCCAGCGTTGCCTGCATTGCAAGAACCCGCAGTGTGTGGAGCATTGCCCTGTGAACGTCGACATACCTGACTTTATCGCACGTGTTGCCAAAGGCGACTTTGAGGGTGCTGCCGGTGTCATCAGCTGCGACTCGGCACTGCCAGCCGTTTGTGGTCGTGTGTGCCCGCAAGAGACTCAATGTGAAGGCGCTTGTGTGATGGGCAAGAAGTTCGAGCCTATTGCCATCGGCAAGTTGGAACGTTTCGTCGGCGACTATGCCATCGAACACGACTTGCATTTCAGCAGCCAGAGCATCCCGAACGGTCACAAGGTGGCCATCATCGGTAGCGGTCCTTCGGGCTTGACCTGCGCCAAGGATTTGCTCTCGATGGGATACGATGTCACCATCTTCGAGGCCTTGCACGAGTTGGGCGGCGTGCTGATGTATGGCATCCCGTCGTTCCGTCTGCCAAAGGACACTGTGGTGAAGAAAGAAGTGGAGAGTGTGCGTAAGTTGGGCGCCAAGTTTGAGAAGGACGTGGTCGTCGGCCGCACCATCACCATCGACGAGCTGATGAAACGCGAAGGCTTTGAGGCTGTGTTTGTCGGCTCGGGCGCTGGCTTCCCGATGATGATGAACGTGCCGGGCGAGAACCTCTGCGGCGTGGTTTCGGCCAACGAGTTCCTGACGCGTAACAACTTGTTGTTCGCCTATAAGGAAGGCTATGAGACCCCGAACTATGTCGGCAAGAAAGTCGCCGTGGTCGGTGGTGGCAACGTGGCCATGGATGCCGCACGCACCGCTTTGCGTCTCGGTGCCGAGGTGCATATCGTCTACCGCCGTTCCGAGGCCGAATTGCCTGCAAGGGTGGAGGAGGTGCACCATGCCAAGGAAGAAGGCGTCATCTTCGACCTGCTGACGGCTCCTGTCGAGGTCTTAGGCGACGAAAACGGCTGGGTGAACGGCTTCAAGTGCGTGAAATGCGAGCTTGGCGAGCCTGACGCTTCGGGTCGTCGTAGCCCCGTCCCGATTAAGGATTCGGAGTTTGTTCTTGATGTTGACATGATCATCATGGCTCTCGGAACTTCGCCTAACCCGCTGATTGGCAGCACGACGCGCAACCTCGACTTGAACAAGAAGGGCTGCATCGTGGCCGATGAGGTAGGTGCCACCTCACGTCCCGGCATCTTCGCCGGTGGCGATGCAGTGAGTGGCGCCGCCACGGTCATCCTCGCCATGGGCGCCGGCAAGAAAGCCGCCAAGGCGATTGATGAATACATTAAATCATTGCATTGATAGATTGCATTGGTAACAGATGTAGGGCTGTCATATTATGGCAGCCGCTGTGAATTGAAAACCAGCGGCTGCCACAATGTGACGGCCCTACAATCGTTATTCCTTGATTTCGACATAAAACACCGTCGGGTCGTCTTCTTCCTCGAACGACTCGTCGGTATAGTATTGTCCAGGCTTGTCGTCGTCCTGGAAGAGGATGAGCGTCACTTTCTTGAAGGGGATAGGCTCTCCGGCTCGGCTGTAATAGTCGATGTTCTCTTCGGTGAGGCCTTCCATGTGCATCATCTTGAGCATCATGGCGAGGTCGAGGTTGACGTTGAGCAGGTCGCCTTTCCACTCGATGCTGATGACCGCCGTGGTATAGAGTTTGAAATTCTTGACTTCGACTTTTTTCATGGTATGGGCTTTAATCGGTGTGTTTGTTTTACAAAATTAGTAAAAAAAACTGATTTTTGAAGAATTTGCACGAATTTTGCAATCGTTTGAACCAAAATTTCTAATTTTGTACAATCTTTAAACTATGTGAATATGCGTAAGACTTTGATTATCATTGCAATGGCTATGTTTGCCATGCCGATGTTCGCGCAAACCGTTGAAAGCGTGGACGTTTCAAAAGCCCCTGACGGCATTTTTAATACTACAACGCCAAACGATTGTGTCATCGAAGGCACGGTCTTGAACGGCCAGAAGGTGGGCACTTGGATGGAGTATTTCTCCAGCACGCCTTATCTTCCCAAGAAAATCGTGAGCTTTGAGAAAGGCCAGATGAACGGAGTTTATGTCGAATTGGACAAGACAGGTTCCATCACTAAAAAGGCTGAGTATAAGAACAATGTGCTGGATGGCCAATGCAGTGAATGGTATCGCGGTGGTCGCTTGTCGAAGCTGAACACCTATAAAAACGGTCAACTTGACGGTAAGCAGATCCTTTGCTACGAGCAGGGCGGCAACCTCGAGGTGTCGAACTACAAGGAAGGCATGCGTGACGGTGAGACGACTTGGTTCGATGAGAAAGGCAACAAGAAGATGACTATCTACTACAAGAACGGCCAATTTGATGGTCAGCAACTGGTGTACTATCCCGATGGCTCTTTGAAGAGCGAGTCTGTCTACAAAAACGGCAAGATCCAAGGCAAGGTGAAGACCTATTCAGAGCCGCAGAAACCTCAGATGGATCCTAAGGAGAAGGAAAAGGCTGAAAAGGAAAAAATGGAAAAGAAAAAGAATTGAAACGCTGTTTCAACATCTTGATACTCTTAATCTTGGGCTTGCTGCCACGGCTGCAAGCCCAAGATACTATTATGCTGCACTCAGTTGAAGTGACGGCGGAAAAGGCCGACATCGAAGTGCTGAAGCCCTTGGTGGCGAGGAAACTCGACACACTCGTGCTCCAGTCGAAAAGCACCTCCAGCCTCTCCGATTTGCTCATTCAACATAGCCCTGTCTTTATCAAGACCTACGGTCCTGGTGGCACATCCACGGCATCATTCCGTGGCACGACGGCTAGCCATACCCTCGTGCTTTGGAATGGCTTCCAACTCAACGCCCCGAGCCTCGGTCAGGTCGACTTCAGCACCATCCCCGTGTTTTTGATTGATGACGTCAGCCTCAATTGGGGTAGTGGCACCTCCAACAACAGTGGTGGCTTGGGCGGCTCGGTCAACATCGACAACAAGCAGCATTTCGGCGATGGCTTCCTGCTCGACGTGAAACGCACCTTTGGCAGTTTCTATACCTTCGGGAGTTATTATACCGTTGGTTATTACGGCAAAAACGTCTCCTTCCGCGTGAAAGCCTACCGCAACTCGTCGGAGAACAACTTCGAGTACACCAACCACGCGCTTATAGACCGTCCAAGGATGAAGCAGCGCAATGCCGAGTTCGTCGACTACGGAGTGATGCCCGAGATGAGCTTCCTCTTCAAGAACTGTGTCCTCTCGCTCTCCTCGTGGAACCAATGGAACGACCGCAAGTTGCCGCCCATCATGACTAACGTGAACAACAAAAACTTTAAGGAGTGGACCAAGGATAACTTCTCTCGCAACTATGTGGCGTTCAAGACCTTCTGGAATTCGGGCAAGCTTGAACTGAAGTCGGCGGCCTTCGTCGAGAACCAGCATTATTTCCTTGAGGTGCGCAATCCCGACACCTACGACCTGGTGACGGGCATCAACTCGCTCAACGACGCCTTGGTGTTGCACCAAATCGCTAATGTCGACCAGCAACTCTACAAGAGCTGGACGCTGAAAGCCAAGCTGCAATGGGACTACGAGCAGGTGACGAGCAACAACTATGTGGGGGAGAAACACCGCAACCTGGTGTCGGCATTTGTCGCTATCAACGGCGATCCTTTCAAATGCGCCAACCTCAACGTCACCGCCCGTTACGACTGGACCGACGGCAAGCCGATGGGGCTGTTTCCCACGGCGACATTCTCCTACCAGCTGCCGTTCTACAAGCCCTTGAGTTTCACTTTAGGCTACAGCCACAACTATAGGAATCCCTCGCTGAACGACCTCTATTGGTACCCAGGCGGCAACCCCGACCTGCTGCCCGAAGACGGTCGCACCGTCGACCTCGCCCTCAAATACGGCCTGCAAAAAGGTCCCTTCAAGTTCGACCTGCGCATTGGCGGCTATGGCTCGTGGGTGAAGAATTGGATACAATGGAAGCCCAGCTTCTACCGCTATTGGGAGCCTGAGAACGTGGCCAAGGTCTTCGCGCGTGGCATCGAAAACCACCTCAGCGCGGCTTTCGTGCAAGGGGATTGGAAGGTCACCCTGTCTGGCAACTACGTCTACACCGTCACGACAGATGAGAGCGAGACGGCAGTGGCTCAAGGCGTCAACGGCAAGCAGCTCATCTACATCCCGCGCCACCATGGTAACCTGTTTCTCAATGCCCAATGGAAGGACTGGAACGTCAGCTACACCATGGAGGCCACGGGCGCGCGTAGCACCTCTTACAATGACGAGGACACCTTCCCGCTCAATCCCTATGTGTTGCACCACATCTCCCTCGGCAGGCAAATCGACAAATTCCGTCTTGAGTTGCGTTGCAACAACCTCCTCAACACCGATTACCAGAACGTCATCTGGCGGGCGATGCCGGGACGTAGCTTCGAGATGATGGTGGAATATAAATACTAATTCTTCACCACTTTTCGTGCCACAATGCCTTCTTTGGCTTGAACACTCAAGAAATACAAGCCTTGAGGCAGCATTGTCATGTCAATCTTAACCTCGTTGTGGCGGGTTGCGCTTTCATAAACACAAGTCCCAGTGACGGTGAAAAGGCGCACATGTTGGATAGCTTCGCCTTGCACGGTGAGGTAGCCTTTGACAGGATTGGGATATACCGTTAAGGTTTGCTCTTGGGAGGCGTTTTCTTCAACATCAACGCTAGGGCCGAGATAGACGGTGTTGGAGAGCTCGGTCTCGCGGCCGGCCCACATCGCTGTGACGTTGTACCTCATGTTGTCAGTGGTGTTGTAGTCGGCTTGCGTGGCGGTGAGAGCCTCATAACCCAAGACAAGTTGTTCTTCCCCGCCTTCCTCTGGACCCCAATATACGTTATAGGTAAAGTCGCCGCAGACGATGATGGGGCTGGTGTAGGCACGAAGGAGCCATGAGTAGTTCATGTCGAACATAGTGGCTGGTCTCCAATTGGCTCCCGACTTGACTAGGCAGCTGTTGTCCTCACCAACAAAATCGCAGCAAGGGATGGGGTGTTGGGTGTTTGAAGTTGCGACGCAAATCCACAGGGGCAGGGTGGGGTCGAAGTCAACAGGCTCGTCCAAGGCGAACTTGACGAACTCATTGCTGCCTTCCATGTCGTGGGTTTGCACATAAAGCGCAGTGCTGTTGTTGGCCGCAGTGCCGTTGTAGATGGTGAAGGTGTAATGTCCCGCTGAGCAGTCGAACAATTCGATATGGGTCAGCGGATGACCGGCGAACATGGCAAGGTTTTCAGGGACAATCTTGATGCCCCATTTGGTGTTGCTTGTTCCAATTTGGTTGACAAAGGTATTGTCGTCGTAAGCCAGCAGACCTTGTCCGACAGACACGGGAGCCTCCCAAGTAAGCTCAATGTGGCCGTTGTCATACGACCCTTCCAGGTTACGTGGTGGCTCGCAATAGTAGTTCATGGCGTTGGCATGAACACCCAGTTCAGGGGCCCAAGTCGAAGTGCCGTTGAGCGTAGTCTCCACATGATAACGGTATGTGCCCGAGCGCATGATTTTGTTGTCGAGGTAGTCGTAACTGTCAACTTCGCCTTTGATTTTTCTGTCGCCACGGTAGATGTCGAAGGTCTGGTTCTCGGTGGGTATGGTCCAGTCGAGACGGATGTCCTGACCTTCAGAGACAGCACGAAGATGTTGTGGGGCAATCAGTCCCAAGCCATCGTCGGCAACGGTGTACGTCGCCAACACGCCCGTTTGGGGACGTTCGGTGTCGAACACCTCGGTCTCGCCGTTTTGGTTGGAACGCATGGCACTGACATGGATGCCTTCGCTTTCGGGGTCGAAGCCCGCAGTCCAGCGGATGGAGACTTCGGTGTTGGCAGGGATGTAGTATTCCGCGGCGGCGGTGTTACAGCCTTCGTAAACGGTGAGGTATTGTGAAGGCATCCCATTGTTGAAAGCCACTTCCAACTCACCGCCTTTGGTGCCCCAAGGCGAGTCGGTGCCGATGGAAAGCCTCAGGTTCTCATAGTTGCCCAAAATGATCCATTGCGGGTCGCATTGTGGCGACTCATCACCTTCAACGATGGCGCTGACACGATAGGTGTGGTAACCGTTGTCGGCGCTAGTATAGTCATGGCTGAAAGTCGGCTCGGTGATGTTGTCGGCCAAGAGTTCGCCATCGCGATAGACGACATAGCCCTCAACGTCGGGTACAGGGTCCCAACGTAGCACCACCTGCTGGCTTTGCGCGTTGACGTGGGTGATGAGGTTACGTGGAATGACATCGTAATCCACTGGGCCATAGCTGAAACTCATGCGGTCGCCAATGTTGCTGACGTTGTAGATGCAGAAGTGTTCGTCAATCTGTCCGTTTGTATAAAAAGGTGCAGGATTGGTAAGGTGGTTGAACACGGTGTGGCCGCGCTCGACGCTGTAGGCGGCTGCATCGGTATTGCCGGAGCTGTTGATATAGCCGTCGGGATGGAAGATGTAAACTTCGTCGAACTGATCATCGCCGTTATAGCCGGCATTGCCGCCAAAGCGCGTGTCGATGCGGTAGATGAGTAACCCGCCGTCGGGGAGCGACTCGTCGAACATGCGTCTTTTGTCGCGGTATTCGATGAGATAGAACTGGTTGGGGTCGTTGCTGGCGATTTTATACACATTGCGACGGTTGCCTTCCCATGAGGTGGCTTCCAACTCATAGGTGCCGTATTCGGTAATCTCGGGGATGTCGTCGATCCAGTTGCCGTATCTGTATTTCATGTAAGCACCCATGTGCTGCGGTGGGCTGGCGTTGCTGCACATCAGGTCCCAGCCACCGACGGCATCGGGACCGCCGTTGTAATGATAGAGGTCAGGAGCACCCAACGAGTGGTTCATCTCGTGGCATAGCGTGCTGACATTGAAATACTCGCCGATTTCGAGTTGCAAGTTAAAGTCTAAGACGCGCAGGCCATTCAGCCATACATAGCGGTCGTAGATGCTCCAACGGTGTGGCCAAAGCAACGACGCCCATTCGCCCGGCTCGCCTTTGATGACGAAGACCACGTTGTCGACATTGCCGTCATGGTTGTAGTCGAGGTCAAGCGTGTCTGAGACCTGGTCGGCGACGTAATAGATGGCGCGCTCGAGCAAGGAGAACTCGCGCTCTGCCGTCTCCCCGTCGTGATAACCCAAGGGATTGGTGACAGGGTCGTAAGGCATGTAGTACTCTTTCGGGTAGTCGTCCTCGTAAGAGAGGATGGTCTCGCCTTCAGGCTCTGGATAGAAGTAGGAGCGGAGGTCGAGTTGGTTGTATGAGGTGTGGTGGAAGTAGTTGTGCATTGAGACGGACTCATAGTTGTTGGCGTTGAACATGGAGTCGACGGTCGAAAACGACGTGGTGTGGTATGTGTCGCCCGCAAAGCGGATGAAGACCACCAAATTGTTGTAGCGGCCGTGGTTGAGCTCGCGGTTGGCAGGCTTTTTCACGGGTTGTATGTATTGTTCACGTTCATGACGTCGTTGCTGATAGGCTAGCTTCGAAATCATCACGTAGGGCTGCAGTCCCACCGAAGCAGGGTCGACGCTGTTGACGCGGTAAGGCGAAGCCACCACCTCGCCACGGTTGTCGCGCATGGCATAGCAGTAGTAGCCGCCGTCGCCTTTCACGATGGTGAAGCCGTTGGCATCGTGGACATAGTTGTAGAACTCGTCGCCCGAGGCGAAACATTCGATGACCTGGCCGTCGGGTTGGGTGAGGCGCACGGGGATGTTCTTTAAAGGAGCGGAAAAGGCCCATTGGAAGGCACTCAAAACGAGAGCAAGAATGAGTAGAAGCTTAGTTTTTTTCATCTTATGATAGCATTATATCCCTTTACTTCAAATCAATAAAAGGCACTGAGTTGCCAAGCATGTATTGCGGCAGCTTGCCGTCCCATTTCTGAACAGCCTCGTAGTTGACCAGCTTGGGGTTGCTCTCCAAAGCGTTGGCCTTGATGCGCATGGCTTCGGCATCGGCCTCAGCCTTGATGCGGGTCTGCTTGGCTTGTTCTTCCACTTGGATAGTAACGTTTTTAGCCTTCAGGGCATTCTGTTCAGCCACCTGTTTCTCCTTGATGGCGGTCTCGAAGTCGTCGTCGAAGTCGATGTTGGTGATTTGGAATTGAATATTCATGAAATAGTTGCTGTCGAGAGCCTCCCGGAGAGAAATCTCGATTTCGCGTCGTACAGCGTCACGGTTTTCAACGATTTCCGTTGCCGCAAAATTACCAAAGCTTTGTTTCATGGCGGAGCGGATGAACGGCACCACGATACGGTTGTGGTAGTCGTCGCCGACGTTTTTCATCAGCTTGCTGACGTTTTCGCGCACGAGGTCGTAGTTGATGGTATACTCCACCTCCGAAGTCTGCACGTCGCGGGTGTAGCTGTTTTCTTTGCCGTCAAACTTCTTCTGCTGTACGTTTACACGTTTGATGGTTTGGATGAACGGAATCTTCATGTGAAGGCCGTCGCCAATAACCTCGTCACTCATCTTTCCGAAGGTGGCGAGCACGCCGCGTTCCGTCGAGCGAATGGTGTAGAACGATGAAAAGAAAACTAAAAGTGCAAAAAGTACCAATACACCCCAAAGGATATAGCGTCCGATTTTCTTGGAGTTGGGGTTGATGTTAATGTTAGTGTAAGGTTGGCTCATTTTTAATGTAGTTTTAAGTTTGGGCAAAAATACACATTTGTTTTGATTTTGCCGCCAATTTTTAATGGTGTCAGATTTTTGTTTATCTTTGCCATTTCATAATTATACGAAAACAAATTTATAAATCAATGGATAACAGATTGTTAGATAACAAGCTCCCTTATTTGGTGGCCGACATGAACTTAGCCGCATGGGGACGCAAGGAAATTGAAGTATCGGAACACGAAATGCCAGGCTTGATGTCGCTGCGCAAGAAGTACGGCGACACGAAGCCGCTGAAAGGTGCCAAAATCATGGGCTCGCTCCATATGACCATTCAAACCGCCTGCCTCATTGAGACTTTGGTCAAATTGGGTGCCACGGTGCGTTGGTGCTCATGCAATATCTACTCCACGCAAGACCACGCTGCGGCGGCCATTGCTGAGACGGGAACCTCCGTCTTCGCTTGGAAAGGTGAGACGCTCGAAGACTATTGGTGGTGCACCAAGCGTGCCATCACCTTCCCCGATGGCACGGGCCCGGACCTCATCGTTGATGATGGCGGTGATGCCACACTGTTGATTCACAAAGGCTACGCTTGCGAAAACGACCCCAAACTCCTTGACGCACCTACGGGCAGCGAGGAAGAGAGGGCTCTGATGAGCGTCATCAAAGCCACCTATAAAGAGAATCCGACCTTCTGGCATACGGTGGTGGCCAACTGGAAGGGCGTCTCGGAAGAGACCACCACGGGCGTGCACCGTCTGTATCAGATGCACGAGCGCGGCGAGCTGCTGGTGCCTGCTATCAACGTGAATGACTCGGTGACCAAATCGAAGTTCGACAACCTCTATGGCTGCCGCGAGTCGTTGGCCGATGGCATCAAGCGCGCCACCGACGTGATGATTGCTGGCAAGGTCGTCGTTGTGTGCGGCTACGGTGAAGTCGGCAAGGGCTGCTCACACTCGATGAAGAGCTATGGCGCTCGCGTCCTCGTCACCGAAATCGACCCCATCTGCGCCCTGCAAGCCGCCATGGAAGGCTTTGAGGTCACGACGATGGAAGAGGCCGTCAAGGAAGGCAATATCTTCGTCACCACGACGGGTAACTGCGACGTGATTACACTGGAACACATCCTGCAGATGAAAGACCAAGCCATCGTGTGCAACATCGGCCACTTCGACAACGAAATCCAGGTGGACCGTCTCGAAAAGACCGAGCATCTGAAGGAGAAAATCAACATCAAGCCGCAAGTTGACAAGTACGTCTTCGACGACGGTCACTGCATCTTCCTGCTGGCTTCGGGCCGACTGGTTAACCTCGGCTGCGCCACGGGTCACGCCAGCTTTGTGATGAGTAACTCGTTCACCAACCAGACCTTGGCACAGATGGATCTCTGGGAGAAGCGCGGACAATATAAAGTAGGTGTCTACTGCCTGCCCAAGTATTTGGACGAGGAGGTGGCGCGCCTGCATCTCGAAAAGATTGGCGTGAAGCTGACCAAGCTCACGCAGAAGCAGGCCGACTACATCGGCGTGCCCGTCGAGGGTCCCTACAAGTCGGACATCTACCGTTATTGATTCGGTTGGTTTATTGGAGTTCTAACGATCCTCAAACGTCTTCTGGGAGCATCGCCTTGGGTGTTGCTCCCTTCTTTTTTGTCCTTCTCAGCGATGATGATGAAAGCAGCGTCGCCGTAGGTGTTGTTGATTTGACGTTTCTTCAGGTCGCGAATCGACGATGGGAACTCGATTTCGATAAATTGTTTCTTTCTTCTTGTGCGTTTCACGATGGCTTGCGTTTTCTCTTCAGCGATTTCGAGTCCGGTTTCGCCATCGAACCATCTTACAACGTATTGTGTGCCAATGTCTTGTTTGCTAATCGGTAAGACGATAATGTTGCTCTTTGAGCAAGGTCGGGGCTTCTTTTTTTTGTCCAAAGTGTAGATGTAGCCCTTCTCGTCGACTTTGGCATCGGTGACGAAATGTCCTTTCGAGATGGCTTTGTCGGTGAGGCGGCGCAAGGCTTGGTAGCTGAAAGCGGTGTCCTGGCACCAACCATAGATTGTGTCTTCGTCAGCACTGGAAAGATAATAAGTCTCTATGCCGTTGGGACATATCCAGGTGTCTTTGTTTGACGAGACTGTGGTGTGAGGAGTGAAGGAGTCGGGGAGGAGCGGAATGTTTTTGCTGTAGGCCAGAACAGGGGTATAGATGCGCAGCAAGTCCTTGTCGCTTAGGTAGTTCCAATACCAAAAGGAAGCGGAGCCCATTGTGCCCGAGAAGAGCGAAGCCCAAATGCAGTTGTGTGTGTCGAAACCAAACGGGTCTTTGTCTTGGTATTTGGGAGGTTTGGATTGCCCGAAACCGAACTCTCCGCAGAAGATAGGCTTGTCGGGATAGAGAGGACGATAAGTTGCGAATTTTTGGAATAATTGCCTTGTGCGTTGTTCGGTTGACTTGGCCTTTTGGATATTGCCGTAGGTGTGGTATTGCACGATGTCGAGGTTTTTGTAGATTGCACTCCCGATGTATTCTTTTTCTGAAAAAGTGCCAAGCGAGGTGCTGACAAGATGGTCGAAGGGGTCGATGGAGCGGATATATTCGGCCATCTCGCCGTGCCATTTGACGATGTTGGCGTGGAACGGCGCTTCAGGTTGGTCGTCAGCAGGAATGTTGTTGACCTCGTTCCAAAACTCCCAACAAACGATATTGGTGGCATATCCCCAACGTGCTACGATGTAGCGAATCAGGTTTTTGGCAATCCTTTTGGCCTTTTTGTCGGAGAAAAACATTGTGGGCGACTTCAATCCAAGCACCGTGTTGTAAGGGTTGTTGTCCCATCGGCTTGAACTATTGTGTATGTTGCCAAAGTCGCCAAAAGTGAAAAAGCATGGCATGACGGTGATGCCGTTCTTTGCCGCGTATGCAATGATATGGTCGAGTTCGGCAGCGTCTTTTTGGTTGAGCGACGAGTCAAAGTACAGGGTGGGATTTTTGCCGTTCATCTGAGTGAATTCCGGCCCATAAAGCGAAAGGTATTGGTAGCGTGAGAGCCAAATGCGCATATAATTGGCGCTTCCAGCCAATTCGTCAATATAACGGTTGTAGTCGTAAATGCCTTTGGGATAAGTTCTTGTGCCTTTATAATCATACCATGCCACGTTAGGCCCGATGGGAAAGTAAGCTTGATACTTCGACTCGCCGTTTTGCATCACCTCACGTTTCAGATATCTCGAGTTAGCTTTTCTAATGAACCCTTGATCGGTGTCGACGGACCTGCATTCAAAACTGAGCGGGTATTTATCGCTTGACGAAAGGGCAGTCTTACCTTTGCGGTCGACGGCATGAAGGCTGAAACTCCATTTCCCTGCCTGGTTGGGCGTGAACCTCACCCGCCAACCTTTGTCGCGACTTGCCGTAGCCACTTCATAGTCGTCTTTCTGTTGGAAGGTATAACCTTCATAATAGAACCCGTTGACTTTGAAGGTTTTGCCGTCAGGAGCCTTGAACTCCGCATACACGTCGATGACTTCGGGGTCGTAAGGATTGTCGTATTTTCCCAATTGGAACGACATCTCGAATAAACCAAAAACATCCACGGAGCTGGGGAAAGTTAGGCCGGAGATGGTCGGTTGGGCATATACGAAGGCACACCAAAGGGTGACAAGGGAGACGAAAAATGCTTTCCTCATGGCATTATGTGTTAATTCGGAGCAAAAGTAATAAAAAACATTATCAATTCTTGGCCACAAAGTTTTGATGTGGGTAAAATTTGTATCTTTGCGAACAAAATTGCAGTGTGATGACTGCATGAAAACGAGTGTTAAAACAGAACAATGAAAATTGCAGTCAATACACGTTTGTTGCTGAAAAACAAGCTAGAAGGCATAGGATGGGTGGCCTATGAGACCTTGCGTCGCATGGTGAAGGACCATCCCGAGGTGGAGTTTTATTTCCTCTTCGACCGCGAGCCCGACCCTATGTTTCTCTTCGGCGACAACGTGAAACCCATAGTGCTGTTCCCGCAGGCACGGCATCCCTTCCTCTTCATCTGGTTCTTCGAGTTCTCGGTGAAGAAGGCGCTGAAGCAGATTCAGCCCAACTTGTTTTTCTCTCCTGACGGCTATCTCAGTCTAAGGTCCGATGTGCCACAAGTGGCTCAGTTCCACGATCTTAACTTCGAGCATTTCCCGAAGGACATGCCGAAGATTCACCTGTGGCATTACAAGAAGTTTTTCCCGAAGTTTGCCCGCAAGGCCAAGCGCATCGTGACGGTGTCGGAGTTCTCGAAGCAGGACATCGTGGAGTGTTACGGTATCGATTCAGAGAGAATCGACGTGGCCTATAACGGTGTGAACGAGTGTTTTGCGCCCATCTCCGAGGAGGAGCAAGAAGTCGTTAGAGCCAAATACACTGACGGTAACCCGTACTTTATGTTCGTCGGCTCGCTGCATCCGCGTAAGAACTTGGCGAGGCTGTTTACGGCTTTTGACTTGTTCAAGGGCCAGACGCCATCCAACGTCAAGCTGCTGATTGTAGGGGAGAAGCGTTGGTGGTCGGAGCCTATTGAAAAGGCCTACAGCCAGATGCGCTTCAAGGAGGATGTCGTATTTGCCGGTCGTCTGAGTGCCGAGGACCTTCACCTGGTGACGGCTTCGGCCTTGGCATCGGTGTATGTCTCGTATTTCGAGGGCTTTGGCATCCCGATTTTGGAGGCGTTCAGGTGCGACACGCCTGTCATCACCTCCAATGTCACTTCCATGCCCGAGGTGGCTGACGATGCGGCTTTGCTCGTCGACCCGTTCAGCGAGGCCTCCATCGCCGAAGGCATGACAGAGATGCTGGACGAGAATGTGCGTGAGACATTGATTGAGAAGGGCAGGGAGCGTGCCCAGGACTTCTCGTGGGATAAGGCGGCTGATGACATTTGGAACTCATTAATGAAAGCAATAAAAGAATAAAATATGGCTAAAATCATAATGTATCCTGGCGAAGCCAGAAAAGACACCTTGGATTGGAAAGCGGTCCAAGGGCAGCATGTCACCGCTGTGAAACGCAATATCTTGGTGCTGGGCTCGGGTGGCCGTGAGCATGCCCTGGCATGGAAACTGGCCCAGAGCGAAGGCGCACAGGTCTTCGTCGCTCCTGGCAATGCCGGCACCGCACAAGTGGGTGTCAACGTCAATATCAAACCCTCTGATTTTGAGGCGGTAAAAGACTTCTGCCTGAAGCAAGAGATTCACCTCGTCGTGGTGGGCCCCGAGCAGCCTCTGGTGGACGGCATCGTCGATTTCTTCAAAGGCGACGCCGAATTGAAAGGGGTGAAGATCATCGGTCCCGATGGTAGCGGTGCCCAATTGGAAGGCAGCAAGGCCTTCGCCAAGGATTTCATGGCGAAGTACGGCGTGCCGACAGCCAAGTGCTTTAAAGTCAACAAAGACAACCTCGATGAGGGCTTTAAGTTCCTCGAAAGCGTCAAGGCTCCATACGTGTTGAAGGCTGATGGCCTTGCAGCTGGTAAGGGCGTGCTGATTCTTAACGACTTACGTGAGGCAAAAGACGAATTAGGCAAGATGCTCGACGGCAAGTTTGGCGCGGCATCGGCCACGGTGGTCATTGAGGAGTTCCTCAAAGGCATCGAGGTGTCGGTCTTCGTGCTGACCGACGGCGAGCATTATGTGTTGCTGCCCGAAGCCAAGGACTACAAACGTATCGGCGATGGCGACACAGGCTTGAACACGGGTGGTATGGGTGCCGTCTCACCCGTACCGTTCTGCACGCCAGAGTTCTTGAACAGGGTGGAGGAACGCATTGTGAAGCCTACCTTGAAAGGCCTGAAAGCCGAAGGTATCGACTACAAAGGCTTCATTTTCTTGGGCTTGATGAACGACGGAGGTGACCCGTACGTCATCGAATACAACGTCCGCATGGGCGACCCAGAGACCGAGGCGGTGATGACCCGCATTGAGGGCGACTTCGCCGACCTGCTCATGGCTTGTGCCGATGGTAGACTCAACGAGGTGCATTATGCCAAGAGCGACAAGACCGCAGTCACGGTGATGATGGTGTCGGGCGGCTATCCAGAAGCCTATAAGAAAGGCATGGTAATGAGCGGTTTGGACACACTGAAAGACGTCGCCGCCTTCCATGCCGGCACAGCCTTTGATGCCGACAGCAACGTGGTCACTTCGGGCGGTCGCGTCATCGCTGTCACCGCCCACGGCGACAGCATCGAAGAGGCGAGGGGCATCGCCTATCGCGAGGTGGAGAAGATACATTTTGAGGGCGTCAACTACCGCCACGACATTGGACTTGATTTGATGAGAATGCAATGATAAAGTTTTTCCGACAGAGTTATGTCATTCAGTATGTGGTGATTGCCTTGTTGGCAATTGCCCTGTGGATACCATCGTTTGTGTCGGGTAAGGCGACGATGGGCCTTGGCGAGCCGGTCACCCCGATTTTCAATCTGGTGGACGGCCTACTGGGCTCCTCACCGATTCTTCAGCATCTGGTGGCCTTCTTGTTGTTGGTGCTTGTGACCTTGATTTTCAACAATATATTGGTCAAGAACCAGATTGTGGGTAAGGTGAGTACCATGGGCGCCTTTGTCTTTGTCTTGCTGATGAGCCTCACCCGGACGCAGGTCAATTTCTATCCTTTTGTTCTCTCGGTACCATTTATCATACTGACAATCAGTTATTTGTTTGATACCTACCAGTTACCTAATCCCGAGATGACTTTGTTGAAGGCAGGGGTGTGTACTGCCTTGGCCTCGATGTGTTACTTTCCGTCTATCTTGTTGGTAGTGTGGATGCTCATTGCATTGCCCATAGCCAAGAAAGGGATGTTGCGCCTGCAGTTGATACCTTTGTTTGGTTTCCTGTTCGTGTATTTCGTGTATTTCGTCAGCGTCTTTTTGTTTGGCGACTTTCTCACCTTGATACATGGCTACCGCGACTATTTCACATCGCTAAGGTTTGTGGTTGATGGGTTTAACTTGAAGATTATCTTGTTGTTAGTGGCTCTTGTTGTGGCTACGATACTCTTGCTCTTCGGAGGTAGCAGTGCCAACTTCGAGAAGACCGTGGCGGTGAGGACCAAGATCTCCATGACCATCATCATGGCCTTTTTCGCTGTCGTGATGCTGTTTTTGGGTGGCAACGTGCTGATGAACGGATTGATCTTCATTGTTCTAGCCATTCTTATTTCGTATGCCTTCTCGTATTTGGGCAACACGGGCTGGGCAAACATGTTTTTGGCATTGTTTTTGGTCCTAGTATTCGCAAACCATTACTACTTTAAACTCCTCTAAACCATGGGTTTGCTCACACATTATTCGGATAAGGTCGAAGCGGGTTGCGACGAGGCGGGCAGAGGCTGTCTGGCCGGTCCAGTGGTGGCCGCCGCCGTGATTCTGAAGAACGATGCGGATTACCCGGAACTCAATGACTCAAAGCAACTTACGGAGAAGAAAAGGATGCAGTTGCGGGAGCTTGTGATGCAGGAGGCCTTGACTTATGGCATCGGCATCGTCTCGCCGCAGGAGATTGACGAGATTAACATCCTAAATGCCTCATTCTTAGCGATGCACAGGGCCTTGGATCAGCTGACATTACGCCCAGAACTTCTATTGATTGACGGTAACCGCTTCAATCCCTATAAGAAAATAAAGCACGTCTGCGTGGTGGGTGGTGATGCCAAGTACCAGTCGATTGCTGCCGCTTCCATTTTGGCCAAGACCACAAGGGATATGATGATGGTGGAGTACGATGCACAATACCCCGTTTACAATTGGAAAAAGAACAAGGGCTATCCGACTGTCGAGCACAAACAAGCCATCGCCGATTACGGCACGACGCCCTTGCATCGCATGACGTTTAATATGGCAATTCAGTTAAAGCTAGACTTGTAATGATATAGGATAAGTTAAAGAATATGAAAAAGTTAATCCATATTTCAATATTGCTTGTTTTTGTGCTTTCGGCATTTCCGTTGAAGGCACAAAACGTGGATTTACAGCGGTATTGGGACGATGTGGATTTTAGCGATTCGGCCTTGGTCGCGTCACAAGCGTTGTCCGATAAGTTGGTCGCGTTTTTCTATTCTTTCACTGATGGCGACGAGCGGCATTTTGATAGTTTGTCTATCGCAGGCCTCGGTGTGGTGCTCGATAAGGCCAAGGTCAATATGCGGATGTATGAGTATATCCTCGACTTTGCCTTGAATGGCTATTCCTCCATGGGTCGGGATAAAGTGACGGATTATCTCTTGAATTATCCGCAACTTGCTGAAGGTGAGATTGGTGTGGAAGAAGGCTTGCGACTTGACTCCATCACCGAACCCTATCAGAAGGTGAAAGTGGGTGCCCAAGCCCCCGATGTTGAAGGGGTGACTGTTGATGGGAAGAATTACCATTTGTTTGGCTCTGATGCTGAACGGATTATCCTTGTTTTTTGGTCGACGGACTGCGAGTATTGCCATGACTTTTTGGTTCACATTCGTAAAAACCTGGACTTAAAATCTGATTTTGAGCTTGTTACCTTCGCTTTGGCCGACAGTCAAGACGAGGTGTTGCAGACGGTGAAAAAAATGCGTCTGCCGGGATACCATTTCTATGATGCGTTACGTTGGGAGAGTAAGCCGTTTCTGGATTACCATGTCACCTCGACGCCATTGGTCTTGGTGCTCGATGCAGAACGCACCATTGTCTGCAAACCCTATGATTGGAATGAGTTAAAGGAATGGTTGAAGAAAAGTAAATAAATTGATTGATAATAAATTAGTTATATGAATAGAATAAAAGCATTATTTTTCTTGTTAGTGCTGGCTTTTTCAGCCAGCCAAGGTATTGCCCAAACTGCAGAAGACCGTTGGGTGGATTCGGTGTATAACAGCCTTACTTTAGAGCAGCGTGTGGCACAATTAATATGTATGCGTGCCAACCAGCCCGACAAGCCCTTCTATGAAGATGTGGCCAAGTACATCAAGCAGTACAACATCGGCGGCGTGTGTTTCTTCCGTGCCGATGCCGAGGCGCAAGTGAACCAAACCAATGCTTGGCAGGCTATGGCAAAGACCCCGCTGATGGTCAGTATTGACGCCGAATGGGGTCTGGCGATGCGTGTGAAAAAGACTTTGGCTTATCCTTATCAGATGACTTTAGGCGCCATTAGCGACGACGAACTTATCTTTGAGATGGGCCAACAGATCGCGGAGCAATGCCAACGCATGGGCATCCATGTGAACTTTGCCCCTGTGGTGGATGTCAACTCCAATGCGGCGAATCCCATCATCGGGATGCGTAGCTTCGGTGAGAATCCCCAAAAGGTGGGCGAGAAGGGCACGGCCTATGCTCTGGGTATGCAAAGCAAAGGCTTGATTACCACGATGAAACACTTCCCTGGTCATGGCAACACAGCCACCGACTCCCACATGACCCTGCCCACGGTGACCCGTTCGATGGATGAGGTGCGTGATATCGAGTTGGCGCCGTTCCGCCATCTCATCGCCAACGGCGTGAATGGAGCCATGGTAGGACACCTCTATTTCCCTGCCATTGAGAAGGTGAAGAACACTTCTTCGTCGCTGTCATACGGCGTGGTCACCGAGTTGCTGAAGGAACAAATGGGCTTCGAAGGCCTTATCTTCACCGATGGCCTCGACATGAAGGGCGTCTCGGAGAAGGTCAGGCAGGACAGCGTGCCCTATGTTGCCTTCATGGCTGGCAATGACGTGTTGATTCTGCCTACCAATGTGCCTTTTGCCATCAAGACCATCAAGGCGGCTGCGGAACGCAACCCGCAGGCGGCGGCACGCCTCGAAGAGAGTTGCAAGAAGATTCTGCGCTATAAATACCGTGCCGGCTTGAACCATTACAAGCCTGTCCCGACTGCTAACTTGATGACCGACTTGAAGAAAAAGGCATATACCGAGCTGCGTCAACAACTCTATGACGAGGCGCTCACGATGCTGCGCAATGAGGGTCAGGTGATACCGTTGGCCAACAACAAGAAGATTGCCGTGGTCACCATCGGCAACACCAAGAACGACGTGAACGACGGCCTCATCGCTCGCGGTTTCAGCACGACCTCCTTTGTGGTGGCTAAGGATGCCATCGCATCGAAGTCGGCGGATTGGCTGAAGCGCCTTGAGAATTACGACCTGGTGGTGGTCAACATCGAGAAGACCACGATGTTTGCCAACAAAAACTACGGCATCACAGATGAGACGGTGAAGTTCTTCAACCGCTTGGTGGCGCAGAACGACGTGATACTCAATCTCTTTGCTTGCCCTTATGCCTTGGATCTGTTCCGTATCAACAACAGCGTGAAGGGCTTGGTGGTGGCTTATCAGGACGAGGTGCCCGCTGTGGATGCCGTCGTGAGGCTGCTGTCGGGCGAACTCGAAGCCCATGGTACACTTCCCGTATCGACGAGTAAGTTCAGCTGTGGCGATGGCCTTATCAGCGCCATGCCGGAACGCAAAGAACACATCGTTCCGCAGAAGGAGATTCCTGCTCCGTCGAACCTTCCTGTCCAGAATGAAAAGACTGCCGCCCTGCCGACGGGAAAGATGAACGCAAAGTATGCCGCCAAGTTGGATTCCGTGGCTAAGTTGGGCATTAAGAAAGGGGCTTACCCCGGTTGTCAGCTCGTGGCGATGAAAGACGGTAAGATGGTGTACGACAAGTGTTTCGGCTCGTTCACCTATGGCGGCGGCCATAATGTGCAGCCCGACGACCTCTACGACATCGCCTCCTGCACCAAGATCTTTGCCTCGACGCTGGCCGTGATGAAGCTTTACGACGACGGCTTGATTGACCTCAACAAGACCTTGGCGGATTTTTTTCCATATTTGAAAAACAGTCCTCACGGCAAGTTGAAAATCATCGAGTTCATGACGCATCAGGCGGGACTGAAGGCTTGGGTGCCGTTCTATAAGGTGACGGTGGACGAAAATGGTCCCATGTCAGAGTTTTACACCGACCACATCGACGAAAACCATAATGTCAGGGTGGCGGAGAACCTCTATCTCATCAACGACTACGGTGACCGCATCTTCGACTCGGTGTCGAAGACGCCTTTGGGCAAGAAGAAGTATCTGTACAGCGATATGGGCTTCTATTACATCCCCAAAATCGTGAAACTCATTACCAACCAGAACATTGAGGACTATCTGAATGAAAAGTTTTACTATCCTATGAACCTGTCGCATATCTGCTACAAGCCGCTCAACCATTTCACGCGTGAGCATATCGCCCCTACGGAAAACGACACAGTGTTTCGCCGTCAGCTGATTTGGGGCGATGTCCACGACCAGGCGGCAGCCATGTTCGGTGGTGTGGCGGGTCATGCAGGCTTGTTTTCCAATGCCCATGACTTGGCGGCACTCATGCAGATGCTCCTCGACAAGGGCGTTTACAACGGAAAACGTTACCTGAAAGCCGAGACGGTGCGTTATTTCACTACAGCACCCTATGCCGCTAGCAACGACAACCGTCGTGGTATCGGCTTCGACAAGTTGCCCATCAACAAGAAAGGATCGTGCACTGCCTCAAAGTCTGGTTCCATGCAGGGCTTTGGACACACGGGCTTCACGGGTACCTTTGTCTGGGCCGACCCCGCCAACAACACGGTTATCATCTTCCTATCTAACCGCGTCTATCCTGATGCCGAACCCAACAAATTGGTGAAATCGGGTCTCCGCTCCGTTATGCACGACATTTTGTACGAGGCTTATCCAGTTGAATGACAGTGATTTTGAATATAAACATGAATACCTACAAACACGAAGTGAAATACTACGAGTGTGACCGCATGGGCATCACGCACCATTCCAACTATGTCCGTTTCATGGAGGAGGCCCGCGTGGATTACCTCGACCAATTGGGCTACGGCTTCGACAAGGTGGAAGAGGAAGGCATTGTCTCGCCCGTCATCTCGATCCAATGTAACTACAAGACCCCGACGACCTTCAAGGACATCATCGAGATTGAGGTCTCCATCGGCAACGTGACGGAACTGAAGTTTGAGTTCAACTATGTCATGCGCGTGGGCGGAAAGACGGTCTGTACCGCACAAAGCCTGCATTGTTTCATGGAGAACGGTCGCCCCGTGGTCCTCTCGAAACGCCTGCCCGAACTGTATAACGCTATAAAAGCACAACAATGAAGACTCCAAAGGTAATACTCATCACCGGTGCCAGCAGCGGCATCGGCTACGACACGGCTGCCGCTTTGGCCCAGCAAGGACATAAGGTATATGCCGCCGCTCGCAGGGTGGAGAAGATGGAGCCGTTGCGCCAACAAGGTGCCACGCCCATCAGGATGGATGTGACTGACGAAGCATCCATCAAAGAGGGACTTAAGATCGTGATGGAGGCCGAAGGCCGTATCGATGTGCTCATCAACAATGCAGGCTATGGCTATTTCGGTGCCATCGAGAATGTGAGCATGGAAGAGGCGCGCCGTCAGTTGGAAGTCAACGTGTTCGGCCTGGCGCTGCTTTGTCAGCTCGTGCTGCCTATCATGCGCAGCCAAGGCTCGGGACGTATCATCAACACCTCGTCGGTGGCCGGCAAGTCGGTGCTGTATTATGGCGGCTGGTATCATGTGACCAAATACTCCGTCGAGGCCTTCAGCGATGCTCTGCGTATCGAGATGCAGCCTTTCGGCATCGACGTGGTGATGATAGAACCAGGCGGCATCAAGACGGAGTGGGGGCATATCGCCGCCGACCATCTGGCCGAGTCGTCGAAAGGCACGGCTTACGAAGAGACGGGACTACAGGAGGCCAAGAACTTCCATTGGATGTACAACACCAATTATCTCTCGCAGCCTTCCGTCGTGACCAAGACGATGGTCAAGGCTGTCAACAGTCGCCGTCCGCGTGCACGCTACCGCACGGGCGCCTTTGCCAACACAATCGTGTTCTTCCATTGGCTGTTACCCACGCGTTGGTGGGATGCCGTGGTGAGAAGCTTGGGGAAGATTAAGGCTCCGACAAAAGAATAGTCCGGGAATCAAAATCTGTAGACCAGCTGCCCTTTCACCATCCAGTCGTGGAAGGAGCCTTTGAAGGTGAGGTCGTCAACATAATCGGGGATGTCAAGCTGGTTGTTTTTGAAGGCATGGCTGCTCCGGAAATAGAACGTGTTGTAAGTGAACTGAGTGGTAAAAAAGAAGCGCCACAGGGTAAGGCCGATGGCGGCGCTGCCGATATAGTTGGGCATGGGGTAACACCAAATCTTTGACACCTTTTCGCTTACATTATTCATTACACCTGTCTCCTCATCATAGTTGAATTTATACGACGTGGTTTTCAGGTAATTGACCATGGTAATCATTGGCATAGCCGTCAGGTTGATGGTTAGGTTGCGCAGGCCTTTGTCGCGAGGTCCGCTAGGGTCTTTGTGCCAAAGCACGAAGTTGACCGAATAGCCGCCACCCACCGAGGCTTGCAGCGTGGTGAAACAATCCAGCAGGTTGTAGGAATCCCACGAGGCCTCGGGCGAATTGTAAAGGCTGCCTTGCATGTAGCGCGTCGTAAGCATCCACGAGCCTGCGGTGCGGCGTTGCACCATAACTACCTTATAGGTGGCAGGATAGGCAAAACGCTTGTTGTTGAAGGCATAGTAGCCGTCAATGGTGAAACTCTTCAAAACGGCCGCTTCTTCGGTGATGAATTCGTCTTGGATGAAGTCATCGCCACCTGCTTCTCCAAGGATCAACGAGGATTTGAAAGGATTGGTAATCTTGAAGTAATTGAATTTCGCACCCCACGACTTGCCGATGATGCCCAAGCCTAAGGAGCTCTTTTTCCAGGCGCTGCGAGGTCCCACTTCCAAGCCATAACCTAAAACGATTTTGCCATAGCCTACCTCAAGGCCGATTTTCTTGCAGGGGTTTTCTGTAAGGCTATATTGCGACAAACCTATTTGATGAACGTCATCGAAATCAATCGCGAAGTCGACATCCACATCGAAGCCTGCCTTTTGTATGGTACTAAATGTGGAAATTGAGAAACCGGCTTTCGGTTGGTAAATGCGTGTCGTGTCGACTAAGGCGGGTTTGACAAACGCGTTGTTGACTTTTTGCCAAAAGGTTAGTTCTATTTCTTGGGCATGCATTGAAGCCGTGCAAAAAAACAGAATCGTGATGACAAGGAGTCTTCTCATGGGTGAAAATTTTGGCGCAAAGGTAAGGATTATTACCAAACTGCCCGTCAGGAGTAATCCTAACGGGCAGTTTTAGTTATAAAAGTTGAGGTTATTTCACCTCCTTCGGATAAGTCAATCCCATATTGTAAAGGATGAACGAGTAAATGTCAGCCTGCTCTTCCAGGACCTTGGAGATGGGCTTGCCGCCGCCGTGTCCGGCCTTGGTGTCGATGCGGATGATCTTGGGCTGGTCGCCGGTTTGAGCTGCCTGCAGTGTGGCCGCATACTTGAACGAGTGGGCGGGCACCACACGGTCGTCGTGGTCGGCAGTGGTGACCATGATGGCGGGATAGTGCACATCAGCACCGCTCTTGATGGTGTGCAGCGGCGAGTAGGCATACAAGGCCTTGAACATGGCCTCATCGTCCTCGCTGGTGCCGTAGTCGCTGGCCCAGTTCCAACCGATGGTGAAGAGGTGGTAACGCAGCATGTCCATTACGCCGACTTGCGGCACGGCCACGGCGAAGAGGTCGGGACGTTGGTTGACGACAGCACCGACGAGCAGACCGCCGTTGGAGCCACCATTCAAAGCCAAGTACTTAGGCGAGGTGTAGCCGTTATTAATAAGGTATTCAGCGCAAGCGATGCAGTCGTCGAAGACATTCTGTTTCTGCAACTTAGTGCCGGCAATATGCCATTCCTCACCGTATTCGTTGCCGCCACGCAGGTTCATCTGGGCGTAGATGCCGCCGTTCTCGATGAAGGGCAGGCGCGAGGTGCTGAAGCCGGGGTTGAGGGTGATGTTGAAGCCGCCGTAGCCATACAGGAAGGTCGGGTTAGTGCCGTCTTTCTGCAAGCCTTTCTTGTAGGTCAGGAACATCGGTACCTTGGTGCCGTCCTTTGAGGTGACGAAGACCTGCTCGGTGACGTAGTCATCCGACTTGAAGTCGATGGCAGGAGCACGGAACACGGTGGAGGTGTTGTCGTCGATGTTGTACTGGTAGATTGTGGTCGGGAAGGCGAAGGAGGTGAAGGCGTAGAACACTTCTGGCTCCTCGTAACGGCTGCTGAAGCCCACGGCGCCGTAGGTCGGCAGCGCGATTTCATGGAGTTGCTTGCCGTCCATGGTGTAGACATAGGCATGGTTGGCGGCGTCTTTGTCGTAGGTGACGATCATCTTGCCGTTGGCCAGGTTGATGCCGGAGATGACATTGTCGCTCTCAGGAATCACATCGACCCAGTTCTCCATCTGAGGGGTCTTGGCCGGTACGCGGCAGATGCGGCCCTTGGGCGCATTGTAGTTGGTGAAGATATACAGCGTGTCGTTGATGACATCGATGGGACCGTATTGGTAGTTCATGTCGTCGGCAATCTGCACGAACTTACCCTTCGGGTCTTGCATGTCGCGAATCCAAAGCGTGCTGCCTGCACCTTGACCGCTCTCGAAGAGGAACATGTAATGCTCGTCCTCGGTGAGATCGACCTGGTGGAAATAGCGCGGCTGGGCAGGGTTGGAGTAGAAGAGTTCATCCTGTTCCTGCGGTGTGCCGAGTTTGTGGTAGTAGATCTTGTGATTTTCGTTCACGTTGCTGAACTCCTTACCGGCTTCTGGGCGGTCGTAGGCGGCATAGAAGAAGCCGTCCTTGTACCACGAGGCACCCGTGAACTTGGCCCATTCGATGTGGTCGGGGAGGAGTTCGAGGGTGGCCATGTCCTTCACGTAGATCTCGACCCAGTCGGAGCCGCTGCGTTGGATGGTGTAGGCCATGTATTTGCCGTCGTTGGAGAAGCTGATGCCGCCCAACGAGACGGTGCCATCGTCGGAAAGTTTGTTGGGGTCTAACAAGACAGTAGGTTCGCCGTCGAGGGTCTCCTGCATGTAGATGACGCTTTGGTTCTGGAGGCCGTCGTTCTTCGAGTAGATATAGCGCCCGTGTTCCTTCGATGGCATACTATAGCGCTCGTAGTTAACCAATTGCGTGAGACGGTCCTTGAGTGCGTTGCGGAAGGGGATGTGGCTGAGGTAGTCCTGTGTGATCTCGTTCTGTTCCTTGACCCATTTCGCGGTCTCGGCGGAGGTGTCGTTTTCCAGCCAACGGTACGGGTCTGCGACCTTTGTTCCAAAGTAATCGTCAACGACGGTGGTGTCCATGCGCGTCTCAGGGTAAGCCTTGACGGCATAACGTTCAGGCTGCTTTGGTTGTTGGTTGCAGCCGAAGAGGGTGATGATACTGCCCATAATCAGTAAGGTGTTTTTTTTCATTATTGGTTGATTTAAAGATTTAAAATTCAAAATTTAAAATTCAAAGATCCGATGGACTCGGGACTTCGGGACGCGAGACTCGGGACTAACCCTGTCGTCGCTTCGCGTCACTGCGAGGGACGAAGCAGTCCAATACGTTATTTGACGGACAAAAGTACGATAATTTTGTTATATGTCGGAATAATTGTATCTTTGCACCCATGAAATCATAACTTCTAATCTATATGCAATGAAAGCGAAACCATTTATCAAATGGGTGGGCGGGAAAGGCCAACTCATTGAACAACTTGAAGTAATGCTTCCTGCTGACTTTGATAATTGGGAGAACGTCACCGACATAATAAACGTATGACACAAGCACAGGCAGTTATAGAAACAATTGAAGCATTGGGTGGTATTGCTACACTTAACCAAATCAATCAGAACATATTCAAAATCAAGGATTGTGTTTGGAGGACAAAAACGCCATTTGCGAGCATTCGACGTATAGTCCAATTAACTGATGGCATTTATAAAATCAAGCCTGGATTGTACGCACTGGAAACCCATCGCAAACAGCTTGAAATGGAAGGTATTATCGTTCAAACAGAAAAGAATAAGGATAGTGATGAAGTAAAAACTTTTAACCACGCTTATTACCAAGGCTTATTGCTTGAAATCGGGAAAATGCGTCATCTTTTGACCTTTGTTCCTGACCAAGATAAAAACAAAAAGTTTTTGCAAACTCCATTGGGCGACTTGCGCACTTTGGATGCGATTCCACAATATACATATCCTGGCATTGTTAAGCGCAGTTCCACTATTGACGTTATTTGGTTCAATGGCAATCAGTTGCCTCATTCTTTCTTTGAGATTGAACACTCAACCGATATTCAAAATTCCTTGCTGAAATATAAGGACCTTCAAGATTTTTATGTTCGTATGGTCATTGTTGCAGATGAAAAAAGACATCAAGAGTATTTAAATAAGTTGTCATATGCTGCCTTTGATACGCTTCGCGATAATAATCGAGTGGCGTTTCTGAGTTACGAATCGCTTGATAAACAGTATGAAAAAGAGTTAATGATGCAACAATTAGTTTTTATTATATAGACTATTCGATTAAGTTAAATCATTTGAATGAAAGCATTAGAAATATAAGAGGTAATACAAACATATAATAATCAAGCGTTTGCTATTTGTTCTATTCGCATTGAAACCTAGGAAATTTCAAGAATAGTAAAAAGAACAAATCGTTATGCAACCCTACTGCGGGTGTGATTTGTCTTTTACTTGGTTTTCCTAGGACCACAATGCGAGCAAATTATTGCCCGCAGTTTTTGTGCGTCCTTTGGAAGACAAAATAGTAACTGGTAGCAAACATAAAACAAACGCTACAATGAGTTACAATGAATTGGGGCCTATTAAGGCCTTCTATCAAAGTTGTGGAATTGACCACCTTGAATCATTCACTATTTATCATGGTGATTGCAGACAACTACTACATGGAATCCCTGACAACTCCATCGACGCCATCTTTGCTGATCCGCCATACTTTCTCAGTAACGGTGGTATTAGTGTCCATAGTGGCAAGCAGGTATGTGTCGATAAAGGCGATTGGGATAAAGGCGGCACTCCCGAATACATCTACGAGTTCAACCACCAATGGCTTGCTTTGTGTCGTACCAAGTTGCGCGACGACGGCACGATTTGGATTAGCGGAACACATCACAACATTCATGTCGTCATGCGCTGTCTGCAAGAGTTGGGCTATAAGGTGCTGAACACCATTACTTGGCAAAAGACCGACCCGCCGCCCAATCTCTCATGTCGTTATTTCAATTTCTCCACCGAGCTGATTATTTGGGCCCGCAAGTTTGAGAAGAAGCCGCATAAATTCAATTATGAAACGATGAAGCTGCTCAATGGTGGGCAGCAAATGACAGATGTCTGGCGCATTCCGGCAGTCAGCCTATGGGAGAAACAGCAAGGCAAACACCCGACGCAAAAGCCCTTGCGTTTACTCTATCGCATCATCCTTGCCTCTACCAACGAAGGCGACACCGTCATGGATCCATTTAGCGGTTCAGGAACAACTGGCATTGCGGCCAATTTGCTCGGTCGTAAATACATTGGCATTGAGCAGGACGAGCAGTTCTGCGAGTTGTCCATGCGTCGCCGTCAAGCCTTGGAAGACGAGAATACGCGCAAGAAACTGTTTGACAAGATGCGCTCTACACCCGAAGAAACGACTGTGCTCATCAATCACATGCGCGAAAAAGATCGCGAAAAAGCGATGCAGTTGGGTATAACCTATGTGCGCGTTGGTGATGCCAAAGGCTCATTATTGGTCAAAGAAGGATTTGAGTGTTTGGGCTATGTGTGCCTACACACCAGAGGCGACGATCCCCAATTGTATAGACTAACCAAAAAAGGCTTTCAGATATGGACGGCTGAGGCATTGCGTGAGGAAGGCTTCTCTGCAGAGAACGCTCCTTATTACGCTGTGATGCGCTTTGATTCCTCGGAGCAAGTTCCGTTTGACCAACCTGTTGACCTTCATAAACGCCAGTACACCGAAGTCGCGCGCATCCAACCGCTTAGCGATTTTATAGGGTTAAAATAGATACGATATTTTTTTATAATTGATTGTAGAATAAGAAACTTATAATTGTAGTATGGAAACTTGGGAAATTGTTTTATCAAGTGCTGTTATCTCAACAATTGTATCCTGTATCGCAACTTTGATAATTAATAGTGTTTCGCAGAAAAAGATGTTCAAAAATGATTATTATAAAAAAGTGTTGAATAAGCGAATGAATGCATATCAATATATTGACAATCAATTAAAAACAATGAAGATAACTACATTGGACGAAGATGCAAAGCCATATCATTCGATGTTTTATGGAGATCAAGATTACATAGCTGCCAACCAAAACGACATGATGTTAGCTAGGGTTAGTGGACTTTGGCTATCTTCTGATATGGAGAATGCTTTGTCTGGTTTGAATAAGGTATTATATGAGATTAATAGTAATATTACGGATGACATCAATAACAATGTTGTAGTAGCAAAAAACTATTATTCACAATTGGCAGATGCTCGTGACATAGTAGAAAACCAAATGAGAAAAGACATGCTTGAACTATATGATGTCAAAGGTTTTCTTAAAGAAAAGAAAAAACATAAAGGTGTGGATTATCAAGTGAAGAAGCACGTTTCGTGAGAAATCAAAGAATTGTTTTTCTCAATATTAATTGTTTTATACGATTTAGTTTTTTCCAAAATGGAAATAACCACTCTAATTGAATTTGCCAGTTGCCGAGAAAAACTCGGTAACTGATAAAACATCAAATCTTGTCCATGTTGGAGTCATCCTCAATCCTCAAATTCTCAATGATGAACTTCTGTCGCTCCATTGTGTTCTTGCCCATGTAGTATTCCAGCAGTTCCTTGATGCCGAAGTCGTAGCGCAGGATGACGGGCTCGAGGCGCATGTTGGGGCCGATGAAGCCACGGAACTCGTCAGGGGAGATTTCGCCCAAGCCTTTGAATCGGGTGATCTCGGCCTGCTTGCCGCATTTCTCCTTGGCGGCGATGCGTTCCTCGTCGGTGTAGCAGTAGTAAGTCTCCTTTTTGTTACGCACACGGAACAGCGGCGTCTGCAGGATATAGACATGTCCATTGCGCACAAGATCGGGATAGAACTGCAGGAAGAAGGTGAGCATCAGCAGGCGGATGTGCATGCCGTCCACATCGGCATCGGTGGCGATGACGATGTTGTTGTAGCGCAGGTTCTCAATGTCCTCGTCGATGTTCAAGGCGGCTTGCAGCAGGTTGAACTCCTCATTCTCGTAGCACACTTTCTTGGTCATTCCCAAGCAGTTGAGCGGTTTGCCGCGCAGGCTGAACACGGCCTGGGTCTGCACGTCGCGGCTCTTGGTGATGCTTCCCGATGCGGAGTCGCCCTCGGTGATGAAGATGGTGCTTTCGAGGCGTTTCTCGTGGTTGGTGTTGAGGTGGATGCGGCAGTCGCGGAGCTTGCGGTTGTTGAGGCTGACCTTCTTGGCGCTCTCGCGGGCGGCTTTCTTGATGCCGGCAATCTCCTTGCGTTCCTTCTCGTTGGCTTGGATCTTGGCCTGCAACACGCTGACCGTCTCAGGGTTCTTGTGCAGGTAGTTGTCCAAATGACGTTTCAGGATGTCGAAGACGTAGGTCTTGAGGAAGGGACTGTCGTTCGTGCCGTCGGGGTTGTTGGGGACGAGGTGGGTGGAGCCGAGTTTGGTCTTGGTCTGTGCCTCAAACACAGGCTCTTGAATCCTCACGCACAAGGCACAAATCAAACCTTGGCGGATGTCGGCAGGCTCGTATTCCTTTTGATAGAACTCGCGCACCACGCGGGCGTAGCCTTCGCGGAAGGCCGACTGGTGTGTGCCGCCTTCGGTGGTGTGCTGTCCGTTGACGAAGGAATAGAAGTAGTCGCTCGACTGCCCGTTGACGTGCGTGAAAGCGGCTTCAAAGTCGCCGTCCTTGATATGGATGATGGGGTAGAGGCCTTCACCTTCCATGTTGTTCTGCAAAAGGTCGAGGAGGCCGTTCTTGGAATAATAGCGCTTATCGTTGTAGATCAGGCTCAGGCCACGGTTGAGGTAGGCGTAGTTCCACACGCGCTTTTCGATATACTCGTCCACATAGTGGTAGTTGCCAAACAAGGCGGAATCGGGGATGAACTCGGTGAGCGTACCCGTGTCGCCATCGGAAGGAATGATACCAGAATCATTAATCAACTTTCCCTGAGCAAACTCCACAATTCTCGTCTTCCCCTCGCGGATAGACTGCACCCTGAAATAAGACGAAAGTGCGTTGACAGCCTTGGTACCGACGCCATTCAAGCCGACCGATTTTTGGAAGACCTTGCTGTCGTATTTTGCACCAGTATTTAGCTGTGATACGGCCTCTTTCAGTTTGCCCAACGGGATGCCACGGCCATAGTCGCGGATGCTGACTTTCTTTTCGGCCTTATCCACCTTGACTTCGATTTTCTTGCCGAAGCCAGAGGTGAACTCGTCGATGGAGTTGTCAATCACCTCTTTGATAAGCACATAAATACCGTCGTCTTGTGAGGCGCCGTCGCCGAGCTTGCCGATATACATACCCGGGCGGCGACGGATGTGCTCCATGTCCTCAAGGTGGACAATGCTGTCGTCGTTGTAGTTTTCAGTGGTAGGAATAAGGTCGCTATCTTGCGTGAAGATGTCGTCTTCGTTGATTTCGCTCATAGAATATGATTTTGCGCAAAGGTACTAAAAAATGTCAAAACAGTTCGTGAATTGTTGTTTTCACCCATTCCCAATCTTGCCGATTAGGGATGAGCTGCTTGATGCTGCAACCAGTCTTTTTGTGGAAGACAATCCAATGGTACACAAACAACGCCGTGTAAGTCAGCGAGGCGGTGATAGCTGCGCCTCTGATGCCCAACCATGGTATCAAGATGAAGGCTGCGACTATCGTGACGCTGAGGCCGATTAGCGAGGCGTAGAGGTTGATTTTCGGTTGGCCGGTGCCGGAGAAATAGTTGGCCAAAATGGTGTGGGCCGAGTAAAACACGATGCCGGGGGCGAGGAGCAGGATGACAGGATGGATGTCGGCAAACTCACCCGAAAACAGCCACTCAAAGAAAGAAGTCGGGAGTAGACATAACACCAACAAAGCGGTGAATGTCAACGTTATGGCGACTTTCATGAAACGTAGCGTAAGTTGTGAGGCGCGCTGCTCTTTCTCGGTGTTGCTCAACGAGGAAAACGCCACCAGGCCAATGCTTTGTCCGACGATGTTCACTCCTTCCGTGACTTGTGTCCCCGAGGCATAGACGCCGATGGACTTCTCGTCGCAATGGGTGTTCAGAAGGTAGAGGCTCAGGCGTTTGTTTAAGGTACTGACCAGGGTGGAGAGTTGCATGAACGCGCCGTAATGCAGCATCTCCTTGAGGTTGCTTTTCCAGGACTCACTGCCTTCGTGTTTCAAGGTGGGGAAGAGCAGGACCCATCCGACGAGGGTGGCCACGGTATAGCCACAGAGCTGCGAATAGAGCAAGGCACGGGCCGTACGCAGGTTCAAGACGAAGATCAGCACAGCCATCATGCTTACTTGGGTCAGGATCTGGATGAGAAACAACCAGTTGTAAATCGCCACCTTCTCTTTTCCGAGGAAGTGGTTGAGGTTGAACTCATGGAGGCTGTAGGCGAAGGTCATTATCAGGACGAGCCAGGCATAACCCTCTGGGATGATGGTGTGGTAGAAACCAGGGAAGAGATGCAAGATGCCGAACAACAGGAGGTAAACCAACATCACGAAGGCAATCCAGCCGTAGGAAATCTTCATCAGCGTGGCGACTTTCTTACGAGGCGTGAAATACACCAAGCCACCACCGGCGATGAGTTCGATGCCGATTAATAAAAAGGTGATGTCGGTCTGGGCGATGAAGGCCTTGCCCCATTCGGCGGCACCGAGCCATCGCGTACCCATGATGAGGGTGGCCAGCTGTGTCATCACGCTGACCACCCTTGTCGCTCCTGTTCCCAGTATCTTCTTGAACATCAGTCTACTTTGATGTCTTTATTGACGTTCTTCGAACCCACGAGGGCATAGAACAGGATGTAGGCCAAGCCGACCACGATGACCCAGTAGCTCGGGAGGTAACCCATGCCGCCGAGGCCGTCGACGATGGCATTCTGAAGCAGAGGCAGGATGCCGCCGCCGCAGACCAAGGCCATGAAGATGCCGGAAGCCTTTTCGGTGTATCTGCCCAGTCCCTCAACGGCGAGGTTGAAGATGCCGCCCCACATCACAGAGGTGCAGAGTCCGATGCAGACCAGGAAGGCGGCGTTGAGCGGGATGTTCACCATGCCGAAGCCGTGTGCGCCATTGAAGGCGGGGAATTTCACCATATTGGAAGGTCCGAACATGGCCAGCAGGGTGAGGATGATGCCAACACATGAAACTACCGTAAGCATCGACTTGGCCGACACTTTGCTGCCGATGATGCCGCCAATCAGACGGCCGATGAGCATCAGGAACCAATAGGTGGCGGCTACGGAACCAGCGATGGCTTCGGCGTTGACGCCCTCTCCAAGGACATGGAGGTCAGGGTTTTGCAGCCATTTGTTCAAGACGTTCGGGATGCCGACTTCGACGCCGACATAGATGAAGATGGCGATGGCACCGAGCACGAAGTGACGGAACGCCATGGGGCCTTTGCCCGTCTCAGCCTTGACGGCTGCCGTGGCTTGCTGTTCGTTCTCCGGAATCTTGGTCAGCAGGATGACAACGAAAGCGAAGGCGAAGATAGCCAGTGCCGTGTACATCAACGGGAAGACGTCGCTAATCTTGGCATCCATGATGCTGGGGATGAGCAAGCCCGTGATGATGATGACGGCTGTGCCGCACAACGAGTTGAAGGAGCCACCGATCTGGATGAGCTGGTTGCCTTTGTTGCCGCCGCCGCCCAGACGGTTCAGCATGGGGTTGACGACCGTGTTGAGGAGGCACATGCTGAAGCCGGCGATGAAAGCGCCAATCAGGTAGATGAAGAAGCTCTCGGCCACGCCTGATAGCGTCTGGATGCCCACGCCGATGAAACCGACGGCGATGGCAATCAAGGCCGTGGTCTTGTAGCCTTTCTTTTGCAGCAGGCTACCGGCGGGGATGCCCATCACGGCATAAGCGATGAAGTTGGCGAACACGCCTAAGGTGCCTTGCCAGTTGGGGATGTTGAATTGGTTTTTCAGGATGTCACCCATCGGTGAGGCCAGGTTGGTCACGAAGGAGATCATACCGAAGAGCAGAAACATCACGATGATTGGAATGATGTTGTTCTGTTTTTTAGCAGTGTTTTCCATAAGGTATTTTGATTTAAAGATTTGAGATTTCGCTTTTTAGCTTTCAGCAATCAGCATTCAGCAATCAGCTTAGGAATTACCTTGCTGATAGTTGATAGCTGACGGCTGACGGCTTTTTATGTTGCATAATTAAAGGGTCGAAAATTTAAAGATTATCGTTTCGTTGTATTCTTCGCCTGAGCGCAGGAAGGTGCTGGGGAAGTTGGGCTTGTTGGGCGAGTCGGGGAGGGCCTGGCACTCCAAGGCTACGCCGGAATAGTCCTCATAGACGTGACCGTTTTTGCCCTGCGGACAACCTGAGAGCCAGTTGCCGGTATAGACCTGCACGCCAGGTTGGGTGGTGTAGATCTTCACCATGCGGCCCACACCTTCGTGAGAGAGCTCTGCGGCAAGCGTGATCTTGTCCTTGGCCACACCGTCGATGACCCAGCAGCTGTCGTATCCCTTGCCATTAATAAGGTCAGGATAAGGCTCCTTGATGTCGCGACCGATGAGTTTGGCTTGGGTGAAGTCCATCGGAGTGTCGGTCACTTGCCGTATCTCGCCCGTGGTAATCAACTCGTTGGTGGCGGGCAGGAAACGTGAGGCGTTGAGCTTCAGGGTGTGGTCGAGGATGTCGCCGTTGCCTTCGCCTTTGAGGTTGAAATAGCTGTGGTTGGTGAGGTTGACGATGGTGGTGTCCGACGAATAGGCGCAGAGACGGATGTTCAGCTCGTTCTCGTCGTTGAGGGTGTAGTATACCTTCGACACCAGTTCGGCAGGATAGCCTGCCTCGCCATCGGCACTGAGGTAGGTGAACACCACACTCTCGCCGTTGATGCGGCTGGCCCATTTCTGGTTGGCAAAGCCGATGTTGCCGCCATGGAGGTGATGTTTGCCGTCGCCGGTGTTGATTTCAAGTTGGTACTCCTTGTCGTCAATCTTGAAACGGCCGTTGGCGATGCGGTTGGCGTAGCGGCCAGGCGTCTTGCCCGCGCAGGGACCGTCGCCATAGTAATCCGTGGCGTTGGGATAGCCCAGCACGATGTCGTCCATGTGTCCGTTGCGGTCGGGCGTGACGATGCTGACGATGCCCGCACCGATGTCGCTCAACTGCACTTTGACGCCATTGGCGTTGGTCAGCGTGTAGAGCTTGATATCTTTGCCGTCAGGGGTCTTGCCCCAGGTTTTTACTTCGATGTTCATAATATGGTTGTTTCAATACAAGGTAACGGGAACACTGACCTTTTTGTGTCATGGCGGAGGGACATCCGCCATCTCCTATGCATGAAGGATTTCCTTCGCCTTAGGAGATTGCGGATCAAGTCCGCAATGACTCCTTTGTGGAATGTGTCTCGTGGATCATTCAATAATACTTTACCATAAATGCTCTGGGTACACGCCCTTCTCGATCAATTCCTTGATTTTCCGCATCACGTCGGGCTTGTCTTCCTTGTAGGTCACGCCAAACCAAGAGGCGTTGCTCGACAACACTTTCAGCTTGGCCGTTCCGTCATTAATGGCTTGGTTGACCATCAGCGGGATGAAGAACTCGGCTTTGATGTTGGTCTGGGCGGGTCCCTTCAGGAACTCGACGAAGCCCTTCTCGGAATAGGAGAAGAAGTCGGGCGTGAAGCCGAAGAAGTTCATCGAGACGAGCGAATCCATGTCTAACGGATGCGAGCCTGTCTCGTCGGTGTAGGCTGCGCCGCCGTCTTTGGTGTGACCGATGGCCGTGCGCTCTACGATGGTTTGGAGGTTGCCTTCCGCATCGGCAGTGCAAATGCCACGACTCACCGTGCCGAAGTCCGACATGGTGTTGCGCAACTTATAGGCCACCATGCTGTAAGCACCTTTCTTGCCTTCACATTCCATGAGATACTTGGCCAAGACCTCGTAGGCTTCCTTGCCATAGAAGTCGTCAGCGTTGATGGCGGCGAAAGGCTCGTGGATCACGTCCTTGGCCATCAAGACGGCATGGCAGGTGCCCCAAGGCTTGACGCGCCCTTCAGGGACGCTAAAGCCTTCCGGCAGTTTGTCAAGGGATTGGTAGACATATTCAACGGGGATGCCGAATTTCTCCGTGTTGTTGACTTTCTTGAAGGCCTCGGCGAAGTCCTCGCGGATGACGAAGACCACTTTGCCGAAACCGGCGCGCTTGGCGTCATAAATGGAATAATCGAGGATGGCTTCGTTGTTAGGGCCGACGCCGTCCATTTGCTTCAGAGCTCCGTAACGGGAACCCATTCCAGCGGCTAAAACTAATAGGGTAGGTTTCATTTATGTTGAATTGTTTATTGTTTAATCGTTTAATTGTTGTTTTTACAAAACCCACAAAACTTACAAAACAAATTTCAAGGTTGGGGGAAGCCGGCCAACCAGCGGCTTTCCGGCGGCGACACGGTTGTGTAGCCGCACATCAATACCTTTGAAGTTTTGCATTGTTTTGAATGTTTTGTGATAATTATAATCTTCTCGCTCCGTCAGAAATGACTACGTCATAAACCTTCGGTTCATGGCCGAATTTGGCGGCGAATTTCTCCTTTGCTGTGGCGATGAAGGCATCGTAAAGGTCTTCCTTCACCAGGTTGATGGTGCAGCCGCCGAAGCCGCCACCCATCACACGGGAACCCGTCACGCCACAATCCTTGGCGATGTCGTTGAGGTAATCAAGTTCCTCACAACTTACTTCGTAAAGTTTGCTCATGCCGTAGTGCGTGCCGTACATGCGATCGCCAACGGTCTCATAGTCACCTTTTTCCAAGGCGTCGCAAACGTCGAGGACGCGTTGCTTTTCACCGATGACATATTCCGCACGCATGTAATCCTCGGCTGGAATCTCGGCCTTCACTTCATTGAGCATTTCCATAGTGGCATCGCTAAGATATTTCACCTCGGGATGTTTTTTGGCAATGTGGGCGCAAGCGTTCTCACACGACTCACGGCGTTTGTTGTAAGCAGATGATGCTAGCTCATGCTTCACCACCGTGTCGAGTAGCACCACCTTGTAGCCCTTGGGGTTGAAGGGGAAGTACTCAAACTCCATCGTGGCGCAGTTGAGACGCATCAGGTGGCCGGCCTTGCCGAAGAGGGAGGCGAACTGGTCCATGATACCGCACTTCACGCCGACATAGTTGTGTTCCGTGGCTTGACCGATGCGAGCCAACTCGAACTTGTCGATGTTGAGGTTAAACAGCTCGTTGAGGGCAAAGGCGTAGGTGCTTTCCAGGGCTGCCGACGACGACATTCCCGCGCCAATCGGCACATTGCCGAAGAACACGGTGTCAAAACCGCCGATGGAGTAGCCTCGTTTTTGTATTTCGCGGCATACACCGAAAATGTAGTTGGCCCAATGCATGTTGGGGCAGTCTTCTTCCTTCAGCCCAAATTCGCGATAGTCCTCTTTATCAATGGAATAGGCACGTACCTTGTCGGTCCCGTTAAGCCTAATCACGGCGTAGATGCCTTTATCGATGGCACCAGGGAAGACGTAGCCACCATTGTAGTCAGTGTGTTCGCCGATGAGGTTGATGCGTCCGGGTGAAGTGTAGACAACGCCTTCGTTTCCAAAGCGTTGCTTGAAAATGGATTTCAATTCTTCAGTGGTCATAGCGTTTTTCGTTTTTGCAAATTTGGGCGCAAGTTAAGAAAAAAACACGAGCATCCACCGAAAAATTTGACTTTTTTTGAAGGTCAGCTGCCTTGGTCTCTTTCTGCCAAATATTGCGATGGCGTTTTATCGTATTTTTTCTTGAAAGAACGAAGGAAAGTAGAATAGGAATTAAAGCCTGCCATCGTGGCGATGTCTTCCAAAGAATGTTGGTTTTCAATGTCTTTGCTCTCCAACATGGCTTTGACCTCTTCCAAACGGAAATCGTTGATGTAGTCGTAGAAGGTCATATGACATTCTTGATTAATATGGTTGCTGAGGTACTGCCGGTTGGTGCCCAGATGCTGCGCCAACTTTTGCAATGTCAGCGTGTTGTCTTGATAGTAACGCTTTTCTTTCATCACCTTGTCGATGTCGCAGCCAATCAATGGCTTACTAGCTTTGGGTTGAGAAGTGGTAGTGGCTGGCTCTTGAGGCTCGTTTTCACATTCATCGGCGGGGGAGAGGGTGAACACCTGCTGATGTATCAGTTTGTGCATGACGTATAAAGCAATGCCGATGCAGATGAAGCAATAGAGCGTGTCGAAAAGCAGGTTGATTCCGGTAGAGGGTTCTGAAAACCATGACTGTTGCGAAACGCTTTCAATAGCCCACAGTAGCTGGAAAGCGAAATAAAGGATGATCAAAACGTTGCTCCAACATAGATCGAAATAATCCAAGTCTCCAACGTTGTCCAGTAACATTCGAGTATGCTTCTTGATGGAACGGACCAAATACACCAGTAAGACCAATGAAACCGCTAAGGTGTATATTTGCACGACTGCCAAAACTATGGAATTTCGGCAAATAGCAAATAAGAGCATGGCTATTAAATAAGGTATTTCCAAAAGCAGAAGCTGACGCATTCTGTAACGATTAGGAAACACTAACGACATCGCAAACATCATGTAGCCGCCCACAATCACATAGTCGAAGAGTACCAAGAAGGTGCTGAGGAACTCAGAGTAAGGTTGTTCACTGCAAGCTAAAACCACAAAGTTGTTGAAAAAGCCAAAACCATGCAAAAACTGGTAGTTTCGGTGTTTCAATAGCATATAAATGCCACATAACGTCAATAAACATTGCGTCATGCCAGACACGAAGCTTAGCAGCAATATGTAGAATGAGTCGGTATTCATGTTTGCAAAGGTACTTTTTTTATTTCCCCTATTTAACAAACCACGCCAATTACCTGGTTTTTTACGCATTGCAAACCGAATTTTTACGAAATGATAAAACTGAACCTTTGTTTTTTACGCATTGCAAGCCGCTTTTTGGGCGAATGAAAGACCGATGCGGAGAATTATGGTGACATTTGCAAAAAAGAATGAAATGTATCAACCCAAACAAATCAAAATGAGAAAACAACATTTAAAATCGGCCGTTTTCGCAGTGCTCGCCTTTGCGCTGTGCGTGGCGACTTCATGTAAGAAAATCAACGACATCACAAACCCGACAAAGTATGGCAAAATACAGGGCTTTGTGACCAACCTCAACACCTCAGAACCCATCCAGGGCGTGAACATCTCGCTCAGCCCGACGGGAGCCTCCGCCGTGACGGGCAGTGACGGACGCTACGAGTTCGCCAACCTGGAACCAGGTCTTTACACCGTGCAGGGCATGAAGAATGGTTTTGAGAGCAACACGAAGACCATCAAAATCGTCGAAGACCAAGTGTCGTCGGGCGATATGATGCTGAAACCCGTCGTGTCGGGCTTCCGCCTCAACGTAGACTACCTCGACTTTGGTTCAGCCTTTAATACGCTGACCTTCAAGATTATCAACGCGAGTGAGACCTTATCGATGAGTTGGGAGATTATTGAAAGCCTGAACTGGCTGACGGTTACCCCCAATTCAGGTAATTTACAAGGTGGCCAGGAAGTGACCCTCACCGTCACCGTCGACCGCAGTTTGCTTTCCCACACCACAACGGGTAACGTCACCATTCATTCCGCTGACATGGAGATGGTGCTGCCGGTCAGTGTGAGTTTGTAATTTAAAAACCTATTAAATCTTTATACCTATGAAAAAAATGAAACTAGTCATGGGCGTCGTTCTCGTCCTCGCATTGGGTCTGTTCTCGACCTCGTGTAAAAAAGAAGTTGCCACGGGCAAAATCCAAGGTCTTGTGACCAACTACGCCACCTCGGAACCCATCCAAGGTGTGAACATCTCGCTTAGCCCCACGGGTGCTTCCGCTGTCACTGGCAGTGATGGCCGCTATGAGTTCAACAACCTCGAACCTGGCAACTACACCGTGCAAGGCACGAAGAGTGGCTTCGAGAGCAACACGAAGAACATCACCATTACATCTGGTAACGTGTCGTCGGGCGACATGCAGCTGCGTCCCGCTGCCACGGGCTTCCGCCTTAACGTGGATTACCTCGACTTCGGTACCAACTTCACGCAGATGAGCTTCAAGATCATCAACGTTAGCACGACCAATGCCATGAGTTGGGAAATCGTGGAAAGCCTGAACTGGTTGGAGACCTCGCCTTCGACGGGTAGCATCCAGGGCGGACAGGAAACCACCGTCAACGTCGCCATCGACCGCTCGCTGCTGTCGCAAACCACCACGGCCAACATCACCGTGCGTAGCGCAGACCATAGTGTCGTGTTGCCCATCAATGTCACCGTTTCGGGCGACAATGCCCCGCAGTTACAACTGAGCGAGACTACGCTCGACTTTGGCACCACGGCCAACAACCTTTCTTTCTCTGTGATGAATGTCGGTCCGAATGGTACCACGCTCAACTGGACTTGCTCGAACATCACCGTGGATTGGCTGACGCTCAGTCCCACCTCGGGCAGCACGGCAGGAGGTAACTCCACCATGGTGATGGCCACCATCGACCGCACGAAATTCAACGGTATCGTTTCCACAAGTGTCACCGTGAATGGCGCTGGCATGTCATCCACCATCGTCTTCAACGCACAGTCAGAGGGTAGCGGAGTCGCCATTCTGCAACTCAGCGAAAATGCGCTTGACTTTGGCGAGCAAGAGACAGCCATGACTTTCCAAGTGAGGAACATTGGCACCAACAGCAGCGTGCTGGATTGGACCATCAGCACTCCGGCTGTAAACTGGCTGACCATCAGCCCCATGTCGGGCAGCACCGTTGCCGGCAACGCCAGCCTCGTGACTGTCCTTATTGACCGCTCCATGTTTAGCAACGATGTATCGACCAACATCACAGTGAGTGGTGGCGGCAACACCGCCAGCATTGCGGTGTCGGCCAAATATTTCGATAACACCGTCGTGGTGGGTGAAGGTCTGTATTGCTTCTTCAATTTCGACGAACAAGACCTTGTAGATTATACCGGTAACTTCACGGGCATTAGCGCAGGCGCTGTGGCATCATCCGATACGCCAAGCGGACAGGGCAAGTCGATGCAGTTCGACGGCAACTCGTTCATTCTCGTGCAGAGCAATGTCGTTCCCTCCAGCAACAACTACACGATCAGCTTCTGGTTCAAGACCGCTAACGTGGGTCAATACCTGATTGGTTCTGACCAATATGGCAGCGATTTGGTCGGTACGTACGACGAATGCGTCATGGCCATCACCACGGGTTCCAAGTTCTTCATGCGCTTTGCCGATTGGCGTAAACGCATTGAGTCGGACAACACCATTGAGGCCTATACCAACAACCAATGGCACATGGTGACCTTCACGTACAACGGCGCAATGGGCATGATTTACTTTGATGGCATGTTATATGCCACCTCCACGAATACTGACTATATGTGGAACACGCCTGGCGCGACCTATTTCGGAAGCAATTGCAGAATGCTTGACAACAAGACCAACTTCAATGGCAAGCTCGACAATTTCCGCAGCTATAGCCGCGCTTTGAGTGCGACCGAAGTTCAAGCTTTGTACAACGCAAAGCAATAAGAAATAAACTATAGTACGTGTCTATTTTATTTTTGGCGGCCTCGGCATTGTCCGGGGCTGCCGTTTTTATGTTCGCTGACGACATAAAAACGATTTCTGCCTTGATTGTTTGATAATTTTGTACTTTTGCTTGTTCACTAATAACCCCGTTTATAATGAAAAAGACCTTTATCCTACTGTTTGCCATGGCGTTTTCGCTGCTTTCGAAAGCGCAAAGCATCAGTTTTGACCAGTATTTCCATGACGAAGGCTCGCTGCGTATGGATGTCTTCCAATGCGGTAATGCCGAAGGCTCGCATTATGTGTTTGAGCGTTTCGTTATTGAACCGTATTTCGGTGGCTCAAAAGTCAATTTGATTGACCCATTCAATTTTGGCACCAACAGAGTAAAAGTGGTTGATGCACAAACCAATACCTTGATTTATTCGAGAGGCTACAACACCTTGTTCCAGGAATGGCAGACCACCGACGAAGCCCATGTGATGGAACGCTGCTATGAGGAATCCGTGAGTGTTCCGTTGCCGCGCAACGAGGCCTATGTCATCCTCGAAGTCAGGAATTTCGATGGCGAGTTTGAAGAAGTCTTCTCAAAGCTTTATGAGCCTGACGAAATCTTCAACACCACGGAGCAGCGCTATGTGTTTCCGGTCTATGATGTCAGGGTCAACGGCACGCCCGAAAGCAAGGTGGACATCGTGATTCTGCCTGAAGGCTATACCGCTGAAGAGATGTCTCAGTTTCAACAAGATTGTCAGAATCTGGCGGATGTATTCGCCCAGGCTGAGCCGTTTGCAAGCCATATCAACGACTTCAATTTCCGTGCGGTGCTGGCCCCATCCGAGGAGAGCGGTGTCGATATTCCTGCGTATCACTTTTGGGTGCGTACCATCCTCAATGCGCATTTCTACACCTTTTACATTGACCGCTATTGCACCACCCGTGATTACTTCTCGGTGAAGGACGTGGCCGCCAATGCGCCTTACGACCAGATTTATATCTTGGTGAACAGCAGTAACTATGGTGGCGGCGGATTCTACAACTTCTATTCGATGAGCACGGCGGGTAACATGTCGACATCCGATGTCATTGTGCATGAGTTTGGCCATGCTTTCGCGGGTCTGGCCGACGAATACGAGGAGCCTGACAATCCGCTGGCCTTGCTCTATAACCTGAACATTGAGCCTTGGGAACCCAATATCACCACTTTGGTGGACTTTGACTCGAAGTGGGCTGACCTTGTCGCTCCCGGCACACCTATTCCCACGCCTAACACCAATCAGTATAACAATACAGTGGGGGCTTTTGAGGGCGGAGGTTATTTGGAGGAAGGCATGTATCGGCCGCAACGTAACTGCATGATGCGCAATTATGCGCCTTTCTGTGCCGTGTGCAGCAGGACGATTGAGGCCGTGATCGAGGCTCATTCCGATACTCCAGTGGCGGTGAGGCCTGAACTGCTGGAGTCCGAATCCGCGTTTCGTGTGTGCCCCAATCCCGCTACGGATTTCGTCGATGTGTTTGTGAATCAAGCGGATGGTCAAGCTGAGATCCTCGACATGAACGGAAAGGTCACGATGACAGTTCAACTCGAAAACGAGGTGAATAGAATCGATATCAGCGACTTGCCCAAGGGTATGTATGTACTTCGCGCGAATGGTGAGACTCGTAAATTTGTGAAACAATGAATCATAGGCATTTGATAGGGGTGATAATGGGTTGTTTGATGTTGGCTTCTTGTGCCCATAGTCCCGAGCCAAGTGGCCCCATTCCAAGTCGTCAACAGCTGGAATGGCAACAACTTGAAAACTATGCGTTTATCCACTTTGGCTTAAACACGTTTAATAACATGGAATGGGGCTTTGGCAACACACCATCCTACACCTTCAATCCTACCCATTTGGACTGCGAACAGTGGGTTTTGAC
Organism: uncultured Bacteroidia bacterium; assembly: GCA_902799345.1. Taxonomy (GTDB): domain Bacteria; phylum Bacteroidota; class Bacteroidia; order Bacteroidales; family F082; genus Limimorpha. The sequence continues at coordinate 15,809 of CADBZW010000011.1, read as the reverse complement.
CTTGAAAGCTGCTGGAATGAAAGGCGTTATCCTAACCGCAAAACACCACGACGGATTCTGCCTCTGGCCAACTGAAACTACCGATTATTCCATAAAGAATACCTATTACAAGAATGGAAAAGGGGATTTGGTCAAAGAACTGTCGGAGGCATGCAAGAAGCACAATTTGAAGTTTGGACTGTATCTCTCGCCTTGGGACCGCAACCAACCTGAGTATGGTTATAAGGGCTATGTGGATATCTATCATCAACAGATTGAGGAACTTGTGAGCAACTACGGACCCTTGTTTGAGTTCTGGTTCGATGGAGCCAATGGCGGTACAGGATGGTATGGAGGCGCCGACGAGATGCGCTCCATCGTAGCAGAGCAATACTACGATTATGAGAAGGCAAGGGAAATCGTTTGGAAATACAGCCCCGAAGCGAGCATCTTTGGCGGTACGGTGCCGACTTTGCGTTGGATAGGCAACGAGGAAGGCAAGGCCAACGCCACGCAGTGGTGTATGTACAAAACTGATTTTGAATCGCTTAACGATACAAAAGCCTTGCAACAAGGTTATCGTGATGGTGATGCCTGGCTGCCTGCCGAGGTGGATGTCTCCATTCGTCCGGGATGGTTCTACCATGAGAGCGAGGACGACCATGTGAAGACCGTGGAACAACTGATGGATTTGTATTACCAAAGTGTCGGCCATAACACCAATCTCTTGCTTAATTTCCCTGTGAATCAAGAGGGTAGGATACCCAGTATCGACTCGGCCAATGCGGTACAATGGCATGAGAAGTTGCAAAAAGATTTTGCCGACAACCTGCTGAAAGGTTGCAACGTGACCGCCAGCAACACAAGAGGATGCAGGTTCAAGGCCAAGAATGTGTTGAACAATGAATACGCCCATTACTGGGCGACTGAGGACGAAGTTCACCAAGCTGAACTTATCTTCGATTTTCCTCAAACTACGGCTTTCAACCGATTATTATTGCAAGAGTATATTCCTTTAGGACAGAATGTTGATGCATTTTATTTAGACTATTACTTTAATGGCAAATGGTTGCCTATCGAAACCAACGAGCCAACGACCACCATTGGCTACAAGCGACTTCTTCGTTTCCAGACCGTTAAGGCCGATAAGCTAAGAATTAGGTTTAAGGTATTTAAGGGCACATTGTGCATTAATAGTGTGGGAGCATATTTAGCAGAAACAAAAGAATAAGTTATTATATGATAGAAAAACACCCACTAAAACCTTTCCTACCATCAAACGCCAAAGTGCTATTCCTCGGCAGTTTCCCGCCGCCCAAGAAGCGCTGGTGCATGGACTTTTTCTACCCCAACTTCATCAACGACCACTGGCGCATCGAAGGGCAGATCTGGTTCGGCGACAAGAACCATTTCGTGGACAATGATCGCAAATGCTTCAAAATGAACGAAATCATTGCGCTTCTAAACGAGAAAGGCATAGCACTGTTCGATACGGCTACGGCAGTCAATAGGCTGAAAGACAATGCCTCGGATGCCTTTTTGGAGATTGTTGAGCATACCGATATTGATGCCCTACTGAAACAGATGCCTCAATGCCACACTATCGCCACGACGGGCGAAAAAGCCACCACCGAAGTCTGTGCATATTTCAAAACCAATTCGGTTCCTTCACCGAATAATCAGATTCTCCTTAGGGAAGGATTGACACTATATAGATTGCCATCATCTTCACGTGCTTATCCTTTGTCATTTGACAAAAAGGTTGAAGCTTATCGCAGGATGTTTGAGGCAGTGTTTGGTGGTTTTTGAAGGCATAGATACACTCGCTCCGCAGCCCATGTCATACCGACCGACGAAGGAGGGAGCGTATCTATGGGCTGCTCCGTTCGGTATGACATGCCTTCAAAAACCTGGATATTACACCTACTATTTCATCAAAGCATCGATTGCTGGCAGGATCTCGCCGGATTTGCCTTCAAGATAGATATCCGTGATATAGTTCGTATAAGTCGAAGGCTCCATATTGATTTCGATGATCTTGGCACCGTTGCGTTTGGCGATGCCAGGAATCATATTGGCCGGACTGACCTGTCCCGAAGTGCCGATGATGACAAAAGCGTCGCAGTTCTCGGCAGCACGCACTGAACCATAGTAAGCGTCTTCAGGGATACCTTCGCCAAAGAAGATGAAGTCGGGCTTCATCAGTCCTCCGCATTGGGGGCAACGGGGCGGTTCCTCGGTGAGTGTCAGGCTCTTGGCGTCGACCTTGTGGCCGCATTTTGTGCACACGAAGCGCGACATGTTGCCATGGAACTCATACACAACCGTGTTACCCGCCACGGTGTGCAGGTCATCGATGTTCTGCGTGATGACGCTGCTCAGCCGGCCTTCCTTCTCCCATTTGGCCAGGATAAGATGCCCAGGATTGGGTTTGATGTCCTTGTTGCTGAAGAAGTTATAGAACACCTCACGGATGATCTTCCACGACTCCTTGGTGTGGCGGTAGTAGAAGTCGATGTCCAAGGAGTTAGGGTCATACTGGTTCCAGATACCGCCCTCGCCACGGAAAGGCGGGATGCCGCTCTCGGCGGAAGTGCCTGCGCCGGTGAAGCCCACGATGTTCTTCGCTTTGGAGAGGATCTCGGCGGCTTGTTTGATTTTTTCGGTATTCATGGATTTAGGATTTAAAAATCAAGATTCAAGATTTAAGATTGCAATTCAAGTGCAAAATTATGGAAAAAAGCATCATTTGGCAATGGATGGAGGAAAATTTGTAGTTTTGCAATTTGCAAATATGACTCCTATGAAGGAAACCCAAAACATAGAATTCAAGCGGCAATGGCGCGATGATTTTCTTGCCGAATTGTGTGGCTTTGCCAATGCGCAAGGCGGCACGTTGTATATTGGTATGGATGACAAAGGAAATGTGGTTGGCATTGAAAACGCCAAGCAACTGCTTGAGAAGTTGCCCAATCTCATCAATCAGACAATGGGGTTGCTTGCCACTGTCAATTTGTTGGCAGAAGATGGTAAGGAATATCTATCCATCAGCGTTTCCGCTTCGGAGCAGCCCGTTTCCTATCGTGGCAAGTACTATTACCGTTCAGGTACTACACTACAAGAGATGAACGGCAGTGCGCTGCAAACTTTCTTGTTGCGGAAGATGAACTTGTCGTGGGATGCTGTGATTCAGCCCAATGCGACTATTGAGGACATTGATCGCGAAGCCGTTGACTATTTCATGCGACACGCGATAGAGGCCCAACGTATTGAACCGGAAACACGCAATGACAGCACAGAGAAAATCCTTCGCAACTTGAAACTCATTGATGAACAGGGACATCTGACGATGGCTGCACTGCTTCTTTTTGGCAAGGACATTGAACGATGGAACATGAGTGCCATTTTCAGAATAGGGCGTTTTCAGGTGAGTCGCGACAATCTGATCATCCAAGACAATATTATCTGTCCGCTGATTATGATGCCCGACAGGGTGATTTCCACGTTGAGAAGCAAATATCTTGTTTCGCCCATACACTACGAGGGATTGTTTCGCAAGGAACCTCTTGAAATTCCCGAGGATGGCTTGCGTGAAATCATCTGTAACGCCATCGTACATAAAGACTACACAGGCACTTTCATTCAGATGCGGGTTTGGGACGACCGTGTTGAGCTGTGGAACATTGGCACATTGCCTGAAGGCTTTACTGTTGAAACCTTGATGGCCGAGCACGACTCCCGTCCGCGCAACATGCTTATTGCCAAGGTGTTTTATCTGGCGGGCTTCATTGAGGCGTGGGGGCGAGGTTATGAGAAGATACGCAAGGCGTTTGAGAGTGAGAAGTTGCAATTCCCCACATTCGAGCAGGTGCGTGGCGGCATGTTGGCGACCATCCCAAGGGAGCGATTTGTGGCGATTAATAATGGCACATCGCAGAAAAGTGGTCAGGAAACAGAAAGTGGTACAGAAAGTGGTACAGAAAGTGGTGCAGAAAACACAAAAGACAAAATCATTCAACTTATTTTGAGCAATCCTCGAATCACTTCGCGGGCCATAGCGAAAGAACTTGATATGGCACTTAGCGGTATCGCGAAACATTTGCATAATCTACAAGCAACAGGGCGCATTCGACGTGTAGGCCCACAAAAAGGCGGCCATTGGGAAGTGATTGAGAAACCATGAACGCCAAGCAGAATAAATCCAACATAAGCAAACGGGAGAATAATATGGACTTCGATACTCTTGACAAACAGATGAGTCGTTTCGAGCAGTCGCTTGACAGGACAATGCTGGAAGGAATATATGTCGTGGCACGCCTTGATGGTCATGGCTTTACGCGGCTTACCAAAAAGGAATGGAACTTGGAGAAGCCTTTCGACACCAAGTTTCGTGATGCCATGATTGAAACCACCAAACACCTGATGGACTGCGGTTTTCGCATGGTGTATGGCTACACACAAAGTGACGAAATCTCGCTGTTGTTCCATCTGAAAGATGATACTTTCGGGAGGAAGGAACGAAAGTTGATATCCATTCTCGCCGCCGAAGCTTCTGTGGCGTTCTCTATGCAAATGGGTAAAGCTGCTGTGTTTGACTGCCGTCTTGTTCCGTTGCCAACCGCCGAGAATGTGGTTGACTATTTCAGATGGCGGCAAGAGGATGCCCACCGCAATTCGCTTAATTCATACTGTTACTGGACATTGCGGAAAGAAGGTGTTTCGGCTGATGAGGCACAGAAACGGATGTCGGGCATATCAAACGGTGAAAAGAACGAAATCCTGTTTGAGCGGGGCATCAACTACAACGACCTCCCTTTGTGGCAAAAACGCGGTGTGGGCATGTATTACCGTGACGAACAGCGCCAGGGCTTCAATCCCATGACCAAAGAAACCACGTTTTTCGTTAGGCAAGCATTGCATTTGGAGATGGAATTGCCTATGGGTCAGGAGTATTCTCAAATGATTGCGACGATATTGGAGGATTCAAATAAAGAGAAATAAATGACAAGCACACCGATGAACGCCAAACAGATTGCACAGGGAGAAGGGGATTTGTTTTTGGATGGCGAGGAAATAAAAAAAGAAGAATGATTACAGAGGAATGAAATATTTGTGTAATTTTACACCCGAATTTAAAAGGAAAACTATGGCATAAAGAAGACATAACTTACATAACATATTGAGCTTGATGCTCTTGTTCCCACATGACAAAGCTGGTAACTTTTATGGAGCGGGAATGGGATGCAGAGGGTTCACGCAATGGCGTGAATTATTCCGTATCTTATTTGCTCCAAAGGTTAAACCAGCACCTGTCATGTGAATAAGGTAATACATAACGGAAGGAATTTGCGCCTTTCTTTTTGCCTATAAAGATATCTTCATGTTCATAATTAGAATTGATATACAAGACAATTTTATAAATACCCAACAATATGGAATTAATTATTATCAGAGGCCGCCAAAGCGATGGCAAAACGACAACTGCGACAATGCTTCACAATGCATTAGTTGGTCGCAGTACTGCAATAAGACTATTAAAAACGAACGGAGATTATTTACCAGTATGGAAAGATGTTATTGATTTTAGGTCAGTAATTGACATTGGCAAAAAACGAATAGCTATTATTTCAGCTGGTGATGACGATGATTCTGTTGCCACTGAAATGAAAGAGTTACTATACGAGTATCGTCCCGATATCATGGTCGTATGTGCAAGAGCTTATGACCGTGAAGGTTCGACTTACAGAATGCTGAAAGAGAACTACAGCGATATTATGAAACCAGAAAACGAGTTTTGGATAGAATATATTGAAGACCAAGACGGGGTCATGGAAATAAAACAAGGTATTGTTGAGAAAATAGTGAATACAATTTTAAACAAATAAATGTCTTATGAAAACTACAAACACAACCAAATGGATTGTTGCCTTTCTATTGGTAACACTTCTAAGCAGTGGCAATACTGCAATAGCTCAAATTAAAATTGCAGGAGATGATTATTCCCAAAAACTGATGGAATCAAAGAGTTATTATGATCGAAATGTGGATTTCGACAAATACTTTCCTGCTGTTTCGCCTATAGAACGCTTTTCTAGAATGTTCCCCAGTTTCGTTGATTTAGGATATGAAAATAAATATGTGAATTTAACGGGTGACACTGTTTATATATGTGAAGAGATAAAACGGCCTACAAATTATAGGAGCTATTCATTTACCATAAAAAACAATGTTGGAACAGAAATGACGGTAATACCTCCGGGCTATTACGTGATTTCTGGTTATGTGTTTTGCACAGAAGGTGCTGATTCCATTAGAATTGCAGCTGGGATGAGGTCATATAGTGATTTGGGTTATTATGATGATGATAATGGTTCAATTCGTAAACTTAAAGAGCGTTTGTTTGTTTCGGGAGATAGATTTGAAACATATGAACTAGTAGGTTATTTTTTAAATCAAATTGCGCTAACGCCTTTGGATGATGATAATACCATTTATTATGTAGATGATCAGCATTTTGATGACAATGTATTACTATTGAGATACTATAATCAACTTGTTGCTTTTATTGGAAAAGAAGTAGTTCTAAAAAAATATGATGGAGGAGGATTGGTGGATATGAAGATGGTGAGAAAGGTAGAGATAATAAAAGATGGTATAACGGGAGACTTGGTGAAACTGGATGACGAAAAATTTGAAGTAGTTGATGCCGTTCTGAGAGATTGTCGTTTTTATATAGTATTAAAAGGGGAAAAAACTGGGACATTTGCGTTGAAAGCGAATAGCATATATTTTACATATTCTTCAAAGGAGATTGTAAAAGTTGCACAGGACCAACGACCAAGCGATTGGTCAATTATTGTAAAAAAGTACAACAATATGATGGATATTCCTGTGTTGAAAGTTGGCTATGATAAAAGAGCAGATTATTATGATAATGAAATTGCCTTGATAATAGAAGAGAATAATTGGAAAACCATAGAAGCAAGAGCAAAAAAGATGAACGAGCAGGTGAAAGAAGAATTGAAATTGCAACAGCAACGCGATCAAAAAGAAAAGGAAAACAAAGAGGCTGAATACAAAAAACACATGATTGCAAAATACGGCTCACCATTTGGAGAATTTGTTGCTAATAAACAAGTTGCTGTCGGTATGACTAAAGAAATGTGCCGTGACGCATGGGGGGCACCAATAAACACATATCGTACAACGACTTCGCTTGGGCAAAGTGAGGTTTGGTGCTATGATTACAAAACGAGAGTTTATTTCTATGGCAACAAAGTGACGCGTATAGAAGATTAACTATATTTTTGAAAAAGGGCATACCTTATTTGATCAGGTATGCCCTTTTTCTTACGTACCCATCAATCATACAACTCAATAAACTCATAAGAATTCCCCATAGCCTCCAAAAACTTTATAAAATCCTCGCGGCTAATAATCACCGTCCCCGTGTTGTCATTGGGATGGAAGCTCAGGCGAGGGGCATTCAATAGGTTTTTGTCGATGAAGAGGTGTACCTCGTGGTTCACGTCGTTGATGAGACCGAAAGGGGAGACGCTGCCGGGCTTCAGGCCGAGGTATTTCTCCATGCGGGCCTCCGAGGCGAAGGTCAACTTGCCTTGGTGCAGACGCTGCTCAAGGTCGTGGATGTCCATCTGGTGCATGCACTCGAAGATGACGAGGTAGTGCTTGTTGCCCTTGTGGTTCCTGAAAAACAGGTTCTTGCAGTGCGTGGCCTCGAACTTGCCCCAGTAAGCCAACGACTCCTCGATGGAACCCAACGGCGGGTGGAACTTGATGTCGAAGTCGATGCCGAGACCGAGCAGGGTGTCTACTACCTTCTGCTGCCTTTCACTCAGGGGTTGGTTTATTTCTGATGGTTTCATTGCTCTTGTTTTTTATCACAAAACTTGCAAAACCCGACAAAACCTTTGAGCTTGGTTGTGGAAAGCCTGCCAACCGGCGGCTTTCCGGCGGCGACGCGGTTGCGCAGCCGCCCACGCCAGATGATGGTTTTGTATGTTTTGTCGGTTTTGTGGCATAATTACAACTTGCTTTTCAACGCTTTACCCGTATATGATGCCTTGCACTTCACTAAGTCCTCAGGCGTGCCTTCAAAAACGATCTCACCGCCCTTGTTGCCGCTCTCGGGACCCAGGTCGATGACCCAGTCAGCCGACTTGATGACATCCATGTTGTGCTCGATGATGATGACGCTGTGGCCGTTGGCAATCAAGGCGTTGAACGACTCCAGCAGCTTGTTCACATCGTGGAAATGCAATCCCGTGGTCGGCTCGTCGAAGATGAAGAGCGTGGGCTTCTCCACCTGTCCCTTGATGAGGAAATAGGCCAACTTGACGCGTTGCGCCTCGCCGCCCGAAAGCGAACTCGACGACTGTCCGAGCTTCAAGTAACCCAAACCGACTTCGCGCAAAGGCCTGAGCCTCGCCAAGATGCGTCCCACAACAGCCGAATTGCTTTCCGACGAGCCTTCGAAGAAGTCGATGGCCTCTTCGATACTCATGTTAAGGATGTCGGCGATGTGCTTGCCGTCGTATTTGATTTCCAAGACCTCTTCCTTGAAGCGTGTGCCGTGGCAGGCCTCGCAAGGCAGGTAGACGTCGGCCATGAACTGCATCTCAATCTTTTGCACGCCCTCGCCCTCACATTCCTCGCAGCGACCACCCGGCACGTTGAACGAGAAAAAGGCAGGCTTGATGCCGCGCAGCTTGGCCAGTTTTTGCTCCGAGAATAGCGTTCGAATCTCATCGTAGGCCTTCAAGTAAGTGGCTGGGTTGGAGCGCGATGACTTGCCGATGGGGTTTTGGTCGATGAACTCGACGGCTTGGATGAGGCGCAGGTCGCCTTCCAAGGCACCGTAACTGCCGCATTTCTCGGCATTCTCGCCCAACTGTCGTTTCATGGCAGGATAAAGCACGTCCTTCACCAAGGTCGACTTGCCAGAGCCGCTCACGCCCGTGATGACGGTCATCATGTTGAGCGGGAAGCGCACGGTGAGGTTCTTGAGGTTGTTCTGCGTCGCGCCTTTGATGACGATGGCGTTGGCGCTCTTGCGCCGACGTTGCGGCACGGGGATGCTCATCTTGCCCGTGAGGTATTGCGTGGTGAGGCTCTTCTCGCAGTGGACGAGGTCTTTAATCTCGCCCTCAAACACGACTTCGCCGCCAAAGGCACCCGCCATCGGCCCGATGTCGATGATGTAGTCGGCGGCACGGATAATCTCCTCGTCATGTTCCACCACGATGACGGTGTTGCCGATGTCGCGCAGGCGTTTCAGCACCTTGATGAGTTGTTCGGTGTCGCGGGAATGCAAGCCGATGCTAGGCTCGTCCAAGATATAGGTGGAGCCGACCAAGCTGCTGCCCAACGAAGTCGCGAGGTTGATGCGCTGCGACTCACCGCCCGAGAGCGTATTGGAGAGTCGGTTAAGGGTCAGGTAACCCAAGCCAACCTCGATGATGAAATCCAGGCGGTTGTTGATTTCCACCAGCAGGCGAGAGGCGATCTTACTGTCGGTCTCGTCAAGTTTGAGGTGGTCGAAGAAGGCCTTCAGTTCGTCCAAGGGCATCAGCACGAGGTCGGTGATGCTCTTGCCGCCCACCTTCACATATTGCGCTTGTCGGCGCAGGCGTGTGCCGTGGCATTCGGGGCAGACCGTCTTGCCGCGGTAGCGCGACAGCATCACGCGGTATTGTATCTTATACGACTGTGTCTCAACATAGTTGAAGAAGTCCACGATGCCTTCGAAATACTGGTTGCCGGTCCAGAGGAGGCTCACCTGTTCGTCGGTGAGTTCGTAGAACGGCTTGAAGATGGGGATGCCCACCTTGTCGGCCACGCGGATGAGGGCGTCTTTCCACTCGCTCATCTTCTCGCCGCGCCAGCAGGCGATGGCGTTCTCGTAGATGGACAGGCTCTTGTTGGGCACCACCAGGTCCGGGTCGATTCCGATGACGCTGCCGAAGCCTTGACAGGTGGGACAGGCGCCGTAGGGATTGTTGAAGGCGAACATGTTGGCTGTAGGCGGCTCGAAGGTGATGCCGTCGGCCTCGAAACGCGACGAGAAGTCGGCTTCCTTGCGCTCGCCGTCGACTTCGCTGATCACCTGGCAGGTCTCCTTGCCCTCGTAGAAGGCGGTCTGCACCGAGTCGGAGATGCGCCCGATGGCGTCGTCCATGCTCTCGTTGACCTTGATGCGGTCGATGAGCAGCTTCACCTTCTTCTCGCTGACCTTTTTCTTCTGGTCGAGGAAATCCTCGATTTTGATGATCTCGCCGTTATATAATATACGGTAGAAGCCCTGCTGCATGAGGATGTTGAGGTGCTCTTCGAGGCTGCGGCCTTCAGGCAGGTGAAGCGGCGCGACGATATAGGCCGTGCTGCCCGTCGGCAGGCCAAGGATATGGTTCACCACATCCATCACCTGGTGCTTCTTGACCAGCTTACCCGAGGCTGGGGAGTAGGTCTTGCCGATGCGGGCGTAGAGGAGTTTCAGGTATTCGTATATTTCGGTGCTGGTGCCCACGGTGGAGCGCGGGTTGTGCGAGTTCACCTTCTGCTCGATGGCGATGGCGGGCGAAAGGCCCGTGATGCTTTCCACGTCGGGCTTGTTGAGGCGGCCCATGAACTGTCGCGCGTATGAACTCAGGCTCTCCACATAGCGGCGTTGCCCTTCAGCATAAAGCGTGTCGAACGCCAAGGACGATTTGCCCGATCCCGACAGGCCGGTGATGACCACCAGCTTGTTCTTCGGAATCTGCAAACTGATGCTCTTCAGGTTGTTGACCTTCGCGTTGCGGATGGTGATATAAGAAGTTGTTTGCTCTTTCAAGGTTCGGAAAAATTGAATTTGCAAAGGTACGGAAAAGCCGCGAAATAGGAGAGGGGAAAGAAGAAATTATTAAGAAATCTTCTGCGCCAAATCTACAAGCAAAACGTCATATATGGCGGAATGCACACAATGTCGCCTTTCAAAGAAAGGTTCTTTGGGTGAATGACATAACAACCTCCAATGCGCTCGTGGAATTTCTCCTTGAATCTTTCAAGCGAGGTGGTCGAGTAGTTCTCGGTTGACTTCACCTCAACAGGGAAAACCTTGTATTTCAATTTGCTATGGTTCGACAAGAGGAAGTCAATTTCAATGTCGTTGCGGTGCTTTGTTTCGTTGTAATGCGTATAAAAAAACAACTTGTGACCCGCTGCCACCAGCATCTGTGCGATGGCGTTTTCGTATAACATCCCCTCGTTGAGCGAGAGTTTCCCATGCAGGATTTCCCGATACAGTTCGCCATCGGAAACATCGTTTTCGCTGAAAGCATGGCTGACTAAAAGTCCAGTGTCTCCCATATAGCACTTCACGTAAGTCCTATCCTCGTTAATGGAAAGCCCAATGTTAGGGTCGGCGCAGTTGAAGCACTCGTTGGCAATCATCGAATCGGCAAGCCAAAAGAAAGTGTCCTCATATTGCATGAAATCGGAACCTTCCACAATCTTGTTGAGAACCACCCGCTTTTCATGCTTGGAAAGCAGCCCGGGAATCTGGTCGTAAATGGCCAGCACCTTCGAGCGGTATTGATTGCCGATTTTCATAATATCCTCTCGATACAGCCGCAAAATGTCGCGCTTTTCCTCATCGCATAAGGCAAAATCACGCGAGTTTTCGAGAAACACATCCAAGGGCTTTGGCATACCCCCGACAAGCAGATATTGCCTAAACAGCATCATGGCTTTGCGGTGCAAATCATTAGTGAGCGGTCGTTCCTTCTCGAAGCACAGCTTAATGTAATCCAGAAGTTGCTCCTCTCCGAAAGCCCAACAAAATTCCTCGAAATCAAGTGGATACATCTTTATGCAACGCTCTTCTGAAGGGATAACGATGTCTGCGACATTCTCATGAATGGAAATGAGCGATCCTGTTTCGATATAATCATAGCGCCCATCTTGCACCAAATACTTCACGGCCTCGCGTGCTCGAGGAAATTTCTGGACTTCGTCAAAAATAATCAGTGACTGCCTTTCGTGCAACTTCACCTTGAACTCGCTGGAAATGAGCATAAAAAATGTGTCGAGGTCATCGAGATTGTTCACAAAAGCCTCCTTCACCACATCCCGGGCCTTGGCAAAATCGATAAGGATATAGCTCTTGTATTCGTTTCGGGCAAACTCTTCCACGATGGTTGACTTTCCGATTCGTCTTGCTCCTTCGACAAGCAAAGCTTTCTGTCCGCCCATCCTTTTCCATTCAAGGAACTTTTTGTATATCTTTCTCTTGAAAATCATATAGTTAAATTTTAATTTCAGATAGTACGTAGGTGCAAAGATATATAAAATTCCGATAATACGCACCTATTGGTAATAAATTTTTTCCGATAGTGCGCAGGTATTCAATTACTTTAAATTCCGATAATGCGCAGGTGGAAAAGGGATTTAGGTCGCAAAATTCAATGATATATTATGGCTGTCAGCTAAAATTTATTGTCCATATTTCACAAAACCCATCAAAACACGAATTTTGTTGTCCATAGACAATAAAATTTGCTTGAAGGGAAGAACTGCCGCTACTCCTTTTCCCGAAAATTATTGTCCCAAAACGAAAAAAAGTACATTTTTTGCTTGCAAATTCAAAAAAACCGTATCTTTGCAGTGTAAAAATTCAATAACTAATCAATAGGAGAGACGCTATCGAAAGATCTATACCCTTTATTAACAAGCACTTGCGTTGAGTGCACAAAGAAAGGGGGACCAAATGTCCAACATAGTGAAAAGCGACAAAGAGCTGATTGAACGCTACCAGGACGGTGATGTTCATAGTTTTGAATTATTGATTGGTAGATACCAGAAACAAGTTTATTCCTACATACTCACGCTCGTGAAAGACAAGCAGTTGGCTGACGATGTCTTTCAGGATACCTTCGTGAAGGTCATCCAGACCATCAAGTCGAAGGGCTACAAGGACGATGGACGTTTCGTGCAGTTCGCCATGCGCATCGCCCACAACCTTGTCATCGACCATTTCCGCAAGGAGAACCGCATTCCCACGGTGGAGTCGTCGAGCGAGGACTACAACTACATCGACAATGTGCCGATTACCGACCATTCCGTCGAACAGGGCATGATCGTCGACCAAGTCCACAGCGACCTGCACCGCATGATCGCCTTCCTGCCCGACGAGCAGCGCGAGGTGCTCCGCATGCGCATTTTCGACGACATGAGTTTCAAGGACATCGCCGACGTCACCAACGTGAGCATCAACACGGCGCTGGGCCGCATGCGCTACGCCTTGATCAACTTGCGTAAGATGATGGTGGCCAATAATATGACCCTCACGTATTGACCTGCGCTACTATGGCCTATGGCTATGGCTTATGGCCACTGCAACGGCCGTAAAAGTGGCCATAGTCATAAGCCATTGGCCATAGTCAAAAAAAGAAAACCGAAAAAAAGAGAAAAAATCTTTCCCCTTGTAAAATAATATCGGAAAGGAAGCGTTTTAAGGTAAAGTCAAACCTAAAAAACGCCTATGAGAAATAGCTACCGACATATTAGTATCACAAATCAAAAGCGTTTTCGAGAGAGAGAGCGAGAATCAAAGACCTAGCCGCAATGTCATGCAGTTCCTTTTGGGTTATGCCGCTGCCTACGACACGGTGAACACCGGACTGATGGGGCAGGTCGCCTACATGAACAACTAAGTCTTACGGATGATGAAGACAAAAAGCCGCAGAACATTCAGCGGCTTTTTTTTGTTTACCTATCTTCTTCAAGTTGTTTCGGGTAAAGAAAAAGTTTGTAAATTTGCGGCATGGATAATAACGAACCCAAAAAGTACGAACAAGACAACACGGAGCCTAGTATGGCCTCCGAGCCTACAATAGCATACGGTTATTCGCAAGGCGCACCCCTCGCGGGCCTGCTTGAATATCTCTATGCCACACTCTCACCGAAAAGCATGCAATGGCTAGGTGAACACCTTATCGAACACGCTCAATCCGTTGTGCAACCATATACGATGGCTGAAATCGATGCCATGTTGGAAGAATCGGAGCGTGATTTTGAGGCGGGAAGATGCTACAGCACCGAGCAAGTGTTGCAGATGTGCAGAGAGGCGCAATCCAAAAAGCAAATGGCATGAAGGTGTCATGGTCAAAAAAGGCTGGTAACGCCGTAGTCCAAACTTCGGTTTATATTTTGGACAAGTTTGGTCCAAAGGCAAGTGAAGAATTCTTGCAAGAAGTGCAGCATGTGTCGGATTTATTGGAAAGCAACCCTTGTATAGGTGCAATCGAACCTTTGCTGGCTCAAAAGTCAAAGCCATACAGAAGCGTTGTCTTGAATCACCTGAACAAAATAGTCTATTACATCAAGGGGGACACCATCCGAATTGCCGCTTTTTGGGACACCCGAAGGGAGCCAAAGGCACAGGCGGCTAAATTGAAATGATAAAATGCCTCCACCATGGGCTTCCAGAAAGGTTGGTGGCAGGAACCGCTTTGGCGGTAATATGGGATAATTAAACTGCAAATCTGTGGCATTTTTTGTGCTTCTTTATAACATTTCCACCTTTTCTCCGTTCTTCTTAACGATCATCTAAAAAATACCGATATGAAAAAGACTTTTTACTGTTTGGCTTTGGTACTTGTCCTTTGTTTTTCAAGCACTTCCTGTTCACAATCCAAATCCAAATCCAATCCAATGCAGAAAGCCGCTCCATGTTTCGAGAACCTGAAAAAAGTTTCCGATTTGGATAACGGCAAATTATGGGGCAAAACACTATACGGCCCAACGATGTTTGTCGATGTTCAAACACGGAATCTCGTTGCCAATCAGCAAAACAAGGAAAACACTCTCGTCCAAAAAGGAAACCTTTATTTCGGACAACTTCCTGAAGACATCATTATCGCCAACACATCCATAACTTATTGTGGCGAGGATTGGACTTGCGTAATATGGGACGGCAGCCGAGATTTACTGACGTCAACGCAACTTCTGATTCATGAGAGTCTGCACCGCATCCAAGACGAAATCGGATTGCCTTCATGCGGGTCTTCAAACCAACACCTCGACGAAACGGAAGGAGAACTGCTGCTGAAACTCGAATTGGGCATTTTGAAGGACTTGCTGCAAAACGATTCCAGAGACCTAACGGAAGGTTTGTGCGATGCGATGACGGTGCGCAAATATCGTCAAACGATGTTCCCTAACGGCAACGAAAACCAATTTGAATGTCACGAAGGAATGGCGGAATACACTGCTTTCAAACTGTTGCCTTTGGACAATGATAATGAAGCAATTAGAAAGGGATTGGTCGCTGCTGCCATTACGAAAGGAATGGACGGTAGCGGCTTCGGCAACTCGTTCGCCTATCTCACAGGCCCCGCCTACGGACTCCTGATAGATGAAATGATTCCCGATTGGAGAAACGGCATCCGTTCAGGTAAAACCATCCCCGATGTGATTTCAACGGAGATTGCCATTCCAGACACGGTTGACAATGCTGAAATAGAAAGACTATCAGCGCGTTATAATCTGACAGAGTATCTCAACAAAGAAAGAAGCCGCCTTGAAGCCCGCGACAAGGAAGATGCCGAATTGAGGGATCGTTTTTCTGAATCCAAATGGTTGGTGATTCCCAACGATAACATCAATTTCGGTTTCAATCCCTCCGAGAGACTTGTTGCGTACGATACTATCGGCGTAATCTGTAATACGATGCAATTACGAGGCTCTTTCGGCACCCTTGAGGTAGGAAACGGCATCATGCGCACCCATAATTGGTCAAGCTTCATCATCCCTTATTCCGAGGACCATTG
>CADBZW010000010.1 GCA_902799345.1 uncultured Bacteroidia bacterium | reverse complement strand
GAGGTGAGAACAGACGAGTATACTGGCAAAAGGTTCCTCTTCTTTCAAGATCCTGACGGTTTGCCGATAGAATTGTATGAAAGGTAAATTCCAATTTATAAAAATGGATTTGAATAAAATTATATTTCTGATGATGCTTTGCGTCCCGATGTTCGTGGGAGCGCAGACGCTGACTTTCACAGACCACGAGCCGATGGGCAACATGCGGACGCAGGTAACTCGGCAGTTCTTCCGCCTTGTAGAGCAGGAAAGCAAGGGGCGCATCCGCATTGACCACCATTGGAACGGCGAACTTTCATCGAGCTATGATGCCTACGAGACGGTGCGCGAAGGCACTAAAGCCGACATGGCTACGGTAGTACCCGAATACGATAGCCAGCGGATGCCACTCCACCAGTTGTTCAAGAGTTTCCTGGCAGGACCCTCGGGCGAGGCACAGGTCGCACTTATCCGCAAAGCCTACAAGACGATTCCCGAACTGACAGAGGAGCTGCACCACGCGGGCATCCACCCCGTGCTGGTAGCTACGGGCTATCCCGTGGGCTTCTATAGCCGAGAGCCGATGGCAGACCTCAGTGCGCTGAAAGAACAGACGTGGCGAACTGCCAGTTTCTGGCACATCAGTTATCTGGAGAATGCAGGAGCAACGAACAAACGCATTCCCTGGGGAGAGCAGGTTTCCGATTCGCTGCGCTCCGGAGCCATCGACGGCATCATGGTGAACATCGACAGCGGATGGGACATCGGTGCCCACCGTGCCGCCCCTCACCTGTTGGTGTCGCAGGAACTTTGGTTAGGGCACATCTATTTAGTGGCGATGAACCTCGACCGATGGAATGCCCTGCCCCCGAAGGACAAGCGAGCCATCGAGCGTGCGGCAAGCAAGACCTACAAGGCGATGGGCAAGACGATGGATGAGAGTTACGAGCAGATGCTTCAGCAACTGAGCAATGAAGGCTGCACCGTACGCCGCCTCACGCACGAGGAAGTGTCCGATTTCGTCACCAACGTCCGTCAGAGCGAAGTGCAGGAACGATGGGTGAAGAAAAAAGAATCCGAAGGCACGGCAGACGTCCGCCGCGTATTCGAGAAGCTCCGTTCCTTGGTACAACATAGTGCAAAGAGGAAACAATAGAAAACTACAGTTATGAATACGGAACTCCAAAAGTGTATGGATACCGACAAGGACAATCATATCATCTACTTTGGAGAAATAGTAGATGCATACGTTGTAGAGGATAAATAAAAGAGACAAGTAAACTCCAATTTAGGTAACAAAAGTATAATTATCATTCACTTAAAAGGTCTTGGTAGAGACCAGAGCCGCGACTCGAAACACTCCATAAACAATATGAAAAAAGCAACGATATTGATGGCGGTGGCGCTTATGTGCCTTGCTGCCTGCGCCCACAAGAAAGGCGATGAGCGTGCCCCCCGTCAAGGTGGCCACATGGAGATCAACAAGGATTCTGACAGCACATTTGTTTCGCTGAAGAATGAGACGTTGAAGAAGTTCAAACAATTGACTTTCAACGATGAACAGACGGGAAAGACGATGGAGTACAACCTGCTGGTTCCCGAAGGCTATGACGGGACGGCAAGCTATCCGTTAGTACTCTTCATGGCCGATGCCAGCACCGTAGGCAAGGAGGTGACGGCTCCTCTCACGCAGGGCTACGGCGCCTTGGAGTTCGCCTCCGACCGTGACCAGCAGCTCCATCCTTCGTTTGTGCTGGTGCCGCAATACACCGACTGGGCAGTGCAGGACGACTGGAGCACCACCGACGAGGTGGAGATGACCATCCGCCTGCTTGAATCCGTCTGCAAGGAATACAATGTGGATACCAACTGCCTCTATACCACAGGCCAGTCGATGGGCGGCATGATGTCGTTCTACTTCAACATCACCCATCCCGACCTCTTTGCCGCTTCGCTCTTCGTCAGCAGCCAGTGGGACACCTCGAAGATGCAGGACTTCGGCAAGAAAAAGTTCTTCTACATCGTGGCCGGCGGCGACCAGAAGGCTTCGGGAGGCATGAGAGACCTGGCAGCAGTACTGCAGGAAAACGAGGCAAGAGTTGACTCCGCAAGTTGGAGTGCAAAACTGCCTTCATCAGAACAGGAGAAGTTGGCGGAGGAACTCATCGCCCGTGGCGGCAACATCAACTTCATCAAATGGGAGACTGGCAGTGTTCTGCCTGAAACGGGTCGTGCCATGGAGCACATGGCCTCGTTCGACTACGGCTACAAGATTGACGCCGTCAGGGACTGGCTGTTCAAGCAGAGTAAGTAATCACAGCATATCTACTATCAACTACGCCTCTTCCTCGTTGAGAACGGAAATAATCCCCGTCGGGCAAGGCCTGGCGGGGATTTGCATTTTCAAGCCAATAAAGGGATTAGCTTTCAATAGCTTCGCGCACGGCGGTTTCCACATCGCCCACACGTTTCTCCACCTTCCTGATGCCGAAGAAACCGATGAGATGGGTGATGCCCATAAGCACGAGGCCGCAGCCAAACAACGTCGAGAGCGTCATGCCCGATGCCTCGGGGTTCTTGAGGGCGAAGAAGCCCAACACGGCACCGGCAATGCCAAAGAGCATAACACCCCACCAGCCCGGGAAACCCATCTTCTTGTAGTCGAAAGCAGAGATGAATTGGCTGATGCCTTCAAAGACAATCCAGAAAGCGAACATGTAGGGCAACGAAGCCGCCACGAAGATACTGTTGGCCAAAAAGAAGAGGCCGAAGATGATGTCGATGACACCCATCAGCACCCGCGTGCCATTGTTGGGTAGGAAGTTTTGCGTCCGAAGGCCGAACACCAACTTGCTGATGCCAGCAAACAGGGTGAAGCAGCCGATGAGCCAAGCCATCGAGAAGAGGGTTTCGGCGGGATTGCAGATGCACACCACGCCAAGCACGATGAATAACACGCCCGTAATGACGAGCCAAATCTTTGAGTTTTTCTTCATAACTGTTTGAATTTTAGATTAATGAATTATTTAATTTGATCGTTTCGCAAATACATTGTTACGCTGTGTTCGCCGATAGCCTGAAACCGTCGAGGTCATCGGTGAACAAAATAGTGCTTTCTTCCGCCATTGTCTTCCGTTTTCATCGGGTAAAATTACGGATTATTTCGCAAATGGAACAATTTGTTCCCAAAAAGCAATTAAATTTGGCGTTTTGGAAAATCATTGGAGAAATATGGAACACTGACAAACCTTCCAAATGGCATATCGTTTGAGCAAAGGAGGCAAAAAAAAGAGAAGATGCCATTACTTGGAATATCGTCTATCATGTCGTTTCCGACGGTTTCTTCCTTCTATGGATCATCCGCCTTTTTGTGGTCCGCCGACGCTATTTCGCGATGGAGACCTACATCACCACCGACCCTCCCGAAGCGGTCTAAACTTTATCCGTAAGTCTCAATCAAGTGCTTCACGAACTGCATGTCATTGAAGTTGATGACACCCGTGTCGTGTTGGTTCATCGTGTCGATTTGGGCCATTTCGTCGTCGGTGAGGCTGAAGTCGAAGATGTCTAAGTTCTGCGCCATGCGTTCCTTGTGGCTCGACTTCGGGATGGCCACGATGCCCCGTTGCGTGAGCCAACGCAGGGCCACTTGCGAGGCGGTCTTGCCATACTTGGCGCCGATGCCGCCCAAAAGTTCGCTCTTGATGATGCCGTCGACGCCCTGTCCGCCGAGTGGACCCCAAGCCATCATCTTGGTGCCATACTCGTTGAGCGTTGGCTCGATACCGCGCTGTTGGATCATTGCGTTGCATTGCAGCTGGTTGACCATCGGCTTGGTGTCGACATAATGCGCGAAGTCGAAGAAACGGGCTTCTTGGAAGTTGCTCACGCCGATGGCACGCACCTTGCCGTCTTTGTAGGCCTTCTCCATCGCCCGCCACGAGCCGAACACGTCGCCGTAGGCCTGGTGGATGAGCAGCAGGTCGATGTATTCGGTTTGCAGCTTGCGTAAGCTCTCATCGATGCTCTTGGCGGCTTTCTCTTCGCCGGCGTTCGAGATCCACACCTTGGTGACGAGGAAGAGGTCTTCGCGTTTCAGTCCGCTTTTGCGCCAGGCGTTGCCAACGCCTTCTTCGTTGAAGTAGGCCTGTGCCGTGTCGATGAGGCGGTAGCCGACGCTCAGCGCGTCGCTGACGCAGCGTTCACATTCTTGAGGGCTGACGAGAAACACCCCGTAGCCGAGGAGCGGCATTTCCACTCCGTTTGACAGTTTGATGTATTCCATGGGTATGCGTTTTAGGATTGTTGCTGCAAAGAAACGAGAAATCCGCGAGATGTAGGTTTCACATTTTACGGATAGTGTTTCACTTATTTCTTCATGGTTTCAATTCGCCGTTTTAAGGTTTTTCTGATACGTTTCCATCTTTCGCATAGCCGTCGGCCATGGCGGAGAGCAGTTCTTGTTTGTTGGTTGGATTAGGCATGGTATGCAAGTTTAGGGCGCAAAGATACGGTTTTGCAGGCGAAACAGAACAATAGTCAGCAAAAGACATGGAATTAGGCAGAGAAATCAATTGAACACGCATCGGTGTCCAAGTGTCCGGTAACACGAACTGCACGAAACGCACTTTGAAGGCGTCGTGTCGCCTTGTTGCCAGCGGTTGATGAGGTTAGGCTCGCGGATGAGCGGGCGCGAGAGGCTGATGTAGGCAATGTTTGTCTCGTTCAGTATCTTGTTGATTTTCTCCATGCTGCGCAAACCTCCCACAAGCACCACAGGAACGGTGGCAATGTTTATTAAACTGGATGCAAAGGTACGAAAATGATTAATTCAATGCTTCGGCAGCCTTTTTCATCACACGCTCGGACAGTCGCATGGCGAGGATGGCGATGGGGATGGTCAATGCCATAACGACAATCAGCATGGGGAGGTTGTCGATGACGGGCCATGCCCTTGAAGTCTCAATGCGCAAAAACAAACCCCAAATAGCATCTCACACCCTTAGGCATTTCGATGTTTGAAACAGGGATAAGCCTGTCAACCTTCAAAGTCAGGTGGACGGCTTCAGTAAGGGCATACTCCACGCCGATGTTGGGATTCACAAAGAAAAACGACTCATTGTGAAGGAAGGCATTTGGTTCTGCTTCCCAGTCGTCAGCCGAGCCTTCAAACATCAGCAGCGAAGAGGCTTCCCCTCCACCGATAGTGACACCCGCGAAAGGCTGCCATCGCCCGAATTGCCAATAGGCATCGGCCAGCAGTCCGCCCCAGCTGGTTCGGATATAACTGCCGTTGTGCATTTGTTTCAAGGTACTGACATAGCCCTCGCCACCCAAACGGAAATGATTGCCAAGATGATAACGGAGCACTCCGCCGAGGCCGAAGGTCATTCCTTCCGCTTTATGGTTTAAGGCGGACAGGTCGCCATGCAGGTAACCCGTGTGTACCATCATACCACCGTCGAAACGCTGACGGTTTTGGGCTTGGTTTTGTGTGAACGGGATGATGATCAACAGAAAGGATAGAACAATATATATCAGCGGTCTTTTCATTTCTTTCCTTTCAAAATCGCCGACCCCGCTCAGCCCCATCCATTTGGCTTCCCATGGGGTCATGAACATGCCGTTGGTAATGTCAATGAGTTCGACCTCTTCATAGCCCATGCCTTTCAGTATCTTGACAAAAGCCTGCATGTCGCCATATTTGAATCGGGAGAAAATGTCATGAATGGCGAAGGTGCCGCCTTTCTTCAGCACACGCAGGGTTTCCAACAAAATGGCTTGTCGGTCGCGGCTCGGGATGTTGTGATAGACATAATTGCTTGTCACCGCATCGAAAGTCTCGTCTGCAAAGTCGAGTTTCAAAGCGTTGCCTTGGCTGAAATGGGTATTACTCACACCTTCGGCTTGTGCGTTTTGTTCGCATAAGTCAAGGCTATAGGAAGCATATTCTTTGCCCCAGCGGTCGATGCCGACCATCTCGGATTTAGGATTGCGTTTGGCGCAAGCGATGGCCAGCGCACCACTACCGCAGCCCACATCGAGACCTTTGCCGCCTTCGGGAAGGGTGACATAAGCGACGACGCCGTCAATGATCTGTTTCGACATCTGACGCTTGCCATTGTAGGAGAAGGCACGATGCAACAGCCACATCCATAGGGTCACCAAAGCCAGCACGATGGCGAGCACAAGGAAAACGGTTTTCAGGACAGTCTTCAGCGTTCCGGCGGCAAGCAGCCCACTCACGCCAAAGACCAAAAACAACAACAAGCAGGCCAAAGCGCCGCCCATAGTCCCAAGGATCATGCCTTTAGGCATCCAGTTTTTGTAGTTGGGTTTCATTCTCTTTACTGCTGTTTTCATAGGCTTACTTTTAGTTGTTTGACGCTGCAAAGTAATGGTCATTTCAAAAACCGCGAAATCCCAATTGATGGGTAATGTCAAGGGGTCTTATCCCAAGTTTCGATGATGTTTGAAATTTGGCGATGATTACTTGGCTTTTTCCATTGATTTTTATGTCACAGATCCCTTGGGCGTAGCGGAGCTGTCACATGAAAGCTTATCTGCTTGGCCGAATCCCACCAACGGCATACTTCACTTGGATGTCATGGACGGAGCTTTCGTTGGCGTTTTCGGCATGACAGGTCGCATGGTGATGCGGGAACGTTACGAAGGCCAGCTTGACGTGAGCGGCCTGGCTCCTGGCCTCTACGCCATCAAAGCCGAGGGCTGTTCGGCAAGATTCGTGAAGAGCGGCTCCCTTAATGGGCTGCCGAAGTAAACCGTTGTACCAAGTCGTCGAAGAGATAGAGCCCGTCAGCATTGGCGTTCATGCCTTTGAGACGAATAGGATACACCATTGGCGGGTTCTCCAAATCGAGCAGGGACATGCTGCGCAATTGTTGGGTGCTTTGATAAACAAGTTTGAGTGCCGCAAAGACTTGTCCCTTGCTGTCTTCCCATTTCTCAACGACTAACTTGCTGCCGATGGGTGTCTTCTTCTCGATGGTATTCGGCAAGCTGTAATCCTCGGCCTCTAAGGCCGCCAACACGCTGCATATATTGGAGTCGTGACCGCAAAGGAAGGTGAATTTTCGGCCTTTGGTCTGCATTTCTTCGAGCATGGTCCGCACGAGCGGTCGGGCTACCTGACGGGCCACCACGGGTGCAGTGAACAGCACATCGCCATACCAATCTTTGATGGCCGAGATGCTTTCCCAGTCCTCCCAACGCAAGGTATCGCCGAAGGCGGCCTTTACTGCATCGGGTTCTTCGTAGTATTGCAAGACGAGTGCGTCGGCGGCCTGACAGGCGAGGCGCAGCGAGCCACCCATGCCCGGCTCTCGGTATTTGACGAGATACACATGTGCGTCGTCGGTACGGAAATGGCAGGTGTCGCCTTCGAGGCAGGCTTGGCTTTGCTCCAAGTCGAGCACCCGTTCCAGCGCCATGTAGTTGTCGGCCAATTTCTCTCCGATGCCAGCCATGCCTTTTTCGCCGCCCATGGCAGTGATTTGTTGTTGGGCAAGGGCTTTGAACGCGTCGCTGTCGTCAGTAATCTGTGGGGCAAACACGGAGTCCATCTTGCCCACCTGGCAATGGTGCTCGATGCGGATGTTGGCCACTGGCAGCATCCCCGAAGAAAAGTATTGTGCCGTTGCGATGGTGCGCTGCAAGGAGTTGGCATAGAAGCGCATGGTGCCCTCGGCAGGAAGCTCGTTTTCCCGCAACAAGCCTTCACTGACGAGCCATTTGCGGAAATACTGGCCCATCATGGTCTCCAACGTGCCGCCGCGCAACGACAGCTCGCTGGGTGCCGACGACCAGTGGTACCATTCGTGAGGCGTGATGCGCTGCAACGCCGATTGTCGTCCCGAAAGGGGCGAACGGATGTTGTGGCGGCTCAGCACCACGACTTGTTTCAGCGTGTATCGCTCACCGAAATCATCGGGACGGAGGAATTGGGCAAAAGTCGGGAACGACAGGCCGAGCAAAAGGGAAATTAATAAGGTTTTGGATGCTTTGGACATAGGCTCAAGTTTTGCTGCAAAAGTACAAAAAATGTGCGGAGCAATTGACGTGCCCCGCACTGTAAAACTAACTCAAAACTCATTCTAAAAGATTATGACAAAAATCTGCTGCAAAGTAACGGCCATTCCAAAAACTGTGAAATCCCAAGTGATGGGTATTTTTAACCGTCCCAATCCCAAATGATGGTAGTTTTTGGAAATCGCCTCGTCAGCACTCCTTGTCGCAGCAGCCGTCACCGCTTTCAATCTCGATGGTGGCATGGGTGATGCCTTTTTCACACAGGGCCTCCTTCAATGCCTTGCGCACTGACGCCGCCTCGTGTTCGTCGTCGACGACCACATGCGCTGTCAAGGCGTTTTCGGTGGTGCTCATCGCCCAGATATGAAGATGGTGGACATCGGTGACGTGATCGGTGCCGCGCATCAGTTGTACAACCTCGTCCACTTCGATTCCTTCGGGCACGCCGTCCAACGCCAGCCTCATGCTATCGCGCAGCAGTTCCCATGTGCTGACAAGGATGACAATGGCGATGACGATACCAATGATCGGGTCGATGATATACCAGTCCGTGTACATGATTATGATGCCGCTAATCACGACGCCGATACTCACTAGCGTGTCGGCAGCCATGTGCAGAAACGCCCCGCGGATGTTGAGGTCGCCTTTCTGGCCGCGCATGAGCAACACGGTCGTCAAGCCGTTGATGAGGATACCCACGCCTGCGGTCCATGAGATGGCAGCGCCGTCGATGGCGGCTGGCTCGCGCAGTTTGTGGACACTCTCCGCCACGATGACGCCCACCGCCACGAGCAGCAGGATGGCGTTGGCCAGCGAGATGAGGATGGTGCTTTTCTTGTAGCCGTAGGTGTAGCGTTCGTTGCTGTGTACCTTGACCAGATGCAGCCCAACGACGACCAGCACCAACGAGAACACGTCGCTCAGGTTATGCCCTGCGTCGCTCAGCAGCGAGAGGCTGTTTTGCCATAGGCCTACACCGGCTTCCACGCCGACAAAAAGGAGGTTAAGTATGATGGCCGCCCAAAGGATTTTACGCATCTGCCCATTGTCGGCAGCCACATGATGATGGTGATGATGATGTTCGTGACCCATACGTTTCTAATTTTGCTGCAAAGATGACGCTTTTTTCGCAATATGGGCAATCCCAAATAATAGGGAATTAAAAAGGTTGGTATTAGCCATTTGTTACGAAGATTGCATGTCTTTTTTTTTAGTATCTTTGCCCCATCAAAAACAACCATCATGCCCAAAAAGAAAACTCCTTTCTCTAAAGACACTAAATTTGCCGAGCTGCTGACTGCCGACCGCCGGCTGTTGCAGCTGCTGTCGCGTTTCGGCATCGGACTGGGCTTTGGCGACCGCAACGTGGCCCAAGTATGCCAAATGAACCAGGTCAACACCGACTTGTTCCTCATGATATGCGAGATTTACTCCGACAGCAGTTTCACGCCAGGACAAACGGAGTTGGGGCAAATCGACATGAGCGACCTGCTCTCCTATCTGAAAGCCTCGCATCAGTATTATCTCAATGAGCGTTTCCCGCATATTGAAGAGCATCTGCAACGCATCATCGAGGCCTGTGGGAAGAAATACGGCCCCATGCTCCGCCATTTCTACGACGAGTACAAACAAGAGGTGAAGCGACACATCCAGTACTACGAGGAAGAGGTAGTGTTCCCCTATATCGAGGCCTTGTTCAAAGGGCAGCGCACCGATTCCTATAAAATCGATGAATTTGAGCATAACCACACCAACATACAGGACGTGCTCGACGACATGATGAACATCCTGCTCAAATACCTGCCCGGCGACATCCTGCCCAAGGAACGCATCGAGATTTCGTACGACATCATTGAGCTGAGCGACGACCTCAACCGCCATTCCCTCATCGAGGAACGCATCCTCATCCCTTGTGTCGAATCCCTTGAAAACGCCCTGCCATGAGTAACCGGGTCATCATTTGTGAAGCCTCCGAAATCATCGCCATTGGTTTGGCCGAAATCATCGATGGCATGGCTCAGTTCGACGTGGTGGCACGCCTCGACAGCCCCGAACATCTCTCCGAGAAGATCACTGCCACTGATGTCAATCTTCTGATTATCGATCCGATGCTGATAGGCGTAAGCAACAAGGATTTCCTTGCACAGTTGGGCAAAGAGCACCCGCAGCTCACCATCATAGCCTTGGCAACC
This sequence comes from uncultured Bacteroidia bacterium, assembly GCA_902799345.1. Classification (GTDB taxonomy): domain Bacteria; phylum Bacteroidota; class Bacteroidia; order Bacteroidales; family F082; genus Limimorpha. Next base: position 96,176 of record CADBZW010000010.1, on the reverse strand, counting down.
TCATATTTCGACCATGCTATGCTGGCATCTTACAACGGGGTCATCGAACTTTACGAAACGCGATCGAAAATCATCAGCAAGATGACTGAATACACACAGAGCGAAAATACGAAGAACACTGATGACGTAGAGCTGTCGAAACGTGAGACCGATGTGCTGGTGGCTGTCGCCAAAGGCATGATGAACAAGGAGATTGCCGACCAGATGAACATTTCCATCCACACGGTTATTTCGCACCGTAAGAACATTACGCGCAAAACGGGTATCAAGTCGGTCTCAGGACTCACCGTTTATGCCTTGCTGAACAATTTGATTGACGAGAACGAATTGATTCCGTAATCGTTGGAGCTTGTTTCTCGGTTTTTTGTATTTTTGCAGCCAAATTTTACTCACTATGAAACGCAACTTTATCATTGTATTGTTAGCCATGCTCTTTGGCATTGCGCCTATGACGATGAAGGCCCAAATCGTAGACAGGGACCTGACCAATCTCGTCATTTTCATGCGTTTTGCCGACGACGAGGAAATCACACATTCATTTGACGACATCGACACGATGTTCAACGCCAAGGCCCCGGGTTATCTCAGCGTCTATAATTTCTATAAGACGATGACATACGACCATCTCCATTACAACACGGTCTATACCAACAACGTTCAAAACGGGCAGATTGTCTCGTATCAGGATCCGAAGCCTCGTGCTTATTTTGAACCTTATAGCCCGACAAATCCCATCGGTTATCATGAGGATGAGCAGGTGATGGTCGGCATTAGCAGGAGAGAGGCTGAGTTGCTGGCCCGCGCCTTCCGTTATGTGGACTCGTTGAATCTGGTTGACGACGACGTGGTCCTTGACGGCGATGGCGACGGCTACATCGACAATGTGAGCTTTGTCGTCAAAGGCGGCACGGGAGCATGGGCTTCCATTTTGTGGCCTCACATGGAGTATTTCCCGCACGACTCCATCGACCATCCCGTGGTGGTCAACGGCATCAAGCCCAACACCTTCAACCTGGAGTTTGAAGGTGCCAACCCCGTCTATTTCTCTGCCCATGTGTTCAGGCATGAAATGGGCCATTCGTTGAACCTGCCCGACTTGTATCATTACTATAACTATACGGAGGTGTCGCCCGCTGGCTCGTGGGATATGATGTGCTACAACTATGGGCCAAATCATACGGCTGCTATCTATAAGAACAAGATCCTTCATGTGGCGGACGAACCGATACAAATCACTGAAGACGGCGACTACACGCTGAAGAGCGTTGGCTCCAGTCAGTCGCAGAACTGCTATTACATTAAGTCGGCCATTGACAGCACCCAGTGGTATGTGTTTGAATACCGCAGGAAACAAGACCTTTTCGAAGAGGGTATTCCTGGTTCCGGCCTTATCATTGCCCGTTGGAACGACACCGTCCCGCTCGACTATTCCGGCATGTTTGCCAACGGCTTCTTCGACAACGTCAACACCGCGCACCAATATTGGATCTTCCGTCCCAACAGTAGCAGCGACATACAGAATGGCAACCTCAACAATGCGCATTTCAGCCAAGCCTCAGGTCGCACCAGTTTTGGTCCCACCACCAATCCGCATCCCTATCTCACCGATGGCACGCCCGAAGAGAGCTTTGAGATTACCAACATCCAGGAAAATGGCGCCGAGTTGAGCTTCCATGTTCATTTCTTCGGGACTTCCGTCGACGACCATCAGACTGAGATCGCGCAAACGGACAATCGCATAGCAGTGCATCCCAACCCGACCAATGGCATCTTGTTTGTCGAGGGTCAGGACATGCAATTCGTGGAACTCTTCAACACCTTGGGCCAACGTGTGTTGACGCAGATGGCCGAGAATAGTGCGTTTGCCGAAATCACCCTTGCCGACTTGCCCACGGGCATTTATGTGCTTCGCGTGGTGATGAATGACGGTGCGGTCAGCGTGAAAAAGGTGGTGAAGGAGTAATTTGACAGCTCTCACGACTTTTCAGAAAAGTTTTTAGGCTGCCAAAAAGTTTGGCATAAAAAATGGACTAATGACTATATTTCTCTATAAATCACTAATTGTTTGAACAATAGAGGCTATTATGGCTTAACACTACTACAAAAATGAAGAAATCGATTTCCTTGAGAGCCTTTTTCTCTCTACTTTTGGTCTTATCTACCCTATTGTGTATGGCGCAACCACCAGGTGGCAGATATCCTGGCGGCGGCGGTGGTCGCCCTCCCGGGGGAAGGCCTCCTTTTGGCGGCGACCGTCAGTGGGGTCAGCCCGAGGGCAACATGCCTACCGTGAAGCCCAAAAAGAAAGTGCGCGAAGGCGACACTTTCACGGTCGTGGGTGTGTTGCGCGACGCCAAGACGGGCGAGTTTTTGCCTTATGTCAACCTGGCGGTGCTCGACTCTGTCGACAATGAGTTCGTCAAGGGCGGCATCAGCAATCTGGACGGTGCCTTCGAAATCACGGGTGTGCCGCAGGGCAGCTTCGTGCTGCGCGTGTCGGCCATCGGCTATGAAAACTACCTGCATCCCTTCCGTGTGACCAACAACACCAACTTGGGTACCTTACGCATCAACCCTGGCGTGACGTCGCTCAATGAGGTCACGGTGGCCGGAGAGAGGCCGATTTATGCCATGGAGGGCGAGAAAGTCATCTATAACGTGAGCGAAGACCCCTCCATCCAGACGGGTACCACCGAAGACGCCTTGCAGAATGCGCCGGGCGTGGAAGTCGACGTGGAAGGCAACATCACCCTGCGCGGCGTGTCGAGCGTGGAGATTTGGGTCAACGACAAGCCATCGAAACTCACGGAGGAGAACCTGAAGACCTACCTTCAGACCTTGCCTGCCAACGCCATCGCGCGTATCGAGACCATCACCAACCCCTCGGCCAAATACGCCACCGACGCGGAAGCGGTCATCAACATCGTGACTTCGGCGCATATCAAGAGCAACCAGTTCATCAGCTTCGGCGTGAATGGTTCCAGCCAGCCTTTCGTTTCGCCGTGGGTGAGCTATATGTGGAAAAAGGATAAATTGAGTGTCAATCTGTTTGTTTCGGGACGCTACAACTTCCGCGACAACCATACCGAAAGCTGGGAGATGAAGCGCGAGAAGGTCTCGGAAGACAGCCCGTTCGACACGGTGTGGTACAAGACCGACACCACCGATGAACACAACCGCCGTCTCAGTGGCAATTTCTTTGCGAACATCGACTATGAGATCGACTCCACAAGCGACATCTCGTTTGATGCTGGCGGTTTCTACAACAAAAACAACAGCTTCATCCACCGCATCGACGGCCAGACCTTCTATGTGGCGGATAGCGTGTTGGACTATCAAATTGGCGACACCTCCATCTCTCGGTCGGGTTTCGGACACTTCGGCATCGACTACACCAAGAAATTCGACGAGAAGGGTCACAACCTTCGCATTGGCTTGAACTCAAGACTCAATAGGAATGCCACGGACCAGTACTACAACCGTTTCTATGACGTGTATTATGACCTTGACGAGAACCGTCATCTGCTGACCAACATGTCTGGCTTCGGCTTCGACCTGGATGCGCGTTACAACCGTCCCTACAGCGAGGATGGCGAAATGAGCTATGGCTTGCGTGCCGACCATCAGTATTGGAACAACGACTACAAACGTTATTATTCTAACGATGGTGGCGTTACTTACGACAGCCTCGACTTGTTGCGCACCTATCATTTCAATGGAGGGGAGACAGGCGTGAACGGCGACGTCAACTGGACACACCACTGGGGCGGATTCACCCTCAGCACGGGCGTGGGCGTCGGCGGCGACTTTGTCTATTATAATTATGATAGCAAGATGCCTTTTGTCGACGAGAACACGCTGTTTTTCTGGAACGTGCGTCCTTCCATCCACCTGACCTACCGCACGGAGAGCATGCATAATTTCAAGCTCAACTACACGATGCGTATGTCGCACCCCGAGGAGGAAGAAATCAGCACCTTCCGTAGGTATGGAGAGGACAGCTATTCTACTGGTAACCCAAGTCTCAAAAACAGCTTTACCCACAACATGGAAGCCGGATGGCAGAAGTTCTTCGAGCGTTTCGGCAACATCGGCATCGAGGCTTACGGACGCCTGAGCACCAACGAAGTCAGCTCGCTGACCGATTCCGAATATGACGATTATCTCGACAGAATCGTCAGTTATTCAATGCCTTATAATATGGGAACCTCGTGGCGCTATGGCACCTCGCTCAATATGACCTACCGTCCGACGGGCTTCTTCAATGTCAGGTTGTACGCCAACGTTTATGACTATGGCTATCGTATGGAGTACGACCGTATTAATGGTTCTGGCGAACCTGAACATGTTGAGTACGGGGATCACAAAGTGTCGTGGCAGGTGCGTGTCAACGCCTGGGCCAAGCTCTGGGACCAGCTGCAGGTGACGGCCTCGGCCAACTACCGTTCGCCCACCATTGGCCTGATGAGCGAGAGCAAGGCGCGTTATTTCCTCAACTTGGGCTTGCGCAGCGACTTCTTCAAGCGTCGTTTGTCGGTGTATGTCAACGTGCAGGACATCTTCAACTGGGGCGCAAGATATGGCTCAGGGTCAAGCAACACCAACCCGTACTATCTCAGCGACAGCACACGCAAGACGCTGAACAGCCGTTACATCTCGGCAGGCTTCACCTTGCGTTTCGGTAAGATGGAACTCGAAAAGCAAGTCAAGGAAGGCGACAGCGAAACTGGTGATTCGTTAGAATAAAAAAAGAGGCTGAGCTAGCTCAGCCTCTTTTTTATTCATCAAGAAATCAATACCCAAAGATCTCTTCGGTACTTACGCGCTTGACGGGACCGATGGCTTGGATGGCCTCCATGTTAAGTTCCTTCTCGTTGCCGAGGATGACGTAACGGTAAGGTTTGTTGGCCATCTGCTCCTTCTCAAACTTCACGATGTCTTGCAGGGTGATGTTCGGCAGGGCATTGTAGATGCGCTCGTTGATGTCGTAGTCGATGCCGCGCATTTGGGCACTCAGCCATGCGTTGATGAGCCCGAACTTCGTGGTGCGTTGGCTGGCTAGACGCTTGGTGAGGGCGTCCTTGGCGATGCCGAAGGCTTGCTCGCTCTCGGGCATATCGTCGAGGATTTCGAGGAAGTGGGTGACGCAGTCGATCATCTTGTCGTTTTGGGTGATGATGTGGGTGAAGAAATACTCCTTCTGGTCCTTGTAGCTCGGCTCCATGTAGGCGGCAAAGGCGTTGTAGGCCAAGCCACGGGCTTCACGCATCTCCTGGAAGACGATGGTGTTCATGCCACCGCCATAGTACTCGTTGAATAGGGCCTTCACAGCGGCCTCTTCAGGGTTCCACTCGCGTTGCTCGTTATGGATCATGCGCATGTAAATGTTCTTGGCATCATAAGGAGCAATGACGATTTCGTTCTCAGGCGTAGGCTGCATCTCGTAGTGCTTGCCTTCGGGCACGGCTTGCAGCTCGGCCACGGTCTGGTGGTTTTCGGTGACGGCTTTGGCCATCTCCTCAGCGGGCATCGGGCCGTAATATAACACGGTATGCTTGTAGTTCTTGAGGTTCTTCAAAAGGTCAAGAAGCACTTGAGGGTCAAGCTTACGCATCTCAGCGATGGAGAGTTGGTTGCGGCTCGGGTTGTAAGGGCCATAGATGCCGTAGTTCACCAAGGCACTGAAGTTGCTGCGTTGGTTCAACTTGGCGTCCATGCGCGATTTCTCTAACTGTTGGATGCACATTTCGGCCACCATCGGGTCGGGTTGGGCATTTTGCATCACGTTTTCCATCAAGGCCAAAGCTTGTGGCATGTTCTCACCCAAGCCGCGCAAGGTGACGGTGATGTTGCGTGCGCCCACATTGATGTAATAGTCGCAGGCGAGCTTGTAGAACTGCTGCTTGATTTGTTCATTGGTGAGTTGGTCGGTGCCGAGGTATTCAAGGTATTGTGAAGCCAGGCCATAACGCAGGTCTGACTCTTCGCCAAAGTCGTAGCGGAAAGCAAGAATAAAACGACCGTTCTCCTTGTTTTGCACATAAATGTAGGGCAGGCCAGCCTCGGTGTTGCCGAGGGTCAAATCCTTCTTGAAGTCGACAAAACGAGGCTCGATGGGTTTCACTTCGCTGTTTTGCACTTCCTTCACAAAGTCGCTCACGAGGTCGCGGTTGGTCGGGATGGGGGTGATGGCTGGTTTTTCGATTTTCTTTTGGTTCTCGTCAACGCCTTGACGCTTGTAGACCACTACATAGTTGTCGTTGAAGTGTTTGTTGGCGAAGTTGATGATGTCTTGTTTCGTCAGCTTCGAGATGCGGTCGAGGCGGTCAACGCTTTGCTCCCACGGCACCTCATTAATATAGGTGTCGACGAACATGTTGGCACGGGCGGCGTTGCTTTCCAGCGAGTTGTAATAATTGAGCTTGGCGTTGTTGATCACCGAGGGCAGCAGGTCGTCGGAGAAGTCGCCGCTCTTCAGTTTGGCGATTTCGGCAAGCAACAGGTCTTTCGCCTCTTCGAGGCTCTGGCCGGGACGCGGTGAGCCGCCCATTATGAAGCTGGTGTAGTCGCGCAAGGTTTGGCTGCCAGCGAAGGCATAGAGCATCTGCATCTGCTGGTTGATGTCCAAGTCGACAAGACCGGCGGTGCCGTTGCTCAGCATCTCACCGATGACGTCCAAGGTGTCCACTTGCAGCGAGTTGCCACGGTCGAAGCGCCAGCCCATCATCAGGTTTTCGGCTTCGAGGCCGTAGACGGTGGTGTCCTTGGGTGCGTTGATGGGAGCCAAAGCAGGAAATTCGGGTTGTTTCACGTCGTCACCAGGCTGCCAGCCGCCAAAATATTTGTCGATGATGGCGATGACCTCGTCAGGGTTGAAGTCGCCGGCCATGCAGATGGCCACGTTGTTCGGACGATACCACTTGTTGAAGTAGTTCTTGATGTTGACAATCGATGGGTTCTTCAGGTGTTCCTGCGTGCCGATGGTGGTCTGTGTGCCGTAAGGGTGCGTTGGGAAGAGCATGGCGCTCAGGGCTTCCCACACCTTGCGGTTGTCTTGGGCGATGCCAATGTTATACTCCTCATACACGGCTTCCAACTCTGTGTGGAATCCACGGATGACCATGTTCTGGAAACGGTCGGCCTGGATTTTGGCCCAATTCTCAACCTCGTTCGACGGGATGTCCTCGGTGTAGCAGGTCACGTCGTTGGAGGTGTAGGCGTTGGTGCCTTCTGCACCGATGGCCGACATGAGCTTATCGTACTCATTGGGGATGAAATACTGGGCTGCCAGCTGGCTCACCGAGTCGATTTCGTGGTAGGCCACGCGACGTTCCTCGGGGTCGGTGAGGGTGCGGTACTTCTCATAACGCGCCTCGATGTCGTCCAGGAAAGGCTTTTCGGCGGCAGGGTCGGTGGTGCCGAACTTGTCGGTGCCCTTAAACATCAGGTGCTCAAGGTAGTGGGCCAAGCCGGTGGTCTCGGCGGGGTCGTTCTTCGATCCAGTGCGCACGGCGATGTAGGTCTGGATGCGCGGCTCCTCGTTGTTGACACTCAGATAAACGGTCAGGCCGTTGTCCAAAGTGTAGATGCGGGCTTCGGTGAGGTCGCCCTTCACGGTTTCGTACTTGTACTTGCTTTCCTGCTTTTTGTTGCACGAAGCAAAAAGCATCAACACGGCTGCTCCAAGCAGTAGCATGTGCTTTAAGGAAATACTGTTTGCTTTTTTCATTTTATAATAGATTGGTATTGAATTATGTGTTTCTGTTGATTAGGGTTTGATAGCCTTTGTGACCATCGCTTTTTCTGCGGTCTTGACGACGAAAAGATAGGTTCCACTGGGCAGCTGCTGGAACAGCTCACCGAGCTCGATGCGGTTGAGACCTTTTGGACAGAAACCTATGACTTTGTTGCTCATCATTTTTCCATCAATAGCATAGATGCTCGCATACAAAGGCCCCTCTTTTTCGAGGTTGATTTCCGTATAGCTCATAGCTGTAATTGGGTTGCCGACGATGTGTAGGGTGCTCTGGCTTTGAGTGGTTTCGTGGATGCCGTCGAGGTCGTATTCGTAGGCACCTAGGTCAATCAAGCCATCGTTGACTCGTCCTAAGCCATCTAAGTCTAAACCATTAAGAATTGATGCAGGAATATCGGATGAACCGGCATTGATGCAAGGGCTTTCTGCCCCGACATGGAAGTCTTCGTTTTCGGGGTCAACGAAGAGCGGGTCTTCGTCGTTGCAATTGTCGTAAATGGTGATGACTTCATTGTTGGAAATGTTGTCAAAGCCGAATTGAACCAGACAGTTGTGAAACTCTGGCGCAAAGTCTTCGTAGGTCCACGACCACATCTGCACAGGTTCTTCCAAAGGAGCTTCGTTGGTGTTGCCGTAGATGATGCAGTTCCATAGGATTGGAGAGCTGTGTTGGTAGAAGAAGATACCTCCGCAGTTGACACCAATGGAGTGGTTGTTCACGACTGTAAGATTGCAGACCAATGGCGACGAGTCACTGATGGCCATTCCGCCAGCGAAATGCACCGAAGTGTTATTGGCAAAGAGCGAGTTGGTAATGCTGCATGGGTTGTCGTAGCAACGAATCATATAAAGCCCACCGCCATTGATGCCCACGTTATGCTCGAATCGGCAACGGTCGATGCGGACTGAGCAGCTGTCGATACTCATGGCCCCGCCGATGGAGGTCTCACCGTAGTTATGCTGGAGTTTTGTTGTAGCGATGTCCACTTCGCACTTCAGGAAACGCAATCCGGCTCCATACATGAAATAAATGGTGTCTATTTCGCTGCGTAACAAGTTGTTGCTGACATCGCAATCGTGCATCACCACGTTGGAGTTCTCGGCATTGAGCGCACCACCGTGTTCGCGTGAGAAGTTGCAAAACAGCTTGCTGTGACCGATTTCCACATTATCGCAACCGAAGATGCGCAGCGCACCGCCGTCTTGATCATCGTCCAGAGCGGCCTTGCCATTTTGGAAACGGCAGTAGTCGAACCGACAGTCGCCCGCTTTATCCATTCTTATGCCATTCCATCCGCCTCGACCAAAGTTGAAAAAATGGAATCCTGTCGTGTCGGCCACGGTGAAAAGGATGGTGTCGGTTACTGTTCCCAATGCGGTCAGAGAGGCACCTTCTTCAACAGAGATTTGGTAGAAACCCTCAAAGAGCACAGTGGTGCCAGCAAGGATGCGAAGTGAGTCTTGAATGTAGACATTGTCCTTGATAAGCACCGTGTCGGCATTCCAAGTCCCTGATTGTAAGCCTGATACTTCGATGGTTTGAGCTTTTGAAACGAGGCCACATAGCAGCAGGAATATTAACAACTTCGTTTTCATATTACAATAGTCTTAAATTCGCGGCAAAAGTAATCGTTTTTTGCGTTAATGGCATATTATAGGCTATAATTCAAACGAATTTCTGTAATTTTGCAACCGTTTTAAGCGAAAGATATGAAACGCCCCATAATAAAAAGATTAAAATTCCCGATACCCATTGTAGGTGCTATTGTGAAAGCTGCTGCGGAGATTAAGAATATCCCCGTTGAAATACGTCAAAACCACACCGACCCTATTCGCGCTCAGCGACGCGAACTGCGAAAGTTGTTAGTCAAGGCGCAGTTTACGGAATTTGGCAAGTTCTATCATTTTGACGAGATTTTGCTGTCGAAAGATATCCTTGAAGAATACCGCAAACGTGTGCCTGTGTTCGACTACAACAAGATGCACGACGAGTGGTGGTACCTCAACCTGCAAGGCAAGCGCAACATTGCCTGGCCAGGCAAAATCAAATATTTTGCACTCAGCTCAGGTACTTCAGAGGCTGCCAGCAAGTACATACCCATCACCAAAGGCCTTAACAACAAAATCACACGTGCAGGTATCCGTCAGCTGGTGTCGGCCACGCGTTACGACTTCCCTGTGGACTTCTACAACCGCGGTGTCCTGATGATCGGTGGCAGCACCGACTTGCAGTACAACGAGGAGTTTGGCTACTATGCGGGCGACCTTTCGGGCATCTCTGCGGGCAAGATCCCGTCGTGGTTTGAGAAGTTCTACAAACCCGGTCAGAAGATTTCGAAGGAGAAAGATTGGGCCAAGAAGATGGACCTTATGGTAAAAGAAGCCCCCAAGTGGGATATTGGCGTTATCGTGGGTGTGCCGGCATGGGTGCAGATCTTGCTGGAGCGTATCATCAAGGAATACAACCTGAAGACCATTCACGACATCTGGCCCAACCTGATGGTGTATGTACATAGCGGCGTGGCTTTTGCACCTTACGAAAAGAGCTTCGAGCGTATCTTCGGCAAGGAGGTGCTTTACGTGGAAAGTTACTTGGCCTCAGAGGGTTATATCGCTTATCAAGTCGACTTGAAGAAGCGTGTGATGCAGCTGTTGGTCGACAACGGCATCTATTTCGAGTTTGTGCCGTTCAACGAGGAGAACTTTGACGAAGACGGCACCATCGTCGCCCATCCCAAGACCTTGCTGCTTTCCGAAGTGCAGGAAGGTGTGGAATATGCCTTGCTGCTCTCCACCTGTGCAGGGACTTGGCGTTACCTTATCGGCGACACCATCAAGTTCCTCAATACCAAGAACTGCGAAATCGTGATTACGGGACGCACCAAGCAGTTTTTGAGCATCACGGGTGAGCACCTCTCGCAGGACAACATGACCCGTGCCGTCGACATGATGGCCGACGAACTGGGCGTCACCATCACGGAGTTCACCGTGGCAGGCATCCGTCACGACACGATGTATGCACACCATTGGTATCTCGGTTGCGATGAACCTATCGACAAAGAACAGGCTATCAGAAAGATAGATGAGAATCTTTGTAAACTCAACGATGACTATGCCGTGGAACGCACACAGGCCATCAAGGAGTTATTTGTCGACGTGCTGCCCACTAAGTATTTCTATGAGTTCATGGAGCAGAAGATGGGCAAGTGGGGCGGTGCCACCAAGTTTCCGCGTGTGCTCAAAGGTAAGCGTTTGGAGATGTGGGAAGAATATGTTAAAGGATTGAAATCATAAAGCCATGGAAAACTCTCCCGTCATTTTTGATAGAATGCCTGAATTCAGCCGTATCGGCTCGTTCAGCTTCTTGTTTTGGGCCATCCTGATAGGAATCTTCCTTTCGGCGGTCGTCAACATGGGGCCATCGTTCATCACTTTGGTGCAGACCAGCCTTCATCGTGGTTTCCGCTCGGCGGCCTGGTTTGTCACCGGCGTGATTCTTAACGATGCCATGGTGATAGCCATTTGCATCTTGGCTTCGGTGCAAATCGTGATGAATTCGTCGCGAGAGGCGGCTTTTGCTTGCATTGGGGCAGGCCTTATCTTGTTGTTATTCGGCATCTTCACGTTCCGAAAGAAAGTCCAAGATCAGAAGGCGCGTGACGAATACATTGAACAACGTGCCAATGAAGCGATAAAGAAACAGGACAAGAAACCTGCTTGGTTTGTGTTTCTTGCCAAAGGTTTCGTAATCAATATCTTGAATCCTTTTGTGTGGATTTTCTGGTTCTCTGCCGTGGCTATGGTGGCGGGCAATATGGGTGGCAACAAAGTGAGCACTATCGTGTTTTTCGCCATCATTTTGGGCACCACATGGTTTTTGGAATTGCTGAAAGCCTGGGGTGCCGCCAAGTTGAAGAAGTTCCTCGATGCCGAACGCACTACGATAATGAACCGCATTGCTGGCGTTCTCTTGATGCTCTGCGGTGCTTACTTCATCATCTTTAAAGGAGTCATTAATTTATTGTGAGTGTATCCTGAGGCGTCACGCAATTATTAACTGTTACTTGCTAAATCAAAGGCTGTCCACGGTGCACTCTGCGGCAAAGGTGCCGTGATTTCAAGTTGTTCTTTCGTCACAGGATGTTCAAAGGCGATGCGCCAGGCATGCAGGCTGATGGAGGCGTCGGGGTTGCTGCGCGGATAACCGTATTTTAAGTCACCACGGATAGGGCATCCGATGTGTGCCAGCTGACAACGAATCTGATGGTGTCTTCCTGTAAACAACTCTACCTCAAGTAGATAGAAAGTGTCCGACTTTCCGACCACACGATAGCTCAACCTTGCTAACTTAGCGTCTTTTGTCCCTTCGGGCACCACGAACGACTTGTTCATCTTCTCGTTTTTGACGAGGTAGTCTTCGAGCACATCGGCTTGCTTAGGTGGATGGTTCTTTACGAGTGCCAGATAGGTCTTGCGGAAGTCGCGGTCTTTCACCTTCACCGTCATGCGCGAGAGGGCTTTGCTTGTCTTGGCGAACACCACAGCACCGCTCACAGGGCGGTCGATGCGGTGGACGAGTCCGGCAAACACGTTCCCCGGTTTGTCGTACTTCACTTTGATGTATTCCTTCACGTCGTCGAGCAGGCAGACGTCGCCCGTCTTGTCGCCCTGTACGATTTCAGAGGGGAGCTTGTTCACCACGATGAGGTGGTTGTCTTCGTAGAGGATTCTATCTTCTATATTATTCATGGTCTTGTTGTTAGAGCAGGGACTCATGTCGCCTGCTTTGGGTTGTCAGCTTCTGTTTAGGAGCAGGGACTTACGTCGCCTGCTTACGGGTCTGTCGTCCCTACGGGACTTGGTTAGATGAGATAGCGTTCGTCGAATTCAATGCCGTTTTCTTTCAAAAACTGTATGAACTCGTCACGAACTGATACTTCATGATGATGTTGCTCTTGGGTTTCTATATAGCGGATGGTCTTTTTTAGTAGAGAGGGGCTGACACAAAACGCACCATAGCCTTCTTGCCATGCAAAGTCTTCGTAATACTCGTCAATAGTTTTTATCCATTTGCTACTGTTGGCCTTGATTTTTTGCACAAATTCGGACACGCTCATAGTCTTAGGCATGGTAGCTAAGATATGGATATGGTTTGTGATGCCGCCAACGGTGATAGGGTATCCGCCTACATTCTGTATTATGCCTCCGATGTACGCAAAGACCTGTTCGAGGTCTTTCTGGCGGATGGTAATTCCGGTGCTTTTGACGTGGAAGACGATGTGGATGTTGAGTTTTGTGTAGGTGTTAGCCATGGTCTTTAGGTTTTTATTATGTTCATTGTTCAGGCATGCCTGGTAGGGACTTGTGTCGCCTTTTGTCTAGGAGCAGTGACTCACGTCGCCTGCTTATCGGTCTATCACCCCTACGGGGTTCCGCCCAGTCCCGTAGGGACGGCATATCATTATGCAGGCGACGTAAGTCCCTGTTTCCAGTGCAGGCGACGCAAGTCCCTGCTTTCAGGTCTAAACCTCAGACTCCACTATAACCCCACTACCCAACACAAAAGGTTCAGTTTCGTGGTACATAACCCCAAACTGCCCAGGCGCCACGCCTGAGATGGCCTCCTCCGAGACGATGTCGGCGCCACGCTTCGTGAGGCGAATCGTGCCGTAGGTAAACTCCGGCTGATGACGAATCTTGAAGCGGATGCGTTGTCCGTCGACGAACTGCAAGGCGGGGTTCATCGGCTGCAAGTCGCCCAAGGGGACGATGTTGGTGTATTGCGCCACGGGGTCGTAGCCCTGCGACACGTAGACGATGTTGTTCGGGATGTCTTTCTTCACCACAAACCACGGCCCGCCGCTGAGTCCGAGACCCTTGCGCTGACCGATGGTATGGAACCAGAAGCCCTTGTGACGGCCCAGTTTCTTGCCTGTCTCCAACTCCACGATGTCGCCAGGCATCTCGCCGAGATATTCACGAATGTAGTCGTTGTAGTTGATCTTACCCAAGAAGCAGATGCCTTGGCTGTCGTGGCGTTCGGCGCTCGGCAGCTTGTATTGGGCGGCCAGACGACGCACCTCGGGCTTCGGGATGTCGCCGATGGGGAAGATGACCTTGCTCAGTTGGGCGTAGGTGATGCGCCCCAAGAAGTAGGTCTGGTCTTTGAAGGTGTCGGCAGCGGTGCCAAGCCAGAAGATGCCATTCTCGTCTTCCCACGAGCGGGCGTAATGTCCCGTGGCGATTTTATCGAAGTTGTGGCCTTCTTTTTCTTCGAAGGCACCAAGCTTAATCCAGCGGTTGCACATCACGTCGGGGTTGGGCGTGAGGCCCTTGCGCACCATCTCCATGGTGTATTTCCCCACGGTCTCGAAGTACTCGTGCTGCAGGTCGACGATGTCGAACTTACAGCCGTATTTCTTGGCGATATAGGTTGTGATTTCGATGTCTTCTTCCGATGGGCAACTCGACAGGTCTTCCTTGCCTTCCATACCGATTTTGATATAGAAGATATGCGGGTCGTAGCCCTGCTCCTTGAGCAGCGGCACCACCACGGAGCTGTCGACGCCCCCCGATACCAGTGCGGCAATGTTCATCGTTATGGTTTTTAACCGACGCTACATCCCGGCGCCACCAGGTCGCTCGGCGTAAGCAACACGAGGCGGCCGTCCTTGTCCTCGGCGGAGAGGATCATGCCTTCGCTCACCACGCCCTTGAGCTTACGCGGCTCGAAGTTGGCGACGAAGCACACCTGCTTGCCAACGAGTTTCTCAGGCTCGGTGTAATACTTGGCGATGCCGCTCACGATGGTGCGTTTCTGCATGCCGTCGTCGATGAGGAACTGCAAGAGTTTGTCGGCCTTCGGCACCTTCTGGCACTCGAGGATGGTACCCACGCGGACGTCCACCTTCATATAGTCGTCGAAGCTCACCACAGGCTTCACGTCGGCAGGCTTCCAGGCGTTGAGTTGGTTAGCTTTCTTGGTGTCTTCCAGCTTCTTCAGTTGGGCCTCCACCACGCTGTCTTCCACCTTTTCGAACAACAGCTCAGGCTGACCGATGACATGGCCTTCAGCTAGCAATACGGTGTTCTCGGCGTCGTTCCAGCCCTTCACTTCGAGGCCTATCATTTTTTGCAGTTTCTTTGCGCTGAAGGGCAGGAAAGGTTCGCTCAAGATGGCGAGATGTGCCACAATTTGCAAGCTGACGGCCATCACGGTCTTCACGCGCTCAGGGTCGGTCTTGATTTGCTTCCAAGGCTCGTTGTCGGTGAGGTATTTATTGCCGAGGCGGGCGAGGTTCATCAGCTCGGAAAGAGCCTCGCGGAATTTGTAGGTCTCAATCAAATGACCAATCTTTTCCGCATAGCCGTTCATCTCGGTGATGACGGCTTGGTCGGTTTCGTTCAAACCACTCAAAGCAGGCACAGCGCCTTCGTAGTATTTATGTGTTAACACCAAGGTGCGGTTGACGAAGTTGCCGAAGATGGCCAGCAGCTCGTTGTTGTTACGGTCTTGGTAGTCCTTCCAGGTGAAGTTGTTGTCCTTGGTCTCGGGCGCGTTGGCGGTGAGCACATAACGCAGCACGTCCTGCTTGCCCGGGAACTCCTCGAGGTATTCGTGTAGCCACACGGCCCAGTTGCGTGAGGTCGAGATTTTGTCGTTTTCGAGGTTGAGGAACTCGTTGGCGGGCACGTTGTCGGGCATGATGTAGTCGCCATAGGCCTTCATCATGCAGGGGAAGATGATGCAGTGGAACACGATGTTGTCCTTGCCGATGAAATGCACCAGCTTGGTCTCGGGGTCTTTCCACCACTTCTCCCAGTCTTCGCCGCGTTGTTCGCAGATCTCCTTGGTGTTGGAGATGTAGCCGATGGGCGCATCGAACCACACATAGAGCACCTTGCCGTCGGCGCCTTCGAGCGGGACGGGCACGCCCCAGTCGAGGTCGCGGGTGACGGCGCGAGGCTGCAAGCCACCGTCGAGCCAGCTCTTCACCTGACCGTAGACGTTGGACTTCCATTCTTTGTGGCCTTCGAGGATCCACTCGCGGAGCCATTGTTCGTATTGGTCGAGGGGAAGATACCAGTGCTTGGTCGGCTTCTTTACCAGGGCCGCGCCGCTGAGTTGTGAGTGCGGGTTGATGAGCTCGTCAGGGCTCAAGGATGAGCCGCATTTCTCGCATTGGTCGCCGTAGGCGCCTTCGGCACCACATTTCGGGCAAGTGCCGACGATATATCTGTCGGAGAGGAACTTCTGGCGTTCAGGGTCGAAGTATTGCTCGGTCTCCTTCTCGATGAACTTGCCTTCGTCATAGAGTTTCTTGAAGAACTCCTGTGCCGTGGCGCGGTGCATCTTCGAAGAGGTACGCGAGTAGATGTCGTAGCTGATGCCCAGCTCCTCAAAGGACTTCTTGATGATGGCATGGTAGCGGTCGACGATATCCTGTGGGGTAACGCCTTCCTTCTCGGCCTTGATGGTAATCGGCACGCCATGCTCGTCGGAACCACCGACAAACAGGACTTCTTCGCCACGCATTCGCAGGTAGCGGACGTAGGTGTCGGCGGGGATGTAGACGCCGGCAAGGTGACCGATGTGGACGGGGCCGTTGGCATAAGGCAAGGCCGTGGTTACGGTGTAACGCTTGAAGGGTTTGTTCGTTGATTCCATCTTTATTAAGTTGTTAGTTTGAAGTTGTTCAGTTGTCAGTTCTTTAAAAACGGGTGCAAAAATACGGATATTTGTTGAAATGCCGTATCTTTGCAACTCGAAATCAACAATAAAAGAAACTAATGAAGTTAAAACCCTTATTCCTTGCGGTAGCCATGTTGTTGGCAACGCAAGCCTTCTCTCAAGAAAACGAAGAACAACAGCCAGTGCGTAAGACCCCGGTTTCGGTCTGGTTGAACGGCGGCGTGGGTGTCGGCATCGCCGATGCCTACGACAAGGGCGTCGCCCCCATGTCGATGTGGGGCCTTGGTGTAGGTGGACAGCTGGGTGTCACCGTCGACTGGCATCGCTTCCATGTGCAGGAGGAGTCGCGCGCCTTGTGCGGCTTTTTGTTGAAGCCCATCAGCGGTTTTGACATCGACGTCCAGAATCGGGTGGAGTTTCTCTATCGCTTCCACGACGGCAAACGCGACCGTCTGCATCTCTGGGCCGGCGGCGGCCTGCAAGAAGACGCGTTCTTCAGGATCATCCCTTCGTTGGGCAACGCCTCCACAAGCACTGCTGTGTTCGTCAACCTCAACGCCGAAGCCATGGTGCAGTATGACTTCGCCTTCATCAAAAACCACACGCATAACCTGCTGACCCTCTACGGCAAGTTGACGTTGCCCCTCGGCGGCATCATCGAGCGCCCGCCATACGCCTTCATGGACAACTACACCTCCGACATCAACTTGCTTAATACCATCCTCAGCAGCTACGAAATCCAAGGCATGGCGTTCCCGGGTGTGAGCACCGACCTCAGACTTCAGTTCAACCTGCTCAACGGCAACAAGATAGGTCTTTCCTATCGTTGGGATTACCTGACCACGCGAAAGAGGGGCTACTACCGTTTCGACAACGCCTTCCATACCATTTCCGTCGACTTTATGTTTAAACTCAATTGATTATCGCCATGAAAAAAATACAGTTTTTCCTGCTTTGTCTCTTTATGTTGAGCTTTGCCTCGTGTGAGCGCGCCTTCATGCCCACCGATGAACCCTCCAACCCCGTCAACGTGTTCGATTACCTTTGGAACAAGGTCGACCAGCAGTATGCCTTCTTCGACGTGAAGGGCGTCGACTGGGACTCGGTTTACGAAGTCTACCGTCCGAAGGTGAGCGATGGTGACATGCATTTAGACAGCCTCTTCCAAGTGTGTGCCGCCATGCTTAACACCTTGCAGGATGGTCATACCAACTTGATTTCCAAATTTGATGTGTCGCATAACGATTCGGTGTACTATAGGATGTATGCCGAAAGAAACATCAATACCGAGGTTGTAGTACTTAACTACCTGACGGTCAACTACCACACTACGGGCAGCATCGCCCACAACGCCATTCGCGACGGCAAAGTGGCTTATCTCCGTTATTCATCATTTATGGATGACATTACAACGGACAACCTAGACTATCTCCGCCATATCTACGAAAACTGCGATGGCATGATTCTTGATCTACGTCAAAATGGAGGCGGCAACATCCTCAACATCAGGACGTTGCTAAGCATTTTCGACAACCACGGCCAGCCGCTCTATCGAACCCAGATCAAGTCGGGTCCCGCACACGATGCTTTCACCGAGCTGACCACCGTCTACGCTGACAGCATCGACTACAATGATTCTTTCACCGATGAACCCTACACCAAGCCTTTTGCCGTGCTGATCGACCGTGGTTCTTACAGTGCAACATCGTTCTTCGCGATTTGCACGATGGCCTACGACAACATCAAGCTGTTTGGCGACTACAGCGGCGGCGGACTCGGCCTGCCCAACGGCGGTGCCCTGCCCAATGGCTGGACCTATCGCTTCAGCATCACCCGCACCATCGCCCTCGATGGCGGTAACTACGAGAACGGCGTACCGCCTGCGGAGCGCGTCATCCTTGACCCCGCCTGCACCGCCCAAGGCATCGACAACGTGATTGAAGCCGCGGCAGATTGGATTATGCAATAAAACGGAAATTGCATCGTTAAAACGTCGATAAATCAAATCGAGATGAAAAGTGTTTTTTTCAGCCGATGGATGATTTTCATCGGTTTGGCGCTAGCTTGTTTGCCTGGATTTGCACAAAAGCGAACCATCAGCGGCTATGTGATGGATGCTGCCAGCAAGGAGACCCTCATCGGAGCGACCGTCTTTGACAGAAACTCGGGGAAGGGGTGCGCAACAAACAATTATGGCTTTTATACCCTTACCCTCGACCAAGGAGGTGTGGACCTGCAAGTGTCGTATGTAGGCTACACCCAACAAAACAAGGCCATAGACCTAAAGGAAAACCTAAGTATCAACTTTTTGTTGGAGACCAACACGACCTTGGATGAAGTGGTGGTGGAAGCCACTCGTGCCACGGTGAGTGCCCGCAGCCCGCAGATGAGCGTGGTGGAGCTGCCCGTGCAGCAGATCAAGAGCATCCCGACGTTGTTTGGCGAAGCCGATGTGCTGAAAGCCATACAGCTGCTGCCTGGCGTGCAGAATGGCTCGGAAGGCTCGGCGGGCATGTATGTACGCGGTGGTGGTCCCGACGAGAACCTGTTGCTCTTGGACGGCGTGCCAGTCTATAACGTCAACCACGCGCTGGGCTTCTTTTCCGTCTTCAACCCTGACGCCTTGAAAAACGTCACCTTATACAAAGGTAGTTTCCCAGCGCATTTTGGTGGGCGCCTTTCATCGGTGGTCGACATCCGCATGAAGGAAGGCGACATGCAGAAATACCATGGCAACGTGAGCGTCGGCTTGATTTCGTCGAAACTCAATGTCGAAGGTCCCATCGTAAAGGACAAGTTGTCGTTCAACCTTTCGTTCCGACGCACCTATGGCGACTTGCTCATCAAGCCGACCTTGTGGATTGCTTCAGCCATCTCCCCAGATATGAGCAAGTTGCGCGCAGGCTATAACTTCTATGACCTCAACGCCAAACTCAACTGGAAAATCTCCGACAAGGACCGCCTCTATCTGAGTTTCTACACCGGCGACGATGCCATCAGTTTTGGTGTCCGCTACAAGGATTATGAAAACGATGGCGTTCAATACACCAACAATATGGGCCTTGGCTGGCGTTGGGGCAACAAAGTGGCCTCGCTGCGCTGGAACCACGTGATGTCGCAAAAGCTTTTCATGGATGCCTCGGTCAACTACACGCAATACCGCCATCGCCTCACCATGGACATGAGCGACGAACGCTTTTACGAGCAATACAACCAAACCGTCAAGGACGAGTTCAACATGGCCTATAAGTCGGGCATCAACGACATCACCGCCAAAGTCGACTTCGACTACACGCCTTTGCCGAACCATGAGATTCGCTTTGGCGGCAACTACACCTACCACATGTTCCGCCCCGAGGTGCAGTCGGCAAAAATGGTGGAAGGCAACCAAACCGCCATCGATACCACGATGAGCGCGTCCAACGTCTACGCCCACGAAACCGCTCTTTATATCGAGGACAACATGACCTTTGGCGACATTTTCCGCGTCAACGCAGGTGTGCATTACTCGACCTTCACCGTCGATGGCAAGACGTACCAATCGGTGCAGCCGCGCCTCAGCGCCAGCGTGATGCTCGCCTCCAACCTTTCGCTCAAGGCGGGCTACGCCTATATGACGCAATACGTTCACCTGCTCTCGAACAGCAGCCTCAGCCTGCCCACCGACCTCTGGGTGCCTGTCACCAAAAACATCGTCCCGATGAACGCACATCAGGTGTCGTTGGGTGCCTTCTATGAGTTGCCTAAACTGTTCGACATTTCCTTGGAAGGCTACTACAAAACCATGGACAACCTGATTGAATATAAGGACGGCGCCTCGTTCTTCGGCTCGTCCGACACCTGGGAAAACAAGGTCTGTATGGGCAGAGGCTGGGCCTATGGTGTGGAGTTCCTCGTGCAGCGCAGTTTCGGCAAGACGACAGGCTGGGTGGGCTACACCTGGGCACATTCTAAGCGTCAGTTCGACCGCGATGGCATGGAAATCAACAACGGCAAGGTGTTCCCCGCCAAATACGACCGTCGCCACGACATCAGCATTACCGTGCAGCACAAGTTCAGCGACCGTTTCGACCTTAGCGGCACTTGGGTCTTCAGCAGCGGTAACTGCGGCACTTTAGGCACACAGGTCTACGAAGGCTTGATGGACGAATGGGGCTACATCCCCTCCATCAACGCCTTGGAACGCAACAACTTCCGCATGGGTAACTACCACCGCCTCGACTTGAGCGTGAACTTCCATAAGCAGAAGAAACACGGTATTCGCACTTGGAATATCAGCGTCTACAATGTGTACAACCACAAAAACCCATTCATTGTCTACACCGATTACGGTTGGGATGAAGCCACCCAAACGGAGAAGAAAAAACTGATGCAGGCAAGCCTCTTCCCGATAATACCTTCTGTCAGTTATAGTTATAAGTTCTAAAGTCATGAAAAAGAAAATCAACATGGGTTCAACACCTTTACGCATATTACCGTCATGGCGGACAAGGATCCGCCATCTCATGCACGCAAAGGAGTCCTTTTTGCTAATGAGATTGCGGGTCAAGCCCGCAATGACGGTTAACGGTTGGAGCATTACCTTCCTCGCGATGACAATCGCTCTATTCCTCAGCTCCTGCGAGAAGGAAATCGAATTCAACGGCGAACATTCCGACCCTAAGTTGGTCATCAACAGCCTGGTGGAGCCGGGACATCGTGTGGAGGCCTTTATCAGCAAGAGTTATTTCTTATTGGATACCCCCGACACGTCGACCCCAGAGGACGTAGTGGTTTCGCTCTATGTGAACGATAACCACATCGGCGAGATGACGCGGTTCTACGATACCGTTTGGGAGTATCATGACAATGTCAGTTATCACCTCGTTCCAGGCTTTTACCACGACTTTCGTCCACAAACGGGTGATGTGGTCAAGATTAAGGCATCGGCCAATGGCTTTGAAGACGCAGAAGGTGAAACCACAGCCTTGCCAGTCGACATTGATTTTCAGTATGATATAGAGGTGTTGAATTGGCATGCCGAATACTATTACCCGTATTTTTCCGAACCAGGAGTACCGGAAGGGGATAGTGTTTTACGCGTTGGTGGCACTTTGGAGCTGAGCATCAACATTACCGACCCTAACCCTGGAAAAACCAATTATTTCAGACTCGTCGAGGACCAGAGAATCCGAACCCAAGATGGTGAAAACAGTTGGTATGTCATTTTCGATTATGACGACCCGGTTTTTGGTGCCAGCATGACCGAAAACGATTTTGTTGATGCCAGCGACCTTGACACGCGTCCCGAGGGCGTGTTCACCGACATGCTTTTTGACGGAAGTTCCTATCGTTTGAAGTTAAAGATTCGATTTGTTTGTAATGTTGACGAAGAATTCGACCCTGATTTCTTCCGTGTTCCCTTCTTGTTAGAGCATCTCTCGAAGGAATACTACAACTACTTAAACACCTGCAACCAAGGCGATGAAGTCATGGGGTTTTTTGCCGAACCTGTCCAGACCTATTCCAATGTAACGAACGGCTTCGGCATTGTTGCAGGGACGACGGTCGACACTATATGGCTTGCCCTGCCTATTGAGGAATCTAGATTGGCATGTTTTTTGCAAAAAAAGTAATACAACAATCATCAAAACAATCCAACCATGAAAAAGACTATTCTTTACTTATTTCTTTTGTTATCGCTGCCTGCGATGGCACAATACCGTGGTCACGGCGGCCATGGACATGGAGGTGGCCACGAAACGGGTTCTTCGCTGACTATCGTTGGACCGAGACACCAAGCTTTTTGGCTTTTTGTCGATGATGTGCTGCAAAATGAAACTGCTGTACATTCCATTCGTGTCAATAACCTTTGGCCTGACGAGTTTTATATTCGTGTTGAACTTGACAACGGAAACCAAGATTGCGTGGGTCGTTTTGTCGACATGAGGCATCCGCAGGGCTTCAGCATCGTGCAGCATGGCAACCTTTTCGGTCTTGAACCCACCCAAGGCAATATCCGTCCTGAACTTATCATGGACCTGCTGACCGAAACGCCTTTGCCGCCCATGCCTCCAACGCCTCAAGTCGGAGTTGTGCAACCACCTGTCCCACAGCCTTTACCAGGCATGAGCCCCAATGATTTTGACGCAGCTATGGCTATGCTTTCGAATGAAAAATTCGACGACACCCGTTTGACCTTGGCCAAACAGATTGTGACAAACAACCCTATGACGGTAAGTCAGATTGCTCAAATCTGCCGCCAATTCAGCTTTGAGAACAACAGGCTCGAGTTAGCCAAGTTTGCTTATCCTTTCTGCGTTGAGAAGCATAAATATTATATGTTGAACGAGGTGTTCACTTACGATAGTTCAAAACAAGAGCTGAACGAATACCTGCAAGGGAAAGAATGGTAAGGGCTATTTGGCGATGACGATGCCTAAATGTTGGTTGATTTGCTTGCGGATGTCGTCGAGGTCTTTCTTTTGCTTCAATAGGATGAGTTGATTATCAAGGTCCTCCTCGGTTTTCAATGCTTCTTCAATGGCCTTGCGTCGTTCCCCGATGATGAGGTCCTTGTAGCGGTAAAGTGATGACAGGACCGTGGTTCTCAGCATGTTTTCCTCTCGTTTGACGAAAATGCCGTATTTATCCCATTGGTCGAGTTTGTAAGGCGTTGAGAGCAGGTCGGCGGCCAGTTGGGCGATGGTTTCGTCCTCGTGGGAGATGAAAAACTGGTCGTTTGGGATGCGGCCTTCGTCAAGGGCTTGGTCGAAGAGGTCGAAAATCTTTCGGTTGACGACATTGGTAAAAGTGAATCCATCCATCTTTAGGTCGTCGACAATCATTTGTGCCACAGTGACTTGCTCATAAACTTTCTCCCCGTTTTCGTCTTCGCGTTCGTCAACTATCACCTCCTTGCCATACATCAGGAGAAGTTTCACCAATTCGCGTTCCTGATAATATCCCGCCGGCAGTTGTTCTTCAACATTTTCATCTTGCTTGGGCGTCACTGTCGTGGTGTCCGTCTCGGGAACTACATTTTCTTCAATGCCTAGGGTCTTCTTGAGTTTTGCCCGCAGGATCTTGTTCAACTCGTTGGTGAGTGTCTGCTCAGGCATGTCGAGCAATCGGCTACACTCTTTGACATAGGTGATGCGGAAGATGCTGTCGGGGATGACGGAGATGGTCTCCACGATGTCGCGAATCACCTGCCCTCGCTTGATGGGGTCGTTCTCGGCGTCTTTCAGCAGCAGCTCGGTCTTGAAACGGATGAAGTCTTTGGCGTTCTCCTTCAGATAGTTGCTGACATATTCCGTCGAAAACTCCTTGCCGAAGGTGTCGGGGTCGTGTTCGGGAGGCAGCACCACCACGCGTACGTTCATGCCCTCGGAGAGGATCATGTCGGTGCCGCGCAAGGCCGCATGGATGCCGGCTGCATCGCCGTCGTAGAGCATGGTGATGTTCTTCGTGTAACGCTTCACGAGACGGATTTGCTCCATAGTCAGCGAAGTGCCGCTGCTGGCCACCACATTCTCGATGCCGATTTGGTGCATACGCAGCACGTCGAAGTAGCCTTCCACGAGGATGCACTCGTCTTGGCGGGCGATGGCGTTTTTGGCGAAGTAGATGCCGTAGAGCGTCTGTTTCTTGTCGTAGATCTCCGACTCGGGCGAGTTCTGGTATTTCGGGCTTTTCTTGTCGTTGGTGAGGATGCGGCCGCCGAAGCCGATGACGCGTCCCGTCAGGCTGTGTATGGGGAACATCACGCGGCCGTGGTAGCGGTCATAGAGGCCATTGTTGCCCTTGATGGACAGGCCTATCTGCTCCAAAAGCTCTTCGCTATAGCCGTTTTTCTTGGCGTGTTCGGTAAAGGCATCCCATTTGGCGGGGTTGTAGCCGAGGTGGAACTTCTGTATGATGGGGTCGAAGTAGCCGCGCTCACGGAAATACTCGAGACCGATGGTCTTGCCTTCGTCGGTGTTCCATAGCGTGTCGACAAAATACTTGTCAGCGAACTCGTTGATGTTGAACATCTTCTCGCGGATGCTCTGCTGCATGATTTCCTCGGCAGTCTGCTCCTTCTCCTCGATTTTGATGTTGTATTTCTTGGCCAGGTAACGCAACGCCTCGGGGTAGGTGTAGTGCTCATGTTCCATGAGGAACTTGGCCGAGTCGCCGGCCTTGCCACAGCCGAAGCACTTGAAGATGTTGCGTGCCGGGTTGACGCTGAACGACGGCGTTTTTTCGTTGTGGAAGGGACAGTTTCCCCATAGGTTCGA
Organism: uncultured Bacteroidia bacterium; assembly: GCA_902799345.1. GTDB lineage: Bacteria > Bacteroidota > Bacteroidia > Bacteroidales > F082 > Limimorpha. The sequence continues at coordinate 71,467 of CADBZW010000010.1, read as the reverse complement.
CCCTTTTTTCTTTAAGGTGACGAACTCGCCTACAACCTCCTCAATATGAGCGGCTTGCAGAATCTGTTCAACTGTTTCCCTTGGTATGGCCATCGCACTAAATTTTCGGCAAAATTACACAATTTTCAACTATCAAATCGAAGATTCAACGTAGTTAATTGTCAATTGTCAATTATCAATTGTCAATTGAATCAGTGCGCCTCCAACCAATTAGAGCCCGTATTCATCTCCACGATAACCGGCACCGATAGCGGCAAAGCATTCACCATCTTGTCGTTGACGATGGCTTTCAAGGTGTCCAACTCATCGAGATGGGCGTCAAAGACCAGTTCGTCGTGCACCTGCAATATCATCTTTGACTGCATCTTCAGCCGTTCCATCTCTTGATGGATACCAATCATGGCAATCTTGATCATGTCGGCAGAGCTGCCTTGGATGGGCGCGTTGATGGCGTTGCGTTCGGCAAAGCCACGCACCACGCTGTTGGCGCTGTTGATGTCGCGCAGGTAACGGCGGCGACCCAGTATGGTCTCGGCATAGCCGTGCTCTCTTGCCAGGGCGATGCTGCGGTTCATGTATTCCTTGATGCCCGCATACTCCTCGAAGTATTTCTTGATGATATCGGCGGCCTCGCTGCGCGAGAGCTCCATGCGTTCGGCCAAGCCGAAGGCCGACATGCCATAGATGATGCCGAAGTTGACCGCCTTGGCACGGCTGCGTTGTTCTTTGGTGACTTGTTCCATCGGCACGTGGAACACCTTGGCAGCCGTAGCGGCATGGATGTCGTGGCCCAGGTTGAAGTCGGCGACCATGGCGGGGTCTTGGCTCAGATGGGCGATGATGCGCAACTCGATTTGAGAGTAATCTGCGGCCAAGAGGGTATAGGCCTCGCTGCGGGGAACGAAGGCGCGACGTACCTCTCGGCCTTTCTCAGTGCGCACGGGGATGTTCTGCAGGTTGGGGTTGTTGGAACTTAAGCGCCCCGTGGCGGTAACGGCTTGGTTGTAGGAGGTATGTATAAGCCCATCCTTCGGGTTGACCAGTGCCGGCAGCGCATCGAGGTAGGTCGATTTCAGCTTGGTGAATGAGCGATAGTCCAAAATCTTTTGGATGATAGGGTGCTTGTGCGACAGCTTTTGCAACACGTCTTCGCCTGTGGCGTATTGCCCTGTCTTGGTCTTCTTGGCTTTCTCGTCGATTTTCAGTCTCTCGAAGAGAACTTCTCCTAATTGTTTCGGCGAGGCGATATTAAAAGGAGCGCCAGCCAACTCATAGATGTCTTCCTCGATTTTGTGAATCTCTCTGCCAAACTCCTCGCTGATTTGCTGCAGGTTCTCCGTGTCGATACGCACGCCGTTGGCTTCCATGCGACTGAGCACGGGCACAAGCGGCATTTCGATTTCATAGAACAGCTTCTCCACGCCGTTCTCTTTCAGCAAGGGCAGCAGCTTCTCATAGAGTTGCAATGTGATGTCGGCATCCTCGGCGGCATATTCCTTGACCAATTCCACAGGCACCTCGCGCATCGTCTTTTGCTGACGGCCTTTGCCAATCAATTCCTCGATGGGAATGGTGATGTAGTTAAGGTAGACCTCGGCGAGGTAGTCCATGTTGTGGCGTTGCTCAGGTTCGATGAGGTAATGCGCCAGCATGGTGTCAAAGAGCTTTCCTCTCACGCCAATGCTGTATTGCGCCAACATAGAGATGTCGTATTTCAGGTTTTGCCCAATCTTAAGAATGCTTTCGTCTTCAAATAAAGGTCGTAGCAGCTCCAGTTTTTTCTGACATTCTTCGCGGTCGGCGGGCATGGGCAGATACCACGCCTCATGGGTTTTGATGGCAAACGAAACGCCCACCAGTTCGGCGGAGTACACGTCGATATTGGTTGTCTCGGTGTCGAAGACGAATTGCTTGCGCATAGATACACTCCCTCCTTCGTCGGTCGGTATGACATGCGCACTGAGCTGTTCTACCAACGCCTTGATTTCTTCTTCGGTTTCAACAAGCTTGTAGTCATGCTTCACCGTCTTGGCTGAGTCCTTGTCGGAAAACTCCAGTAAACCCGTTTCGCTCTCGCCACCTTGATGGAAGAGGTCGAAGGTGCCAGATGGAGTAGGGTTGGAAAACAAATCGGGGCTTTGTTTTTCCATCGCTTCCCTGGATTGCTTCGTTCCTCGCAATGACGGTGAAGCTAAGGTCCCTGAGCCTGCGGTCCCTGAGGCCCCTCGAAGGGTCGAAGGGCCGTCCAAAGTGGATTGTTTCGTCTTATAATCCTCCAAAAACCGTTTGGCGAAGGTCCTGAACTCCAGTTCCTCAAAGAGTGCCATCAAGGCTGGTACGTTAGGCTCTTTGGCTTTCAGTTCTTCTTCGTTGAACTCGACGGGCACCTCCAGGTTGATGGTAGCCAGTGCTTTCGACATCAGTCCTTGTTCTGCAAATTCGATGACGTTTTCCTTCTGTTTGCCCTTCAGCTCGTCGGCATGTGCGATGAGGTTTTCCACACTACCGTATTTGCCCACCAGTATCGCTGCCGTCTTCTCGCCGATGCCTGGAATGCCCGGGATGTTGTCGGCGGCATCGCCCCAGAGGCCGAGGATGTCGATGAGTTGTTTGGGCTCTTGTATGCCGTAGCGTTCGCACACCTCTTTAGGCCCCCACACCTGAGCCGGTTCACCGAACTTAGCGGGCTTGTAGAGCAAGACTTTGTCGGTCACCAACTGTCCGAAGTCCTTGTCGGGGGTCATCATATAGGTGGTGAAGCCTTGTTGTTCCGCCTTTTTCGACAAGGTGCCGATGACGTCGTCGGCCTCGTAGCCTTCCACGCCGTAGACGGGGATGTTGAAAGCCTCGATGAGCCTTATTATATAAGGTATGGCGTCGCGGAGGTCGTCGGGCATTTTCTCGCGGTTGGCCTTGTATTCGCTGTATTCGGCTTGTCGTTGTGCGGTGCCGGCCACGTCGAAGGCCACGCCGATGTGAGTGGGTCTTTCTTTCTGTAGGATTTCATATAATGAGTTGAGGAAGCCCATCACCGCCGAGGTGTTGACACCTTTCGAATTGAGGCGCGGGTTTTTGCTCATCGCAAAGAAAGCCCTGTAAATCAAGGCGTAGGCATCCAAAAGGAAGAGTTTTTTTTCGGTGTTTTCCATAGGGTTCGGTTTGATGGGGTCAAAAATACGAAGTTTCGGGATAATTTGAACGATTTTTACATGCTTTCAATATACGTTTTAGTCAAAGCCTCAAAACGAAAAGTGTTATGGGCAAAGATACACAATTTTTTCACTATTACACAAGTTTGTGTTACACAAAGATGTGTTAATTATAGAAGATTGATAACCAAATATATAAGTAATAATTTTAGAAAAATTGAAGTTGTTTTTTTCTGTTTCGGAAGGGCTCCAAATCCAAAGAGCTATTATCCAAAAATGACTAAAAAACCGAAAAAAAACGTCGTAATAAAAAAAAGTCGTACCTTTGCTTCCGAAAACGAGTATTATTTGGTCGCAAGACCCACTTTTTACGGAAACTAAGCACTTGATTCTCAATGTTTTGAGAAATATTTGCTTTTTGAAATAAAATAAAGTGTATCTTTGCGGCGTTTTACGAACACCTAAAAATTGAAAACTATGCAAGAAATTTTGAATGAAATCGTTCCGATCATTGCCGAAAAGCTTGGCGTTGATCCGTCAGAAGTCACTATGGAAGCCAGTTTCACCAACGACCTGGGCGCCGATTCTCTCGACACCGTCGAGCTGATGATGGAATTTGAAAAGAACTTCAACCTCTCCATCCCGGACGACCAACAGGAAAGCATCGTCACCGTGGGCGACGTGGTTCGCCTCATCGAGAAGATGCGCGCTGAGAACAACTGATTTTCAGTATTTTTAACCAAATAAACACAACATGGAATCGAAACGCGTAGTCGTTACTGGCCTCGGTGCCATCACACCTATAGGAAACACCGTCAAGGATTTCTGGGAGGGATTGGTGAATGGAAAAAACGGTGCTGGTGAGATTACCCGTTTCGATTCTGCTTTGTACAAGACCCACTTCGCCTGCGAAGTGAAGGGCTACGACCCCGAGAATTATTTCGAGAAGAAGGAAGTTCGCAAATACGACTACTTCGCACAGTTTGCCCTCATTGCAGCCGACGAAGCTGTTGCCGACGCGGGCATCTCGGCCGAGAACTGCGACTTGAATGAGGTTGGCGTGATGATGACTTCGGGCATCGGCGGCGTCAACCATCTGTTTAATGAGGTGATGGATTATGCCCAAACCGACCTTACGCCGCGTTTTAGCCCATTCCTCATCACCAAGATGATTGTCAATATTCCTGGTGGCGTCATCTCCATCAAATATGGCTTCCGTGGCCCCAACTTCGCCACCGTGTCGGCTTGTGCTTCTTCGACGCACGCCATCATCGAAGCCTTCAATTACATCCGTTTCGGCAAGTGCCAGGCCGTTGTTGCAGGCGGTGCCGGAGCCGCCATCGGCCAACTCGGCATCGGTGGCTTCAACTCCATGAAAGCCCTCTCTACGCGCAACGATGACCCGATGACGGCTTCGCGTCCCTTTGACCTCAACCGCGACGGCTTCGTCATGGGCGAAGGCGCTGGCAGCCTCGTCCTTGAGGAATACGAACACGCCATCGCACGTGGCGCCAAGATCTATGCGGAAGTGGTGGGAGGCGGCGAGTCGGCCGATGCCTACCACATCACCGCTCCCCATCCCGAAGGCGAAGGCGGCCTTCTCAGCATGCAACGCGCCCTGAAAGATGCGGAAATAAGCCCCGATGCCATCGACCACATCAACGCTCACGGCACTTCGACGCCTATGGGCGATTTGGCCGAAGTCCTGGCCATCCAAAAGGTGTTTGGCGACCATGCCTACGACATCAGCATCAACTCCACCAAGTCGATGACGGGCCACCTGCTGGGTGGCGCCGGTGCCGTGGAGGCTATCGCCAGCGTGCTCGCCTTGAAGAACGGCATCATTCCGCCTACCATCAACCACTTTGACGACGACCCGAACATCGACAGCCGCTTCGACTTCACCTTCAACAAAGCCCGCAAGCGCGATATCCACTATGCGCTGAGCAACTCCTTCGGCTTTGGCGGACAAAACGCCACCTTGATTTTCAAAAAATACGAATCCTAAGATGGCCTTTTTCTCGCTTTTTGGTCCCAAAGACCCACAAGACAAGGACCTTTACGAGTATATCCATAACATTTTTGGCTTCTATCCCAAAAACATCGCATTGTATCGCGTGGCGTTCACGCATAAGTCCATGTCAGCCGAAAAGGTGGGCAGCTACCATGTCAGCAACGAACGCATGGAATACCTCGGCGATGCCGTCTTGGGTACTGCCGTGGCCGACTTCCTGTTTCATACCTATCCCACACAGCCAGAGGGTTTCCTTACCGAGATGCGCTCGCGCATCGTGAGCCGTGCGTCGCTCAACAAACTGTCGCAAAAACTCGGCTTCGAGGATTACATTCGCCACGCCCCCGACAAGAGTTCGGGCCAAGGATTCAAATCCATTGGCGGCAATGCCTTCGAGGCTCTGATGGGTGCCATCTATCTCGACCGTGGTTACGAGTTTGCGAAAAGCGTCATTGTCAACCGCATCATCAAGGTGCATATCGACTTGGACGAGTTGCAGCAGACCGACGTCAACTACAAAAGCAAACTGTTGGAATGGTCGCAAAAGAACAAGAAAAAGCTTGAGTTTAAGATGCTGGAGGAGATTGGCACGGGCAATAAAAAGATGTATCACGTCCAAATTGTCATCGACGACAAGGCCTATGCTGACGCCTTGGATCGCTCCATACGTGGTGCCGAGCAACTCGCCGCAGAAAAAACTAGCCAGGTTTTATTCAAAGATTAATGTTATCTTTGCGGCATGAATCCCAAAGACAAGAGAATACAAATCGCGTCGTTTGACGACACTACCGTCATCGGCATCAATACGAGCTTGCCCGACTACAAGCTGGCTTGGAGCATCAACAAGCAGCTGTCCATCGACCTGGTGCGTTACGATGACCTTGAATTCGAAGGCGCCGAGTTCTCCTTTTTCTATTACACGGCGGGCGAGAACTACAACGTCTACAATTTGGTCTCGCTGGTGCGCAAGGACAGGGTGCTTTATTCCTTCAACCCCCGCCTCGACTATCTCTTCCTCATCCAAAACAGCCTGACCGCTGAGCGACGCCTCCACCTCATCCAGTCCATCCGCGCAACGGAAGGCGTCGTCCATGCTTTTCTTCTTGAAAAGGACAAGACCATGCGTCAGGTGCTCGAGACCATCGGCGACTGCGAGCAGAGGATGATCGACAAGAAGAAGAAACTCAATAATATCAACGAGGTGCGCAAGGAGATGCGCGAACAGGAAGCCTTTCTCGCTCAACTCAGGGCGTCGAACTGACGGCTTCGATGATGATTTCCTTTGTACTTCCTTCCGTCACGAAGGAGGAAATGCCGTCGCCAATACCTAATGCAAACAGGTTCTTCCCCGTTTTAATACTATCGTCGACAACGGTAAACAAATGCCCTTGGTAGGAATCGTAAGCCGGGATGAAAGTGATGTCGTCGTAAAAGCAATAGCTGAACGCATCACCGAGTAGGTATTGCGCTTTGATGCATAGGTCAAATTCAGGGTGATGAAAATCAATGTCGCGACCATAAGGGTTATAGATGGAGAAATCCACTTGGATGGTGTCGCCATGATGGAAAACGGGTGTTCGGGCTTCATCGGCATTGGTGAAGCGGAACGAAGTCACCAAGCGGTTGGCCGACTGGTAATGCTCGGCCAGAAAACCTTTAATTACAACCCCGTCGACCTGATAATCCTTTGACAATCTATGGAGTGGCGAGCTGACAAAAACCGGATTTCCAATCCAATCCTTGTCGAATTGCCAAAGGTCGTATTGCGTCTTGCGGTCGTAGTAGCTCCTCAGCGCGGTGCTCTCCTTGCCTGTGAAAAAATGGTACAAGGCAGGTTGTTGGAACGAGCCTTGGAACACCACAGGATAGTCGCCAGCCACCTGCTCGATGGCATGGTAATAGGCTTCTTTGCCATGGTAGCCGAAACGGTCGGCAAGAGAAGTCGTCAAAAGAATCCTAAGGGCTAACACCAATAGGAGAGAGGGCAGAATGAACCACTTGATGTATTTCCTTAACTTCTCGTCAATCAAGGCCCTGCGATAAACCAACACCACCGCTGGGATGACGCACACGATGGTCCAATGTGGCTCCACATGCCCGCGGAACGCCATCAGCCAGAAGAAGAAAAAGAAACCGATGATAACGAAGCATAAGCCTCGTTCAAATACTTCTTGAGGAGTTCTTTTGGATTGCTTCGCTTCGCTCTCAATGACGTCACTCCCCACTTTTTGATGGTCATGAGCGTTGGGTTTGTGCGTCATTGCGAGGAGGCACGACGAAGCAATCCAGGGCTTATGCTTGAATAATACATAGACTACCGCCCCAAAAGTAAACGGATTGAAAATCAGCAGTTGGTTGGGCAGATACTCCCAGAAATAACTCCAGCGAAACGCCTCGTTGCGTCCGGCAAGATGGTAACGGAAGCTCGGAAAGTCATTGCTGACTTGCCACACGATATGCGGCGTCAGCAGGGCCAAGGCCACGAGGCATGCTACCCAGAACTTGCCGTCTTTTAGCAGTTTGAGGTTCGATAGCACGATTAGGCCTAAGAATAAGAAAGCATGATACTTGCTGTAAACCATCAAGGCCATGATGGTGCCCATGACGAGAGCGTTCTTCCACGAGCTGTCATTGAGGTAGCGTTGATAAACAAACAGGAACAAGGCTGAAAACATAATCAACGCAACATCAGGTGTGGTGACGAAGCCGTAGATGTTGAACATCACGATGGAGTAGGAGACGATGAAGAACAGCACTATGCTTTTTGGGCTAAGGTCGCTGAGCTTGGGGTTTGTTTCGGAATCGACAGGCCGGCCTATGGCAATCAACCATATCACAAGCAACGCAAAGCACGAGGCGATAATCGTGAAAAGCCTAACGCCTAAGGTTCCCGAGAATAGGATGCTGCTGAGAAAGGCCATCAGTGCCACCATGGGTGGGTGGTCGTAATAACCCCAGGCGAGGTGTTCTCCAAAGAGGGCATAATAGGCCTCGTCCTCCTGTATTTCGGTGAAGATACCCTGCAGCAGGTTGACGAGGAACCAAATGAAAATGCCACAACAAAGGCAAAATTTCCAATTGAATATCTTGTCCTTAGTCATGGCATTGTTCATTTGTAGGGCTGTCACAACGTGGCAGCCGCATAGGAAACAAATCCGTGCGGCTGCCATAATATGACAGCCCTACAGTTTATTATCCCACGTGAATGTTTTCCTTCACCAATTTCAGGATCTTCTCGGTGTCGTTGCCCAGTTCCTTGCGTAGGTTGGCATCGTTGAAGTTGGTGAGGAATTTGATCATATAGTCGACGATGCTGTCGGAGAACACGCCCTTGTCGGTGTAGATCTTGCGGTCCTTGGCCAGTTCCTTGGCGGCGGCCACGCAGCTGTCGGGCAGTTGTTCGAGGCTCTCTTGCAGCTTCTTGTTCTTGTCGTCGTGGATGTTGACGCCGAGGCCGACGTAGGTCTTTTCGGCCACTTCGAGGGCGTTGGGCATCTCGAAGCCGTGGCGGGCGGCGCAGCAGAGGGCGGCCATCAGCAGGTACATGTCGGCGCAGCCGTCGGAGGCACGCCATTCGAAGGTCTGTTTCTCGCTGTTCTCGCTGAAGTCCTTGTTCGACTTCTTCTCAAGCGGGTTGGCGTTGGCGGCCATGTCCTTGCCGTTGTTGATCCAGCCGAGCGGCACGCGCACCAAGGCGCTGCGGTTCGAGTAGGACCAGCACAGCGAGGTCGGGGCTTCTTGATGGGGCACGAGGCGCAGGAACGACAGCGGGTTGGGGTTGCCGAAGGCAGGCAGCGAAGTGCCAGCGTCCATGTAGCCGGCGATGGCTTTCTTGCCGTAGTCGCTGAGTTCGCCCTTGTTGACCATGACGCTCTTGCCGTCCTTCGTGAACTTGCAGTGGACGTGCATGCCGCTTCCAGCCTTGCCCACAGTGATCTTCGGGGCGAAGGTCAGGGTGACGCCGTATTCGTAGGCCAGCTGGCGCATGATCCACTTGGCGACCACGAGTTGGTCGGCGGCGTCTTCGATGTTGGTGGGCAGGAACTCGATTTCGTTCTGCTCGTAGATCTTGCCGTCGAGGGTGAAGTTACCCACTTCGGAGTGACCGTACTTAATCAAGCCGCCAGCCTGGGCGATGAGGCGCATGGCCTCGACGCGGTACTCGGTGAACTTGTTGAACGGGGCGCTCTCGTGATAACCTTTTTGGTCGGGCACTTCGTAGATTTCTTCGTCGTCGGCGATGATATAGTATTCCAACTCGCCCATGGTCTCCATCTGCAAGCCTGTGGTCTTCTTAAAGACTTCGTGAGCCTTGTGGAGGATGTGCTCTGGTGAGCTCTCGAAAGGCTCGCCGTCGCGGTTGTAGAACGAGCAGAGGATGTCCAAGGTGGGCGTCTCGGTGAAGGGGTTGCGGAAGGCGGTCTTGTACTTCGGCACCACATAGAGGTCGCTCTTTCCGGCTTCGATGAAGGGGAAGAGGCTGGAGCCATCGACACGCTCACCGGCGGTGAGGATGTTCTCGAGGTGTTCGAGGCTATGAATCACGAAGTTCAAGGTCTTCAGTTTGCCGTCCCAGCCACAATAGTGGAAGTTGACGAATTCGATTTGGTTTTCCTCGCAATAACGGATGATGTCGGCGCGAGTGAACTCTGCTGCAGGCTTCTGAAGGTACTGCACCAGACGATTGGGGTTCATGGCAATTCTTTGGTCCATTACGATTTGTTTATTTAAAGATTTAAAAATTCAAAATTCAAAGATTCAATAGTTTGACTCGGCACCAAAACCGACCGCCGAATCGTCATTGCGGGCTTGACCCGCAATCTCCCGAGCGAGAGGTTGTCGTCTTCGCTCACGGGAGATGGCGGATGTGCCTCCGCCATGACGTTAAGGGCGTTAGGGTTGTGGTTACCCAGTATCCAACCCGAGATTTTGCGCAAAGATAGTAATTATTCCGTCATGCTTATCCAAAAGAAGAATAAATGCTGTTTTTTCCTTTGAATCCATGGTTTTTTCCTATCTTTGCGGTAACAAAAACAAGAATTATGGCACTAAGAGACTGGATGATTTCATTCAACAACGCCAAGACCATGGAAGCCAACGGCGAGGAAGGACCTGAACTGATAGCGGAATACGAACGTGTGTTGTCCAAATTGGGCGAAGGGCCACTCACCGAGGCACAAGAAAACGTTCGCAAGGAGGTTTGTCGAAACCTATACGAATTGTATGCCCTCAACGGGGACGAGACGAAAGCTAAGGAATATCAACAACAGGCGGAATAACTATTCCCGTTTCAGCATATTAAAATAAGCATCCAGCAACTTCTGCGCCCCGATATACGCGCTCATGCGCTGGCCGCGGACATCAGCTTCGACTAAAGGAAGCAGGTCGGCCACCAACTGGTTCTGGTAGAAATCGTTTTTCAAGGCGCTGTCCATCGAGTCGTACATCATCTGTACGTCCTGTTGGGCACGTTTCTTATAGAGGTAGCCGTTGTCGCGGATGGCCTGCACGTGGTCGGCCACCATTTGCCACACCTCGTCGATTTGGAAGCCCGTCAGGGCGGAACAGGTCAGCACCTTGGTCTCTTGTCCCGACTCGGGAAGAGGGAAGAGGTGCAGCGCATTGCGACATTCGGCGGCGGCACGGTTGGCACGCATCACATTGTCGCCGTCGGCCTTGTTCACCGCGATGCCGTCAGCCATCTCCATGATGCCGCGCTTGATGCCTTGCAGCTCGTCGCCGGCGCCACTGATGAGTATTAATAAGAAGAAATCGACCATGGAGTGCACCGCCGTCTCGGACTGGCCTACGCCCACCGTCTCCACGAAGATGGTATCGTAGCCCGCTGCTTCGCAAAGGATGATCGTTTCCCTTGTCTTTCTTGCCACACCGCCCAAAGTTCCTGCTGAAGCTGAGGGACGGATGTAGGCATTGGGATGCACGGAAAGGCTCTCCATGCGGGTCTTGTCGCCCAAGATGCTGCCTTTGGAGCGTTGGCTCGACGGGTCGATGGCCAGAACTGCCAGTTTCTGGCCTTTGTTGCAGAGATGCACGCCCAAAGCCTCGATAAAGGTGCTCTTTCCCGCGCCCGGCACGCCCGTGATACCCAATCGCAAGGCCTTGCCCGCATGGGGCAGACAGGCCGCGATGATTTGTTGTGCCAGCTCTTGGTGCTTGGGCAGGGCACTCTCCACCAAGGTGATGGCCTTGCTGAGCGCCACGCGGTCGCCACGGAGGATGCCGTCGACGTACCACTCCAGCGGCATCAGCTGCTGCTGGTTGCGTTTCATGCGCTCCAAGGCGTTCGGGTTGACTTGGATGGGACCGTCGACTCCTTCGGTCACTCGAAGGTTTGACTCCCATTCATGTTCCTGATTTTCAAAGTGTTCGTATTCCATGGCGGGCTGCGGTTTTATTCCGCAAAGGTAGGGTTTTTTATTTTTATTTGCGTTATTCCAAAAAAAATGCGTAATTTTGTAGTTTCTAAGCAACACTACAGCCCATGACTAGCAAGACAAGAGTACTATTCGTCCACCAGGAAATCGCACCCTATCTGCCGGAAACGCCGATGAGCCTCGTCGGTCGTTACCTGCCACAGGCCACTCAAGAAAGCGGTAAGGAAATCAGGATATTTATGCCACGCTATGGCGTCATCAACGAGCGCCGCAACCAGCTCCACGAGGTGATTCGCCTCTCGGGCATGAACCTCATCATCAACGACACGGACCACCCCTTGATCATCAAGGTGGCCTCCATCCAAAAGGCCAGGATGCAGATTTATTTCATCGACAACGACGACTTCTTCACCAAGAAGAAATACCTGATGTATGACGAAAACGGTACTTTCTGCGAGGACAACGACAGCCGTTGCGTCTTCTTCACCCGTGGCGTCATCGAGACGGTGAAGAAACTCAATTGGTCGCCTGATATCATCCATTGTCATGGCTGGATTTCGGCCTTGATGCCCGTCTACATCAAGCGCGCCATGAACGTCCGTGACAACCCGCTCTTCAACGAGTCGAAGATTGTCTATTCCATCTATGACGATGCTTTCACCGAGGACTTTAGGCCGGGCTTCGACAAGAAGATGAAGCTGCCGGGCATGACGGCCAAGGACCTCAAGTATTTCAAGGAGGCCAACTATGTGAACCTCACCAAGGCTGCCATCGACTATTCCGACGGCATCGTGGTCAGCACCGAGCACCTCCACCCCGAGCTTGAAGCGTATCTGCAGACGGTCAAGAAGCCGGTCCTCTCGTATAAGGAACAGGTACACTACGCTCAGGCCTGCAACGATTTCTACGATACCATCCTTGAAAAACAATAAGAACGACCTTTTTTGAGTTATCTCACCGCGAATAACCTCAAACGATAATTTCTGACCATAATGAAAAACTATCATTCAACCGCTCGAGCCTGCTTGGCGTTAATGATTGGCACGTTGCTGTTGGCCTTTGCCGCTTGCAAGAAGACTCCCGGAACTATCGGCAACGACCTTATTTCGGATAGCGAGTACATCGTCCCTTATTATACCGACACTGTGGAAATCGTGTGTTACTCCTATATCGATTCAGTGAGCACGAAAAACACCAACAATGTGTTGCTGGGTAGCATGAAAGACCCTGTCTTCGGCAACTCCGAAGCGGGATTCTATTCCCAGTTTCGCCTGTCGCTGGCCGGACAAAACTTTGGCGACAACCCCGTCTTGGATTCGTTGGTGCTACAGTTGAGTGTCGCAAACTATTATGGCGACACCAACGTGCTGCAGACCGTCCACGTCTATGAGTTGACGGATACCTTGTCATCGACTTCAAGCTATTACAATCATTCAAGTGTTGACTATGACCCCATCGACCTTGCCAATGGCTATCAGTTCCGTCCCCGTCCCAGAACGGCGATGAACATTGTGGGCACCGACACTATCCGTCATTCCATCCTCCGCATCCCGCTGAGTGCGACGTTGGGAGAGTATCTGATGAACCTCGATACAGTTGCTTACACACAACCTGATTATTTCAAGGAGAACTTCAAAGGCCTTTTTGTGATTTGCGACCCTGTCAGCCAACCTGGTGCCATCACCTCGGTGACACTGACCGACAACTCCTACACCTTGTTGCAGCTCTATTACCACAACGCAGAGACACCTGACAAAGCCATGCGTTACGACTTCTATGTGACTTCGTCGGATACCTATTTCAATCATATCGACCATGACTACACTCAAGGTAGCCCCGAGTTTGTCGACCAACTGGTGAACGGCAACACGGCGGCAGGTCAGCAAACGGTTTATGCGCAATGCATGGGTGGCGTCAGAACGCGCGTTTGTATGCCCAATTTGGAACATTGGGCCGACTCGCTTGAGGGTAGTCATATCGTCATCAACGAAGCAAAACTGGTGCTTCCCGTGGATGAAAACATGGTAGATTCACTGTTCCGCCTGCCTTCCAACTTTATTTTGCTTGGTTTCAATGCCGACAGCACCACTTACCTCTTGCCTGACTATTTTGAAGGCGTCAATTATTTTGGAGGCACTTATAACGCTAACCAACAAGCCGTTATCTTCCGTATCTCTGAATATATGCAGAGCGTGGTTTCTGGAAAGAAAGAAAACTGTGGCTTGAGTTTTGGCATCAATGGAGCCGGCTATAACGCCCATCGTATGATCCTCAACGGACCAGAGTCGAACAAAGAAAACAAGATGCGTCTTGAGGTTACGTATTCTCTTGTAAATGAATAAACAACAAAACATAAATAGAATGAAAAAACTGATTATCGCTGCTTTGGTTTTGGTCGGTCTGACCTGCCAGGCACAGAAAGCCACCGAGAAGGAAACCGTAGTGGTCATCAAGACCAGCATGGGAACCATAAAAGCTAAATTGTACAACGACACGCCGCAGCACCGCGACAACTTCGTCAAACTGGTGAACCAAGGCTGGTACAACGGCTCGCCGTTCCATCGTGTCATCAAGGACTTTATGATTCAAGGCGGACAAAACAAAGACGGTCGCCTCGACCCGGGCTATAGAGTCCCCGCTGAAATCAAGGACAACCACTTCCACAAAAAAGGTGCGCTTTGTGCAGCTCGCCAAGGCGACCAGGTGAACCCCCAGAAGGCCTCCAGCGGATCGCAGTTCTACATCGTGCAAGGCAAGGTGTACGACGACCGTACCTTGGACATGTTTGAGAGCCGCATGGGCAAGGTGTTCAACGCCCGTCAGCGTCAGGCCTATAAGACCGTGGGTGGCACGCCCCATCTCGATGGCGACTACACCGTGTTCGGCGAAGTGACCGAGGGCTTGGACATCGTCGACAAGATCGCCGCTGTGAAGACCGGTTACATGGATGTGCCCGTAGAGCCCGTGACTATCATTTCCGTTACGATTGAAAAATAAAGAGCTGTCAGCCGTCAGCCATCAGCATTCAGCTTAGTCAAACCGAAGCTGATAGCTGATGGCTAATAGCTGAAAGCAAAAAAATACTCCAATGAAAGAAAAAGTAGAAGAGATATTATCCCAGGTGCGTGACTTCCAGGCCGACAGCAAAGAGGCTTTGGAGAATTTCCGCATCACCTATCTGAGCAAGAAAGGCGTCATCCCTGCTTTGTTCGCCGACTTCAAAACCGTGGCCCCTGAACTTCGCAAAGAGATGGGCATGAAGCTCAACGAGTTGAAAAACACCGTGCAGGACAAAGTGGAAGAGCAATTGCAAAAGTTCGAGAGCCAGCATAGCAACGATGCCGGCTTCGACATGAGCATGCCCGCCGCCGACATGAAGGGTGCCCGTCACCCGCTGTCCATCGTGCGCCGCGACATCAACGAGATCTTCTCGCACCTCGGCTTCACCATCGCCGAAGGTCCCGAGATTGAGGACGACTACCATGTGTTCTCGGCCTTGAACTTCCCGCTCGACCATCCCGCCCGCGACATGCAGGACACCTTCTTCATCAGCAAGGAACCCAACGTCAACAAGGCATCGGATGTGCTGCTGCGCACCCACACCTCGAGCGTGCAGGTCCGCGTGATGGAGACCCACCAGCCGCCCATCCGCATCATCGCCCCTGGTCGCGTGTTCCGCAACGAAGCCATCTCGGCCCGTGCCCACTGCATCTTCCATCAGATTGAGGGCTTGTATATCGATGAAGGCGTCTCTTTCGCCGACTTGAAGCAGACCTTGTATCACTTCGTGCAGGAGTTCTTTGGCGAGGGCACCAAGGTGCGTTTCCGTCCGTCCTATTTCCCCTTCACCGAGACCTCGGCAGAGATGGACATCTCATGCAACATCTGCGGTGGCAAGGGTTGCAATATCTGCAAGCACACAGGTTGGGTTGAGATTTTGGGCTGCGGCATGTGCGACCCCAACATCCTCATCGCCAGTGGCATCGACCCGGAGAAATACACGGGCTTCGCCTTCGGCATGGGCGTGGAACGCATCGCCATGCTGAAATACGGCATCAACGACCTGCGCCTGTTCTTCGAGAACGACATGAAGTTCCTCGAGCAGTTTGAGCTGGCGTGAGATTCAGACTTTATTGGTCAATCAAGAAGCTCGTCGCGGTTCCGTTGACGGGCTTCTTCGAATTTGGCCTTCATGGTCGGGTTGTTGTAAGTCAGTTTCTTGATGGTGAGGTCTTCGGCCTTGTCGTTGGCCAAACGCAGGTTGTTCTCCGACCCAATCAAAGCCTCCTTGATTTTTTGGAGATGGTCGATGGATTTGTCGATTTCTTCAATAGCTTTTTGGAATTTCTCACTGGCAAGGCGGTAGTTTCTGCCAAATTTGTCTTTGAAATCCAGTAGCTGTTGTTCAAATTTAGTCACGTCGAGCGATTGGCTTTGGGCTATAGCCAATTGACGTTTGTAGTCGAGGCTCTTTTTCGAGGTCTGTACCAATAAGGTGATGAGCGGTATAAAGAACTGTGGACGAATGACATACATCTTTGGATAACGGTGCGACATGTCAACGATACCAGTGTTGTAGAGTTCGCTCTCTGGTTCGAGTAGGCTGACGAGCACGGCGAACTCGCATTTCTTGGTGTTACGGTCGGCATCAAGTTTCTTAAGGAAATCCTCGTTTTTGTGTTTGGTGGAGGTTTCGTCCATCTCGTTTTTCATCTCAAACATGATAGAGACGTATTCGATGCCGTCTTCGTAGTCGCGGAAGATGAAGTCGCCCTTGCTTCCACTTGATGCATCGTTGTCTTTCTCAAAATAGGCGTTGGGGAAGAGCGGGCGCACGCGGTTGAATTCGGTGCTGCAGTGTATCTCTAGGGTCTCGCCCACCATTTTTGTCGACATCTTGGTTTTCAGGTCCTTGTAGTAATCCAACTGGTCTTGTGCGTTTTTCAGCTTTCCTTCATACTGCTCTTTCAGCACAGCCATTTTTGACTCCGTTTCCATCTTTTGTGCCTGCACCTCCGACTTCAGTTGGGTGATTTCTACCTCTTTTTGGGTCAGGTAGTTTTGTGCTTTTTGTCGCACCTCCATGACTGCCAGCTGCTGCTGATTGGAGTTTTGTGCTATCTGTGACCGCAACTCGTTGATGGTCTTGTCTTTTTCGGCCAGGGCCAAATCCAGCTCCGATTTCTTTTGCTGCCCGATGTTTTGCAAGTCTTTTTTGAGTTGGGCGATTTCCAACTCCTTACGGTTCAAGTCCTGATCTTTTTTGCCAAGTTCCATCAGATAGTTTTTCTCCAACTTGGCTTCTGCTGTTTGCTGTTCGGCTAGATGTTGTTGGTGTAACTCTTGTAATCGACGATTCACCTCTATAGCAAACTCGGCGTTCTTCACTTGATTGACAATGGATGCATAATCGGCTTCGTCAACCGAAAAGACGCTTCCGCATTTTGGGCATTTCAGTTCTCTCATAGCTTTATGTTTTTTTGTTTTTATTCCCCTCTCACCGTCCGATTCAGCCACTGGCAGAAGTCCTTGGTCTTCTCGAACTCACTTAGCGCCCAGTCGACCAGATGTGGGTCGAAGAGGCGCTTCTCGGGGAGGTCTTGCACCACTAGCCAGTCGCGCTGTTTGAAAAGCTCGGCTTGCGGATGGTCTTTGGGATAGCCGTTGGGCACGCGCTTCATGGCGTGGCTGGTGTCCAAGTCAAATCCTTTGGCTTTGGCGATGGCTTCCACCAACGGCTCGCCGTTGAAGAGGATCTCGTCGCGGATGGTCTTCAGCATGGTCGTGTCGGGCATGTACATCCCCGTGCAGAGCATGTTGCCCGACAGGTATTCCGACTCCTTGGCCTGGATGTGGAAATAATAGCCGCTCAGCATCGACTTCTTGCCTTCGGGACAGACGAACACACCGAAATGGGTCTTGTAAGGCCGTTTGTCGGGCGAGAAACGGGTGTCGCGGTAGAAACGGTAGGTGCAGTCTTTCAAAGTCAGGCCTTTGCAGTTGTCGTCAAATTTCTGCACGCCAGCAATGATCTGCTCGGCCAAGGCGTTGAAGTTGGCCTGAGCCTTGATATATTCGTTTTTATGCTCTTGGAACCACGGGCGGTTGTTGTTATGTAGGACGTCGTCGAGAAAAGTGAGGATTTCTTCCATAGGAGTTTCAGATTTGGTGCAAAGATAGGAAAAAAACGCGGATTACAAATCCGCAGGTTCATTGCGACGGATTGCGATCTGTCAGAAACCCCACAAGGGCTAGTGCAAAGCAGAGAAAAAGATTTATATTAGATTTGTTTAAGATTTGTTTCCAAAAAACACCGCCTTTTTCGCCATCAAGGTCATGGAAAGGCCACGTGCCACCATAAACATCAAAAAAGCAATCCAAAGGCCGTGGTTGCCGAAGTGGGGCATTAATAACAAGGAGGCGGGCAAAAACACGCCGACAGCAGAAATAAGCATCGTGTTGCGGATGGCTCGCGATGCGGTGGCGCCGATGTAGACGCCGTCCCAAAGGAAAGCCGCAAAGGTGATTAAAGGAATGAGTGCCAGATAGATATGGTAGGGTTTTGCCATAGGGATGATGTCAGGTTGGTCGCTGACGAGGCCGATGAACCAGTCGGGGAAGAGGGCATAGAGCACCGTGAAAGGCAAGGCAATCAAGAAGCCCCAAATGAATAATAGTTTCACGGTTTGGTGGAGTTGCTTGTTGTCGTGTGCACCCGTGAAACGCCCCACCAAAGCCTCACCTGCGTAGGCAAAGCCGTCGGTGAAGTAGGAGAAGATGTAGAAGAACTGCATCAATATCATGTTGACGGCTAGCATGTCGTCGCCGAGCTTGGCCGATTGGTTGTTGAAATAGGCGATGCTCAGCACCAAGAGGATGCTGCGAATCATGAAGTCGGCGTTGACCTTGAAGAAACGCTTCAGTTTGTCTGTCTGCAAAAGGATGACCCGTCGAATGGGGATGAGATGATAGCGGAACTTGGCGAACAGGAAGACGATGGCAGTAATCAAGCCGCAGTACTGCGCGATGACGGTGCCCAAGGCCACGCCACTCACGCCCATGCCCATGGCGTTGACGAAAACGATGCTCAACACGATGTTCACCACGTTGATCAGGATGGCGATGACCATGGGGATGGTGGTATTTTGCATTCCGATGAACCATCCGTTGAAGGCATAGAGGCAAAGCACCGCTGGCGCGGCCCAGATGCGGACGTGGAAATAGGTGGCGGTGTAGGCCAGCACCTCTTCGCTGCCGTTGAGCAACTTCATGCTGAGCCATTCCACTGCTTTTTGCAACGAAAGTACCAAAGCGGTGGCAATCAGCGCAATGCAGAGTGCGCGGTAGAGCGAGTAGGCGATTTCAGTGCGGTCGTTGGCGCCGAAGGCCTGTGCCGTGAAGCCCGTCGTGCCCGCCCGCATGAAGCTGAAGATGGAATACATTACGCTGAAGATGGTGCCACCTAAGCCGATGGCCCCGATGTAGGCGATGCTGTCCTGGTGCCCCATCAGCATCATGTCGACGAAGCCCAGCAGCGGCACGGTGATGTTGCTGACGATGTTGGGGATGGCGAGCTTCAGGATGGAGCGGTTGAGCGAGTTTTGGGGCATTTGAGTTTTTGTTTTTGCGGATGCAAAAGTACAATAATACTTTATACGAAGAAAAAATTCGCAAATTTGATAATTATTCGCAAAATAGTTTTATTTTTGCCGTGTAATATTGGAATAAATGAACATATCATTTGACGATAATGCATTAGAAGAACTATACACGACAGGTTCAACTAAAGAACGAAAATACAAGAAGTTGCCTTTAGATGTAGTGAAGCAATACGTCAAAACGGTAAATTATATTAAAGCCGCGACACGTGTTGAGGATTTGTATTTGATTAAGTCGCTGCATTATGAGAAAAAGAAAGGAGACCTGAAAGGTGTGGAAGTGGTGTGGATTAATACCCAGTACAGATTGCATTTTGGGAGTTCGCCTGATGGAAATGGAATCGTTGTTAACGCATTAATAATCGAAATATCAAAGCATTATGAATAATAATAGAATAACCCCTTTTATTGCGACTCATCCTGGAGAAATGATTAAGGATGAACTGAAAGAGCGAAACATGACGCAGAAACAATTGTCGGAATTGACTGGCATCAAACCTTCTGTCCTTAGCGAAACCATCAATGGGAAACGCTCAGTTTCGCTTTCCGTAGCCATGGCATTAGAAAAAGCTATGGGTATTCCTGCAGAGGTTTGGATGAACTTGCAAACGCAATTTGACATTGATTCAGCAAGTATTGAAGAGCGTATATAATCGCAAAAACGAATTGTACACATTTCTAAAATGAATCGTACAATTTTTTCCAAAAGTGGGCGCGTCGGATTTTCCCCGGTGCGCCCACTTCGCTTATAAGCCCTCTTTCCTGTCGAATGTGGCGTATTTGCCCTGCTGCTTTATCTCGCGTTTAAGACCTATTCGAAGGCTGCTTAAACAGCGTTCAAGCGTTCGACAAAGGGCTGGAATTATGTCGCGCTCGTAGAATTGTCGCGGCTTGACGGTGTGGTCTATTTTGACGATTTCCTGCTCACAGATATTGCCCGTGTCAAGGCCATCATCAGCCCAGAACCATGTCGCGGCGGTCACGGCTTCATTCCTTTTGTAGGCCCATTTGATGGATGCCGCACCGCGTCCATACGGCAGCGGTGACGGATGAAAGATGAGCGTGCCTAAGCGAGGCTCCTTGATTACATCGGTCGGGATCTTCTCCGTCAGCAACGGCGCGATGTTCAGGTCTATCTCCATGTCCGGCAGATACTCCATCGAATCATGGAACACCGTGCAGCCGCATCTTTCTACGACCTCTTTTGCGGCGATATATGCCTGCGTTGTTGTCTGTCCTAATATCCTCACTAACATAGTTCCTGGTCTCCTATATATTCAAATCCTTGTACCGCCCTGAAATGGCCGCCAAAGCCACCGCTTCCGTGTTTCATGCCGCCATTGATAGCCGACCGGCTGAGTGTCTTGATGGACTTGCTTTTGTCGGCGAACTTCAGCGCACCACTGACCTGCACCCATTTGGGCGACTTCCTGAGCGCACGGCAGAGTTGCGGATGCGAGGTGTGGAACAATGTGGTGTACTTTCGCCCACACCGTCCCTGGCCATCAAGATGAAGCCTGCAAACCTCATTCAGGAAGGCCGTGCCAACGCCAATGCCCTGCCACTCCGGCATGACCACGAGGCGCGTGGCCCGGTAGTGTCCACCCTGAAACATCGGGCAAACGGCAAGGTGTGCCACAGGCTCGTCACCGGCAAAGCAGATGAAATACTGGGCCGCGATGGGCATGGGCAGATCTAAATAGTAATGTGGCTTAAAATAACCCCATTTCGTTCCCGGAACTCTGTAAATTGAGAGTTCGATTTGTGGCCTTTGCCGAAGGCAGTCGCGGGTGTAGAACCGCGCCTCGTTTGTGTTGTACACCCAATCGGGCTGCAACCATTCAATCACATCGAAGTGCGGAGTAAGAAGGACGATTTTGCCTTTTCCACGCCGCCAACTCTTCGCAAAGGCCGCCGCGCCTATCTTGGCAATCTGGCGGTCAATTACGCTGGTAAACTCGTCCACGACGGCGATTTCAGGCTTGTCGCAAACGAGACGGGCGAGACCGGCCCTGAATTGTTCGCCGTTTGAAAGCACCTTGAACGGTCGCAGCCATGCCGGTACATCGCCAAGGCCGACGGCTGACAGTGCGCCCGTCACCGCGTCAAAGTCACCATCGGGACAAATGTCGTCGATGATGGGACGGTCTTCATGCCATCCGGCATAAAGGTCATAGAGCGGAACACCGGGGAACATCGCTTTTCCAATGCTGCTTTTCCCGCTTCCCGACCTTCCGACGATGAGGCCGATTTGCCAGTCCATGTTCTCGATGGGCAGTTCTGCCGTGTGCTTCCATTGGTAGCCCGTTTCGGCGTTGAATAGGGATTTCACGCGCTCTGCCCTGTAGCTGGTGAAGTCCTCGCAGGTGTGGTTGATTTCGATTCTCATACCGTTACAACTTTAAGTTTTAGACCAAGGTTCAATTCCTTCAGACGATTGAACGTGTCGATTTGGTTCTGCTCGTCTGTGCACATTACCACGATGCCGTATTGCGGGTGGTAGGTGTAGCTTTTCTTCTTGTTTTCCATCTTTGTATGTTTTAGGTTGTCGTTTTTTATCTATTTTTGCAGTCCCTTACATTGTATAAACAAATAGGTGCCACAACACCGAGAGGCTTACGGCCTCTGCCGTGGTGTTGTGGCACCTTTATCATTGTCAGGGGTAAGGGCCTGACTTTGGAGGCGGGGGCCTTTTCTGTGGCCCCACTGAAGTGATTACTTTAGGTCGGTTTGTGTGGCTGGCACGAGTTGCCGTTGGGCGTAGTGCTTGGCCACACTTTTGTTGATAGGCTCAGGGGTTAGGAGTTCCTGCCCGGCGGTGAGGCGGCTTTCGGTAGGCGATATTTTGTTGAGCTCGGCCATGGCGAAAGCAGCGTCTGCCGATCCGCAGTGCTCAATGGCCATATCCCACAGGCTTTGTCTCCGTTGTACTATGGATTTTTTCATTGCGGTAGGTCTATAAATTCACGATGACCTTCGTATCAATAAAAACAGCTTCGTATGGCTCTTCGGCAATATAAGTCATGCCGGTGAGGGTGACGTATTCATCTGTATCGCCGTCAGTCTGCTGGACGATGAGGTTCCCATCGCTATCGACCCAGACATATAACTCACCGGCCTCGGTATTGAGGCTGGCATTTTGAGGCTGCAACATGGGGACGGCATATACTTTTTTTCCAACGACGAGTTGCGCCCTTCCACCCAAAGGCGCGGGAAGACCCGTTACGGCAGGGGTGTCGTCATTTTTAAGGAAGACTCCACCCTTTAGAACAACAGTTCTTCCTATTTGTTTGAATGCCATTTGCTCTGGGGCGGTCAAACCTGATATTGTAACCCATGCTCTCTCGGAATCTTCGGAACGGCGTTTGATGAGTTGGGAAAGCGTCAATGCGCCAGGAAGTATTATTACACCAGGCCGATCCTCTTCCGCACTATCAATCACGGAAGGTTCGATATAGTCGTCCTGCCACACGTCATTTACGGTTTCGGTGCTGAGATCGGGCAGAATGAATTGGCGCGATCCGTTGGTGTCATAATGGCTAACCTCAGAAAGGATTACCACGGGGTTTCTGAATGCTGATGCAGATGTGGTTCCCAACGCACGGACAGGAAGCAACTTGCCATCCCACCAAAACCAGCCAGCGGACATGGAGATGTTACCATTATTAAGGCTAACACGACAGCCTGTGACTGGAAAGTATGGTCTTGGGGTGGATGCGTCAAGCATTCCAAGTTCCTTGACAATATCCTCTATTGGTTGGGTGTAGGCCTGTTGTATCCAGTCAAGGTCGGCCTGCCAGAAGGGCATGCGCCCCGCGTTGTTGGTGTTGAGTTTTTTCATTGCTTATGGTATTTATTTGTTGTTTTATTCTTCATCCCACACGATGGTGTATTGCTTGCCAGCGAGTTTGTAGGTGTCAACGATGCTGCGTAGGGCGGTTTCGCCACCTCGTGTGTAGAAGCGGGTTTTCCAATATGAGTTGGGCGCATCAGGGCCGAGGGCCGTCGAGATGTGTACTATGAAGCCAAGACCTGCTGAGTGGCCGCTGCGGTCGTGCAGTATGCTATATTGCTCGGGTTCCTCTTCTGGGTCATGGTTTTGCGTGTTCCAATCGATCTTTCCGTACTGGTCGTAGTGGATGCTGCTTTGCAGTTCCCATTGTCCGTCGGGCGAAATAATGAAATCGTAGATGGGTTCAGGCTCGTCCAAGTAGATAAGCGGGGAATTCGGACTATAACTACTCACCATGAGGATATTGCAGATACGCTCGAGCAGACGAACCTGCCCATTGTGCTCCATGCGCTGCCGCTTGGCGGCACGAAAAGTGCTATAGTCGGTACTGAGAGCCTCGACAGGCCCGAGGATGACCTGCACCAGTGCACGCCACACGGTCTTACGAAGAACCATAGGCGTAAGCTGGTCACTGAGGTGGTGCATAGCCGCCGAATAATTTGGATAAGTCATGGCTTTAAGAGTTTTGGTCGTAGCAGGTGAGACCGCCATGGGTGCCACCTAAGGTAAAATGTCCAGCATAGCTGGTAAAATTCTGCACAAACGAATTGAAGTTGTGGCTGCTTTGGTCTTGGTGGCAGTAGATGCTACCTGAACGAATGGTAACGTCAATCACGCCCTCCACCTGCTGCACAGCATCGATGAGTTTGGTCTTGTTGAACGTGCCACCGTAGGCGATTGAGTTGAGATAGGCCACGACCGCGTTTTCAACCACCGGGGTGCTGTTAGTATCGCGGAGGCACATGTTCTCATCAAGAACCATAGGGTTGCGCCAGATGTTGAGTTTTAAGCGTATTTCGTCTGGATCGAAGCTGTAGACGGTGGCCACAGTGCCTGCAAATTTGATTGTGTTGACATAGGCTTCCAAAGCTTCCTGTTCGGAAGCGGTGAGCGGTTCGTAGGTATCTGTGCCCTTGTTGACCTTTACGATGATGCCGTTGTCTTGTTCCATCACAGCGCAGTGAGTGATGATGAGGGCTTCGGGGTGTTCGAGTGCCGCACCTTCATACACGCCGTATTGGTTGACATCGTACCCATATCTGAACTGCATGACCTTGTTCCAATACCATGAGATGGTGCCGGGGAAGGCGGCAGCGATGCGCTCTTCCACCTCAGCACGGAACTGGTCGTGGAGCCATTCGAGTGTGCGGATGGCCATGGCGACGATGTAGATGATGAGGTTGAGAATGTTGACGGACGACACCTGTGTGTCCCATTCCTGGTTCTGGTCGAGACCGAAAGCGTCGCGCAGAGTGGAATTTGCCAGCACCGCGTCGGTCATCTGTTTCTTGATTTCTTCAGTCGTTCTCATATTCTGCGTCTATTTCAATATTGTCTTGGTTGATTTTAAGGCTACGCACCTTCATGCCGTCGCGGGTAAGCTGCTCACGGATGTCGCGCCTCCATTGGCCGTTGTCCTCGTCGTTGGTGATGCCCTCAATACCGCAGCCCACCATAGGGTGTTCCTTCCACTCGCCCGGCTGTGCGATGAGGATGAGTGCCTGGTTTTGGAGGGTCACGTCACCCACTACGAGGTCGTGCTTGACCGGGTCAGTCTTCAGGCCGTAGTCTTCGTCTATTTGTATGTCGATGTTTTTCATCAGTGTTTCACGTTAGTGTCTTCATATTGGTTTTTGTTGAATTGAGAGGCAGTAGGCGAAGGGGTGGTTGAAACTACTGTTCCGCCCGGATGGGATACTGTCACTTTATGCGTGTGCGCGTTGAACTTATCGACGAGCTGGTTTAGTTTTTGGGTCAGTTCGTCAATCTTCACCAGTCCTTTGTTGTCGCCACCGTTGATGGTGACTTTGACGGGGTCGGCATCGGTGCCTTGGATGTCGATGGCTTTGATTTGGCTGTAGCCTATCACCTCGGTCTCGCGCAGTTCACCGCTCAGATCTATGATGGTGACATAGCTGTTATCCGCTGGCGTGATGAGCAGCTTGGAGTCCTCTCCGTTGATCACCGAGCGCAGGCGCACATCGGTGAGCGTGAGGTCGCCTATCGATACGGTGCAGGTTTCGCCGTTCACGCGCTCCACCTTGCCGGTGAGCAATAGCGGGGTTTTCTGGCCGACCATGGCACGGATTTTGTTCTTTATTTCAGTGTAATTATCCATGTTTCAGTTTTTTGCTATCTTTGCGGCATGAAGAGGTTGTTTATTATAGTGTCTTTGGTTTTGACAGCAGTCTTCGGCTTCGCCCAAGGGAGTCCCGTGTATCACTCTGATGACGAGACTATCACCATCGTGACGGACTACGGGGCCAACATTTCGGCGAGTGTCACACGGAGTGTCTATGGGAAGGTTCGTATCGTCGGCCCTAACGAACACGCCGATGTGCGCGTGTGGTTCAGCAACTGGGGCGAGGCTCACAACTTCAATGTCCGTGTGGTCGACCGTGCTCCCAAGGAAGGTGAGTGGCAGTTTGTGACCAGGAAGGGCGAAGAGGACTACACCATTCGTCTCACTGACTGGCTCGATGCCGATGTGTTCGTGCTCGTTACTGAAGGCTATGACCCGCAGGCCAAAAAGTATGTTCAAAAGAAGAAATAGCGTTTTCATTTGCTGAGCCACCTCCCAAGGCTTACTGTTCTTTTTCCTCCATCTTTTGAGAAACTAATTTCCGTTCCCGTCACATAATACACGCCTTCCTTGTTCGGGTAGTCGGCATCACGAAGGCGAACCGCATCACCCGGTTCGACAAATGGCACCAGCCAACCCGTGAATGAGCCTTCGTATCCATCGTAACACCAAAGGTTATACTCGTTCTCGGCGATTTTCTTAGCCTCGGCTTTCGTCATGCCGTGACCGACACGCTTGATGTTCTTGCCACCTTCGGCTCCGTATTTCACCTCGGATTTCTTGCCTTCGGCATCGGTCAGTTCCACCGTCACCTCCACCTTCTTATCACTCGCCTTTCGGTACTTCAAGTTAGACGACTCGATGTTGCGCTCAAAGTCGAAGACCACTGTTCGACCCGACGCTTGGGCATATTGGGGCTGCACATGCAGCGTCTGCCCGTCGAACCAGATATTGGCCTTCGTCTCATCCTGAACCTTCTTTAGCACATCGCGGGCGGTGGCGTGGTAGAAGGTGAACTTTTCCCATGTGAAGTCGAACTCGGTCTGCACGGTGATTGCCGGATCAACCTGCTTCACCACCTTTTCCAGCAATGCCTTCATGGTGACGCTCTTGAGTTCCACATCGGAAACTTTTTTGTCGAAAAGGTAAATCGCATCCTCGCACTCCAAGGTCAGGTTGCCGCCGTCCGTATTGATGGCCTTCAAATAGCCTTTGAATTCTGTTTGAAGGCGGTCGTCGTAGCCGAGTTGTATGGTCACGGCGTCGCCCACTTTCAGTTTGTCCTCTATTTCGATGGTCTTCCCCTCCACCATGGCGGGCAAGGTGATGGTGGCAGTGTCGGAGAGCTGCTCCACGGAGTGTTTCACCTTCACAGCGTCCACCATCTTCAGGCGGTAATTGCCAACAGTTATGTCAAAGTCCATCCTGAACATCAAAGCTCCTCCAATAGTTCGTGGCTTGTGTCGCTGAGGGCCGTAATGGTGAACTGCTGATTGAGTTCGCCTTCTGTAAAGGGCAGCTGAAGCTGCTTCACGGCTATCCGCGTAATGCCGTATTGCTCGTTGATCGGAGGACAGGTTATTTCAAGTGACTGGCGCTTTTCACTAATCAAGCATAACTGCTCTACGGAGTGCCACAGTTCCTCCTTGGTCTTGGCGATAATGACCCCGGCGATGGTGATATCCCAGTCGCCCACCGCCCAGCTCTCTTTGATGGTTCCATCCTTTTTCGGCTTGGCGACACTACGGCACACAATGTTGTTGGCGCGGGCCACGGCAATGAGCGGGTCGGCATCCAAATTCACATCCAGTCCGTCACCTTTCAGGGTGACTGGGGAATAGTAATCGGCAAAGCCAAAGTTTCCCATGCCGTTGGGCATCGGCCTGGTCTCGGCTATTGCACGTCTCACTAAATTCAGTCCAGCTACAAACATATCTTATCCGGCTGTTGCTTCGGCCATGCCGAGGATGCGTGAGAGCATCGCGGCCAGCCTTTGTTCCATATCCTGTTCGTTTTCTTCGTACCCTCCGTTGAAGACGATGCTTTCCACCATCTTGCCGAGGTTGATGTTCACCGTGGTGTTGCGGGTTCCGCCAGTGGCGGTGGCTTGTGCGCTCTTCGAAGCCGCAGTTGAGGCATCGCCTGTCGAGATGGCATTCAGGCCCCCATTCACGGACGAAAGCAAAGCCCCCATCGTTGATGTGCCATTGCTTTCCTCTTTTCCGTCCTTCTTCAGCTTTACTTGCCAAATGTCGATGTTTCGGCGGGCTTCCGCAAGTTCGTCTATCTTGCCCTGGGCCTCGGCGATGGCCTTGGCCCTCTCGTCGCGTTGGTCTCTGAGTTTGTTAAGGCCCTCGGCGGCACCTTCCCCGTCCCACAGGGATTGGACTTTGTACCATCCTTCCATGATGGTTTCAAATCCCGACATGAAGAAGTCCTCAATTTCAAGCCACTTCTTGTGAAGCCAGGCACCACACTGTTGAAAGGTCAGCTTTAGGTATTCCATCGTGTTGTTCCAGGTCTCGCCCCAACCCTCCATGTGCCTTACCACGGCGACAATTATGCCTATCAACGCGGCAATGGCCATGATGATTACCCCGATAGGATTGGCCGTCATGATAACATTGAGGACGGCTTGCGCTGCTGACCACAGTTTGACCACTGCAATGACTGCGCCTATAACGCCAACCACATCAAGCACAATAGGAATAACGGCTTTGATGGTGTCCATTGATGCCTCGACTTTTTCGATGACGGTGGTTATCACACTCAGAACCTTTTCCCGGATAGGTAGCAACACCTCCTGAATTTGGATCCAAAGTGCCCCGATGCGTTCCTGTATGTCGCCGATTTCGTTGGCCACCTGTTTTTGTCGGCCTTCAGGCGTTGCCGCGAGTGCCTCGTTCATGCCTCCGACACTTTGGGTGATGACTTCCGCAAGGGTAGCCACCTTTTCCTCCTCGGTGCCGTATTTCAGAATCTTCTCCTGCGCTTCATCGAACTTGTATCCGTAACGGCTCAATGCTCCGACCTGACCTTCCATAACCTTGCCCATCATGCTTCCGATGGTCACGGCTTGCTCCTGTGTGGCGTTCAGTCCGTATTGTTGTGCCAGCATGTCGTTCATCACGGGGATGAGTTGCTTCAGGCTATCCGTTTTCTCAAGATATGTACCCAGTTCCTGGGCACCTGCCAGTTGCACCTCGTCACCAATCACGCCAAGCTGCTGTTGGGCTGCTGTGAGTTCCTTTATGGCGGCCATCTCATCCGCACCTGCGTTCATCGTGTTCCGCATCACCTGCGCCAGCTTGGTTTCCGCCTCCTGTTGGGCTTGGTTGGCTTGCTCGCAAGCCTGCATCGATGATGTCACACGGCCTATCACATTGGAAACGAGGCCAATTATATTGTTCAACTTAAACGCGGCGTTGCCAAGGCTGTCAAACACTGAACCGACCTTGTTCGCGGAGGTCACAAGTTGATCCATTCCCTCCTCAAGATGGGCAACGCCATCCACCGCATTGCCGTCGAGATTGATTGTGAATTTTACGACTTGTGCCATTTACTTACCTTTTAATGATTTGGATTCCTGTTTTCTCACCCATTCAAGCTCACGCACACGCATGGCCCACTCTTCGTCGCTGAGATCTTCAGGGTTTGCTATGTGGAAATAGTATCGCAGTTGTGCGTCGCTTTTCCGAAAGCCTTGTCCTTTCCCCTCTCCGATCTCGGCGACGGTCAGAGCTTTTTTATTTCTGCCTCCTTCACCTCGATGAGTTGGGCAATGGCCCCGGAAATGCCCAGGAACTTCGAGTCGTCTGTCCTGATGCTTTCGTCGCCGCCAAGCCAGCAGTCGTTAAGAATGACTTCGTTGAAGTTGAGCGGATTGTTCTTTGAAGCAAAGGATGCATATCCAAGAGCCTTACGCGAAGGCTTCTTCAGATAGCAGATACCGCCGTCGACGGTGACAGCAAAAATGTCGCCGTATTGTTTCTTCCAGGCCTCGATTTGTTCTGGTGTGGCCTGTCCCACCAAGGTCTTTTCTTCTTTTTCCATGTCGTTTGTTGTTTGGTTTCGTTTTGAAATAAGCCCCGCCCGTCCGACATGGAAGAATCGTCGGTGGACGGGGCCGTTGGTTTTTTATCCATTCAATTCGCGTAGGAAGATGAATGGGAGCGTGTGTTCGCTGTGGTCGTCGCCCTGTTTCATTCCTTCTGGCTCTTCAGTGAACTCTACACCGAGCAACTTCTTTGTGTGCATCACATCACCCTGATCGGGGTTGCCGTAGCAAATTGTCATATCCACCCTAAGGTCAAGGATGCTTCCTGTTGGGCTTTCTGCCTGCAATGCGAGCAGTTCACTCATGTTCAGGGCCAATTCACCGTCATGGCTCTTGTTGCCTTTCTGGACGGCGTATGGCTCATTGCCCTTGCCATAGATGGGGTTCTTGCTCTGCTTGTTCTTGTAATTCACGGCAATAAAGCCTACAAGCATGCGAGTGCCGATGAGAATGGAAATGTCTGCCCATTCGTATTCTCTTGAATTAAACATGATACCTCCTTTCTTTTAATGGTTAAGGGTTTGGAAGCCAAGGTCGACTTCGATATACTTGGCGTAGCCGTATGGACGGATACGCAATGATGCCTCCAGTCTCGAAGTGGCCACGATGTTCTGTTCAGGGTTCACATAGGCAACCACGCCGGTGTCATTTGGATCCTGCGGGTCGTTGCCCAGGTTGCCGACGCTGGTCATCTGGTTGATGATGGCACTCTCCATCACCGTCTCCATATTCTTGCAGACTGCCGGGGCAATCTTGCCGTCGGCGGTGAGGGCGATTTCGTCGCTCACCTGCTCCAGCATGGAGAGGTAGGCGATACGATAGGCCTTGTCGATGGTGCGGCGGCGCGGGATGAGACAGTAGTCGTCGGTGGGGCCGGTTGCGATGCTGTCGTCACTCCAGAAGTAGCCGCCCTTGCCGACGAAGGTACGCGGGCAAATGAAGCCCTTGCCGTGGATGACATCGGGGCTGCCACTTTCGGCCACTGAGTTTTTGATGTACATGGTGGTTGCCACCATTGCGCCGTCCTTCACTCTGGCAATAGAGCGTTGCACCGGGATGCGGGCGATGCGTCCGGCTAAAAGGCCAACGGCAGCACCCGTTGAGCCAGTCTTGGTATCACCGATGACAACGGCCACGCGATTGGCGGTGAGTGCGTTGAGAGCGGGCAGACTGGCGGCGGTACCGCTGTAATGACGGCCTTCAAGCAACACCAACAATGGAGCCTTCAAGTCTTCAGCAGCGGCCACAGCCAAAGCCTGGGCGTTTGTGATTGCGGACTCCACCTTTGCGTCAATGGCGTGGGTGACGGCGGGCGTGTAGTTGTTCGCGTCGGTCACCTTCACAATCAGAGTGCGGATCTCACCTGCGGCATATTCCAACAGCGGCCAGGCATGGGCGTTGGTCTTCAGGACAAGGTTCTCAACAGTGACGCTCGTGGCCGCACCACGCAGATAGAGCTTTGTGCCCTTCGGTGCTTCGTCGTAGAACTCCTTCACGCATTTGTACACGTTTGCGTTTGGCCCGGTCGAGGAAGCGTTGATGCCGAGATCCTCAAGCCCTTTCAGTGAAGTGATGAGATAGTTGGTGCCCAGGGCAAACGTGGTCGACACGGCCTCTGCATTGCAGATAAGGCCAGTGCAACCGTCGTCCATGGCAGCCGAACCTCCTATGGCACCGTTGGCGAAATTGATTCTTACATAGGGTAATGGCATTTCAATGTGTTTTTAATGTTATTTCAAAAAGCTTTTAATCAGTATGTAAACCACAATCAGGAGCATCAGTGCGAGGGCGACGGCCCAACCGGCACTGCTGCCTTTTGTGGGAACCTGCACCACCTTCTCGACATCATTCGTTTCGTGGATAGTGTCTGTGGTGTGTTTGAACACCGTGTCATGGATGACGCGGTCGCGCCACGAGGTGCGCCAGCGGGTTATCACGACCGTGTCGCCGACATAGACAAACACGCTGTCATGCACATATTCCGTGTTGGTAGTGCTTGACACCGTGGAGTTTGTTTCCGTGCGGGTCTCACTTCTTCGCTCCACACTCGTCGTCCGACTGCTTCTGCAACTCGTCAAGAACAGGGCAATCGTCACTATGAGGGCAGCTGTTAGCCTGCCTAATCGCTTTCTGTAGTCCACTGATATTTCTGTTTAGTCGTTTGATCTCTGTCTTCAGCGGCTCGACGATGAACTCCTGGAAGGTAGTCATCGCGCTGCGCTCGTTGTCAGCCTTCATGCGTTCCACCTCGGCATTGGCCTTTTCAGCCTCGGCCTCGGCTTTCTTCACGGTGGCCCTCAGCGTGGCCACGGTGACGATGAGTGTCCCGCCAAGCACCAGGTTCAGCACCAAGCTCGTTATCTGTAGCCATTCGCTCATCATATCCCATACTCCTTTCTTACATCGTAGCATGGGCAGACTTTCGTCCACTCGTTGCTGGTGATGATGCCGTCGCCGTTACGGTCGGGGCTCAGGTCGCGGTGGCCACACACATCAGCCCACGGAAAACGCTTGCGGAAATCCTCCACATACGCCTTCAAAGCGGCCTTCTGTGCCTCGGTGCGTGTGTCGGCTGGGCGTCGGTTGGTATCCAGTCCGCCAACATACACAATGTGCCGGCTTGTACCGTTGTAGCCTTTTGCCCCATTGGTGACCTCCCAGCCGTCCACATACGCATCTTCATTGTTCGGTACCAGACGCTCAACCTTGCCGTCCAGATGCACCATGTCCGTATAGCCGACTTGTCTCCACCCTCGGCCTGTCGGCTTCGGGCTGCAATGCATACGGCGGATGTCAGCGGCTGTCACCTCCTTGCCTTCCACAGTGGCGGTGCAATGGATAACAAGTCGTGCTATACGGTTTTTTTCCATGGCTTCAGTATTTATTCGGTCGTCAGTTTGCTTTCGTTTTACTTACGATGCGTGGTATTCCTGGATCAGGCCAAGCACACCCTTCGCGTCGCCTCGGCTGCGGCGGCCTCCCATGCGGTTCAGGAAGCTGTACACATCGCCGTAGTAGGTCGGGTCGCCCTCGTTCTCGAACATCTTGGTCTCGCCCAAGGCACGGCGCACCATACTCTTCTGCCAGAATAGGCCGTAGGCGCAGGCTTGCGTAGCTGCTGCCTTTTCGCCTGCATCAATATCCTCGTAGTCCTCAGGAGTATAGGTCAGGTCATTGCCCGATGTCCATTCAAAATAAGGCTTGCCAGTTACCTGCGTCAGCGTGCTGTTCGATGCAAGCAATGCGGTCTGTCTCTCGATGATGGTGAAGCCCTCCAGTTTCTCAAGGGATCCGTTCACGGGATTATATACAGCCGTCATCAGGTTCTCGTTCGTTGCGTTGCGCACGTCGTTGCACAGCTGGTTGTACATCTCGGTCGGCAGCAGCACGTAGCGGTCTTCTTTCGGGATGCCCCATTTATTGAACACAGCCTTCGCCTTCACGAAATCGTCCATACATACCCCCGTGCGCAGGTTGTTCCCGTGGATGGTGTAGTCGGCGCTCTTCGTCTTGCTGGCCTTGATGAAGTACTTGGGTCTCCAGGTGTAAAGCATCGAGTCAGCAATCACCTGACGCAGGTAGCTCATGTCCTCCGTCATGCACGAGTTCATCTTGTCGTAGAACAGCTGTACCTTGTCGGCATCCGGGATGAAGCGCGGGTCGGTAGTGAACTCGTCCAATGCGTAGGTCACATCCACATCCGAACGTCTCGTAATTGTTGCCGGAAGTTGGGTGCGGTTGCGTTTCACTTTCGACGGTACGCCTGCCTGTGGCACATGTACCACCTTGCCTTGAATCACATACTGCGACTCGTCGACGGACTGAAGGAGAAACTCGTTATTCTTGAACAGGTTCTCCACGATGTAGTCCGTCCAAATCTCCGGCGTCACACTCATGCAGAGCGAACCAGCCGGAACCTTAACCAATGCCGACGCACCCAAAGCGGCCACGCCAGCTCCTGCACCGAAAAGGGTGCCCACTCCCATGGCCACAATCACGGCCAACAGAAGCGATCTGAAGAATTTTGCTTTCATTGTGTTTGTTGTGTTTGTTGTTACTGTTTCTCGTTTCTCATTAGACGGCCAGGAACGACTCGCCGTCCCACATCAGTTGCTTCGTCACCTTCGTTGAGGCGGTGCCGCTGAGGGTGGCCACGGTGTCGGCTCCCACTTTCACGGTGACGGCTCTCGCCGTGCCGTCGCTCGTCCAGTTGACGGCCACCATTGCGCCCACGTTCAAGTTGGCGGGTTCGGGGGCCAAGGTCAGGGTGGTGGCAGCGGAGAGGGTGCCCAGCTTCACGATGGTCTTCTGGCGGCGCACCGGCGCATCAGCCTTGTTCGAGCTGATGGTGGGGCTCACGACCTCGGCGGTGGGGAACATCACTTCCGTTTTCTTGTCGGCATCTTCGGGGATGCTCGGAGCTACGAAGTTGTAGCTCGCGTTGTTCTCAGTGTTGATAGGGTTCATCTCTTTACTTTTTTAGATGTTGTTGGGTTTGTGGCCGTACTTGGCCTCGAAGAGTTCAGAATAGCGTTGCGGGTTCTCCTTCATCAGGTTCTCCAGCTTGCCTTTCTTGTGGTAGTCGTCAAAAGTCCAGTCCTTCTCGGCCTCGTTGACGACGGGGGTCTTCAGCTGGTCAGTCACAGGGGTCACGCCCTGAAGCTTACCGATAATCTTTTCTGCCATTTCGAAGTCGTTGGTGGCCAGCTTGGTGTAGGTCTCGCGCTCGTCCTCGCCAATCTTCTTGGCGGCGATGGCCGAATCCACCAGCTGCTTCACCTTCGCCTCGTTCATGGTCTTCACCTGCTGCTCCAGCCCGGCACTCTTGGTCCTTTCGGCCTTGAGCTCGTCGCGGAGGGTGACGTTTTCGTCGACAACGGCCTTCACTGCACTCTCAAGAGCTTCGTCGGTCTCGATGTCCTTTTCCTGCTTGTTCAGCAGGTTTGCGAATTTTGCTCTGTCCATGTTGTTGGGTTTGATGATGTTTAATAGTTGTTTGTTAAAGAAATCGAACACGGTTTTGGCCGACTTGATGTCGGCTGCCGGTTCTGCGATGTTTCTACCTTCAATGATGCTGTCCACCAGTCCGCGCTTTTTGGCTTCCTCGGCTGTCATCCAGTGGTCGAGGCCGTCGGTGAAAAACTCCTTGCGAACCTCTTCGACCGGCTCGTTCATGCGGCGGGCCATCATCTCAATCAGCGAGGTCTCGAATTTGTCTATCATCTCGGCCATGGAGCGCACCTCGGCACTGTTACCATAGACCGATCCTTGCACACGGTGGTACATCAGTTTGGCGTAGCGGGCTGCGCTCACCTTGTGGTTGGGGTTGGTGATGAGCATGGCCATCATTGAGGCGGCAAGGCCGTCAATCACCCACTCCACGTCGATGTCGGTACGGTCGAGGTAATTGAACAGGGCGCAGCCTTGAACCACCTCGCCGCCTTCGCTGTTCACAAAAAACTTGAAGTCGCGTATGCCTTGCCGCCTCATCTGCTCGACTTGCGCCACAATCACATTCGTGTCGATGTCGAGTCCGGCACCGATCACGCCGTACATATAGACCTCGGCGACCTTGCCGCCTTGGTCACGGTTCACTATCCTAAAATTCGTCTTCATTTCGTGCTTTTTCACGGTGCAAAAATCCATCAACAATCCAGCCCCCGCAAAAAGTGAGGAAAGAGTTTGACACCTTTTTTGATTATGCCCCTGCGCGTGTGCAATTTTGCACCGCTAAACCAACCGATTATGGCAGAATTGACAATCAAACAGAAGAAGGATTTCGCCAAGCAGCTGTTCCTGAACGACGAGGGAATCACACAGGCAGAGATCGCCGACCGCGTCGGAGTTTCAAAGGTTACAATTTGCAAGTGGGTCAACGAGGGGAAATGGGACGAGATGCGCACCTCACTCCTCGTGGGCAAGGATATGCAGCTGTCGTGGCTCTATCGCCAGCTTGAACAGTGGAAGGACACCGTCGAACAACGTGAAGACGGCAAGCAGCTGCTCACCTCCAAAGAGGCCGATGCCGTGGTAAAGATCACCGCCGCCATCAAGAACCTCGAAACCGAAACCAACACCGCCGAGAAGATAGCCACTGGCAAGGAGTTCCTCGCCTTCGTCCGCAAGACCTGCGGCCTCGACCAGAGCAAGGAGATTGCCCGCCTCTTCAACGCCTACATCAAATCCTGTCTGTAGCCATGGCCAAGCTCCGCAAACCCACCGACAAACAGCTGCTCGAAGAATGGAGGCAGTATTACGAAAGCTTCATTTCGGATGTCGAGGTCGACACCGAGGAAAGCCAGGAGGAGAAGCTGAAGCGTATTGCCCGGCTTGAGGCGGATCCCGAAAAATGGTTCAAGTACTATTTCCCGGCATACTGCACGGCAGAACCGGCAGCCTTCCACAAGGCAGCCACCAAACGACTGATTGAACACCCACGCTGGTACGAGGTCAGGGCATGGAGCCGCGAGCTGGCCAAGTCTGCCCGCTCCATGATGGAGGTGCTGTTTCTCGCGCTCACCGGGAAGATTTTCAACATGCTTCTGGTGTCGAACAGCTTCGACAACGCATGCCGCCTGTTGCTGCCCTTCCAGCTCCAGCTGGAGAAGAACGCCCGCATCATCAACGACTACGGCGACCAGGTCAACCCCGGCAACTGGGAGACGGGCCAGTTCGTCGCCAAGTGCGGATGCTCCTTCAGGGCCATCGGTGCGGGACAAAGCCCCCGTGGTACCCGTAACGAGGCCAAGCGTCCCGACTTCATCCTCGTGGACGATATCGACACCGACGAGGAATGCCGCAACCCTGACCGCATCAAGGCCAAATGGGACTGGATCGAGCAAGCCTTGATTCCCACTGTGTCCGTATCGGGCGACATCAGGATTCTTTTCAACGGCAACATCATCGCCAAGGACTGCTGCATCAAGTTGGCCGGTGAGAAGGCCGACAAGTTCGAGGTCATCAACATCCGCGACAAAAACGGAAAATCGTCGTGGCCGGAGAAGAACTCCGAGGCCGACATCGATTTCATCCTCTCCAAGATATCCACCAAGTCGGCGCAAAAGGAGTATTTCAACAACCCAATCACAGAGGGAACCGTGTTCAAGGAGCTGACATGGGGCAAGGTGCCCCCGCTGCGCCACTTCCCGTTCCTGGTCAACTACGCCGACCCTTCGCCGTCCAACAACCTGAAAAAAGCGTCCAGCCGAAAGGCCATGGCACTGCTGGGCTACATGGACGGCGTTTTCTATATCATCAATGCCCGCGACGACCACGCCACCAGCGCACAGTTCGTGGACTGGTTCTACGACATCAACGAGGATGTCCCTCAAGGCGTGCAGGTGTACAACTTCATCGAGAACAACAGGCTTCAGGATCCGTTCTACCAGCAGGTATTCCTACCCCTGTTCGCCGAGCGCGGCAAGAAGGACGGCTTCCTGAATATCAGCCCCGACCCGCGCAAGAAGCCGGACAAGTTCTCGCGCATCGAGGGCAACCTGGAACCGCTCAACAGGCAAGGCCGCCTTGTCTTCAACGAGGAGCTGAAGGGCAACCCGCACATGGAAAGGCTCGCCGAGGAATTCATACTGCTTACGGAACAGCTCAAGGCACCGGCAGACGGCGCGGACTGCGTCGAGGGTGCCTGGTTCATTCTCAACGGAAAGATCCGCACACACGAAATCAACTCCGTTTCCCTGGGCCGCAGGCCCCGAAACAGGAAACGGGTCTAACATATCATCAACATCTAAAACAACCATCAAAATGACAACACTATGGAAAAGGTTCATGAACTACGTTCGGGTAAAGAACGCCATCCGGCATGCAGACAAAATGCATCAATTGACAAAAAAGAGATACTTCGTTATCAAAGTAGACGGCAAGGTACGGGTCTACGACCGCGACAAAATTGACGAGCTTGTCCGGCTCGGCATCTTCCGTAAGGAGATGAAGGACTATCTCTACATCATCCGGCAATGCCTCTATCACACTAAATGACACGCCATGTACATCACAGTTGAAGAACTCACCGACGGCATCCATGCCGAATCGCTCACCGCAATCACTCGCGGCGACAACAGTAAGGCCACCCAAGCCATCGAGGATGCCATGGCCATGGTGCGCAGCTACATCTGCGTCCGCTACGACATCGAGGCCGAGTATGCCAAGACAGGCGCGGCCCGCGACGGCATGACCGTCAAGCTCGTCCGCGACATCGCCATCTATTACTGCTACGAAGGCTCAAGCCCCGTCAATATGCCCGAAACACGAGAGAAGGCATACGACGATGCCATTGCCTTCCTCAAATCAGTCCAGGCAGAAAAGGCCGCCATGCCCGGACTCGCCCGCCTCGACGGATCCAAAGGCAGCAACTATGTCAAATTCGGCGGCAACAGGAAAAGGAGGAACAAATGGCTGTAACACGAAAGAAGGGCGAACTGCCCAAGAACGGTGTCCATATCACCAACATCAATGTGCGTGTCCCAAACCGATCCACTCAGGACATCGAGACCTGGCGACGCGCCATCGCTGCATTCGAGAACCCCACCAACCCCGTCCGCACCTATCTCTACGACCTATATAAGGACATGGAGCTTGACGGACAGGTGGAGGCCACATGGGGCAAACGCTGCGACGCGGTGCTCAACAAAAGGCTCGTATTCAAGCGCGACGGTACTGAGGACGAGGAAATAGGCAAGCTGCTCAACTCTCCCGACATGCGCATTTTCATCAAGGAGCTGCTGCGCACCATCCTCTACGGCTACACCCTCCTTCAGGTCAACCGCGTCTGGTTCGACGAGGACGAAGAGCAGTACCGCATCGACTTCGACCTTATCCCACGCAAACATGTCCATCCCGAAGACGGCTTCCAGTGCGTCAGCCGTGAGCAGAACATGGCCACCCCCGACTTCCTCTATCTTCAGCCGCCTTTGGCCAACTATATGGTCTGGGCTGGCGACCCCACCGACATGGGCATCTTCGCCGTCGTCGCACAGTATGTCATCTATAAGCGCGGCGGATTCGGCGACTGGAGCCAGTTCGCCGAGATGTTCGGCATGCCCTTCCGTGAGCTTTCCTACGACGACTACGACGAGGCCACACGCGCCAAGCTCGAACAAGCCATGGAGGAATGGGGCAGCGCGGGCTATATGATTAAGCCCAAGGGGGCGGAGCTTACCCTTCACGACACCGGCGGCAGCACCAGCAGCGCGGATGTCTACGACCTCCTCATCTCCAAATGCGACGCGGCCATCTCCAAGGTCATCCTCGGCAACACCCTCACCACCGAGCAGGGCGAGATAGGCAGCCAGGCCCTGGGCGAGGTACACAAGGAGGCCGAGGGCGAGAAGAACGAGAGCGACAAACTGTTTGTCCTCTCCATCCTCAACACCCGCTTCCGTGCCGTGCTCAAGCGTTTCGGCTTCAACCTGCAAGGCGGCGAAATCATGTACGAGGGACTCGAAACCGACTGGGCGCGACTGAAGGACAAGTGGGATGTCATCAGTGCCATCCGTCAGGAGGTTCCCGTCGACGACGACTACATCTACGACGAGTTCCCCATCCCCAAGCCTGACAACTACGAGCAACTGAAAGAGGAGATGGATCTGAAACAGGCGTTAAAAGCCTTTCAAACGGTGCCTGAAAACCCGTTGAACGACGAGGAAGAAGACCCGAAGGCCGACAATCGAAAGCCAGGAGTCACCAACCTGTTCAACCGCCTGAAGCGTTTTTTCGCCTGAGGACGGGCGATGCCCCGTCCCTCGTTGACCTTGACAGCCTCTATTTCCAAGGCAGCCCCGTAGAGTTGGCCATGGCCGTGGCCGCATTGCCCCGCGTCTATGCCCTCTCCATGCGCCAGCTCTACACCCAGGTCATTGCCGATGTGCGCGACGGCAAGGCCGGTACCATCCACCCTGAACTCTACCGGGCATATTCCGAGAACCTCGCAAAGGGCGTTTCGGGCGTTTTTAGCCCTTCCGCCTACGGAGATAGGTATTTGGATATGCAGATTCAGTTCGAGGCTAACGTGGCCCGTTTTGCGGCTTACAAGGCCTTCCACGCCACACAACAGCTGGAGCGTCAGCTTGCCGACCGCGAAGGCGTGGAAAGAAGCCCTGAAGAGTTCGACCGCATGGCCCGCGCCGTCCTCAACACCTTCAACCGCTATCAGGCCGCCGAATACAACACCGCCGTCGCCCGTGCCCGCACCGCCAAGCAGTGGGCCGACTTCAGCCAGGGCGACAACATGTTTCTGTTCCCCAACATCCGATGGCTGCCCAGCCGCAGCGCAAACCCAAGGGAGCAGCACATTCCTTTCTACAACCGCGTGTGGGCCAAGAACGACCCCTTCTGGAACTCCAACCAGCCCGGCAACCTCTGGAACTGCAAGTGCGATTGGGAAGAAACCGACGACCCCGTCACCGGCGACAATCCTGAAGGCATCCGTCCTGCCAGAGGGCTGGAGGGCAATCCGGCTGAGACTGGCCAGATCTTTACAGAGAATAGCACCTACTTTGCGAAAGCGGGACAAAACAGAAAGCAACGGGATGAGGTGGAAAAACAATGCGAGGTGACTGCACGCGATCTCATTAAAGACTCGGCCAGACAAAATCCTTTATTGTCAAGAACCTACCCGTGCGAAATAGACGGAGCCACACAAGATGTGCACTTTGCCGATTGGGGTATCTCGGAAACGGCGCAGTCCATGTTTGGAAAAAAGAGGATGTATTGGCTGAAAAATGAAGTGCTTAATGCTCCTGAAGCGTATTTCAAGAAGGCAACTTATGTTGGGGACGCTGAGGTTGATTTATCTCACAATACCAACAGAAAGACGCTCAGATTAAAGAGGAAATTCAGGAAATACTACTACTGTCGAACCACGCTTGCAGACGGACAGGCTGCATACTTGAACATCGTTTTGCATGATGACGGAAACTATTACCTGTACACCATTAGCAAGGAAATCCATGAATACTAAAAGAGAAGCCGTCACTCTCATAGGCAAAAATACTCGCCCCAATGATAAAGTAACGGCTCTGTTTTTTACAAATCCTTCAAACTGCCTCGTGAAACTACAATCCACGCTCTCGTTTGAATGACTTACGACTGCAAAAATACAAAACTTTTGGATAATGCAACAAAAAACTGAAAAAAATGACACCTGAACAGTTCCAGCAGCGCATCCACGAAATGCGTGAGCAGTTCGGCGAGCTCTTCGACCGCTATGGCCTCATGATTGTCGGCAACGTGGCCGTCAGCTGGTTCAAGAAGAACTTCCAGAACCAGGCATGGGGCCGTGTCAAGTGGAAGGAGGTGCAACGCCGCACACCTGGCACCAAGGCCAACACCTATGCCGCCAAGCACCACCCGGCGCAAACCACCCGCAAGATCCTCACCGGCGACACCGGCGACCTCGGTCGCTCCATCGAAATCATGGAGGCCCAAAACGGCACTGTCACCATCTGGACAAACCCGTCCACATTCGGATCAAAGGAACCCTATGGCCGCGTCCACAACGAAGGACTCCATGCCGGTCGGGGAAAGGGCTTCACCATGCCCCGCCGCCAGTTCATGGGCGAGCACCCTGAACTGAACGACCTCATCATCAAAAAACTCGAAGAAAAACTCAATCAAATAGCACAGCCATGATTAGATATCTCTATCTCGCACTCGAAGAAAAACTCCTTGCCATCACCGACGAGCAGGAGAACCCGCAACCCTTATTTAAGCACTGCGACCTATGGAACCGCCAGGTCGAGTTCTTGGAGCAGGAAACGCCCTTCGAAACACCAGCCGTATTCGTGGAGTTCACCAACATAGAGTGGCGCACCCTCGGCCAGCATGTCCAGGATACCGACCTCACCATCCGCCTTCACATCGTCACACCTTGGTATGCCAACACCGCATCCAATGTCCAAAACGCCGATGTCAGGGCCACGGCTCTGTCCTACCTCGACATTCCCACCGTCCTCTTCCGGCAGCTTCACGGACAGCATGGCACCGTTGCCGTGCCTGTGGAGACGCAAGCCCCTGCGTCTCCCGGACAGGAAGAAACGCCCACGCCGCCCAAGGTCATCGGCACTTTCAATGCGCTTGTGCGCACCTCCTCAACCGTCAACCACGACCATGAGCGGTATGTTGACAGCATTGAGGCCTATCGGTGCCATTTGAAGGATTTGTCATACGAGGTGCCGACCTTTGCCGTTGACACGGTTGGACTCAACATCGAACTCAACCCCTATCCAGAGCAATCCTGATTTTCTACATTACCCAAAGCTTCAATGACTTCTTCCGCTGCTTGTTTTTCCTTATGTAGTGTGCCGTCCTGGTGTACGAAGGTTTGATGTTGATCTTGTGGTCATCATCGGAAAACAAAAACGCCTTTCCGTAAGGCCCGGCCTTGATGCTTTCCACGACCTCGTGGCGCAGCCTTGCCGTGTTGCACCACCCCAGCAGTCCAAGGTAACTGTTCACCGTCTGCATAAAATGCTCAAGATTGGCGTATAGATACGGTTCCACCTCGGCCTTGCGTGACATATAGGCCACTTTCCAACGGAAATTGTGCACGATGCGGTCGCTGGGGAGTCGCCGGTTGAAACGCAATTTGTAGCCCAACAATTCAATGCCTTTGCTGTAGTGCTGGAGATACACCTTCTTCGGGTGTAGGGTCAAGCGCAGCTCCTTCTCCATCCATGCGGCGATATAGCGGCGGTCTGCCAGCCATTTGTCCTTATC
The DNA here is from genome assembly GCA_902799345.1 of uncultured Bacteroidia bacterium. Classification (GTDB taxonomy): domain Bacteria; phylum Bacteroidota; class Bacteroidia; order Bacteroidales; family F082; genus Limimorpha. Next base: position 29,367 of record CADBZW010000010.1, on the reverse strand, counting down.
CCTGACGACAATGGCGGTGTCGTCTGTGTAATGGACAAAACGATACCCCATTGAACGCAGCAACTGAAGGTAGAAAGTGGTGTAGAAAGCCGCAATCATCTGGCTGGTCTTGTTGCCTATGGCCACGCCCTTGTAGCCGGACTTGCCTTTCATTCTCTTGTATTCAGGCAGGGATTCGTGCACCTCTTTTGGCGACTGCATGATGCAATGCATCTGGGGCATGGATTGGTAGATGATGCGCGTCAGGTAAAGAAGCAGGTTCCTCATCCTCGCATCCGTCACATGTTCGTTGATGAAGCCGGAAAGGAGCTTGACCCCTATTTCGGTGTCGATGGACATGAAGAAACCCTTTATGTCGACCTTGGCCAACCAAACGTCTGAAGTATAGCCTTCGCTTTCCTCGAAGATGTATTCCTGAAGGTTGATCACGGCACGCAGGCCGCCTTTCCCCTTGCGGCACGCATAACTGTCTGGATCCAGGAAGTTCTTCTCAAGCAAAGGCATTATTTTGTCACAGTAGAGCGTTTGCACCATCTTGTCGTCAAACAGTGCAGCAATGACTTCACGGAGCCTTGGAAGCTCAATCATGAAGCAGATCGACATCATAGGGACGTATTCAAACTCGTTCACATTGTAGCAGATGTTTATCATCCGCACAACAAACCACCCATATCTGAAACGAAGGTGAAGATATTTGCTGCTGCAATTCTTCTTGCAAATGCGATAGAGACGGTACCACTCATCAAGTGGCACCATGAGGTTCACAAAGTTCTCCTTGACGTTGTGAGATTCGAGGACAGGGCGAACACCGTTAGAATTGTACTTGTTGTTGTTGTTAATGTTACCATTATTGCCATAGTATAACCATGCATTGTTGGCATTGTACTCACCAACGGCCCCCAGCTTGCCTATGTTTTGTTGACTAATCACAAATTGCAATCAGTTAGGCATCCTTCTAACTCGCCAGTCTCTCCGAAAGGCGTACCCGGCGGAACCTGACCCGCGATGCTTATGTTGCGAAGCGAGCTGGAGAACCTTGTGAAACCGTCAATGATGTCGTATAATTTCATGTCAAGCACAGCCTTTGTCTTGTCGCTGATTTGCTGCATGTCATTCAGCCTATTGAGTCGCGTCGAAACATGGTAGAGCTTGGCCAACGCATTGTCCACATGCATGATTTTCTTGGCCAAAAACAGCCGCTGGTCGCATGTCATTGCCATCAGACCTTCCTCCATCGCTCCGTCAAGCGATCGCATGATTTGTTTGACATAACTGTTCCTGAATTTGGCTGGCATGGCCGTGTCGACATATTGGCAGAAGTTATACTCAAACTCTTCCAGGTCGTGTATGACCGGCAAATCCAACGGGGTTTTGCGCTTCTTCGCGTTGTTTCTGTTGCTTGGCATTTCGCTAAATTTGCGCAAAGGTACGGACATTTTCCGTTTCCACAAATTTTTCAAAAAAAAACGAAGTGCCCATGGCACAAGCCATGGGCACTTGAATAAAAATAAATAATTAAAATCGCATTAAGCAGAAGCGAGGACAGGGCGAACACCGGTAGAAACGTACTTGACGTTGGTGTAAATGTTACCATTATCGCCATAGTATAACCATGCATAGTTGGCAGTGAACTCACCAACGGGCCAAGGATAAGCGGTGTTGGCCAGCTTCGTGCCGTTAATGGCATCGAGGCCGATGTTGATTCTCGCCATGCGTTCGTCTTCCATGAAAAGTGCGACCTCGTGGACGGTAGGCAGACAGCCAGCCACACCGTCGAAGGTTGTCTGGGCGGCAAGTGCTGCAGCGGGGAACGCCGGTACATACTCACCTGCAAAATTCATCGTCGTGACACTCGCCAAGAAGTCGTTGCAAGCCTTCCCGTCATTGTACGAACGGAATTCCATCGACGAGCGATAGGTTGAGTCAATCCAGACCATTCCAGCCTCCATGTAGGCATCCCACGAACCGTTATATTTGTCGTATAAGGCCTGGGCATCGGCATTGTCGCTCCCGTTGAGATTGGCAAAGCCCTGTTCGCTCATTCTTCCGCTGGCCTCGGCCACATAGGTAGCAGAACCGTTGGAACCACGATAGTATTGCTTGTATTTGGCAAGATTGCCGCCAGCGCGATACGACATATTGAGTTTGTTCTTGCCGTAGAGCGTTGTCGATGGGGCACAACCAGGATAGGCATCAAAGAGAGTCTTCACGGCCACACCCTGCCATTGACGGTGAGCCGAAGGCTGATCCACGCCGCCAACCTTGCAGAAGGTTGAAAGGTCTGTCAAGGTCGCCCCGGTGTTGTTTGTCAGCGTAAAAGTCGAGTTGGAATAGTTGTTTACCGTCACACGGATGAAATCCTCCTCGGCGACATGCGAGAAGATAAGGCGGCTTGAAACGGCACCCGTCTGCAACTGGGTAACGATGCTGTCAAGCGTTGCATCTGCCTCCCATGCCACCGTTCCAGACTTCGCCGTTCCGTTGATGGTTATGGCCCAATCAAAACCGCCGTTGGCCGTGGTGTCGCATTGGATTTTATACCAATTGTTCTCGGCCCACTTCGTGGAGTTATACACACCAGAGATATAGAGCTTCTTTCCAGCACACATACCGAACAGCACATAGTTTTGGATGGTGTAGCGCGTAGTGTCAAGGGCAGCAAGGCTGAGCGTCTCAACGGGGATATATACCTTCTCGCCGGTCAGTGTATCAATAAACACCGAGCAAACGCTGTCCTCGTTGAGCTGGTTCCCTTTCAGAATCACATTGACACCATCGTACTTGACGGTGTTTCCAATTTGCGAGACCGCACATTCTCCAGCGGGTCTGCTTTGGTCTTGTGCATAGTCGTTAAGACCGTTGTACTTTTGAATGTTAATCATGGCTCGTGATATTAGAAGTTAGAGATTGCGATTTTCTTCCATGTGTTGGTCTCAACACACAGATAAAGGTAGGTCGAAGTGATGAAGTAGTCGCCAATTCTGCCTGGTGAGGTTGCGGCTGCTGGCTGTGCATCAACATGGCGCCACCTCGGCATATCGAACTTGCGCGATACGGTCAAGCTACTGCATGACACATCGCGACGACCTTCGATGGCAGAAAGGCGTTCGTCAAATTGGCAAAGAGCCGTGGCCACCACCTCGGCCAGGATTTTCTGGTAGGTGACAGCGTTGAAAAGCTGGTCTTTTCCACCCTGGTGGAAAGCGGATGTGACATAAGCGGCAACTGTCACCAGTTCACCGTTCAGCATGAAGTAGGTCAATCCGAAGTCGTTGGCTTCAAACTCGGTATCAACATCCGAAAGGGTCACCTCCGAAGGAGTTGCCTTCTCATAATAGATAAGAGCCTCGTCAAGGGCAGCTTTCAAGTTGTTCACGCTGTTGATGGTCTCGGATGAATAGGTCAGCAAATTGCCGTTGTTTTCCAAGCCCTCGAAGCCATAGGCGCATAGTCCGTTCTCGGCCATGCCAGTGACGGTGGCGGTGAACACATAGACGGTGGTGGTCTGTTCCTCCTCGTCCGTGGTCGTTACTGTCTGCATTGTCCACGACAGCGATTTAAGCTTGATGCGGTCACAATAGGCATAACCTTTACGGTTTTCCAAGTCAACGACATCCTGGACTACTTTTGCAGGGGTCACGAATCCGGCAAGCCCCCATGTATGAACGGCGGCGATAGCGGCAGCGATAGACACCTCGCTGTTCCCAAATTCACCGGCAACGTCATCGTTGTAGTTTGACCATGCAATATGGCAAGCGGGCGCGGTTTCAGCAAAGATGCAAATCCATCCAGCCGTTGGAGGAAGATAGTATCGCCTCCCCTCGTATTCGTGGTACGGGCAAAGTGTTCCGCCGGATGCCACCGTGCTTGCGCTCGTGGGTCTTTCCGAAACGAAATACACCCCATTGCTCACAATATCGTCGCCAAAGACGACGTAACCGTTGTTTTCTTGCGTTGTTCCGTACATCCCCCACGCGCCAGCGATAACGGGGAAATACCACATACTGTCTCCTCCGTGGTCAAGTTTCTGTTCAGGGTCGACAAGGTTCATTCCCGTGGAAACGAACTTGTCGGCATTGAACGGGTGGAGGCTCGCATCAAGGTTGCCCTTGATGACTCGTAGATAGGCCTTCCCATTCTTGATGTCTGCATCGCCACCTGTGGTCTCTGCTGCAAACCTTCCAACAATCTCAATCGGTTCGTCCGTCTTTGGAGTTATGCCGCCCGCAATGAGCTCCTCGTAGGTTCCTTTCGGGTCGAAGCTGCCGCCCGATTTTCTCCCTCCTAAGTTGATCGCCTTATCCATTGCTCAAAAGTTTGATGTTGACAATCGTTCCCGCGCCGCTGCCAACCACGATGCGCAGCATTGTCCCTCTCGGCAGCATGTCGTCGTTCCAGTTCTGGACGGTCTGTCCCGCCTCAAGCGTAGTGGCCGAGTCGGGAACCTCCTGATAGGGGGTCTCACCGTCAACCGACTGCTCAAGGTGTGCCGGTGTGTTGGCCGTCAGGCCGTCGAACTCGGCAACAAAGGTGCAGTTCTTTCCGTCCTTCTCCAAGCCTTCCGAGGTATAGCCCCCGGCCAGGCTCGCGTTCAGTTCTCTTGTTTTCTTGCTCATAGTCTAAGCTCCTTTCTGTTGTTTGATGTTTGTTTAGGTTGTGTTTAATGGTCGTTTATTCATTGGTCGAACAGGCTCAGCTGGTTGGGGTCGGCCTTTTCCGGCTCCTCCTCCAGCTCCGAAGGGGGAACGCCAAGGTAAGAGAGGAAGGTCTTGTAGCAGATGCCGAACTCCGGCAATATACGCCGCCTCCAGATGGCCGCGTAGCACCGGCTCTGGTCGCCAGGCTGCCATTCCGCCTCCACGATTTCCCGGATGGCCTTCATCCGTTTCTTGGTGCTACGGTAACGCTTCTTCCTGCCCATGGCCTATCCCTCCTTGTGCGGTTCCACCGTGATGGTGATTTCGGTTGTCTTGTCCACGCGCCCGCTGCCTTCACATACAGGGCACCTCTTGGTGGTGAATAGTGCATCAACCGTGCCCGAGCCCAAGCAGTTGCGGCAGATCTCTATCCTTTCGGATGTGAATTTTCTAACTTTTCCCATTGCGCTTACTCTTTTTGATGTCCTTTTGTAGTGTCCCGTTTTTATAAGCTTCCATCGCCGCCATGTGTTTCACCCGCTCTCCGGCCCTCACGGCATCCTCATAATCGGTTCTGGTGCGGTCACGCCCAAGGTCGCTGCCGTACTGTTCACGTGCCTGCCGTTCCCGATAGTCGACAAAGGCGTTGGCCTTCTCGCCCATGTAGTCCGTGAAGGCCTTCGTCACCATCGGAGCGTTCAGGCCGCCGTACACCTGTCCGGCTTCACCCTTCGCCAGCCTGTCCATCACGATTTGGATGTCTGCGAAGTTCCAGCTCATGTCGTCGTCAAGCAGCATCTGCGCCACCTGCTTTGCAAGGGCGGCCATTGCGTCGGGCTTCATCGGGCGGGCCACGTTCAGCATGTCCTCAAGCATGGTCATGTGGGTCAGGATGACAGCCGCAAACGTGCGCTCGTCGAAATGGCGCACAAACAGTTTCACCGTGGTAAGCCCGCAACCGACCGACTCGGCAGCCGTCGTCGCCACGCCTACGGCATTGGCCACCACAGCCACCGCCGCCGTGGGGAAACTGTTTACCCCCACGTTCTGCGAAAGCAGCCGCTGGGCCACGGGGCAATGCGCAAGGCTCTCCCGCGACAAAGCAACGGCTTGGTTAGAGACAGTCGAAAGCTGCTTTTCTTCTGGCATGGTCGCTGTTGTTTTTGAGGTTAGTATAGATGTTCTCAAAGTCGTGGTTCAGTCCGTATGGCATGAAGCGGTTTTCGTAGTACCACTGGTTCTTCATTTCGCACACCGCCTGAAGGAACATCTTCAGGCTGCCGATTCGCAGCGCATCAGTCACCAATACCGTGCCGCCTTCCGAAAGCCGGTCGCTTATCTTAATCAGCAACTCCTTCATGTGCTTGAAGTCGGCGGTTGAAAATTTGCCGCTCGGAGCGTAACTCACACCCTTCTTTGTGCGGTACACCTCATCGAACACCGTGAGGCCCTCATACACCGGCATCGGTGCACCCGTTGCATCGTTTTTGGCATCTTTGATGCTTGCAAGGATGAGGTTCACCAGCTTGATCTTGTCGGTTTTGCGCATCCGCGAAACCGTGTCCATTATGCCTTCCATCTCGTTCATGATTCAGCCATTTTCATCACTCCGTTACTGATTCGCTTTATGGTCTCCCGTGCGCAAACGGGGCAAGTGTCGCCCCATTTGCGCCGGTCGTACTCGTACCCGCAAACCGGGCATTTCGCCCAGATTTCGTGGTTCAGGATGAAGCCTGTGCAGCCTATAAGCTTTTCACCCATAAGTTATCCTCCTTAGCATTCCGTCATCCCAAGCGGGACAGGTATCCATTTTCCGTTCTCATCCTTCACATCGGCGCGGATGAACTGCTTGCTCTCGGTGGGCGCGTAGCTCTCCTCGATGATGCGCACGCCCTCCTGGAACCGCTCGTTCCCGCTGTCCTGGGCCATCTTGCGCAACTGGAGCACACGGCTTGCCTTCAGGTTGCCCGCTTGGTCGCGGCTCATCAGGCGCAACACAGCCTGCACCAGGGCCGCACTGTCATCGTCCTTGGCCAGGCTGCCCAGATACTCCTTCACGATGGCGATGCCCTCGTTCACCGTGTCCTTGTAATTGTCCAGCTGGTACTGTCCGAGGGTGATTCTGGCTGTGCCTTCGCTGTTGGTGAAGGTGTGGCTGTGTTGGTTGTCCCTTACGCCGAAAATGTCGGCCTTCAGTTCCAGTGCTGTCTTGAAATTGCTCATCACAAGCTGCTTCCTTTCCGTGATGGCTTGGCTGATGTCCCGCAGTTGTGGCATGGACGATGCTATTGTCTCATCCACCAGTTTGGCGTAGGCCTCGCGGTCGGCTTTTTTCTTTGCCTCGGCCTCTTTCTTTGCCTGGGCTTCCTTGAACGCGGCGAATTGTTCAGCCTCCGCCGCCGTCATTTCTACTGTCTGTTTCTTGTTGTCCATTTTGAATGATGTTTAAGTTGTTATTAAAGGTCGTTGTTCAAAGTGTTCGCAAGCCTGATGGCTCATGCTGGTGGTGATGTTACCGAGCAATAGGCATCTTGGGTTGTCGTAGTCAAAAGTCATGTCCGGCAGGGTTTCGTAGTGGATGCCACGACAGTCTTTACAGGTCTTCATTCCTCACCTCCTTCCTTATTCCATTCCAGGAGCAAATACGGCCCTTCTGAAATCAGTTCCGCAGCGGCCCGTTCCCGTGCAGCCTTTGTGTTGTAGGTGTTCAGTGTTTTCCAAACGAAGTCGTCGCTGTCGCAGAATCTAATCTGATAGTGAATCCCGTCCTTACACGGGTAGTCGGTCATACGGATAAACTTGAATCCGGCTTTCAGCAGTTTCTCTCTGCTCATTTTGTTGAGATTTGCCATTTTTATTGCTGTTTAAGTGATTATTGAATAGTGTTTATTGGTGTTTCAATCCGTATTGCTTCGCGCCTTCCTCCCAGATGACATATTCCTGGTTGCCACCGAAACGGCTCTGGGGATAGGCCCGGTAGCCCTCCACATACACCTTCACGAATGCGTCGAACTTCACCGCGTCGGCCACTGCGCCCTTGGGATTGTGCCCCTCGGCATGGCTTATCCAGATGAAGAGCTTGTTGCGGAACTCGTCGCGGAACTTCTTGTATCCCGGATAGGTGAGGCCGGTGTATTGAAGCGAGTCGATGATGACCACCTTGGGGCTGCGCTGCTTGCGCAGACGCTCCTTCAGCTCGTCGATGCCCTCGCCGTCAAGGAGGATGAAGTTCCGCTTCACATCAGCGAAGCCCACCTCCTCGATGGCGTGCTGCATCGATAGGCTCATGCCTTCCTCAAGGCTGTCGTAGGCCACCCGCACGTGCTTGGCCAGTGCCTTGGCCAGCTGCAAGGCGAAACGCGTCTTACCGTTTGCCGACCCTCCCCACACGATCCAGCTGCCGGTGAGTTCCACTTCGCCAAGGGCCAAGTCAAGGCCGCCGTCGAGCAGGTAGGTCTTCGTCTTGTAGTTCCGAATGTCGGTTATGGTAAGGGCGCGTTTCATCAGTTCAAGGAATAGTTTGTCTTCATAATGGGTAAATTTGTCCTTGTCTTTGCAGCCGTCTGCTTGCGGCAGAATTCATTGTAAATGCGGGTCAGCTCGCCTTCAGTTATCTCGTTGAAGCTGTCACGCCCGGCAGCGCGTGTGGCGATGCTTTTGGCGTAATCAACAGTGTATTTCACTCCGCACAGCTCGCCGTAGGCACAAATGGCCTTGATGACTCCCTTGCGCTTTTTGTCCATGCGGTTCTGCTTGCTTTGTGGTGTGGGTTTCTCCTGTGGCTTGCGAATGTATTGCTCCAGCCTGCGGATGAGGTACATGCACTCGATGAAGGTCAGTTCGCTGGTGTGGGTGGTGCGCCCGTTGGTCTCGTCGCTCACCAGGTCGGCAACGCTGTCCTTCAGGCCGAGCTCGTTGAGGAGCCAATACAGCCTGCGGTTCTGGTTGAGGGTGCGCTTGTCGTCGGCCTGCCGTTTCGTCGGGGTGTTTCTCATTTCGCGGCCTCCTTTCCCTTCAGTATCGCGTGGATCTTGCGACGCACACGGCGCAGGTCGCTCTCCGAGTCGTTGATCACGATGTCGATGTCCCTTGGGTCGGTCACGCCGTTGGCCTCGCACACCGCCGTGATGTCGGCTGCGCTCACGCCCTTCAGGGTGACGCACTTCCTTCCCACGCGGCTCCAGATTTCGTTGTAGCCCTTCCTGTTAGCCTTCACTCCCTTTCGGATGCGGAGCTCAAGGTGGCTCGTGGCCACCATGAGCAGGCCGCATTCGCCCTCAAGGGCATTATAAAGAGATATGAAGAAATAGAGTACCTTGTCGCTCAGCTTGTCGGCCTCGTCGAGGATGAGCAGCGGGGCTTCCTGCATCTTCAGGTAACGAACAGCCTCCAGCATCATCTCGTTCACGCTCAGTCCGGCTGCGTCGCGGCCCATCGCCTGCATCAGTTCATTCAGGAAGGCCTTGCGGTTCCAATATTCGTTGCAACACAGCAAATAAACCTGTTTGTGGGCGTTTGTGTATTGCTTCAGGGCAAAGGTCTTGCCGCTGCCCGCGTCGCCCGTCACGGCCATGACAAGGGCGTTTTCCTGCACATCTTCGAGGATGCGCATCAGGGTGGTGAAGTCGCGGGTGGCCACGGCGTTCCACTTTTCGTCTTTGTAGCCAATCTGAGCCGCCACATTGCGCCACATGTCGTCCTTGATGAGTTCCCATTTGCCGTTCAGCATCTGGCTCAGGGTGGCCGCGCTCACATTCTTCAACGAGTTGGCCGCCTTTGCCTGGCTTTCGTAACGCTCGCAGTAGTTGCGCAGCGCGTTCACGATTTGTTGTTTCTTGATGTCTTCCATATCTCTTTTATTTTGTTGATTAGTACATGTCGTAGAAATTGTCGCCGGTCTCCACCGCCTCCACCAGTTCGGCGTTGGCAGCCGCCAGCCTTGCCTTGGCCTTGGGCAGCTTGTGTTGGCCCCGGCTGTCGGTGATGAGCAGCTTGCTCAGGGTGGTCTGCTCCAGCAGCTCGCGGGCGCGGTCTTCCATCGGGGTGAGCTCGTCCATCAGTTCCTGCTCCTTGCGGCGGTTGAAGTCCATCACGCGCTGAAGCTCCCGTGCGTCGCCTTCCTTGCGGTCGGCCAAGGCCATCGGCTGTATGTATTTCTCCTCAAGGGTGAACTGTAGGCTCTCGTCCTCGTTGACGGCCACGGCATAGTGCAGGTCTTCGGGGTCGTAGCGCAGCTGCCAGCGCGTCGACGGGTACTTGCGGAAATGGGTGTCGAAGCAGTCGTAGTCCATCTTGCGGGTGCCGATGGTGCAGCGTATGCCGCAGCCTTGCAACAAGTAGCGGCGTTCGCCGGTGCTCTCCCCGAAGGCCATCAGGTATTGGCCCGTCTTCAACTCTATCAGGCCCTCGGCCTCAAACTGGGCCACATACGCGGTCTCCAGTTCGGCACGCTCCGCCTGTATGAAGCTGACGATCTGTCTCACGCAGCCCTCGAAGTCGGGGAACTGGTGCTTGTATTTGGTGATGTATTCCGTGTTTGGCTGGAGTTCCTTGCGGCTGGTGATGCCGAAGCCGCTCCAGTTGGTCTGCATTTGGCAGTATTTCTTGTTGAAATAGTTGAACCACGCCTCGATGGGCTTGGCCTTCGCGTTCTTCACGCGGGCCGGTGTCACCTTGTCGGCCACGGCCTGATAGGTGGGCGTGAGGTTCTTCATGGCGAAGTGGTCGCTCTGGAGCTGGCCGACGCGGTACATGCGTCCGAACAGCCGCTGCGTCTCGCGCTCCGCATCGCGCAGGGCCTCGCGGATGAGAGCGGGGCTTTCGTTCTTACCGACGGCGAATCCTATCGGGTAACGGCAGCAGCCGTCAAGCACCACCACCATCGTCAGGCGGTTGTGGTAGGTCGTGGCACCCTTGTCCGGCTTGTGCTGGTAAAGAAGTTCCACATCCCAACCGTCCATCGTCCAGAAGAGCAGCGGGCGCGTGGGTGCGCTGCGCCTCACCTGCATCTCGCGTCCGGCACGGTATTTCTCCGCTCCGTGGCGGCGGGCAAAGATGAGGTCGTCGCACTTGTCGCGCCACACCGCAACCGCCGAGGCCGTTATCTTCTTCCAGTCCATCTGTTGGGCCACCATGTTATAGAGGCGGGCCACCTGCTCGTTGTCGAGGTTGCGCGGGTCGCTCATGAAGGTGACGAGCATCGCCTTCTGGTTCTCGTCGGCCACCTTCGCCGCATTCTTCGAGCCGTTCTGGTAGGCTTTGTGGACGAGGCTGCCGAGGCCCTCGGCGAGATAACGCTGGTATTTGCGTTCCAGGCTGCGGGCGTTGGCGGGCAGCGTGTGGGGCCACTTCGTCAGGTCGAGTTCCTGCACCGCCTGGCTGATCTCGTCCCAGAAGCGCGTGGCGCGGTTGCCCAGGGCCTTGCGTTTCGAGTTGCGGCCCTCAATCAGTCGCTTCACGCCGTCGAGCACGATGGCGTTGGTGTAGTATTCCCTCCGTTTGTCGGCGGGCAGGTGACGGTCGTCGTCAATCATGTAGTCCTCGAAAAAGGTGGTGGCCGTGGCCGAGTGCTCAATCAGGCCCTCCAGCACATTCTGCCGGGCCTGCTTGCGCGGGTCGCCCACGCGCTCCACGATGGCCTTCTTATAGCGGTCGGGCATCGAGTCGTAGGCCACCAGCGCGGGCGTGTTGCGGCAGGCGCGGCGCACAACTTGGATGTCGCCACGGTGTGACATTTGGCGATAGTTCTCGCTGGTCATCACGCCCTGTTCAATCATCCATCCGGCTTCCACGGCCAGTATGTTTTTGTAGTATTCCATGTTTTCGCTACCTTTGCGGCCTGTTATGAGTTATAGTTTTAATCCATTTGAGTCCGAAACCAAAAGGTTAAGGAAGATTGCTGGTTCAATGAAATGCCCCGTGCATCGGAAATCTGTCCGTGTCACCTTCGATTACGACCATGACGGGAATGTTTCCGCCGTTTACCTTCATCAGTATTGTTGTGAAGAGTTTGCGAAGACGGTAGGCGAGGCGATCTGGGAAGACTGCGGCGTCGTTATATACCTCAAAGATGAGAATGGTAGAGAAACCGTTATCATCGAAGCGTATTGACTGGGTCGACATCCCATGCTTCAGCATGATGCGCGACCTCGCATTACTAATGGCTTCTTCCGAAACCTTGCCGCTCGTGCTCATCAGCACCACGGCCAGTCTTTTGTCCTCGGCTTTCAGATTTGCTTTCATATCTCTTTCGTTTTATAGGTTAGTTCCAGCGCGCGGGTGAGGACTCGAACCTCACTAATGTAGGGGTTTTACTGGGTGCCTATCCGATTAGCATCCTATCCGCGCAACCACTTGGGACTCTTTCATCCCAAGCCCAATCGGTTTTATCTCTCCTCCTTGATGCACGGCACCGCCTCGTTCATCGCCTCGTAAAACTCACGCTTCTCCTTACGGTATTCCGCCACCAGTTCGTCCTGCTTGCGGTAGGTCGCGTCGATTTTGCGGTTCTTTTCGGCGCGGAGCAAGTCGATGTCCGCATTCATTTCGGCCAAGTGCTTTGCCTTTACCGCTCTCTCGCGGTTGTCATAGTCGAGCCTGATGGCCCTTCTTTCGGCGTTCAGTGCCGCCATTCTCTCGTTGATGTTGATCATGTCTTTAAGTGTTTAGATTGTTAGTTGATTATTCTGCATTCTGCATTCTGCATTCTGCATTCCTATTCCAAGTCCTCCTCACCTTCGTTGACGATGGCATCTTTCAAATGAGCAAAGGCCACCGCAGTGCAGATGACCGCCGTCCCGATGTGCCACCAAGCGCCCTTGGCGATTGCTCCAAAGAGGCAAGCGAACGCCAGACCTTCGAAGATGAAAGTCCAAATCATGTCGTTGATGTAGATTAAGTTGTGTCTCATTTTCTTTCCTCCTTATTTATTGGTGATTAGATTTCAATCTCGATTGCCCCATAGTTGCGGATGGCCATCGTGCGGATCTTCCTGGCCGTTTCCGTGTCAATCTTTCCACGGATGGCATCGCTCACCGTGTGCTCGCTCACCCCGAGCAGTCTGGCGATCTCCTTGCCGGTGCCTTTTTTCGTGTGTAGTTGCTTTGTCATTTCTTTTTGCTATTTTTGTCGCGTGCTTCAATGATTGAATCACGCCGCAAATGTACAGAATATTCTGATACACACAAGAAAAATCTGACAAAAATGACAAAAATTTCTGATAGAGTAAAAATAATCATTGAAAATGAGAAAGTTACGATAAACAAATTTTCTCAAAATCTTGGATATGATAGGTCGCAAACTATACATGACATCATAAATTCAAAGTCAAATCCTTCTTATGACTTCTTTTATAAGTTTGCAAAATCAGAATATTCTGAAGTTTACGATTTATATTGGCTCATTACTGGCGAAGGATCTATGCACAAAGCCGACACCACCGTGATGAGCGGCACCGCTCCGCCGGATCGCGACGAAGTTGTCCGCCTGTTGCGCGAAAAAGTGGCCGACCAGCAGAAGATTATCGACCTTCTGGAAGAAAAGGTTGATACATTGCTTGCGGGGGGGAGCGATGGTGCCGAAATCGCATCCGCAGCGGGTTAAATTGGCCATCGAAACTGACCTTTGTCAGGGGAGGACGGTGTTTTTAGGCGGTTTTTGGGTCAAAAATCCATATTAAAATACTAAATTACAATAATTTAGACACAATTCACGACTTGCGAAAATACATTAATATAGGGGTCAACTCGCGTTGTTTTGCTGTATTATGTGGGTGAAGTCGAGCCGTTTTTTTTCGAGTTTTGTCACCCCATTTGTCACCCCATTTGTCACTCCAAAGCCGTTTTTGAGGCAAAAAGTACCCGTGGAGCTGGCATGAAAAAACGCCTTTCAAAGGGTGTTCAAAGGCCCTTCAAAAGGCGTGTGTGGGGTATCATTTTGCTGGGGTCGGCAAAATGGTATAAAAGCCTATAAAATCAAGGAATTTTGTCGTTTTTAGGTCAGAAAATTAAACCCACAGCGGCTCCAATTAAACTTTCGGCCACGAAACAGGCCCCGTTTCCCGGCTTCCATTAAAGCAAAATTAAAGCAGATTGTACTTTTCAATTTTCGGCGTTTTTGTCTAACTCCCACAAAATCAAAGAAAAGCATTTTTAATTTTTGTATTTTTTGTTTTTATGCCCTTACGTAATAAACAAAAAGAGACTGTGTCAATTATTATCCCAGTGGGTGACTTGAATTTGTTACGAGAAATCTCCAGAAAGTTTGGCTGGGCTTGTATGTTCTAATAAAAACTAAGCATTATGATCTTTTATTTCTCAGGCTGTGGCAACAGCAAATATGTGGCGGAAACTATCGCCGCAGGCCTCAACGACAATTTGACTTTTATCCCCGAGGCGGCTCGCGAAGGCCGATATGACTACACTTTGGCCGAAGGCGAAAGGCTTGGCTTCGTGTTTCCCATCTATTCTTGGGCACCGCCGAAACTGGTGCTGGACTTCGTGAAAAAGCTAAACATAAAGGTCGGCCCTTCGACTCCTTCGACAAGCTCAGGAACCGAGGGCTCAGGGACCTTGCCTTACGTTTATTTCGCCTGCACCTGCGGTGACAATTGCGGCCTCACGGAGAAGGTTTTTCGCAATGCTTTAGAAGCAAAAGGTTTGTCGTTGTCAGCCTGTTTCAGCGTGCAAATGCCCGAGACCTACATCGGTATGGCGGGCTTCAAACTCGACACCCCGGAAAATGCCAAACTGAAGATTGATAAAGCAGACAGTCTCTTGATGCGAAACATTCCGCGGCTCATCAACAAGGAGAGTTTTTCCGAGATGGTCGTGGGTGGCTTGGCATGGCTCAAGACCTACTTGGTGAATCCCGGTTTCAACCGCTCCGCCACCGACGACTCGAAATACCTGTCGACCGAGGCATGCATCCATTGCGGCAAATGCGTTGAGGCCTGTCCTTTAAAGAATATCACCCTCGAAGAAGGTCGCCCGAAATGGCACGGCCACTGCACGATGTGCATGGGCTGCTATCACCATTGCCCGGTCAATGCCATCCAATACGGCAAGGCCACGGTGGGAAAGGGGCAATATTATTTTGGGAGAAGATAATAAGCTATCAGCTATCAGCCGTCAGCTATCAGCTTGGTCATTACAATGCTGATAGCTGAAAGCTAATAGCTCAATTCAACAATTAAACTTTCAACGATTCAACATAAATACATATCTTTGCCTCGTAAATCATTCAATATCAAAAATAAAAACGCTATGAAAAACAAACACTACTTCTCAAAAGCACTATTTGCTACTTTGGTGGCACTATTCTTTGCCGTTTCCTCTTTTGCGCAATGTACCGTTACGGTCACTGACGGCAGTCCTTACATTGAGGGTTTTGAAGGCGATGGCTTTGAATGTTGGGATATTGATATCTCGGGCGGCGGCAGTTGGGAAATACTCCAGGGTACCAATTCCACCGTGGTTTCGTTTTCTTACCATAACAATGGTGATGAAGGCCGCCTCATTTCACCCGTCCTCGACTTGTCGGCGATTGAAGCCGCGACCTTCAGTTTCACCTATGCCATGATGGGAATCTATCAGAATGATGAGCTTGAGGTCTGCTACCGTTCTTCTGAAAGCGACGAATGGCACGTTTTGGCTACTTATAGCTTGAGCGATTACCAAAACTTCTTTGAGGACACCTTTGAATTGGAGAACCTGAGTGCCACTTATCAGGTATCGTTCTTGGGACGAGGCCTTGGTGGCATGTATATTTTTGTCGACAATATCGAAATTGCCTCCAATTCAAGTTGTTCACGTCCCGTCAGTCTTCAGGCTTCCGACATCACTGCCACTTCGGCGCTCCTCGGCTGGTCTACTACGGGCAACAAGGAGAGCTGGACGGTTGAATTTGAAGGCAATGAATTCGATGTTACTACCCAACTTTTTTTGATGGAGGGCTTGAGGCCTCAAACGCAATACACCTATCGCGTCAGGGCCAATTGCGGAGAGGGTAATGTATCGGACTGGGCTATCCCGATTAGTTTCACTACGCTTTGCGATGTGATTACCGTGACAGATGAAACGCCTTATTTCGACGACTTCGAAGCCTCTGAGGATTTCTTATGCTGGCAAACTGAGATTGGCTCGGGCACAGATGGATGGGTGATTGACCCTGGCTATCTCATCCTCAACAACACCGCCTTCTTCATCTGGCTGGGCGGCGATGCCCTTCTCATCTCCGCGCCATTGGATATCACCGCTGTCACTCATCCCACGCTTGCCTTTAAGCACAAGCAGCTTCAAAACGCGAATGGCGTGGACGAGCTGTCGGTTTGGTATCGCACCACGGAGACCGAAAGCTGGCAAGAGCTTGAGCGTTACCCCAACGCCACCAACCAATGGGAGCAAGTCGTGATGGAACTCCCCGATCCGTCAGCCACCTATCAAATCGCCTTTATGGGCGTGGGTAACAACGGAGAAGGCATCTATGTCGATGACGTGGAAGTGGGTGACTCAAGCTCAGTTGGCCTTATGGAGTCATCTTCTGTGACGGCTTCTGTGAGTCCCAATCCCACCACCGGTAGCGTTAAGGTGGAAACCAATGCCGCCGATGGTGAAGTCGTTGTCTTCGACTTGTTTGGCCGTCAAATGAAGTCCGCTGCCTTGCATGAAGGCCATGCCGAACTCGACCTCGGCACTTTTGCCAAGGGCGTTTATGTGGTTCGCATCGCCAGTGAGAGTGGCATGACGACCATTAAACTAGTGAAAGAATAAGCTTTACGAGTACAGGAACCTCCTGATACTACGCTTGGGTGTCTTCTCAAACTCCTTGTCAACGAGGACGATGGAAGACACCTTTGAGTATGTAGGCAACATGGCATTCAACGTAGCCAAGTTTTCGTTCATCAGCTCTTCCATGCTCTTGTCTTGCAGGTCGTATTTCTCGTCGGGATAGACGAGGGCAACAATTTTCCCTTGACGGCCTACCACGAGCGACTCGACAACTCCCGGCAGGTTGTTCACCTTGTCTTCAATCTCTTCGGGATAGATGTTCTGGCCGTTGGAGCTCAGAATCATGGCCTTGGAACGACCCTTGATGAACAGCAAGCCTTTCTTGTTCATCGTGCCGAGGTCGCCGGTATGCAGCCAGCCTTCTTCGTCGATGGCGGCGCGGGTGGCCTCTTCATTCTTGTAATAGCCCATCATCACATGCTCGCCACGGAATAGGATTTCGCCAACCACGTTCTCCGGGTCGGGCGAGTCAATTTTCAGTTCGTTGCGGGTGACGCAAGAGCCGCAGCAGCCTATCACTTCATTGTACCAATGCTCGTAGCAGATGAGGGGTCCGGCTTCGGTCATGCCATAGCCCACCACGAAGGGGAACTTGATGCGGCGGAATACCTTCTCCACCTCCGCGTTGATGGCGGCGCCACCCGTGATGAGCCAGATGAGGTTGCCGCCAAAGGCTTCCATCAGTTGCTTGTAGATGGTCTTCTCCACGATTTTGCAGAGCAGAGGTGTGTGCCACAGGAACTTCACCATGGGTTTGTTCAGGGCGGGGAAAATCTTCGCCTTGAAGATTTTCTCGAGCACCAGCGGTACGGTGAGGATCATATAGGGTTTGGTCTCTTTGTAAGCCTTCAGCAGGATGGTAGGTGAAGGGGTCTTGCTCAGGAAATACACATGGCAGCCGCCCGCAATCTGGTAGAGGAACTCAATGGTCATGCCGAACATGTGGGAGAGGGGCAGCATGCACACCTCGGTCCAGCCGGCATGGTTGGGGATGGTCTCTTGGCTGTATTGCACGTTGGCGGAGATGGCGCGATAGGAGAGCATGACGCCTTTGGGCGCGCTGGTGGTGCCCGACGTGTAGTTGATGATCATCAGCTCGTCGAGGTTGTCGGTGGGCAGATTGACATCGGCCTTGGTGAAGCCATTGGGGTATCTCTTGTTGAACAGCTTTTCAGCGTCTTCTTTCACCGTGTTCAGTTGCTCGTCTTTGGTATATAGAACACGGAACTGCTCCGTCCCGATGGCGATTTGGATGTTGGGCATCTTCTCGGGGTGGAGGCGTTTCCACACGGCGGGACCGACGAAGATGGCCTTGGCGTCGGAGTGGGTGACCAGGTTCTCGATGTCGCTTTCGACAAAGGCATCCATGATGGATACCACCACGCCACGGTTGGCTGCGATGGCCAGGAAGGCGATGGCCCAGTTGGCGCAGTTCTTCGAGCAGATGGCAATCTTGTCGCCAGCCTTCAGCCCTGCCACTTCGAGCATGGCCTGCACCTGCATCATCTTGGTGCCCATCTCGCCATAGGTATAACTTGTGACGTCGTCGTAGTCGGTCAGCGCGGGTTCATCCCAGTTCTTTGGGAGGTTCTCATTGAAGTATTCAAAGAAATGCTTAGTGGGTGCTATAGGTTTCGTTGTAGTCATAGTATAAAAATTGAAGTTTTAAATGTGCAAAGATAGGAAATGTTTTGTTTGGGATAAAAAAGTGACTATTTTTGCAAAGAGAAATACTACTTTTGCCCTTGAAAATCAACAGAAAATGAAACGTACACTTCTTTTTGCAGCCTTACTGCTACTACATTTCTTCCTCAGCGCACAAAGCGCCAACGACTACACCCAATATGTGAATCCCTTCATCGGCACGCAGACCGACGAGACGGGCACCCTCAGCGGTAGCACCTTCCCTGGCGCCACGATGCCACAAGGCATGGTGCAGCTGAGTCCCGAGACGGAACTGATGGTCACTTGGGACCCTTGCTCAGGCTACGACTATAACAAAGACATCATCTATGGTTTCACCCATACCCACCTCAGCGGCACGGGTTGCACCGACCTCATCGACGTGAGCCTCATGCCCTTGAACCGAGCCGTGACACCCGAACAGCTGGCCGCCGCCGACTTCGGTCAGCACTATAGCCACGACAAAGAGTCCGCTCGACCAGGATATTATCAGGTGTTGTTGCAGGAGAGCAATGTCAATGTGGAGCTGTCGGCCACCACGCGCACGGGCATCCATCGCTATACCTTCCCCGAAGGGCAACCCCAGACTGTAGTCCTCGACCTCGACCGTGGCACCTTCCGTGGTGAGGCCTACTACTCAAAGCGTCGCAGCTACGACGTGATTCAGGCGCAAATCCGCCTCGTCGACGACCACACCATCGAAGGCTATCGTGTCATCACGGGCTGGGCCAAGATGCGTAAGGTGTACTTCCGCGCCGAGTTCTCCAAGCCTATCGTCAGCCATATCCTGATGAACGGCAACCTCAACGTAGGTAACAGCGATGTCGTCAACGGCCGCACGCTGCGTGCCGCGTTGAGCTTCGACCCCAAAGACAGCCGCGAATTGATGGTCAAAGTTGCCATCTCGCCCGTCGACAACCTGGGCGCAAGAACCAACATGTACGCCGAGGCCAAGAGCTGGGATTTTGACGGTTATGTCAAAGCCGCCCACGACACCTGGCAGCGTGAGCTCAGCCGCATCGACATCGAAGGCACCGACGAGCAGAAGACCATCTTCTACACGGGACTCTATCATGTGTTGATGCAACCCAATACGATGAGCGACGTGGATGGTCGTTATATGAATACCAATTTTGAAATCAAGCAGATGCCTCCGGGACAGACTTATCACAGCACCTTCAGCCTGTGGGACACCTTCCGTGCCGCCCATCCACTTTATACACTCATCGCCCCCGACATCGCTGCGCAGTTTGTCCGCGACATGGTGGCGCACTGTCAGACCTACGGTTACCTGCCCATTTGGGACCTGTGGGGACAAGACAACTACTGCATGATTGGCAACCACGCCATCCCCGTGCTCGCCGACGCCATCCTCGCTGAGATTCCCGGAATCGATGTTGAGGAGACGTATCGTGCCATCGTCAAGAGCAGCACTCGAAGCCACTTCAACTCACCCTTTGAGGTTTGGGAAAAATATGGTTACATGCCTCAAACTTTGCAGGACGAGAGTGTCAGCATCACTATGGAGCAGGCTTTCGACGATGCTTGCGTGGCATTGGTGGCCAAGAAATTGGGCAAGACAGAAGACTACGAGCGTTTCTATCGTCGTAGCATGTTCTACAAGAACCTCTTCGACCCTGCGACGGGTTTCTTCCGTCCCAAAGATGAAAAAGGCAACTGGATGGAAGGCTTCGATCCGTTGTCGTACGAACAACCTTGCTTCGTGGAAGGCAACGCCTGGCAATATATGTGGTTCGTGCCGCAAGACCCGCAAGGGCTCATCGACCTCTTCGGCGGAACGAAAGCCTTCCTGAAGAAACTCGACGAGAACTTCAGCCTTACCGCCACCAGTGGTGAAGTGAACGGCAACGCCAGTGGTTTCATTGGGCAATATGCCCATGGCAACGAGCCGAGCCACCATACCGTTTATCTTTACAACTTTGCAGGCAAACCCGAACGTACACAAGAGTTGGTGGAGCAAGTGCGCAGCGAGTTCTATCGCGCCACGCCATGCGGCTATGCTGGCAATGATGACTGTGGCCAGATGTCGGCTTGGTATATCTTCTCAAGTCTCGGATTCTATCCTTTCCATGCCGGCTCGGCAGAGTATGTCATCGGAACGCCGTTGTTCACAAAAGCCACCTTGCACCTCAATGGTGGCAAGGACTTTGTAATCAGTGCGCCCAACAAGACGGCGAAACGCATCCTTGTCAAGAGCGTAAAGTTGAACGGAAAGTCGATTAAAGATTACAAGCTTACGCACCAGCAAATCATGGCGGGTGGAACGTTGGAGTTCATCATGAAATAAAACCTAATAGAAATGCATACTAAAACTAAAACGGCAAGCATTGCCATCATCGCCATCGTTTATCTAATTGCGTTTTTCGTAGGTTACTTGGTGTTCACTAGACTAAAAGGCGACATGTCTGAGCTCTGGGCATTGTTTGTCGCCGATGTGGTGGCCACTGTTGTTGTGTGGTTCTTCGGGCTCGTCTTCAAGAACGTGTCGGTTTACGACCCCTATTGGAGCGTAGCACCTCCCGTGATATTCACCGTTTGGGCTTTTTACAAGTCGACTTTCACCTTACCGGTTGTCCTGCTGCTGATTGCCGTGTGGTATTGGGGCATTCGTTTGACGGGCAATTGGGCTTATACCTTTAAAGGCCTTGACCATGAAGATTGGCGCTATACCCGTTATCGCGAAACACAGTCGCCCTTCGTTTTCCAAATCATCAATTTCTTTGGCTTGAACATGATGCCGACTGTTCTGGTATATGCAGCCATGCTTCCTGGATTCGGCTTGTTTGAGTCGACGGAAACGGCCAACATGTTGACTTGGCTCGGATTTGCAATTTGTATTTCAGCCGCCACTTTACAGTTAGTTGCTGACACCCAGATCCACCGTTTCCGAGAAGAACACCCCGGTCAATATTGTAATGTGGGTTTTTGGAAACACGGTCGTCACCCCAACTATCTCGGCGAAATCTCGATGTGGTGGGGCGTTTGGACGATGTATGCTTCAGTGTACGGCTTGGATTGGCTGGTTCTCGCCCCCGTAGCCATGACAGCACTATTCCTGTTCATCAGCATCCCGATGATGGAGCGGCGCCAGCTTCAAAACAAGCCGGGCTATGCTGAATATCGGAAAAAGACAAGAATGCTGATTTGACGATTTATTGAAGCTCGGAATGAAATAACGCTTACTGTTCTTTCAGCAAATCGCCTTCCCATTTGAACACTTTTGTCAGTCCGTCCGACTCGCGGACGAACAGCAAGTCCTCATTGTCGGGAGAGAGAACGCAACGCCATTCGTTGTGTTCTAGGTTGGGTAGGCCTATGCCGACAAGAGTGGTAAATGAATCTGTTTTAGGGTCTAAATAGTAGGCCATCCCTTTATTGTCGCAAAGGTAGAATTGTAGGAATACTTCATCGCCAGCCTCCAATTTATGAGGTGTTTTGACGGTAGTACCGTCTATATTTTTATGGCTGAAGTCATAGTCAAATTGTGGTGCGCACTCTGTATAGATGGCAACTAGCATGGTGCTGTCGGCGCGTTCCCATCCTCGGGCATAGAAATCATAGAAACCTTCCATGGCTGATGCTTCTGCATAGTGTTTTCCGGAATTCTTGCCTTCGATGGCCACGCAGATGGGCAGAGAAGTGTAACTGCTGCCTGGCAGGTCGGAGGGGGCTTTTGGTTCACGTAACTCCATGTCATATCTCATGAGGTATTCTGAAAAAAGTGATTTCACACTTGCTCTCTGACTGTAAAGTATAAAGCTTTGCTTCGTGTTGTCAGTAAAAACGAACTTGTTGTCTTCCCAACGCAATGAGCCATCTATGCCGCAGCGCCCCCAACGATGTGTCATCAAAACCGTGTTGTCGTCCTTTCTGGAAGAAAACAAGGTTTCACGTTTCAAGATGCCGCCCGTAAAGTCGCTACCTTGAGCGAGAGGTGTCAGTTGACGTGTGGCTGAGTTGAAGCGATAGTAGTAGGCATCCTTCAGTTTCGTGATGAGTTCCTTATGGCAGCACACGCCAAGAGCGACAGGTTTGTCTTTTTCGTAGAAGACGCGCATTGAGAAGCTTTCGTTTCGCAAGAAGCAGGAGTCCTTGTCGATGGTTATCCTTGGCTTTTCATGGCAAAACAACACTTCTTCGTCTCCGTCGAAATATTGCAATAACAGGTCGTGGTATTCGCACGGGTAGGCTTTGGCAAAGGCGCGGAAAAAGTCAATCACATTGGGGATGCCGTTTCCAGGCACGGTGATGGTCTTTTGTTTCCAGTTGTCGCCTAAATCAACTTCAACCGAAGTGGTCCAAAGGTCTTTGGGATTCTTTTCGGTGGTTTGCGCCCCTGCTGTCAACGCGGTCATAAGAAAGAGAAAAAGAAGTTTTTTCATAACCTAAGCTTATTTCTTCACGAACTCCACGCGACGGTTTTTGGCGCGTCCTTCCGCTGTGTCGTTAGGAGCGATGGGGGAGTGAGAACCCTTGCCCACGGGCGTGAGGCGCGACTGTGCGATGCCTTGTTTCACAAGGGCATTCACGATGGTTTCGGCCCTTTGTTGACTCAGCGGGTCGTTCACGGCATCAGTGCCGGTGTTGTCGCAATGGCCCTGCACCTCGAATTCAAGCTCGGGATGCTCTTGCATCAGTTTGGCCACACGGTTGATTTCGATGACGGATTCCGGCTTCAGGTCGGCCTTGCCGGTCTCGAAGGTGATGGCGTAGGAAACGATTTTGCCGTCGGTGGTGAGGCGGTCGTAGAGCGGCACGGCACCTTGTGCGATGCGCACATTGCTCAATCCTGTGTAGCGATAGAATGATCCGCTGGCAAAGAATAAATAGCCAGGAGCCTTCATAACCGGTACGTTAATCATGCGTACGCCGTTCACATAGCCTTTGAAAGCCCGCTGGTTGAACGAGAAAGCGAAGTGGTTCCACTCGCCGGCAACCACAGGGTTGTCTTTTTCCAGGTAGTCGCTATTGCCTGAGTTCAGTCCCAGCATCTTCTCTCCACTCGACTGGTTGTCCCCATCCGGTTTCAGCAGGCTCCACGACAGGTTGCACGAGCCGTCTTCCCTATACCAGAATTTTACGTAACTTGATGCATTGTAGTAGCTGTCGTCGCCGCGGTCGCCGAAATAAATGTTCATATCGAGCGTGGTCTCTTCCTCATTCCCCGTATTCATCGGAGCCACAAAGAGGTCGAACTCTACCGTGAACACCTCTGGCAGCCAATCCCATTTCTTTTTCATCAGCGGCATCACCTGTCCCAGGCCGTTGTCGGTGAATGCAATCACATTGCGTCCTTGTTGCTGTGCCATTTCCGCATATCCGTCCAGCAAATCCCAGCTCATCGGGAACTCGCCCAGTCTCTCTCCTTCGAAGTTGTCGTCGAAAATAATCTCGTCACCCGGGACGAAGTCGCTCTTGGCGTAGGTGGTTTCTTGGGCCATTGCTGCCATTCCGGCAAACAAAAGCATCGCTATTGTGGTAATAATCTTCTTCATTTTTAATGCGTTTTAATTGGTTTACGGCTGCAAAGATATAAAGATATTTGAATTTTCACCTCTTTTTATAGCTGTCTTCTTCCGCTGCCATAGAAATAGGAGCCTCCTGAACGTCGTAGGGTACCACTTTCGGTTGGTGCAAGGCCAAGAAATGTTCGTTGAGCAGCAGCTCCACGCGCAGCATCGTCTCTTCGATGCGCTTGGGTGTCAGTTGGCATTCCCACACCACGATGACCTGCCAGCCGTTGTCGTGCAGTATTTGATAGTTCTTTTGGTCGCGTTCCTGGTTTCTTTTGATTTTGTTCACCCAAAAATCCCGATTCGTCTGCGGAATCTTGCAACATGATGAATTGGTGATTGCTGGTAGAGACGCGATTAATCGCGTCTCTACATGGTGGCCGTGCCAGAAACACCCATTCACAAAAATCGCCGTCCGATACCGCCGCATGACGATGTCGGGCTTGCCTGGCACGCTCTTCACGTTGAGGCGATAGCGGTAGCCGTGCCGCCACAGCCATTGCCGCACCTTCAGCTCGGGCTTGGTGCCTTTGCCGTGGATGCGCGACATCACGCGGTGGCGTTGTTCGGGTGTGAGACGGTCTGTCATAGGATTGAAAACGAATACAAAGATACGTTATTTCTATTTCGATAGCCCGTTTTTTGTATTTTTGCTCCATCAACCAAATTTATTGACGTATGAAAAAATGTAATCTCTTTATTGTTGGCATCCTTTGCCTGATGCTGTTTTCCTGCAAGGAAAGCGACAAGCCCATCATGACGATTGACGAGGTGAATGCGTCGTGGCAGACCGCGCCCATCAGCGGGGTGAAAAGTGCGGAAATCAAGGACATGGTTAAGGCTTTCCAAAAACAATGGCCGACCAAATCAATCGCAATGCTGCTGAAGGATTTGCAGCTCCCTGAGGACCAACAGCAATACATCTCCGTCTATGACCCGGAGAACAACTATATGAGTTTTGCAGAGGGAAGCGACGACCGCGAAGCGGAGAGCATGTGGGCCAACGTAAGGCAGCGTTCCAACGGCCATCAGCTTTTTGGTATCACTTTCTCTCAGTCTTCCTCTGCCGTGAAGTCGTTTTTGGCTTTCTACGACTACGACCCGTCGAAGGGCACGCTGACGCCTGAAACCAGTTTGGCTAACCTATTCACCCCGTCGTTTGCGAATGTGGAGCTGGGATATACGCTTCCGCAAGAAGGTGATGAGTTGGTGGTGAATGAGTATTTCTTGAATTGGTGGACGGCGATGCGGCATGTCTACAGTTGGGACGGCATGAAGCCTTGCAACCCAGTGGCCGAATTTGCAGAAATCGATGGGGTCATGGAAACGTTCACCGAAGACTATATGACCTATGAGATGGGCGATTTCAGCAAATATGCCTTGATCGACATCGACGAGGACGGCGAGCCGGAGCTGTGGCTGAGTACCGATGACGAAGAGTATCAGGCTGTGCTGTCCATTGTGGAAGGCGGAGTCACCCTCGCTGCAGGCAAGGACTACAAGCGCCATCTGATTTTCTACAAAGGCGTTGTCGGTGATGCCGGTGGCTGTGGGACAGGTTGTTTCTACGCTCGTTATACCAAACTGAAGAACAGCGCTCCTGAATTCGAATTCAGCGACATGCAGAGTTTTGTTTTCGAACGGGACGACATGGTGCATGGTTATTCCAAGGGTGAGGAAGAGCTCACTAACGAGGAAGGCGAGGCCATCTTGAAGTCTTTTGGAGAGCCTTACGATCCTGTTGTGGAATGGCACCCCTTTAGGGTGGCGGAGTGACCTAGTTAGGAAATGAGCATCTTCAGTAGTTCTTGTGCTGAATTTGCGACACTCAATCCAACGACTTCATTCATATTACGATACCCCCAGTTCACCGCGATGCTCCTGATGCCGCCGTTGGCCGCAGTCTCCATGTCGGTGTCGGAGTCGCCAATCATGACGGCATCTTCTTTATTGACGTCCGCTTTGCGTAGCACCTCACAGACAATTTCAGGGTCTGGCTTAAGGGGGAAGTCAGGGCGACCGCCAAGGACCGCCACAAAGGGAATCTCGGGAAAGAACTCCTTGATGAGGTGCTCGGTGCCCTCTTGGAACTTGTTGGAGGCGACGGCCAGCATCACGCCTTCTTGGTGCAGCTTGGCCAAGAGGTCTTGTATCCCTGGAAAGGGTTTTGTGTACGTGTCGATATGGGTAAGGTAGTAGGCTCGGAAGTCGTTATAGGCGGCATCCACCATGTCGTCGTCTTTATAGCCGACGGGCAGAGCCTTCCGCATCAGGTTGCGTGCGCCGTGGCCGACCATAGCCATGACTTGGTCGCGCGTAAAGGTCGGAAAGCCTCTCAAACTCATGGCGTGGTTGACGGCCTCCTTGAGGTCATCGATGGTGTCGAGCAGCGTGCCGTCGAGGTCAAATATCACCAGTTTGTATCTCATGAGATTATTCTTTATGGTGCAAATGTACAACTATTCCCTCGTTGGCACTTCAAATTAATACAATAAACCACAACAACCATCGTTATCTATTTATGAGACAGTTTGTTACTTATCTACTTCTGACAGTGCTTGGCTTGGTGTTTCTATCGGGTTGCCAAGCACAAAAAGCCTCCATTCGGGGGCCTCAAGGTACAAAGTTACCTTGCCCGATGGGTTTGACCCAACGAAAGACCAATGTCCAATGGTGATACTGATGCACGGCATCTTCTCCAGCAAGGCCTACGGCCCTCTTGCCACCTTGAAAGTGGTGGAAGGCGAAAACCACACCATCACCCGCCGCCGCAAGCAAGTCGTTGCTGAGACGGTGGAGTTCTTTAGAGCAGTGTTTGGGAGGTGATGGCCTGTCGGTTTCTAATTATTCTTGTTCAGGATAATCAGCGCGGCGATGACGCCCGGCACCCAGCCGCAGAGCGTGAGCAGAAACACGATGAGCATCGACCCGCAGCCGCGGTCGATCACCGCCAGCGGCGGGAAGATAATAGCTAGGATGACTTGGAGGCAGGACATGGTTGTTTTTTTGTTTTGCAAAAGTACAAAAATAATGCCGAAAACAAGGTACTGTAAAACTCCGTGAGACCCATATCTTAACCTCGCAAGACCCACCCTTCAAAAAGTTGAGATATGGGTCTTAACTTTTTGTGGGGTATCCTAATCCCGCTACAAGGCTGTTTTTTACCGCTTCAGCGGAGTTGGTGTCATGAGGGCTTTGAGAGGAAGAATTGATGGCTGGGATGACTTGGAGGCAGGACATGGGTTATTGGGTTTTGAGTTTTTCAATAATAGATTTATCTGCCGGTAACCATTTCACACTGTCTAGCTCGTCTTTCGCGAGCCACCGAGCAGATTCGTGTTCATTAAGGTGCATCGCATTTGTCTGAAGAGTGCAAAGATAGCAATGCATCGTTAAGTGAAATTTGGGATAGTCATAATCTACAGTGCTGAAAAGCTCATCCACATTGATTTCTGCCGATAGTTCTTCGGAGATTTCTCGTTTCAGTGCCTCTTCTGGAGTTTCACCTTGTTCTATTTTTCCGCCAGGAAACTCCCACCAATCTTTCCATTCGCCATAGCCTCGCTGGGTGGCGAAAATTTTGTTTTCTTTTCGGATAATGGCTGCTACGACTTCGATGTGGTTCATATTACCTCAAAACCATCTGGTAATCTTGTCTGGTCCTTCTCGTCGCCTGCAGGCACACAAATAACCATTCCTTGACGAGCGCGAGTTAACAAAACCCTATATGCATTTAATTGATAGGCTTTCCTTTCTTCCTTATTAATCCGATTCCATTTATTACCACCGTTGAATTCGTAAAAATCCCAATCACTTGTGTTTCTTCTTAGGTCGCCGTCCCATATCAAACATGTCCAATCAAGCTCAAGTCCTTGAACATCAAATTCACTTGCGGCATCCTCTAAAAAAAGAGACGAACGTACATCATCAATATCGTCAAGAAACCAATGAACAGTGTCGGGTTGACAGCGCATGTCAATGGCTAATGGTTTCAACCGAT
Organism: uncultured Bacteroidia bacterium; assembly: GCA_902799345.1. Classification (GTDB taxonomy): domain Bacteria; phylum Bacteroidota; class Bacteroidia; order Bacteroidales; family F082; genus Limimorpha. The sequence continues at coordinate 1,727 of CADBZW010000010.1, read as the reverse complement.
AAGCTTTTGATGAAGCTAAAAGACCAAATCTTTCAGAGCCTCTTGCTTGTTTGCGAAGCCATTTCTTTGCGATATCAAGATCCCTTGTAATCACAATAGGATAGTTCTTCTTTATCTCATGATAGATTTGTTGTGCTTTATCCGCGTTACCATCGAGTAGTTCATGAACCATATTTGATAAGCTTTCTGCACGAAATGAGCGCATGGAAACAGCAAGATGCAAGTCTTCAGAATACGTAACTTTAGAGTTGTTTTCAAGTAATTCTTCGACTTTTCCTTCCGCATATTCTTTAGCAGTCAAATGACTTGAGATATAAACATTCCAATCCGGAAATGTTTCATTCATTGCCCTTACCCATTCGCCAATTCCTGCCTCGCCAGTGTTTATCTCTTGTCCTCCACCGACAAGGCATACTATCACAGCCCAATCTTGGCGTTGGTCAAGCGACCAAATGAGAAATTCTCCTTCGGACATCGGAAAATTGTTTACACCTTTCTTGCGATTTAGCCAAGAAGCCAAATGCTCTTTATCCCATGAACGTTGTGCTTCATCAAAAATAGCGATGTTTTCTACTTCTGCGTAACCTGCATGTTGATCTTTTAGTTCTTTTTCTGGGTCTATTTCAATTCTATTGTCTGTTATGGGTGTGCGCAGTTTTTGAAGCATTTGATCACGATACCGATGTATGATTTGAATAAACTGACCAACTTCTCTTCTGGCATCAGTGATATTGTATTTATTGCCCCGTTCATTTTCTTGGCGTTTTTTGTCTCGAGCCAGTGCTTCTGTAAGTACTTTTACTAAGGGGCCGTTACCGGAAAGATAAACAGCAAGATCCCTTTTCCCATTTTGATTTTGTTCGGATTGCTGAATGGCAACGTTTAGACCAACAAGTGTTTTCCCTGCACCGGGAACACCCGTGACAAAGCAGATGCTTTTTTCGCCACGTTTTTTCGTATCATGAATAACCTGCATCACATATTCGGTTGTTCGCTCTAATTGTGCTCCTTCTGCTTCATGACGAGTGATGTCTGCGACAGAATGCTGAGTGTATAGGGCGCTGGCCGCTTCGATAATAGTTGGAGTTGGAGCATAACGGCTGCGTATCCAGTCAGATAAAGAAACCTGATATTGATTCGTTGTTAACGGTTCGTTTATAACCATTTGAAAAACTTCGGGGAGCCCCTCTCTGTTTGTTAACAGCGGTTCATATATTCCGTCGTTATAATGAGATAACCGATTGGTTTTCGAATGGTTAGAGCTTTCAGTAGCAATCAAGATGGGAACAATCATACGGTCAGAACTTCCTTGGTGAAAATTCTTTAAATCAAGTGCATAATCCAATACTTGATCAATATCTTGACGATTATAGGAATCTTCTCCTGCTTTAAACTCCAAAACAAAAACACGTTCTCTAAGTAGTACGACAGCATCAATTCTTTTACCGATTCTAGGAATCGTGTATTCAAAAGCAACCCAGCAATCCTCGTCTTGATAAGTTTTTAGCACCTCCTTTAGTACGAAAATTTCAACCAACCATGCGAATTTTTGAGTTGATGCCGTGTCATACTCATCGTTTCTTGACATTTTTCCAAAGATTTGATCCTCGTTCTCTGTTAAGAAATCCTTAATGTGTGCGTAATAAAAATAGCGATTGTTCATCGGGTCTCGTTTTATGCAGCAAAGATATAGAAAAATGGCGATTTTGTTTTAAATTGTATTTTTT
>CADBZW010000009.1 GCA_902799345.1 uncultured Bacteroidia bacterium | reverse complement strand
AAAAACTTCAAGGAGGTACGGGCATCGGGGCAGTCTTGAATCTCGTCGAAGATGAAGCAAGTTTGCCCTGGGACGAAATTGGCACCTTTTATTTGTGCGGAGAGTTCCAAAAGAATCGCATCGACTTCTTTAGAGCCCACACACGCGCCAATGCGTTTGGGCTGCTTCGTGAAGTTCATGTAATAGACATACTTGTAGTTTTCCTCCGCAAACTTTCGCACAATAAAGGTCTTGCCACATTGGCGCAGACCCATGATGACGAGTGGCAAATGTTCTGGAGTGTCTTTCCATTCCCGCAGGGTGTTTTCGATTCTTCTTTTCAGCATTTTTCAAACGAATTTTCGCTGCAAAAATACACTTTTCCAAACGAAAAAACAACTACCTAACCCATTTTTCTGAATGAATAATTGACTTACAACCCGTTTTTCTGAACGAATATTGGATTATAACCCACTTTTCTGAACGAAAGTCGTACTGCTTGCAAAAACAGACAAGGTCATGTTGATGTTTTTGTCACAAAACCTACAAAACCCGCAAAACAATTTCTTGTAAGGAAAGTCGCCAACCGGCTCCTTTCCGGCGGCAAGGCGGTTGCCGAGCCGCACCTGAAATGATTGAGGTTTTGCATAGTTTTGCAGGTTTTGTGATTATTACTATTCATTTCGTAAGGATTTCACCGGATTCATCGTAGCCGCCCTCAGACTGCGCAAGGTGACCACCGCTATAGTTACGCCCAAGACAGCCAACAGCGCAAGGGCAAACACCCAAACATGCAGCGGCACCTGATAGGCAAATCCTTCCAAATAACGCCGCATGATGACGATGCTCACGGGTACGGCAATGATGAAGCACACCAACACAACTTTTACAAAGCGCGAGTTGAACATGGCCAAAATCTGCCCCACGGTGGCACCATGCACACGACGGATGCCAATCTCCTTGCGACGGTGCTCTGTCTCGAACATCACCAAGCCGAACACGCCCATCAGCGAGATGACGATGGCCAAAATCGTGAATAAAGTAATCAACTTCGAGAGGTTTTGCTCCTTTTTGTATTGGTTTTGAAGCGTTTCGTCGAAGAGTTGCACATCGAAATCGGCGGCGGCAATGCTCGGGTCAAGTTCGTTCAGGGTGTTTTGGATGCGCTTCATCACTTCGGGGATGTCCACGCCAGCCTCGGTGCGGACAAACAATTGCATACAAGGCCGCCACGGTTTTTTGCCGAAGACATACAAGGCAAACGGCCCAATCTCGTTGCGCAAGGCCGAGTAGTTGAAGTCCTTGCAGATGCCGGCAACCTCGGCCAAGCCGTCGGTGTGGCCTTGGATTTGGTCGCCTACAGTGATGTCATACATTTTTTGGGCGGTCTCGTTCAAGATATAGACACCGTTTTCCGATTGCTCGTCGGCGGGGGTGAAACTGCGGCCTTCCACGATTTCTATTCCCATGAAATCCAAGAAGTTCCAAGAAACTGGATAGCACTGCCAATTCACATTGGCATCCTTGTATTTTCTGCCCCAGCCCATGCGCTCGTCTTTGACAAACCCACCATCGCCCCAAGCCACATCCTTAATGGCGGCATCGGATTTGAGACGGTTTTCACAGGTTTCACGGTCGAGGTAGGCGATTTTAGCCGTGGTCTGCAGCGTGAGCAGTTGCTCGTGGTCGAAGCCCATGTCGCGGTTGAGCATGAACTGGCGTTGCTCGTGGATGAATATAGCGCAGATAATCAGCACGATAGACACCGTAAACTGCAATCCAATCAAACCAATGCGGAAAGCCTTGCCTTTTTGCGTGGTGCCGAGCGTACCTTTCAAGGCAAAGGCAGGATTGAACGAGGTGGCGAACAAAGCGGGATAAATGCTGGCTGCCACCGAAATGAACAACCCAAGGCCGACGGTCAAGGCAACAAGGCCCTGGTTTTGGCCGAAGTCCAACGGCGTTTCAATCAGCGAGGCCAAGGTGGACTGCCTGAACAGCGTAACCACGGCCACGGCCAACGCCAAGGCAATGACCACCATCGTCACCGACTCGCCGACAAACGACATCACCAATTGGAAACGACTGCTGCCTAATATCTTGCGTGTGTTGACACTCTTTAATCGCATGGGCACCATAGCGAAGAAGAAGTTGATGTAGTTGATGAACGCGATGACAATGACCGCAATAGCAATGGCGAGCAAGGTCATCGTCGTAGTACGGTTGCCCGTCTTTCCTGACGCATTGATGTTTTTGGCAAAATACATATCGGTGAGTTTTATCAGTTGGAGATTGGTGCCACCCACCGACTCCTCACACAGAGCCTTTTCCTCCTCGCTGAGCGATGTCGGGTCAATGCCGTTCAGCCGCATAAAGGCGTCCTTCATGGCAGGTTTCGCGGCCTCTTCAAACGCTTTCGGGTCGGCGCCTTCGCGAAGTTTCACGAAATAGTTGAAGCCCCATTCGCTCCAATTGTCCAAACCCCGATTGCCGATATTGTAAAACATATCGAAAGTGGTGCCGTCGCTGTTGGCGGGCATGTCCTTGTAAATGGCGACGATGACGGCGTCTTCAAGTTGCAGTCCCTGCCAACTGTTCGTCCGAAGTTTGGCCACGTCGCCCACTTCCACACCAAGCCGTCGCGCCGTCGATTCCGAAACGGCGTAGGTGATGCCGTTAATCCAGTCGTCCCAGTTGCCCGCAACGAGTTCGAAGCCGAAAACATCCTTGCCGCCATTGCTGAAGGCACCGATTTTCACACTCATTTGACGGTCGTCGTCAAGCAAAACGGTGGCGGTCGAGCAGTTTTTGCCCACATAGCCGCAGCCGCCCGCTTCCACGTCGGGCGAGGCCGCAATGACCGCCTCAGAAATCGGTCGGTTAATCCAGCATGAGGCGCCGTAGTCGGCAAATCGGTCGCCGACCATCATGCAATAAATCCTGTCGCTGTCCTTAAGCGCCTTGTTGTAGGTGAGGTCGTGGTGCACCTGCACGAGGATGATGTAGAGCGCGGCAAAGGCTGCCGTCAAGCCCAAGATGTTCAGGATGGAAGACACGAGGGAGGTCTTGCCTTTTTTATAGATTCGAGCCATAAGTCGTTGAGTTATTATTTAAACGATCAAGTCTTTTGTATATTTTCTCTGCTTTTTCAAGTCCGAAGAACTTTACCAACTTTTCGAAAAGCGTTTGGTTGATTCTCGTTTTATTACGGTTTTTCATCACAACTTGATCTTGCCGCCTACTACGGTGCCTACCGCCTTGACATCGCCTGGGTATGAGATACTACCCGTGCCAGCAACGCTGTAGTCCATCGATTCCATCTGGCAGCGTGCCTCAATGGAGCCCGAACCCGCCACAGTAAGGTTCGCTTTTTTCACCTTACCATCCTTGATAATGACATCGCCGGAACCAGCGACACTTGAACGCAGGTGATTGGCTTGGAGGTGTTCGCAAACCATCTTCCCCGATCCGGCGATGCTTATATCCATGTAGTCAGCAAGAAACTCTTTACTCAACACATTTCCCGAGCCTGCAACATCCACATCAAAATCATGGATGTTTGCTGTTTTCTCGAAAACCACATCGCCCGAACCCGTCAATTTGATTTTCAACTCTTTGGCTTCATACGGCGTAACGAAATTAAAGTCACCGCTACCCATTATACTGATTTCCTCCAAGGTCGGGGCGGTGAGCTCGATGAGGAACTTCGTCGGCTTCACGTCGGATTGCTGAAAGGTCTTGACCATCTCGACCTTCAAGCAATCGCCTTTCTGATAGATGTCGACCCACTCGAAAAGGTTCTCATCGAGGGTCACACGGCAGGAGTAGTTGTCCGCCACTTTGTAGTTTACCGTTGCGGGCAATATCATGCTGATTTCCTTGAACGCCGCCACATCGATGTCACGCGTGACGATGTTGCCGTTGCCTTCCACAACGTTTTTTTGCATGTACACGGTAATGGTTTTGTTACCTTTCCCGTCAGTTACGGTGTCCACTTTCCATACATTGTTGTTTTGCGCTTGCACGTTCCACCCGTCCATCATTAACAGGGTTGCAAGCAAGGTATAAATTATCAAATTCTTCATATTCTATTGATTTTAAATAGTTTCACTTCACCATACCGTCATCATATCCACCGTTCCAAAGCGTCTTCTGGCCTTTGTTGAACGCCTTTCCGTAGTTGAACTTCCATGTGAGACCCAACACAACCATGTTGCCGTTGTCGCTGGTCCAGTTGGTGTGGCTGTAGGGATGCACCGCCGAGAGGTTGCTGGTCTGGTACATATAGCCCTTCTTGTTGAATGGACAATGCCATACTACGCTCGCATTCAGGCTCTTCCAGTTGTATTCGGCATAGATGCTTTGCGACATCTCGCCTCCCGACAAATCCTCGCCGAACAAAGACCATTCGGGCGTGAAGTCGAAATTGCAGCCGACCACCAACTGCTTCCAGACAAACTGCGCCTTGATGCCGCTGCTGAAATTGAGGTTGTCGTGATAGAATTCCTCGCCTTTGGCTTCCTCCTTCTTCAGTTTGGCGTTCAGCGTAATATTCAATCGGCCAAACAGTTGCTTCACGCCCACCTCGGCTTTCAACTGAAAACGCTGGTAATAGTCGGTGTTCTGCCGTGTGCCGACGAAAAGATCAAGGTCAGGATCGTAATGATACAAGCGGACAGTGGGGGAAAAGTTCCTGTAATAACTTGGAATCATACTGGCAAACCATCCCTTATTATTGTAGCGCAACCGCAGTGCACCGAACAAGGTGTTATAAGGCCGCAACGACTCATTGCCACAGATGGCCTCCACATCGTCCACACGCTGCAACACGGGCGACATGTCGCTCAACGAAGGCAGGTAAGGGACAAACTGCGTGTTGACCGTCACCGACCAACGCTGGTTGATGCGCCAAAACAGGCCCGCCGTGCTCAAGTTGCGGAGGTATCGCTTGGTGTCGATGCCGTCGGTCACGGTGAACAACTTGGCGCCCGTTCCTAAAGAATACATCACATTGTCGCTAAAATTGCCTTCAATGCCGGCATAAAGATAGGTGTTGTCCTTGGTCATCTCGGTCTGCGTCTCGTAAATCACGTAGTCGTTGCTCGCGAAGTTGTGCTGGTATTGCAGTCCGATGCGGGCTTCCGCCTTCTTGAACTGCTTGCTGTAAACGGCCTCGCCGCCTATCAGGTAACCCTTGTTAATCACCTTGGTAGGATATTGCCATTCGCTCTCCGAATCCCTGTAAATCAAGTTGTTGAAATACTCGCTGTGCGAATACAGCCCAACTGCGTTGAGTTCGATTTTCTGTTTGTTGCGCATCTTGTGCGTGAAGAACAAGTCCAGCGTCGGCGAGTTGCCTTTCCTGTCAGTCTGTTTGTTCATGTCCATCTGCGTGGTTATGCCGTTCTCCGTTTCGTTGATGGTGCCCGTGCCGTACCAATGGTTGTTGTCGATGTAGTCGCGCAAGGTGGCCACGAACATGGTGCTGTCGTTAGGCTGGTAGGTGTATTCTCCTGTGATGTTGTGCGTGATGTAATTGAACGGGAAATTCATTTCTTGATAACGCTCCACCGTGCGATCTTCCGCGATATAACTGTCTGTCATCTCGTAAGGCACGTTCTTGTAGTTGCGGTGGCTCAAGTTGTACTGCAATGAAAACTCCGACTTGCCCTTGTGGTGGGCGGCCATGAGATAGCCATCCACGAAGCCCGTCGTGAAAGCCGACTGAATCCTCGCCATCACGTTCCCGCCGTCGTCCGATTCCTTTAGCACAAGATTGATGACACCCGACGCGTTACGGTCCAAATAGCGGATTCCAGGTTCATTGCTGTACTCGATACGCAGGATTTGTTCAGGCCTGACATTGATGAAGCGGTTGAGCGGCACTTCCTTCCCGTTGATTTGCAGGATGGGTGTGCCACCGTCAATGGTGATGTTTTGCATGGCCACATCCACCTCCAAGCCAGGTAACTGTTGCATGTCGAGCAAGGTCAGACCACGACCCGAGACTTCCGCCTCCTTGGGGTCGGGCAGCACTACGAAACGTCCCGCCTCTTCGGTGACCCTCGAAGCCTCAACTACTACTTCGTCCAATTGTTCAGTGGTTTTGGGCATCAGTAAGGTTCCGAGGGCAGTCGCCCCACAACGGACGGTCAGCCGCTCGTAGCCGATGGCGGAGGCAGTGAGAATGTACCTTCCATCTTTCACATCGACGGAGAAGTTGCCGTTCTCGTCAGAGGTCAGACCAGCAACTATGCTGTCGTTAACGGCCTGTTTCAACGTCATGTTGGCGAAAGCCACAGGCTCGCCGTTTTCATCGGCCAAATGGCCATTCAAGTTCTGCGCCTCAGCACACAGCACCGCCATAAAAACCAGCAGTGCGGTCAAAAACGATTTCTTTGCCATAGCTTTACAGGTTTATAATTTTACTGCCTTTTAGCATGGCAATCGCCGTGCCAAAAATGTAAGTATTTAAAATTCAAAGATTTAAAATTCAAAGATTAAAGACAAAGTGTAAAGTTTCTTTACAGTGGTGTAAAGAAACTTTACAGTGGCTAATCCACTTTTGGATCGAAATTGTTCATCTTTTTTTCTGATTGTTTGGAGGTTTATGGAAAAGTCGTACCTTTGTACTGCAAAAAAGGTCGAATAGTGCGACTATTTTTGCAGTAAAATGCATAAAAAGAAATGCTATGGTCATACAAAGAGATTAGTATATCAGTGAGTTAATAAGCAAACAATGATACGTCACTGGCTCGAACTCCAAGATGCTTTCGAAAGACATTGTCACCAATTTCCGAGACCGCGGATCGGAGATAAAGGTCTATCCGCTGTCGTTCAAGGAGTTCTATCCCGTTTCCGGACTTGAGAAGGTGGATGCAATGGAGGAATATCTTACATACGGCGGTATGCCATTAGCAGTGCTGGAAAAGAACGAGACGGAGAAGCGCAAATACCTGAAAGGACTCCATAAGAGGGTTTACATCAAGGATATTGTAGAGCGATACAAGCTGAAAGATGACGAGGTGCTTGAAGCCTTGATTGATGCATTGTCTTCGGCTGTTGGTTCACTAACCAATCCGCACAATCTGGCCAATGCAGCAGGCTCGCTGATGAAGCGCAACACCTCGGACCATACCATAAAGAACTATCTGGATTATTTGGAGGAAGCCTACCTGTTTTTGGGTGCACAGCGATACGATGTGAAGGGGAAACGGTATTTCGAGAACACACAGAAATACTATTCGATGGACATCGGACTGCGGAACGCCAAGTTGAATTTTCGACAGCAGGAGAAATCGCATCTGATGGAGAACGTGATCTTCGTCGAGCTCATCCGCAGAGGCTACAGCGTGGATGTGGGTGTGGTGGAAATGACCCTCGTAAAGGACGGCAAAAAGCAACAGTCACAGTATGAAATCGACTTCGTCGTCAATACAGGTCGCGAGAAGGTGTATATCCAATCCGCGCTAAATGTGGATACGGAAGTGAAAAAGAATCAAGAGACTTTCTCGTTGAAGAACTCGGGCGATTTTTTCCGCAAGATTGTCATTCTCGACGGAAACGCGAAGCCGTGGACCGATGAAGACGGCATCATGTATGTGGGTGTCATTCCGTTTTTGCTTGAGGAAGCGGGACGGATAATCTAAAAACCATGATTTGTTCGAATTGCTTCGCAAGAAATCTAACAAAATCTGTTTTCAAAATCATTCAAAAAATGATTTCCAAGATTTTGAAAGATTTTAATTTCGATTTTGAAAGATTTCTTGCCGAAGGCAATCCCTTTCCACAACAGAACGAAAGTTACAACTGCGACAACACCTCTTCCACAATCTTGTTGATGATGCGGTCGGCGTAGCCGGCGTCGCGCTGCGAGTGGGTCACCATGACGATGGTGGTGCCTTCCTTGTGGAGGTCGGTGAGCAGGTCCATCACCTCGCGACCGTTCTTCGAGTCGAGGTTACCTGTCGGTTCGTCGGCGAGGATGAGCTTGGGGTTGGCGACCACGGCACGAGCGATGGCCACCCTTTGCTGCTGACCGCCCGATAGCTGCTGCGGGAAGTGGTCTTTGCGATGTCTGATGTCCATGCGGGCCATGATGGCCTCCACACGCTCCTTACGCTCGGCAGCAGGGACGTTCATGTAGCGCAACGGCAATTCGATGTTCTCATACACATTCAGCTCATCAATGAGGTTGAAACTTTGAAACACGAAGCCAATGTTGCCCTTGCGGAACTGGGTGCGGTCCTTTTCCTTGAGGTCGCCGACCTGATGGCCGAGGAGTTCGTAACGGCCCTCGGTGGGGTTGTCCAAAAGGCCGAGGATGTTGAGCAAGGTGGACTTGCCGCATCCCGAAGGCCCCATGATGGCGACGAACTCACCGTCGTTGATTTCGAACGAAACGCCGTCCAATGCGAGGGTTTCAATCTCTTCCGTTCTGAAGACCTTCCTTAGATTTTCTACTTTGATCATAGTTCTAAGTGTTTAATTGTTTAACTGTTTATTTGTTGAAATGTTGTTTCTGGTTTGAGCTTTCCTTTCGGGAGTATCAATTTCAAGAAAATCATTATTCATTCAATCAAAACAGCCATAGCATCTATCGTGCCAAAATTATAAACACCTAACAATCAATAAACTACAAAAATTCGCATTTGTAAAAAGTGTAAAGATTCTTTACAGCGGTGTAAAGAATCTTTACAATGGGAAAACGTATTTACAATCAAAAAGGACTATACCGTCATTTCAGTTGGAAGCGAACACCCAAGTATGCCCTAATGCCACTCAGCGGCCCCCATACCATCGAAGCATCGAAATCTTCGCTGGCGGGATTTTCTGCTGAGATGATGGGGTATTTCTGCTTGTAGTTGGTCAGGTTCTCGCCGCCGAGATAAAGTTCCCAGCACTTGCCCAACTTCTTGGTAATCTGCGCATTCATGATGACATAGAACGGAGAACGTTCTATATTCTGCTGGTGGGCCACCGCGGTGGCATTGCCGTTCAGGTTAGGCACGCGGGTATCGCCATTGAACTGCGTCGTGACGTCGAACTGCCAAGTGCCTGGCGCGTACGACAGCGTTACCAAACCCTTATAGCGGTTGACAAAAGGCTTCTCGCGCAAAGTGTCGTTGATGGTCATTTTCACGTCGTTGTAGCGGAAGGCCAAAGTGAGGTCGAAGTCCTTGAAAATCTCGCAGTTGGCTTCGATTTGGGCGCTGTTGGAATAGGATTTCCCGTCAAGGTTGTAGATGCGGATTTGGTGCGCATCGGCGTCGCGGTCGAGGACGATTTGGTTGACGAAGTCGGTGCGGTAGAAGTCGGCAGCCAAAGTGAGTTCGCGCCAGCCGAGACTGAAGGTCTTGGTCAGATTAATGCCGTAGTTCCAAGCCTCTTCCATCTTGGGTGTTTCCACAAAGACCAGTTCGCGTGCCGAAGCCAACATCGTGGAGTATTCGGCCAAGACATTGGGCGAGCGATAACCTTTGCCAGCCGAGCCACGAAGGGTGAGGTCGTCATGGGTCTTGAAGCGCACGTGCAAGCGCGGTGTGTAGAGCAATTTCTGGTAATAGGTGTTGTAATCCACTCTCATGCCAGCAATGACGCTCCAATGGTGGTTGTCGTCGAAAGTGTATTCACCAAAAACACCTGGGACATGCTCAATGCGACCATAAAGGCTGTCGGCCAAAACCTGGTCGGAAAGCCCCCGTTCGGTACGACGCAGATGTTCCTTGTATTTATCAAAGGAATAGCTGGCACCCACCGAGTATTTATGCATCTCATTGACAATGTATGAGTTGAACAAGATATTGGCATAATAGGAATACTGCTCGGCATGATAGAGGTTGGTGTTGAAATAGGCCGAGTGCATTTTGTGATAGGTGAACTGCTGCTGAATGCCGAGGCTGGTGTCGTCGCGGTCAAAGAGAAAACCTGTCTTCGAGAAAGCCTCATAGCGTTCCGTATTGATGACAAAACCCAAGCTATCTCCTGCCGTACCTTCATGCACATGTGCACCTGGAACGAAACCGATTTGACCACCGTAACGGTCTTCTTTCAAGGCTTTCACACCCCACATGCCCTCAAACCAGTCTTTGGCATAGTTGAAACGGGCGAAGATATTGTATTGCGTCACACGAGGGTCGTCGACAAAATGGTCACCGTTGCTGTCCATCGTCATGAAGTTATGGTTGACGTGACCGAGTATCATCATGCTACCATGTTGGCCCACATTCCAACGCGTGTTGAAATTGAATTCGGCCATACCCATCGTGTTGCCGTAAAGGTTGAGGAAGAGCTTCTCGCTCTCGCCCACTTCGGGTTTTTTGTAGTCGACATTGATCTGTCCGCTGATGGATTCGTAACCGTTTCTGACCGAGGAGGTTCCCTTTGATATTTGGATGGCGTTCATCCATGTGCCAGGCACGTAGTTGAGGCCAAATGCCGAAGCCAGACCACGGAAGTTGGGCATGTTTTCAGCCATCATTTGGGTGTAAAGTCCGCTCAGACCCAAGAGTTCGATTTGTTTGGCTCCCGTGACGGCATCGCTGTAGCTGACATCCACCGAGGCGTTGTTCTCGAAGCTCTCGGCGAGGCTGCAGCAGGCGGCGCGGCGCAAGCCTTCAGAGGTGATTTCCTGCACAGCCATCGGCTTGATGGAAGAGATGAAAGAGGCCCTCTCACGAGCCTGTATTTCTACCTCGTTCAGCATGTGGGCGGAATGGAAAACGTGGTCGTAATGCGCAGGCTCTGCCATGTGATGCACTGTGTCGTTCTCGTAGCTGATGCAACTGAACACAAGACAACAGATGGTTTCATGCAATGGGATTTTATAGTATCCGTGGGCATCGGTCGTGGTGCCTTCGTTGACGATTTTCCAATAGACATTGACGCCAGGGATAGGCGTGCGCTTGCCGTTTTCGTCCTCTTCATAGACCGTGCCTTCGATGAAACCCTGGGCAAAGGCAGTGGAGACGAAAGACAATAATAATAAAGTGATTAGGAATATTTGTTTGGTTTTCATTTTGTAATAGCGTTGATGGTTTGTGTTTTATGGTTTGCCTTTTACCGTCATGGCGGAGGAACATCCGCCATCTCCTGCGCAAAAGGGATTTCCCTTATGCTTAGGAGATCGCGGATCAATCGCGGTTCTAAGACCGCGATGAAGACCGCGATGACGATTAAGGCTCGGAGGCATCCCTAGACTGCTTCGTGCCTCGCAGTGACGCAAAGCGTCAATTGTATTTATCAGAAAACCAAAGGATTAACCCTCAACGAGGAAAAAAAGACGGTCCTCTCCCGCCCGGAAAGAAACTTGGATGTCTTTCGTGGGGAGTGGTTGCTGAAAACCGTGCTGACATGGGCGCAAAGCTCTGTCAAGTCGAGATGCGGCAGGACAAAAGATTGCAAATCGACAACCAGGTGCTTGTCGGGTGAAAAAACGAAGTTGTCAGTAAACTGGATCTTGCTGTCGAAGTCCTCACAGCAGCATTTGGCGTTGAGTTGGACGGCATCGTGAGGCATGAAATGGATCTCGTGCTCATGCTCCAGACAATGGTAGCACGACTCTGCCGCATCGACGAAACTGCCCGACAGATGTTGGTCTTCCGTGCAATAGTGGAACTTCACGTCCCAACCCATCGAGACGAAGAGCACCACAAATGCCATCACGAAGGAAACTATCTGCAACCACTGCTTTTTCATGCTGCAAAAATAGTAAAAAACGATGTGTGGATGGCGTGATGGTCCACAAAAAAGCTTCCGGAACCCCAAAAGCACCTTGAAAATTAAGTGTTTTGCTTTGGTCGTCGTCTAACGACAAACCTATCGAACGAGGCAAGCAGCGCAGGCAACACGAATATGATCAGCAACACGGCGGCCAAAGCCCCGGCAGCAATGCACCGCAGTATCGACCCAATCATCGGATCGTCAATCAGCAGCGACATGACCAGCGGCGCCAAGGTCATGATCATGCCCGAGGTGAGAATGGTGTGCGTCGACGACTTATACGCCCTACGAATGGACTCCACCTTACATTCCGACGCCCTGGCTTCACGATAGTTGTTGGTAAAGAGTATGCCATAATCGATGGTCGCACCCATCAGTATGCTTTGCATGATAAGGTAGGCCATGTAGAGCAGGCTGCCGCTCAGTCCGCTCACCGCCACGTTGATATACACGGCTGTCATCACCGTCATCACGAGGATGACGGGCACGACGAGCGAGCGGAAGGTAATGGCCACGATAAGGAAAATGGACAGGACGGTGATCAGCGTGACGAGACGCATCTCGCCTCCAAACTGTGAGCGCATCTCGTTCATCATCACCGACTCGCCAATCAGATAATGGCTGCCTGCAAGGCTACCGTCGCATCGTGCGGAAAGGACATCCACGAATTGGCTGGTTTCATCGGATTCTTTGGGCAGGTCGGTCATGATGATAGCTTGTGAATAATTTGGACCTTGCAACCTGCCAAGGTTTTCAACAACCATTGCGTCGATTTTGTCGAACTCAACCTTAACTTCGTCATCAACCATCGAGGCAAACCTTGGACTACCGATAATGGAATCTTTCAAGGTTTCCAAAATCTCTTCCACCGACAATTTCAGGCTGTTGTCCTCGAAATGGGTGATGCCATTATACAGGTATGCAAGTTCTATGTCACGCAATTCCATTTTGGCGCCCAGCGAAGCAAGCAGGGCGTGCATTTCGGCTGCATCAAAGCTGTTGCCATCCGTGGCAATAGCCATGAGCATCTCTGCCTTGTTGAGTTTGTCCAGGCTCTCCTTGTCGACGACAGGCGTCGCCATGGAAGGCTCCGGCTCTTCCCGTGTTTCGGCCACCTCGACGACCACCTCTTCTCGTTCTTCCACCAAATCTTCTACCGCTTCTTCTTCGACGTTCTCGGATGTACCCGCTTGCAAGGTCGCCACCATGATATCTTCTTTCTGTCTCAGCCACTTGAGGCTTTCATCGTCAAAGCGCGAGGCAAAAATCCTCCTCTTGGAGAGGTCGCTGTTGAGGAAATGGATGAAATCGTAGAGCGACATGGTCTTGGTCTTATGCCCCGTGCTACGTCCGTACAAGTTGAATATGACCGATGCGCTTTTTGCGTCCATCCCAATGATTTCTGCGATTTCGGAGGCTGAATATTGATTCATGAATGCCGTCGAATCCCTGAAAATCAAGTCCTCGTCGGCAACCACCTCGGCGTCTTCGGATTGGACAATAGCTGTATTTGCAAGGGTGTCATTTTCGACAATAAGGTCTTCCTGATGCTCAACAAGCTGAGGCTCTGGCTTTTTGACTTTTGGACGGACAGGCGTCATGCTTCCGTTAAGCAGTTCCCTTGACAATTTGATTACGCTGCGGATGGAGGTCTTTTGGTTGGCAGGGCACAAAAGCAAAACCATTTCCTTGTCAACGCCAACGATGTCGGCAATCTCATCCGGGGTTAACTTTTTGTCAATCAAGCTCGTGTCGGTAAGCGCAACGAGGACGTCAAGGTATTGCGAGGCTTCTTTGTCGATATCCATGGGGCTTCCCAACTGCGCCAATAAGGTGCTGTCGGTGCTCAGCTCGGCAGCAAGCGAGGCAAAGTCATGGAGGCTCATCCTCTCGTCGCCGGGATTATGGGAGGCCAGGTAATAGATGGCGTCCACGACGGTATTGATGTCAAAGTTGGCAAGGTCATACCCTGAGTCGCCTGCCATGACCGAAAAATCACCCACCATGCCTTTGATGTCGGATGCCGTATGTCGCTTCTGCATCAGCGAGGGGTATGAAATGAAAGTCTTCACGTTCGGATGAGTCGAAAGACTGTCGGCCAAGCCTATCACCCTTTCGGAATCATTGTTTTCGTACAAAAGCACGACGATGTTTTTGGGCGGGAAATACTTTGCAATCTCGGATTTTTGTTCGGGGAAGAATGAAATCTCCGTCTTTTTATGGAAATAGTATGATACCACAAATGCGGTCACGAAAAACAAAACCAGTGGAATGCGGAACTTCATGCTGAAACCCGAAAGGCGGTCGGTCCTGATTCGCAACACTTTTTTTGTCGACTTCTCGATGGCATGGTCCAAAGCCAAAATCAACGTCGGAAGCACGACGAATATCGATACCAAGCTGCAGAGCACGCCTTTGGCCAGGACAATACCCATGTCGGCACCGATCTTAAACTTCATGAACACCAAGGCCATAAGTCCGACGATGGTGGTGAAGGCGCTGCTGACAATGGACAATGAAGCCTTTTTGAGCGCTTGGATCATCGCCGTGATGTTGTCGTGGTCGCCCAAGGCCTTCTCCTGCCTATAGCGGTTCATGAGGATGATGGAGTAGTCGATGGAAAGGACAAGCTGAAGGATGCCGGCAATCGAGTTGGTGGTAGCCGACACGCTATTGAGCAAGGCATTCGTTCCCATGTTGATGGCCACGGCCACGCCGATGCCGACAAGGAATATCGGCGGTTCGAGCCACGACTCGCACATGATGAACAGCACGATAAGGAGCAAAGCGAAAGCGATGAGTATCACGCCGATAAGCGCCGTTGTATCTTGTTCGCCTGTCTCAATAACAATGCTACTACCGTATTTCCCCGTGATTTCCTTGGCCAAATCCTGTTGGCTACGCTGGTTGCTGCACAACAATTCGTAAAGCACCTTCTCGCCTTGGTTGTACTCCTCGCTGCCGTCTTGATACATGACATTGGAAATGCCGTCCATGGTGGAAAGCTCGTCCTTGGTTGCGGCTCGTAGGCTGTCGGGGAGCGACCAAAACATCACCCTGACCATACTGGCACCAACCCCATCTTCGCCAAATTCCTCCGCCATTTGCTCTATGCCTTGCTTCATCGGAGAATCGTCAGGCAGATATCGCGTCATGTCGGTGTTGATCCTCGTGCGAGGAATCAAAAACACACAAGCGATAGCCACTGCTACCGCTGCAACAAAAAACACGAAGCGTTTCCTGACAAACAGATCAAATAGGTATTTATATCGTTGACGCAAGGTCATACTTTGCCAATTTCAGGCTGCAAAAATACAAAAAAATTTCAGCAGGCTTGCAGATGTTTCAGAAGTGTTAAGAGAAACATTCGCGGGTATGGAAGAAAAACCGTATCTTCGCAGCGTTGTTTATACAATTCCAACTGTAGAGACGAGGGCGCCTCATCTCTACAAACAACAATTAAACAGTTCAACAATCAACATACAATGGCCGACGGATACTTAGAAAAACGCTATGAAGAAGTCTTTGGCAAGGGCGCCAAGAAAACCGTGGTGAAGCACACCTCATTGGAAACGATAATGGAGAAAAACCGCAGCTATCGTGGCTATGACCAAAGCTTTGTGGTGAAACGCGAGATGCTGGAACGCATCGTGGCGGTGAACACCAAAATCGCCTCAGCGAAAAACCAGCAGGTGCTTCGTTTCAAGGTGGTGACCAAGGAAACGAGTGCCGACTTCATCCTGCAAAACATGAAACTCGGCGGCTTGCTGCCCGAGTTGCATTTGCCCTTCCCTGGCACCGAGCCCGAGGCATTCATCATCATTTGCAGCACGATACCCGAAAACAAGTTCGTTGACATCGACCTGGGTATTGCGGCACAAAGCATGTTGCTGAAAGCCACCGAAATGGGCTTGAACGGCATTATGATTGGTGCCTTCAACAAGGCGAAGATTACGGAACACTTTGCGCTGCCCTACGATCCGCTGCTGATGCTCGCCATCGGAAAGGGTGCGGAAAAAATCAAGCTGGAGCCTGTGGATGCGGGCGACAAATTGGCTTATTACCGTGATGCGGATGGGGTGCAGTTTGTACCGAAGATCCGTTGGGAGCAGTTGATTATTGAATAGACTTGTAGGGCTGTCACACCGTGGCAGCCGCACTGGGTTTTCCCATTTGCGGCTGACGTGGTACGTCAGCCCTACAAACCGAATTATTTATTGAATTTGAACACAACCGGAAGATGAAAATAAACCTTCACAGGTTTACCGTCCATCTTGCCTGGATTCCATTTCGGCATGGCTTTGACCACACGCAACGCCTCGTCATCCAAATCCTTGAAACCTTCCGTTTTCTTTATCAAATTGACATCTGAAATTGACCCATCTTCGGTAACCACAAATCGGACAAAAGTGCGGTATTCGGCCAAACGAAATTCTGCATCGTCGCCTTTATATTTTTCGGGCATCTGCAAATTACTCTTCAAATATTCCATCAAGGCTTTCTCATCGCCGGGAAAACGAGGCATCTCCTCAACGATTTGATAGACACCGTCTTTATCAGGTTTCATATCCGGTTTGTTTGCGTCAGCTTTTTTTGAAGGCTTTGCAGGTTGGCCATCCGTTAACTTAAAATTAAGCGGCATCATGTAGCTAACACGGACAGGCTTGCCATCTTTAATACCAGGCTTCCATTTTGGCATAGAACTGACAACACGAACAGCCTCTTCATCGCAGCCACCGCCGATGCCCCGCAAGACTTTCACAGTGGAAACGCTGCCGTCTTTTTCAACGACGAAACTCACAAACACCCTACCTTGGATTTCCTTGTCTTTTGCCTCCTGAGGATATTTGACATTTTTGGCGACGTATTCCATCATGACCTTTTCTCCACCTGGGTATTGAGGCATTTCGTCAACGATTTGATAGATGCTGTCGTTTTCCGTTTTGTCGCCCAATGTCGAAAGGCCGCCCAAAAGAGTTCCCAGAGATTCTTCCGTGATGTTGAAAGGCTCGGCGGTGTATTGGACCACATCACCGTCCTTCTCCCAGCGAAGGTTCATGATGGAGCCGTTGGGCGTGCCGTCAGCATTGTGCGTGGTAATCTTAAACTTCTTGCATGGCTCGCCCGTTTTCGGGTCAACGCCGTCTGACGACTCGCACTTGACATAGCTGCCGTCTTCATTATAAACAACGGTGTCCATCAATTGGACCGAATTACCGTTGTCGTCGCGAATCTCAAAAGCTCCCATTTCCACTGCAATAGGTTTTGCGTCGAGTTTTTGTTCCTGTGCCGTCACTTTCGTGTTGGCAATCAGCAGGACGGCTAGCACCGGCAATGTGGCCAAGAGCCTCCACCAGAGACCCTTGGCCTTTTCATTCTTTGTAATCATCTTGATTCTTTTTTTGGTTAGGATTAAACTGAAGTTATTACCAATTCCGCTGAAATCGACAGCCGTGCACTGCTGCAAAATCAGCATCATATAGTTTCTTTTGTCAACGCCGGTGGCCACCACGTCGCGGTCGGCCTGGTATTCGTGAAGGCTTTGCAACTCCTTCTTGTACAGATAGATGAACGGATTGAACCATTGCAAAACCATCATCAACTCGACGAAAAGTATGTCCCACGAATGGTGGTGGGCGATGTGGCTCATCTCATGCCACATGATGTCGGGTGCCACGTTTTCGTTGGGAAAAAAAGCATAGCGGAAAAAGGAGAACGAGCCTTGCTCCCTGCCCGTGAACACCGCCGTGTAGCCCTCGCGCTTCTCTTTGGGCGAGCGGATGACCAAGGCTGCCAACTTGCCCAACTTGAAAAGGAAAAGCAGCGCGGCGATGCCAACACCTATTAAATAAATGACGGCCAGCACCTGCCAAACCGAGATTTGCGGTCGCAGCGTTGCATTGGCCACGATTTCGGCTTCGGGCAATGCCGTTTGCCCGCCGGGCGTGACAACGATCTCGCCGAGCATCGTGCCGCCGAGCAGGTTCTGCTTCAGGCTGACCATCTGCGGCGCTTCCGTGCCCACCCATAGGCCAAGCAAAGGTAAGACCAACGAGAAAAGCATCGCCGATAGTAAAAACAATCTGTTGAACCTCAATCTGTTGCTATTGATAAACAGCAGCCTATAGGCCAACCAAAGCACCGCGATGGCCGCCCCGATGGGCAGCAGGTGACCGATGATGAGTTGCTGCGCGTTCATGGCTTATTTCTTTTCGGCGGTGATGGCCTCGTCGATGGCTTTCTTCATCTCCTCAAGCTCTTCG
Organism: uncultured Bacteroidia bacterium; assembly: GCA_902799345.1. GTDB lineage: Bacteria > Bacteroidota > Bacteroidia > Bacteroidales > F082 > Limimorpha. The sequence continues at coordinate 166,599 of CADBZW010000009.1, read as the reverse complement.
ATGCTGAAGTTCTCCTTTTTGGCGAAGGCCGATACGAGGTCGAGATACGAGTTGTTGAAATAGCGTTCCACCACGCTACCAAGGTAGCGTTGCGAGTAATCCTCCTTGCTGATGGCGGGACTATAGCGATGCGCGCGGCAAAAGGTCTCATGCTTCACAAAGCCCTTGTTTTCCAAAATCTTGATGATGGAAAGCACCGTGTTGTAGGCCGGCTTCGGCTCAGGAAATGCCGCCATGATTTCGTTGGCGAAGCCTTGCCCGATGTTCCAGATGACTTGCATCACTTGTTCCTCGGCTTTGGTCAACTCCTTCATCTTGATGGAGTTATCTTCGATATTTTCTTTCTTTCTAGCCATTTTATCCTCCGTTTCTAAAGGTTTAACGCTGCAAATATATAGATTATTTTGAATATATAACTATTTTTTTAGTTATTTTATTGTTATTTACGTTATATTTTTTCTATTTCATTGATTTTCAATATATTTTTTTGATGATTTTGGAAAGATTTCTTGCGAAGCAATCCAAAAAATCAGTTTTTTAAATAATTTTTCCTCCAATTTCCCAAAAAGTTGTATTTTTGCAGCCGCAAAAGACGCCACTTTAGCTCAGTTGGTAGAGCAACGCATTCGTAATGCGTAGGTCGTTGGTTCGAGTCCGACATGTGGCTCATGCAGAAGAGTTTCGTTCCGAAACTCTTTTTTTGTTGCCCAAAAGCGACTATAATTCCTTCTCTTTCGTGGAAATTCACTATTTTTGCAGATTAATCTAATGTGGAAATGCCTGCACCAAACAAATTGATAGAGAAAATCGAAGGCTTCACGAGGAAGTACTACCTTAACCGCTTGATACAAGGCGTGTTGGTAGGTGCCGTGCTGTGGATTGTCTTTTATCTGCTCATCAATGGACTGGAGTATTTCTCTTGGTTCCCACCCAAAGGACGCTTTGTGCTGTTCCTGTTTTTGCTCGCGGGTAGCGCCTTTGTGTTGGTGTACCATTTCCTAATCCCACTGGTCAACCTGATCCGCTTCCGAAAAAAGATGTCGGTGGAACAAGCTTCAATGATGATTGGCAAGTTCTTCCCCGAAATCAAGGACAAGCTGTTGAACACGATACAGTTGAGCAACCAAGCCACCACAGATGCCGACAACGCCCTCTTGGCTGCCACCATCGAGCAACGAAGCGTCCGCCTCTCCCCTATCCGCTTCTCCGAGGCCGTCGACTTGCGCGGCAACCTCAAATATCTCGGCATCTTTTTCGGGTTGCTCCTTGTATTAATAGCCTTGATGGTGTTTCTGCCGTCTTTCGCCGTGCAACCCACCCAGCGCATCGTCAACTATGAGCAACATTTCGAGAAGCCCCTCCCCTATCAGGTAGAAATCGAACAGGACGACATCGAGACCACACAAGGACAAGAGGTGAAGTTCAACATCCGCGTCACGGGCGACCGCATCCCCGACGCCTTCTATGTGAAGAGCGAATTGGGGCAACAGCTGATGACCCGCGGCTCGGCCAACGATTTCAGCTACACCTTCAAGAACTTGTTCAACGACCTTTCCTTTAACGTCATTGGCGGAGAATACACCAGTCGTCCGCTTCACATCACGGTACACCCCAACCCTACCCTACTCTCCTACCGCTGCGAGTTGCACTATCCATCATATATCCACCGCAGCAACGAGACCATGGAGGCCAAGACGCGACTCATCGTCCCGCAAGGCACACAACTCACCTTCAGCTTTACGACCCGCGACACGGAACAGATGACCGTCAGCCACGACTCGCTGACCACCGACTTGACGGCGAACGACGACGTTTTTGAATACCAATTCGTGGCGGCACAGTCCACCAAGTTTGAGGTGCAGGTGCAGAACGCCTGGAACGAAAACATCGACCCCCTACCCTTCTCCGTCGACGTGCTGCCCGATGCCTATCCCGACATCCGCATCGAATCGTTCGACGAACAATTGTCCACCGACGTGTATTACTCGGGTCTCGTCACCGACGACTATGGCTTCAGCAAGCTCACCTTCAACTGCCTGGTGAAAGAGCCTGTCGAAAAGACCATCGTCAAGACCGTGCCTTTGGACCACAAGCAGACACGCACCTCGTTCTTCTACAGCTTCAACATGGACAGCCTCGGCATCATGCCCGGACAAAACATGGAGGTGTATTTCGTGATTTGGGACAACGACGGCTTCCACGGACCCAAGTCGAAGCGCTCGGAGACGTTCACCTATTACAAGCCTTCGGAATCGGCCTTGGACAGCATCGCCGACCAGCAGTCGGAAGACATTATGGACCGCCTTTCGGAGAAGTCGGACGAAGCCAACAAACTGCAAGATGAAATCGAGAAGATGCTGCAAGACCTCATCCAAAAGAAAGACTTGGACTGGTCGGACAAAGAGAAGATGAAAGACCTGCTGGAAAGACAGCAACAGATGCAGGAGGAATGGAACAAGTTGCAACAAGAGCAGGAACAACTGTCCGACTTCATGAAACAGCACGACATCGCCAACGAAGACCTTCTCAGAAAACAAGAGCAAATCAACAAACTCTTCGACGAGGTCATTCCCGAGGAGCTGCAGAAACTCATGGAGCAAATCGACAAGCTGCTTGAGGAGATGCCACGCGAGCAGATGCAGCAGATGATGCAAAACATCAAGCAAAACAACCAGTCAATGCAAGACCTGCTCGACCGTAACCTGGCGCTGCTGGAACAACTCAAGATGGAAAAAGACCTCACTGACCTAGCCAACAAATTGGACAAACTTGGCGAGGAGTTACAAAAGCAAGAATCTGATAATCAAGGTTCTGATAATCAGAATAAAGAAGCAGGGGAGAAGAGTGATGAAAAAACAGCCGAGGAAGCCAAAGAGGAATTCGACAAGATGATGGACGAACTCGACCAGCTCCTGGAGAAAAACAAAGACCTGCAAGAACCCTTCGACATGGAAAAAGACGAGGCCATGGAAGAAAGCATCGACCAGGACCTAGACAACGCCATGCAAAACGAGCAAAACAACCAGCAGCAGCAGTCGCAGCAAAGCAAGCAAAGCGCCGGCAACAAGATGCAGCAGATGGCCAACAAGATGATGATGCAAATGCAGATGGGAGGCATGGAACAGATGGCCGAAGACGCCCAGCTGACGCGTATCTTGCTCGAAAACGTAGTGCACGCCTCGCACGAACAAGAAGCCCTGATGACAGAGATTGGCAGCATGCGCAGCGACGACCCGTCGTTGGTGCAGAAAATCATCGCACAAAAAGAGATTGCCGACAACTTCCTCATGGTCCGCGACTCGTTGCATAACATGGCCATGCGCCAACCTATGATACAGAATTTCGTCTTCGACGAGCTCCATACCATTGAAAGCCAGACGGAAAACGCGATGAAGCAACTCAACAACCTGAATCTGGCGCCAGCCACGCGCCATCAACAGACCGCCATGATGTCGATGAACAACCTGGCGTTGATGTTGGCTGAGTCGCTTGAAAACATGGAAAACAGCATGTCGTCGATGGGAATGGGTATGCCGATGCAAAGCTGCAAGAACAACTCTGGACAGAGCAGCAAAAACATGAAGAGCATGCAACAGCTGCAACAGCAACTGGGGCAGCAACTGAAACAGATGCAGCAGCAGATGCAACAGTCGGGGCAGCAGACGCCCAATTCCATGAGCGAACAGTTTGCACGCATGGCCGCCGAGCAAGAGATGTTGCGTCAAGGCATGCAGCAGATGCTCAACGAGATGAAGGAAAACGGACAAATCGGCGACGATGGCCTCAACGAGATCATCAAGGACATGGAGAAGCTGGAAGAGGACCTTGTGAACAAGAAAAACAACCAGCAGATGATTGAGCGCAGCAAACGCATTGAATCGAGGATGCTGGAGTCGCAGAAGGCACAAGAGAAACGCGACCAAGAGGAGAAACGCAAGTCGAACGAATATAAAGGCCCGCATTTCGACCGCAAGATCGACGAATACCTGTACGAGCAGACACTCAAGAAAAACCAAGAGTTCCTGCGCACCAACCCAGTCGAATACGCGCCTTATTACAAGGAAAAAATCAACGACTATTACTTGAAGAAAAACTCGCATTAAGATGATCAGATTCAGCACATTGGACGTGGAGATGCCACCCATCGACCCCAGGCGCGACAAGGCATGGATTGAGGCAGTGGCGGAGAAACACGGCAAGACGATTGGGGAGTTGTACTACTATTTTTGTAGCGACGACAAATTATTGGAAATCAACAGAGAACGCCTGGGCCATGACTTCTATACCGACATCGTCACCTTCCCCCTGACGGACTGTGAAACGGTGCTTTCAAGCGAGTTCTGCATCAGCACAGATAGAATCAAGGAGAACGCTGAGACTTTTGGCCGCAGTTATGAGAGCGAGTTGCATCGGGTCATCATCCATGGCGTGCTGCACCTCATCGGCTTCGACGACCATACCGAAGAAGACGAAAAAGAAATGCGTGAAAAAGAGGAAGAATCGTTAAAATTATTATTTAGTTAATTGATTATCAAAATATTAAACATATTGTTTCACGGGAAACACCAAACGAGAGCATGTATTTTGAACCGTATGATATCATCGTTGTAGGCGCCGGTCACGCAGGATGCGAGGCGGCAGCGGCGGCGGCCAACATGGGCAGCAAGGTCCTGCTCGTCACCATGGACTTGCGGCTGATGGCCTCCATGTCGTGCAACCCCGCCATGGGCGGCATCGCCAAGGGACAGATTGTGCGCGAAATCGACGCCATGGGAGGCTACTCGGGCATCGTCAGCGACCGCACCATGATCCAATTCAGGATGCTCAATAAGTCGAAAGGACCCGCCATGTGGAGTCCCCGTTGCCAAAGCGACAAGATGATGTTCTCCGCCGAATGGCGAAGCCTACTTGAAAAGACGCCCAACGTAGACTTCTGGCAAGACACTGTGTTGGGTCTCATCATCGACGGCGACCAAGTGAAAGGCGTCAAAACCATGATGGGTGGCGACATCGAAAGCAAGGCGGTCATCCTCACCAACGGCACCTTCCTCAACGGTTTGATTCATATCGGCGAACAGCATTTTCCCGGGGGAAGGATGGGCGAAGTGGCCAGCCACGGCATCACGGAACAACTGAAAGAATTCGGTTTTGAAGCCAAGAGACTGAAGACAGGTACGCCCGTCCGCATCGACGGCAGAACCATAGACTTCAGCAAGCTCATAGAACAAAAGGGCGACGATGAAGTCGTGGGGTTCTCTTATACCGAGCCGTTCAAGATACAGAAACAAAGAAGCTGCTGGATAGCACATACGTCATTAAAAGTACACGAAACCCTACGCAAAGGCTTCAAATACTCACCTATGTTCAACGGCAGAATCCAAGGTGTAGGGCCAAGATATTGCCCGAGCATCGAGGATAAAATCGAGCGTTTCGCAGGAAAAGACAGCCACCAACTCTTTGTGGAGCCTGAAGGCTGGACCACGGAAGAATATTATCTCAACGGCTTCAGCTCATCTTTGCCAGATTACATCCAATATGAAGCACTGCGACAAATCGAAGGCTTCGAAAACGCCAAAATCTTCAGGCCTGGCTATGCCATAGAATACGACTATTTTCCACCAGAGCAGCTGCACCATTCATTAGAGACAAGGTTGAGGCACGGCTTGTATTTCGCCGGACAAATCAACGGCACCACAGGATACGAGGAGGCAGCATGTCAAGGAATGATGGCCGGTATCAACGCAGCATTGGCACTACGCGATGAAGAGCCTCTGGTTTTGTCAAGGACAGAGGCCTATATCGGTGTGTTAATTGACGACCTCATCACCAAAGGCGTGGATGAGCCCTACAGAATGTTCACAAGCCGTGCAGAATATCGCATCCTCTTACGACAAGACAATGCTGATGCACGATTGACAAAATTATCTTATAAGCTCGGATTAGCAAAAGAAGACAGGTATGAAAAATACCTTGAGAAACGCCAAAAAGTCGAAGACATAAAACAATTCCTGAACGAAAGCTACGCCTATCCCGACGAGATCAACGGATTGTTAGAGCAGAAGGAAAGCTCCAAGATAGACCAAAAAAAGAAGCTGTCCTATCTCTTATTGAGACCACAAATCAATTTAAACGAAATGATAGAGGTGCTATCCTCATTAGAGAATTACAGAACCCAAGACAGATTCATAAAAGAATGTCTGGAGGAAGCCGAGATTGAAATCAAATATGCGAGTTATATAGAAAAAGAAAATGAGCTAGCAGATAAACTCAGACGACTGGAGAACGTAAAACTTCCCAAAAATTTCGATTTCCATAGTTTACAATCGTTATCCTACGAATCGAGAGAAAAGCTCAACAAATACCAACCTAAAACCCTTGGAGAAGCCTCAAGAATCAGTGGCATTTCTCCGGCGGACATCAACGTATTAGCCATATTCTTAGGAAGATAGAACAATTGTTCCACATGAAACACAAGAGAAAATGAATAACAAATGCCCATGGTGCGAATCAGATAAAGCGCAAATCAACCTATGGTTGAAAGACGAGTTCCTGAGCAAAGAAGACTTCCATATTTGTGAATGTCTCAACTGCGGATTGTTATACACCATGCCCAGACCGTCCAAAGATAAAATAGGGGATTACTATAAATCCAAAGAGTATTATAGCCACCAAGAAAACAAAAAAGGATTCATTCCAAACATTTATGAAAGCGTCAAAAAAGTCAATTTGAAGCATAAATACAAATTGTCAACAGAAGGAATAGAAACTGGGAGCATGATGGATATCGGTTGTGGAGTAGGCGATTTTATCCACACAGTAGAAGAGAAGGGGTGGCAATGCTTAGGAGTGGAACCGGCGGACGACGCCAAAACCATAGCCAAGACAAGAGTAAAAGCTGATATCATAAGAAGCGAAGAACTAGAAAACCTGCCGGATGCATCATTCGACCTCATCACCATGTGGCATGTATTGGAACATGTGGATGATTTAAAATGGCAAGTAACACAATTACAACGACTTGTAAAGCCCAAAGGAAGAATCGTCATCGCTGTACCCAACTATAAATCCTATGACGGACAATACTATAAGGAGCACTGGGCAGCATACGACGTGCCACGACATCTCAACCATTTCAACAAACAAACCATAACTAAGATATTCAAAGCCAGCGGATTAGAACTAAAGAAAACGGATAAACTCATTTGGGATGCCTACTACATTTCCTATATGAGCGAACAATACAAACACCATAAATTCCCGCTAATTAAAGGGGCATACAGGGGATTAGTCTCCAACTGCAAAGCAAGACGCTCAGGAGAGTGGTCAAGCATGGTGTATATTTTTAAGAAAAAACGGGAAAATTAAAAATTTGGCCGTTTTTAGCCAATTTAACGGGTTTTGAACGATTTTTGTAAAGGGAATTGGACAAGTCATAGAAAAACGATTAGAAACAATATTTTGTAACTTGCGCAATATCAACAAAAAAGGGTAGTTATCAAGAAAACGACAAAATGGAGAGTAGGAAAAGAAAGAAAATCGGATGGTTCCTATTTGCACTGAGCATCACCTTGTGTGTTTTGCTCGGATGCTTCTTTTGGCTCTCCCTGAAAAAAAACCACATTCAGCAGAACATCCAAAAGTCGGTGCTCGGAATGGACAAGGAAATGCAAACCTTGATTTCGAAAGGCCTCAACCACGAGGAGCTGGAGAAAAACCAAACCGGACTCACCGTGTTCATGAGCGACACCCTGGTGTTCTGGAACCGAAACGACGTCAACGCGAAGCTGATGAAACGCAAGGCTTTGCTAGGACACGACACAATCTGTTCTTTGCTATCGGGCAATTATTACGTGAAATCATACCAAAGCGGGGCAATGACGTATTATGTCTACAAGCAGATCAACACCAACTACCAAATCGAAAACCCATACTTCGCCAACCAAAACCAGGTCCTGCCAAGATACATAGACGCTCATTTCGTCCTTCAAGAAAACAGCGCAGGAGTACCTATCATAAACAGCGCAGGCAAGGTCATCGGTCAATACCAAATCGAAGGAAAACCGCAACTCAAACAACCCTACCGTTATCTGTGGCCAGTACCTTTCGTCCTACTTCTCATCATAAGCCTCATTCTCATCTTTGGCGGACAAAAGAAATCGGCAAAGAAACAAAGAAACCTATATAAAATTGTAGAAATCGGGATGGCCATCATCCTACTGGTGGCAATCTTAGGCACCTACGTTTATTATAAGATAAGCGTGAAACAAGAGAACGAGCAGATGAAACAGTTGGCAGAAAAACTCATGGAGAAACGCGATACCGATTTCGAAGACAGCTATACCATTTTTGCGGAGCAAATCAAAGCCGACACCAACATCAGGCAGATGGTGTTTGCAGAAAGCAACGTGCTCTCGGAAGTCATCCTGGGCTACTCCAAAGAATTTCTCTTCGACGAAACCATGCAGGCCTATAACGCCACACTGACCCTTTGTGCGCCAGGCGAAGAGATCGCCATACAACCTGAGGGCTACATCACCGAATGTGACGCCTATTTCATGGAAAAACTGGCCAATAACAAACAGAAAAGGGTAGGGGCGGGGCTGCATTTTATCGAATACTACACACTCGATCCGAACTATCTCGGAGAGATTGTAATCGTCTCCAAAGACTCTTTACAGAAAAAGACACTGTATTTTGAGTTCTACAAACCCATAGCACCAGAAGGCTTCGGATTCCCACAACTACTGCAAGAGACGAATAACCAAACGCCGTATGACTATTCGGTGGCCAGCTACCGCGAGAACCAACTCGTCTACAAATACGGGCGCTATGTGTATCCAAATTTCCTCAATGGCTTGAAACTCAAGGACCACGACTTTGCCTATAGCAAACGGTACAAACATTACGCCACCATACAAAACGAAAACAACGCGTTGGTCATCAGCACCCCGACAAAAGCCTTCTCGGAGAAAACCGCACCTTTTGCCGTCTTTTTCCTCGGTCTCACCATCCCGTTTTTGGCCATCGTTTTACTAACGAAACCCAAAGAGGAGAAACGACACAACAAGAGCTTCCGCAAACGACTACAAGCCATCATTTTAATGACCATCGGCATCTCGGTGGTGGTCATCGGACCCGTCTCAGTGATTTACATGCGAAGCATCTACAATCAAAAGACACGCGACACACAATTCGAGACCACGAGAACCCTCTGCATGGAGATGCGTAACGACTTGGACTTCAAGACCTTGTTGCGAACGGCGACGAAAGACGATTGGAACGAGATTTTACGTCACTATGCAGGCACTTTCTTCACCGACCTCAATCTATACCAACTCAACGGTCAGCTCCTGGCTACCACCCGACCCGAGATTTACGAACTCAACCTGCAAGCGCCCTTGATGAACGCCGTAGCCTATCAAAACCTTTACAGAAACAAAGAACTCTATTTCACACATCAAGAAAATCTTGGCAAGGGTGCATACGAGTCGGCCTACATCCCTGTCGCTGACGAAAACGGAAACACTTTAGCCTACCTCAACACGCCCTACTTCTCGAGCACCACGGACCTGCATAAAGAAATCAAGGACTTTATGCTTACCTATATCAACATCATATTGATACTGCTCGGCGTAGCGCTCATTCTCATCTTGCACCTTACCCAACGACTGACACAACCCTTGGCCTTGATTCAGAACAAACTCGGCGACATCAAAATCGACCAGAAAAACGAGCCTATCGAATGGAACGACAATGACGAAATCGGGGCCTTGGTGAAGCAGTACAACCAACTCATCGTGGAGCTGGAAAAAAGTGCAGCAGAATTGAAAAGGACCACGGCAGAGTCGGCATGGAGAGGTGTGGCGCGACAGGTGGCCCACGAAATCAAAAACTCACTCACCCCGATGCGGTTAAGCGTGCAGTTGCTGCAACGCAACATCGAAAACGGCAAGGCCACACCCGAACAGATACAGCGAACCACGAACACGCTCATCGAGCAAATCGATGCCCTTTCCGACATCGCCTCGTCGTTCTCGACCTATGCCAAACTTCCCGAAAACCATCCCGCGCCTTTGGACCTGGCAGAGTTGGTCCAAAACGTGGTGAACCTCTACGACAACGCGGACAACATTGAATTTATCTACGACTACGACAAGGCCAAAGACCATACCTACAACGGCGACAAGACTAACCTCAACAGTGCCATTGGCAACATCATTAAGAATGCCACGCAGGCCACCGGAACGCAACCTAACGGCCGTATTGAGGTGAGCTTGAAGGACACAGGGAAGGCCTTTGTCATCAGTGTAAAAGACAACGGCAAGGGCATCAAGGAAGACGACAAAGAACGCATCTTCCTGCCTAACTTCACCACCAAGTCGGGCGGCTCGGGCGTGGGGCTTTCGCTGACCTACAACATCGTGCAGGCCGCCGGTGGAACGATTACCTTCGAAAGCCAAGAAGGGGAGGGGGCGACGTTTGTCATCGAACTACCGAAATAATGAAATCAACCCAATATAAAGTGTAATTTAGCGTTTGTGAAAGGAAAGAAAAACCTTATGGCAGAAAACAGATTAGGATCCTTGGCGAAGCAAACCGCCATCTACGGCCTCAGCAGCATCATCGGCAGGTTCTTGAACTACATGCTGGTGCCCATCCACACCCATAGGATGGCCGCAGAATCCGGTGGATATGGCATCGTGACAAACCTTTATGCCTATACCGCTTTGCTTCTCGTCATCCTTACCTTTGGCATGGAAACCACCTTTTTCCGCTTCTCCAACAAGGAGAACGTGAATCCAAACAAGGCGTTTTCAACGGCAGGGCTTTCCGTCGGTTTTGTCTCGCTGGTTTTCCTCATCTTGGTTTCTGTATTCTTGAAACCTATCGCTGGAGCCTTGGATTATGCCTTACATCCCGAATTTGTGGAGATCATGGCCATCATCGTGGCTTTTGATGCTTTTCAGTCCATCCTTTTCGCGAGGCTTCGCTATGAAAACCGTCCCATCAAGTTCATGACGCTGAAACTCTCGTTCATTGTCTTGAGTCTATTGCTCAACATCTTCATTTTCTACGTAGCGCCCTATCTCCAAGGTCGCTTCCCAACAATAATGGAATGGTATCACACCAGCTATCAAGTGGGTTATATCTTCATCGCCAACTTGATTTGCACCACGCTGGTGTTTTTGGGCTTTATCCCCGAAATCAAGAAACTGCGCACCGGCATCGACCGTGACCTGCTAAAAGAAATGCTGAAATACACTTGGCCTATTCTGCTCTTAGGCTTAGCCGGCATTCTCAACCAAGTGGCCGACAAGATTGTCTTCAAGAAAATCGTCCCGGGTCTCGAAGGCGAGGAACAACTCGGCATCTATGGCGCCTGCGTCAAGATAGCCATGATTATGGCGATGATCACGCAAGCCTTCCGCTATGCTTACGAGCCCTTCGTTTTCGGCGGCAAGCGCGACACGGCCGACAAGGAGACCCAAGCCACCGTGATGAAGTATTTCATAATCTTCACGCTATTGGCTTTCCTCGCCGTAGTAATGTATATGCCCCTGTTGCAATATCTCGTTGGAGCCGACTATCGCGAAGGTCTGGGCGTGGTGCCCATCGTGATGATGGCCGAAATCTTTATGGGCATTTATTTCAATTTGTCGTTTTGGTACAAGCTCACCGATGAGACCTGGTGGGGCGCCATCTTCTCTGGCATCGGTTGTGCAGTGTTGCTCACCATTAACTTCATCTTTGTGCCACAATACGGCTACATGGCTTGCGCCTGGGGAGGTTTTGCGGGTTATGCCACCTGTATGGTGCTGTCCTATTTTGTTGGGCAGAAAAAGGCTCCTATACCATACGATTTGAAATCTGCATTCCTCTATTTTGCCGTGGCTATTGCGTTATATTTCGCCCAAAAATATATCCACATCGAGAGCACCGTATGGACCTTGGTCGTGAACACCGCCCTGTTGCTGGTCTTCTTCGCCTTCATCTGCTGGAGGGAGAAGGACTTGGTGAAGGGCGTTGTCGCATTCGCCAAAAGAAAAATCTCTAAATCCTAAATCTTTGAATCTTTAAATATTGAATCTCAAATATGAAACTCCGCATCGTCAACCAATCCAATAACCCCCTGCCCGCCTACGAGACCAAAAACTCAGCCGGCTTGGATCTCCGCGCCTACCTGCCCGAAGGCCCCATCACCCTTGAACCCATGCAACGTTCCTTGGTGCCCACGGGCCTCTATATGGAAATCCCCGAAAGCTACGAAGGACAAGTGCGTCCCCGCAGCGGCCTGGCCATCAAGAGCGGCATCACCGTCTTGAACTCGCCCGGCACCATCGATGCCGACTACCGCGGACAGGTGTGCGTCATCCTCATCAACTTGTCGGATAAGGCCTTTGTCATCAACAGCGGCGACCGCATCGCCCAGCTCGTCATCGCCCGTTGCGAACAAGTCGAGACCGAGCAAGTGGAGGTCCTTTCGGAGACCGAGCGTGGCGCAGGAGGCTTTGGACACACTGGTAAAAACTAAAAACCAAACAAATAACATCATCATAATGAAAAACCAAAACAACCCCTTTAAACGTCATTGCGGTCTTCATCGCGGTCTCAGAACCGCGATTGACCCGCAATCTCCTGAGCAGAAGAGTCTTGTCTCTATGCGCAGGAGATGGCGGATGTGCCTCCGCCATGACGGTAAAAGGTCGATATTCTCCTTACTGTTTGTATTCGCTCTTTCAGCCAGTGTCGCGGCCCAAGACATAGGCTCCTTGTTCCAAGACCTACCTGACAAGCGCAAAAATGCCAACTACTTCTCCGATGGCCTGCAAAGCAAGTACCGTGAGGATACAGACGGCGCCATCCGCAACTTCGAGCAGGCGCTGCGTTTTGGGCCCAACGACCACGCCTCCATGTACGAGTTGAGCGAACAGTACTACAACGCCGGTCGCATCGAAGAGGCTTTCAACATGATCCAGAAAGCCGCACAACTCAACCCCGAGAACAAATGGTACCAGATGCGGTTGGGCTTATTCTACCGCAACCTGGAGCAATACGACGACTTCATCAAACTCTATGAAGGTCTCACCAAGACCTACCCCGACGACCCCGACATGCTGAGCGAGCTCATCGATGCCTACCTCGTCACCGAGCAATACGACAAGGCACTGAAAAAGATGGATGTCCTGGAAGAGATGGTGGGCGCGAACGAGTTAATCACCGAGCAACGCCTTAGCGTCTACCGACGCCAAGGCAACACAAAAAAGGTGGTCACTGAGCTGGAGAAACTCATCAAGCAAAACCCCGACAACCTTCGCTACTACGGCCTGTTGGCACAGCTTTACGCCGAAAATGGTAAAACCAAAGACGCGCTGAAGACCTACGAGAGGATGAAGGAAGTCAACCCGGAGCATCCGTATATCAACATCTCGCTGCTCGAACTCTATGAGATGAACGGCGAGACGAACAAAGCCTTCAACGAGCTGCTGAATGCCATCCGCAACAAAAACCTCGACCTCACCACCAAAGCCAACACCTACGACTATTGGATGAACAAATACCAAAGCGCGCCCAACGTCAGCGAGCAGGCACGGCAATGCGGTGAGGCCTTCGTCGAGACCCACCCCGACAACAAACTCGGCTACCTCATCCTTGGCTCGTATTACCTCATCGAGGAAAACGCCGTGAAAGCCAAGGAACAATACCAAAAATCCTTGGCCATCGACAGCACCGACTTCTACTCATGGCAAAACCTCATCGTCAGCGAGAGCCACCTCAACGAGAACGAGGCCGTTCGCGAACACGCCATCGCCGCCTTGAAATACTATCCCATGCAGCCCGTGTTCTATTGGTACGCGGGCGTGGCCAGTGCCGTGCTCAAGATGAACGACGACGCCATCACCTACCTGGAGAAGGGGAGGAGATACACCACGGACAAGGTGCAGATGGCCAACTTCGACGCTTTCTTGGGCGACATCTACCATGAACAAGGCGAGGAGGAAAAGGCCTTTGATGCCTACGAACGCACCCTGCGCAACGACCCCGACAACGTGTTGGTGCTCAACAACTACGCCTATTACCTCGCCGTGAAAAGCCAAGACCTCGACAAGGCCCTTGAGATGTCAACGAAGGCCATCACAGCCGAACCCGACAACCCGACTTACCTCGACACGCACGCTTGGGTGCTCTACAAGAAAGGCGAATATCAGGAAGCCGAAAAGTACATGAAGAAAGCCTTGAAACTACTGAAAGAACCCGACGCCACCTATCAGGAGCATTATGACGCCATTGTGAAGAAACTCGGAAAGAACTGATTTGGAACGGTATTTGAAACAAAACATGTTGTGAAAATCCGATTGACGATAGCATTGTTGGCCTTGCTGCTGGCAGCGACCTCCTGCGCCTCGCGCAAGAAAACCGTTGCGCCCACGCCGCCACAAGCCTTCGAGTGGATGACCGCCAACCTCGACATCCAAGCCGAAGGCAACGGCATGTCATTCGATAACCTGACGGGACAGCTTAGGATGCGCAATGATAGCATCGTCTGGCTCAGCGTGACCGCCACCATGGGCGTGGAAGTGCTGCGCGCAAAAGTCAGCAACGACTCGGTTTGGGTGCTCAACCGCATGGAAAAGACCTACCTCGCCGAGCCTTTGGACAGCCTTTGCGCAAAAGTCGGAATGCCGCTCAGCCTGCCTTTGGTGCAAACTTTACTATTGGACAATAACGAAGGCGTTCCGCCCGTTGAAAACCAAATGGTACAGCTGAAAACCTTCGTGATGGGTAACATGGCGGCCAAAATCAGATACAAAAACGTAAAACTCGACGAGAAAACGACCTTCCCGCTGAAGATCACCGACAAGATAGAACGAATGAGATTGAAATGAACAAAAGAACAAACATAGAAAAACCCAACCCAAGCCGTCATTGCGGTCTTCATCGCGGTCTCAGAACCGCGATTGACCCGCAATCTCCTAAGTGTAGGAGATGGCGGATGTTCCTCCGCCATGACGCCAAAGGGTGGTTTGTCTCTGTTTTTGCTCTATTGTTTTTACTATTTGTCTCCAACCCCGCCTATTGCCAAAAAACGAAAGGCAAGTCGAAACAGCAGTTAGAAACCGAAATCAACACGCTACAAAAAGAGATTTCGACCGCCAACCAGCTGCTGAAAAAGACCAAAAAAGACAGGGAGATGACCCTCAACGAAGTCAACCTCTTGGACAAGAAAATCAAGCAGCGCGAAAAGCTCATCAAAGCCTACAACGAACAAATCGCCCTCCTCGACGAAGAAATCCACCAAGGCCAAAACAACATCAAATCCTTGAATTCCGACCTCAGCAAGCTGCAAAAGGAATACGCCAAGATGATCGTCTTCGCCAACAAGAACCGGAGCCATTACGACCGCCTAGGCTTCATCTTCGCCTCCAAGGACTTCAACCAAGCCTTCAGCCGACTGCGTTACATCCGTGAGTTCACCGACGCAAGAAAAACCAAGATGAACCAAATCGCCAACACCGAACGCGAGATCAGCAATGCGGTCGAAGCCAGCCAACAAGCGCGCGAACAACAAGCCACGATGCTGAAAGACGAAAAGGCACAACAAGAGGCGTTGCGAAATGAGAAGGAAGAGCTGAACGGTCAGGTGGCGAAACTCAAAAAACAAGAAGGAAAGATACAACAAGACATCAAGGACAAGCAACAGCAGGCCAAAAAGCTGCAAAAAGCCATTGACGACATCATCGCCGAGGAAATCCGCAAGGCCAACGAAGAAGCCGCACGCAAACGCAGGGAAGAGGAAAAGACCAAAGGCAAAACCACCACGCCAGCACCCAAAGAAAAAGGCATGGCCCTGACACCCGCCGAGAAGACCCTGTCGACCAACTTCGTCAACAACAAGGGCAAACTGCCCTGGCCCGTGGAACGCGGCGTGATTTCTTCGTCATACGGAAAACACACGTCCGTGGTGTCCGACAAAGTCACCGTGACCAACAACGGCATCGACATCGCCACGACAGAGGGCGCCTTGGCCCGTGCCGTCTTTGACGGCGAGGTGGCCAGCGTCACCAAACTGACGGGAGCCAACACCGTGGTAATCTTGCGCCACGGCGAGTATTTCACCGTATATTCCAACCTCGAAAACGTCACCGTGAAACGTGGCGACAAGGTGAAGACCAAACAAAACCTGGGCACCGTCCATACCAACAAGACCGAAAACAAAACGGAACTGCATTTCGAACTCTTAAAAGAACAAAACCGGCAAAACCCTGCCAACTGGTTATCAAATTAACGTATTATGTCACAAAACTTACAAAACCCAAGGAAATGAAAAGTAAGTTGTTCATACTATTATCATTAAGCCTGGTTTTATTGACAACCGCTTGCAAGATCAAGGATGTGCCTGGCCGCGTCAGGGCACCGCGCCATTGCAACTCTTGCACCAAGTGGAGCTATGTGCCGCAGGAAACCGTAGATACATTCAACTTTCAGTGCATGTCATTTCGACCGACGGAGGAAGGAGGAAATCTATGCGCTGAAAGGTTCTATCAGAATGAATAACGATGAAGGTTGAGGAACAGGAACTGCTGAAACGCTATTTCCCCGAGGCCGCCGTGCTTATGGTAGGCGCGATCTACGAGCAACGCAGGTTCAAGCTGCATTTCAAGCGACCACGCAGCTCCAAACTCGGCGACTTCCGTACGCCCCGGACCCCAAACGGCATCTGTTCCATCACCCTTAACCTGGACTTGAACCCTTATCAGATGCTCATCACTTACGTCCATGAAGTGGCGCATTATGATGTGTATCAACAATATGGATCACGACAAGTGCAACCCCATGGAACAGAATGGCAACAACAATTTGCAGCTTTGTTGCAGCCTTTCATGACCGATTCCATCTTCCCAAACGACATACGGGTTGCCTTGCAAAAACACCTGCAACATATCAAGGCCAGCAGCACTGCCGACCAAAACCTGCAACGCGTTTTAAGGCAATACGACAAAAACACTACCGCTGCCGTCACAGTGGAAAGCCTGCCCGATGGCGCCCGTTTTACATTGAAAAACGGCCTCGTCTTCCAAAAAGGAGAGAAACAACGCACCCGCTACAAATGCTACTGCGAAACTAACGGCCGTTGGTACTTCGTGTCAGCCTTGGCAGAAGTACAAATGATGTAGTTCTCAACAATTCCCTATCTTTGTGCCCAAAATTAGACTCATGACGAAAAAAGTATTTGTCTCGGGCTGCTACGACCTCTTACACAGCGGTCACATCGAGTTCTTCCGACAAGCGGCGCAATATGGCGACCTCTATGTCGGCATCGGCTCCGACGAGACCATCCTGCACTACAAAAACCACAAGACGCTGTATCCCGAAAAAGAACGCCTCTTCATGGTGAAAGCCATCCGCTATGTGAAAGACGCCTTCATCAACGACGGCGATGGCGTGATGGATTTTGTGAATACCGTCGACAGGCTCAAACCCGACATCTTTGTGGTCAACGAAGACGGATCGTCGGACGAAAAACGGCGTTTTTGCGAAGAGCGCGGCATCGAATACGTGGTGCTGCAACGCACGCCCTCAGAGGGCTTGGAGGCCCGTTCTTCGACGGCGTTGAAACAAGATCTCTGCGAGATTCCAACACGCTTGGATCTTGCCGGCACCTGGATCGACCAGCCGTATGTATCATGTTTTGCCCCTGGCTGGGCCATCACCATCTCATTGAAACCCACCTTTGAAATCCGTGAACGCTGCGGCCTCTCCACCTCGACGCGCAACATGATCAAGAAGATTTGGCCCATGCGCCTGCCCGACATGGACCCCGAGACCCTCGCCAAACTCGTCTTCTGCTTCGAAAACGACCCCGAACGCAGCGACGGCATCATCAGTGGGGCACAAGACAGCATCGGCATCTGTATGCCCGGCTTGGTGAGGCATTACTACGACAAACTCTACTGGCCCGTCAAGATTGAGACGTGCCTAGACGATGCCATCCTTGACTGGCTCGAAAGCCATCTCGTCATGATACCCATGGAGCCGCGTCGTCCGGGATGCTCAGTGGTGGAAGGGAAGGATATCACCGAGTCGAAGGTCAAGGCCTTGGCCAAGGCTGCCGACGACTGCTGGAACGCCATCATGAACAAGAATTTGGATGCCTTTGCAGCGGCCTACAAAGCCTCGTTCGATGCCCAAACCGCCATGTTCCCAGGTATGATTCACCCCTCTGGGGTCATTGCGGCCTCCAAGCCGCAATCTCCCACAATAAAGGACTCTATCGACAAGTATTCCGCCATGGAAGAAGTGCTGGCCTGGAAGATGCCCGGCGCCGGCGGTGGCGGCTATCTCGCCTGTGTGGTCAAGGAGGCACCATCGTTTATTAAAAACCATCAAGAAGCAATCTCTTTAGTTATCAGAAGGAAGTAATTATCTATCAAGAATTTGAAATTAGAGAAATGGATAGTCTACTGAAGTTTTGCACCTGCAGTGCTGGGAATGGGATGAAAGAAAATCGTGAACGATTTTCTTTTCAAATTCCAATAATTCAAAAAATACGACCCAAAATGAAAATTCTTCAATTCTCTAATTCTTGATAAACAAAAATACTTGAAAATGAATAAAATAGTAGAAAAGAGACATCTCTTAGCCTTCGTGCTGGTGACCTGTTGCTTTGCCTTGTGGGGCTTCGCCAACGACATCACCAACCCCATGGTGAAAGCCTTCTCCAAGATCTTCCGCATGAACGTCACCGACGGCGCCCTGGTGCAGTTGGCCTTCTATGGCGGCTACTTCTGCATGGCCTTGCCCGCCGCCTTGTTTGTGCGCAAGTTCTCGTATAAAGCCGGTCTGCTCATGGGCCTCGGCCTCTATGCCCTCGGCGCCCTGATGTTTCTTCCCGCCAAGGCCACAGGCAACTATTATCCCTTCCTGATAGCGTATTTCGTGCTCACTTGCGGCCTTTCGTTCCTTGAAACCACGGCCAACCCATACATCCTCTCCTTGGGCGACAAAGACACCGCCACGCGCCGCCTTAACCTCGCCCAGGCCTTCAACCCCATAGGCTCGCTGGCAGGCATGTTCGTGGCGATGCAGTTCATCCAAGCCAAACTCAACCCCTTGAGCACCGAGGAACGCGCCCTGCTGTCGGAAGACCAGTTTGAAGCCGTCAAAAACGCCGACCTCGCCGTGTTGAGCCGCCCTTATGTCGTCATCGGTGCCGTCTTGGTGGTCTTTTTCGTGATCATCTTGCTGTTGGTGAAGACGCAGCCCAAGGTGGCAGAAACCACCGACCAAAACTTTGGCCCCACCCTGAAACGCCTGTGGCAGAACAAACCCTACCGCTTCGGCGTGGTGGCACAGTTCTTCTACGTCGGCGTGCAAATCATGTGCTGGACCTTCATCATCCAATACGGCACGCGCGTCTTCATGAGCGAAGGCATGACCGAGCAAGCCGCCGAGGTGCTCTCGCAACGCTACAACATCGTTGCCATGGCCATCTTCTGCGTGAGCCGCTTCATCTGCACCTTCTTGCTGAAATACATCCACCCTTCCAAGCTGTTGACCTATCTGGGTATCGCCGGAGCGGTGTTGGTGCTGGGTGTCATCTTCCTTGACGGCAGAGCCGGAATGTATTGCCTTGTGGCCGTCTCGGCTTGCATGAGCCTCATGTTCCCGACCATTTACGGCATCGCCCTGACCGACACGGGCGAGGACGCCAAACTGGGAGCGGCTGGGCTCATCATGGCCATCTTGGGCGGTTCGGTGCTGCCACCCTTGCAAGCCCGCATCATCGACGGCAACGGACTAGGAAGCATCGCTTCTGTGAATCTGAGTTTCGTTTTGCCGCTGATTTGCTTTGTCGTCATCGTGCTTTACGGCTTTTTCATCACCAAAACCGAGAAACAATGAAACGTTATTGCCAAACCCTACAACTCGTCAACGACCCCGAACTCATCGCAAAATACTGCGAGCTACACGCCCATGTGTGGCCCGAAGTAATCGAAGGCCAACGTCAAGTCGGCATCCTTGATATGCAAATCTATCGTTTTGAAAACCTATTGTTCATGATATGCGACACGGTGGATGAGTTTGACTGGGAACGTGATATGACACGACTGGCCACCTTGCCTCGCCAAGCGGAGTGGGAAGCCTATGTCGCTCAGTGTCAGGGCGCCGACCCGAAATTGCCCTCTACAAGCAAATGGCATCTGATGGAAAAGATTTTTTGAGACAAAAGAAAAAAGTAGTAGTTTTGCGGCATTAATTAAAGAGCATTAATATGCGCAAATTGATTCGACATTTCTGCGACTTCGTCTTTGGAAAACACAAAAACAACACCTTGCCCCGCATCTGGATTCTGGCCGTGGACATGGGTATTGTCGTTTTCGCCTATCTTATTGCTGTGTTGATGTACTTTTCCAAAGACATCGCCAACCTGAAAATCAACTGGAAGTTCATCTGGATCTATCCGCTCCCTTATCTCATCGCGTTTTTGATCAGCAAGACCTACGACGGAATGTTGCGTTACTCAGGCTTTAACGACATCCGTAAAATCCTGACATCATGCACTTGGACTTTCGTCTTTTACGTTGCCAGTAAGATTTTGTTTATCAAGTTCTACCCGTGGGTTGCCATAGAACTGTATCCCCCTTTCGTCATCATTTTCTACCACTATCTCATCACAATGGTGATGATGATTATCTTGCGTTTAGTCATCAGGCGAATGTATAATGAAAACTACAAGACGCCCACTGTCAAACAGAATACCATCATCTATGGCGCGGGCGACGGCGGCACCATGCTTTTGAGAACGCTCTCACAAGACACTACCTCCAAGCTGCGTGTGATTGCCTTCGTCGACGACAACCCGAAACGCGTTGGTTCCCAGATTAATACCATAAAGATTCTTTCGCCCGCCACAGCCATGACGGAAGAATTCATCAAGAAACACAAAGTGGAAGTGATGGTGTTGGCCATCCCGAGTCTGGATGTGAAGCGTTCGAAGGAAATCCTAGAACAAGGGCTTGCCCTCAACCTCATCGTGAAAACCATACCTCCATTCACCAAATGGGTCGATGGCGAAATCAAATCGAATCAAATCCAAGACGTCAAGATTGAAGACCTTTTGGGCCGTCAGCCCATCATCTTAGGCAAGGAAAACGTGACCCGCGAGATCAAGGACAAAGTGGTGCTCGTGACAGGTGCCGCAGGCTCCATAGGTAGCGAGATCTGCCGCCAGGCGATACAATACAACCCCACCAAACTCATCATGCTCGACCAGGCCGAGTCGCCGATGTACGACTTCCAGTTTGAGATGAACAACACGCCCGAATTCAAGGAAAAACGCGACAAGATGGCTTTCGTCATCACCAACGTGAAAGACCCGATTCGCATGAGAGAGGTGTTTGAGCAGTACCATCCTCAAGTGGTGTTCCATGCCGCTGCCTACAAGCATGTGCCTTTCATGGAAGAAAACGCCTATGAGGCTGTGTTTGTCAATGTGTTCGGCACCAAACTCGTGGCCGACTTGGCCATCGAATACGGCGTGGAGAAGTTCGTCATGATCTCGACCGACAAGGCCGTCAACCCGACCAACGTGATGGGCGCGACCAAACGCATCGCCGAGATTTACACGCAAAGTCGCAAGGGCAACACCAAGTTCATCACCACGCGCTTTGGCAATGTGTTGGGCTCGAATGGCTCAGTGGTGCCGCTGTTCCGCAAGCAAATCGAACAAGGCGGACCCATCACCGTCACCGACCGTCGTATCACCCGTTTCTTCATGACCATTCCCGAGGCCTGTAGCCTCGTCCTCGAGGCTGGCTCCATCGGCGAAGGCGGTGATATCTTCGTCTTCGACATGGGCGAGAAGGTGAAGATCTGGGACTTAGCCGAGAAGATGCGCAAATTGGCCCACCGTCCCGAAATCGAAATTGTCGAGACAGGTCTCCGTCCGGGCGAAAAACTCTACGAAGAGGTCTTGGCCAACGAAGAAAACACCATCAAGACTGAAAATGAGAAGATTATGCACGCCATCGTGAGGAAATACGAGACCTCTGAAGTGGACAGCATGATCGAGAAACTCCACAACGAACTTGAAACTTGCGACGAGATGAAGATTGTGGCGCAGATGAAGGTCATCGTGCCCGAGTTCAAGAGCAACAACAGCATTTTCAGCCAGTTGGACAAATAATACGAAATGTTCACCATCCACACCGACCCGCTCCATCGCATCGCATACGCCACCGATGCATCGGCCTATCGTGAGGTGCCACAAGGCGTGGCCTTCCCCGAAAACGAGCAGGATATCGTCTACCTAATAGAAACGGCACGCGAGCGCAAGACCCACCTCATCCCAAGGGCGGGCGGTACGTCCATCGCCGGACAAGTGGTAGGGAGCGGCATCGTGGTCGACATCAGCAAACACTTCAAGAAAATACTGGAAATCGACAAGGAAGAACGCTGGGCAAGAGTGCAACCCGGCGTGGTCCTCGACGAGTTAAACCTTGCCTTGGAGCCTTACGGACTCTTCTTTAGCCCCGAGACCTCCACCAGCAACCGTTGTTGCATCGGAGGTATGTTCGGCAACAACTCCTGCGGCTCCCACTCCCTGATTTACGGCAGCACCCGACACCATGTCATCGAAGCCCGAGGCGTGCTTTGCGACGGCAGCATCGAAGTGTTCAAGGAATACAGCATCCGTGAACTGGAAACGCGGTTTGGCTCGCGTTTTTGGGAAACCAACCATAATTCTGTCATCCAAAACATTTATTCCCAACTCATCCGCTGGGCCCTGGATGAAAAGACGGTACAACGCATTGAGGAAAACTACCCCGACAAGAGCCTACGCCGCCGTTCGTGTGGCTATGCCATAGACGAGGTAATCGAGGACCTGCACAACGCCACCAAACCACTTGAAGACCGCACCATCAACCTTTGCAAAGTGCTGGCAGGCAGCGAAGGCACCTTGGCCTTCATCACCGAAATCAAAGTCGGCCTCGACCCATTGCCGCCCAAGGAGAAAATGGTGGTCTGCGCCCATTGCGACACCCTGCAAAAGAGTTTTTGGGGTAATCTGGTCGCATTGAAATTCCACCCTACTGCCGTCGAATTGATGGACCGTAACATTCTGGAAATCAGTAAACAAAATGTAGAACAGCAGAAAAACCGCTTCTTCGTCCAAGGCGACCCTGCCGCCATCCTCATCATCGAACTGCGCGGCAATACCCGTGAAGAAATCGATGCCATCGCCGATCAAATGGAAAAGGCATTAATGGGAAACGAGGAACATTTGGTGTATGCTTGTTCGCGCGTTTATGGCTCCGAAATCAGCAAGGTGTGGAGCCTGCGTAAAGCTGGCTTGGGCCTGCTCACCGGCATGAAAGGCGATGCCAAGCCCATCGGCGTCATCGAAGACACGGCCGTGGCGCCCGAGAAACTGCCGGCTTACATGGCCGACTTCGCCCAGATGCTCGAAAGCCTCGGCTTGAGTTGCGTCTATCATGCGCATATCAGCACGGGGGAACTGCATCTGCGCCCAATCATCAACATCAAGGAGGCGGAAGGCAAGCGCAAGTTCCGTGAGGTGGCCTACCAAACCGCCTTGCTGGTCAAGAAATACAAAGGCTCGCTCAGCGGTGAGCATGGCGACGGCCGTTTACGCGGCGAGTTTATCCAATTGCTGTATGGCGACGAAGTCTATGCCTTGATGCAAGACCTCAAGAAATGCTGGGATCCGCAACAAGTCTTCAACCTGCATAAGATTGTCGACACGCTGCCGATGGACAGCATGCTACGATTTGAGGTGGGACAACAGTATGCCATAGAAAAGGAATTATGTGGCAAAGACGGCCCTTCGACTCCTTCGACAAGCTCAGGAACCGAGGGCTCAGGGACCTGTACTTATTACAACTGGAAGGCTGCCTTCGATGAATGTAAGGTGGAAGGCGCCACAGGGGCCAAAAACCAACTCCACGCCTTGATGTGTAGCATCGAGCAATGCAACGGTGCCGGCGATTGCCGTAAGTCGAACTTGATTGGCGGCACACTCTGTCCGGCCTTCAAGGTCAGCGGCGACGAGACCAAAGCCACACGCGCACGCGCCAACGTGCTCCGCGAAATCCTGACGAGAGGGTGGGGGAGTGATGCGTTTTCTCAAGCCCTCAACAAAGACAAAAACATTCTGAAATCCAAGGAACTGGCTGAGGTGTTGGATAGCTGCCTGGCCTGCAAAGGCTGCCGCAGCGAGTGCCCATCCAACGTCGACATGACCCGTCTGCGCTCTGAGATCTTACAGCAGAAGTACGACATCGACGGTATGTCATTTCGTTCTTTTGCCGTGTCGAGGATGGCTCAGGTGGAGCAGTTGGGACACCTCGTTTGGCCCATCTACAACCTCTTCGCCTCGTGGCAGTTCTCGTCCAATATCATCAAGCGCATCATCAATTTTTCCACCGAACGCGACATCCCAACGTTGAGCCGTGTGACCATGCGCAAAGCCGTGCAACGCGAGTGCCGCAAGCATCATGACCATTCCAAAGGCAAAGTGTATCTCTTCGCTGACGAGTTCACCAACTTCCAAGAAGCGGAAATCGGCCTCACTTTCGCCAAATTATTGCTGCATCTAGGCTATGAAGTGGAGGTCCCGAAACATGTTGAAAGCGGTCGTGCCGCCATCTCTAAAGGCAACCTGAAACTGGCCAAGAAGTTTGCTTTGAAGAATGTCAACCTGTTGAAAGACAAAATATCGGAGGAGACGCCATTGGTCGGCATCGAGCCTTCGTGCATCCTCAGCTTCCGCGACGAATACCCCGACTTGGTGCCGGCAGAACTCAGGCCACAAGCCCAACAATTGGACCGCAACGCCTTGCTGTTCGACGAGTTCATCATGCGTGAGGTGGCAGCGGGACGCATCACCTCCAACGACTTCAAGTCCGACGCCGTGGAGATATGGCTCCATGGCCATTGCCATCAGAAAGCCTTGGTGGGCACGGAAAAGACAGTGCAAGCCTTACATCTGCTCACGGGGGCCAAGATTCACGTCATCCCCAGCGGCTGCTGCGGCATGGCAGGCTCGTTCGGCTACGAAAAAGAGCATTACCAAACCTCGTTGGCCATCGGCGAGATGGTGCTGTTCCCCACCGTTCGCAAGGCCATCGCCAATGCTGACAACGTCACGCCATGCATCGTCTCGGCACCAGGTACCTCCTGTCGCCAACAAATCCTTGACGGCACCGGCGTCCATGCCGTGCATCCCATCGAAATCCTCTACCGTTGGATGAAATAATCGGCAAACATTGCCGTTCTATTAAAAAGCATTATCTTTGCGAAATCAACCCTTAAATCACACCCTATGAAAAAGCTATTCATTCCCTTCGCGTTGCTTCTCTTGCTCGTCGTGGGCTGCAAACATACCCCAAAAAACAATGAGGTAGAAGTGGAGACCTATACCCTCAGCGACAGCCTGTATATGGAAAACGAATACGAGGAAGGCTATTCCCATTACACCGCCAACCTCGACTTGCCAGTCACCAAAAACGACACTCTGCGCTTGAATATCCTGCATTGGATGCTCTCACCCGAGACGGAGGACTACAAGAGCTATTTTGAAAACGACAAAGACCAATTCTTCAGCGAGGAAGGCAGTGAACCCAGGTCGGTAATCGAAAGCAACTACACCCTTTCGGAACAAAACGACCGCTATGTGACCTACATCTCGGAAGGTTATATCTATACTGGCGGTGCACATGACGTTCCTTGGTATTATGGCGCCACCTTCAGCAAAAAAGACGGTAGCCTGGTAGGCTATGACATGTTCAACGACCTTGAACAACTGACCGAAATCGTCGCCCCGCATTTCCAGGAGCTGTATTTCAACAGTTTGGAACTGGTCGAAGAGATGGAAGACATGGGCGACGAAAACTTCATCCTGCCCATCAACGACCCCTGGATTGAAACCGACAGCGTCGTGTTTTGCTACCAGACCTTCGAAATCGCACCCTATTCATCAGGAATGCCCTTGTGTAAAATCTCAAAAACAGACCTGCTGCCTTATCTGAGCGAGAAAGGTAAATCGATTTTATTTGACCAACAATGAACAACTATTGCATCATCATGGCCGGCGGCATCGGTAGCCGCTTCTGGCCTCTCAGCAAAGATAACTATCCCAAGCAATTCCTCGACATCCTTGGAACGGGAAAGAGCTTTATCCGTAGCACCTACGAGCGTTTCAGCCCCGTCATCCCCGACGAGAACTTCCTCGTGGTGACCAACAAGGCCTACAAACACCTCGTCTTGGAACATTTGCCTATGCTCCATCCCGACCAGGTGTTGTGCGAGCCTGCACGACGCAATACGGCTCCTTGTATTGCCTACGCTGCCTATCACATCCAAAGCCGCTGCCAAGATGCCAACATCGTCGTCACGCCTGCCGACCACTTGGTGACCAACGAAACCGAGTTCCAACGCATCATTCGCTTAGGCTTCGACTTCTTGGCCAAACAACACCATGCCTTGATGACCATCGGCATCAAACCTTCTCGTCCCGAAACCGGCTACGGCTACATCCAAGTACCGAAGCAAGACCTATTGCCCGAGGTGGTGAAAGTGGAGATGTTCAAGGAAAAACCCGACTACGACACCGCCGTGAAGTTCGTCGCAGAAGGCAACTACTTCTGGAACAGCGGCATCTTCCTCTGGACTTTGGACGGAATCATGAAAGCCTTCAAGCAATACCTGCCCGAGATGGTCGAGGTGTTCGAAAAAGGCATCTACAACTTCGGCACGCCCGAGGAGCAGGACTTCATCAACGACCACTTCGTCGACTGCCCCAACATCAGCATCGACTACGGCGTGATGGAGAAGTCGCCCAATACTTACACCATCCCCGCCGACTTCGGCTGGAGCGACATCGGCACTTGGGGCTCGCTGTTCACCCACGCCAAGAAAGACGACAACGGCAACGCCAAACGCGGCAAGGTGGTCTCGGTGGACAACAAAAACACCATCATCAACATCGAGGAAGGCACCGAAGCCGTTGTGGAAGGACTGGAAGACTATCTGGTGGCCTATCGCGACCACTCACTCCTCGTTTGTCGCCTCCATGACGAGCAGCAAATCAAAGTCTGGATCGAAGGTCTGAAATAAAAACCTTATCGCCGTGGAAAGTCAGCCGTTGGTATCGGTCATCATGCCCTGCTACAACATGGAGAAATACATCTCCGACGCCATCGTTTCGGTGCGACGGCAGACTTATCCACATTGGGAATTGCTCATCGTTGACGATGCCTCGACCGACAACACGGTGAACGTCATCAAAAGCCATAGCCAACAGGACGACAGGATCCATTACACCGTCAAAGACCTTCATTCAGGCATCGCCGACTCACGTAACATGTGCATAAAAATGGCACAGGGTCGCTACCTGGCTTTCCTCGACGCCGACGACATCTGGCACATGGGCAAGTTAGAGGCACAGCTGCGCTTCATGACCGAAAAACAAGTCGGCTTCACCTATTCGACCTACGACTGCATCGACGAAAATGGACAGCCCTTGAACAAATCCGTCAAGGCGGCGGGCAACTTGGATTATGAAGCCTACCTGCGCAACACCATTATCGGCTGCTCCACCGTCATGGTCGACAAAGATGTTGTAGGTGACGTCGTGGTGCCCATCTACCGCACCAGCGAAGACACCGCCACTTGGCTCGACATCCTGAAACAAGGGCACCTGGCATACGCCATCGATGAGCCTTTGGTTTCATACAGAATAAGGAGAAAGTCGGCGAGCTCCAACAAATTCAAGGCCTCGTTTGACCTCTGGACGGTGTATCGCCAACACGAAAAACTGTCGTGGCCTAAAGCAGTCCGTTACTTCTTATGCTATGCCTTCAACGCCATCAAAAAACGCTTGTGATGAACGACTTTTTCCTCTACCGACAAGCCTGGCGTTTCGACGGCGCACCGCATGAAGAGCCGCAACTGCAAGAGCCGGAATGGAAAAACCTGCTCAAGCAAGGCGGGTTGATGGTGAGAAACACCTATAATTTTGATTGTCAGCAAGAAACATCCTTTTGGTATGTCATCAAAGACCAATATCAAGGCATGGATGAGCTGCCGACAAGGACGAGAAACAAAGTTCGACATGCTGAACAATACTTTGATTACCAACGGGTTTCGTTTGAAACGATACAGGAAAAGGCCTATCCCATCCTCAAAGAGACCTATGACGACTATGCCGTCCGCGACAAAAAAATGAACCCAGCGGTATTTGAAGAATATCTCAACCACTGCAAAAAACGGCAGTTCGACTATTGGGGCATCTTTGAAAAGGAATCACAACAGATGGTCGGTTTTTGCACGGTGCGCGTGTGGGACCATTGCTGCGAATACGAGGTGACGGGCATCGTATCGAAATACAAGAAAGGCGGCTTTTATCCCTACTACGGCCTGTATCAGCTCCTGAATCAACATTACCTTGAAGAGCAGCATTTCAATTACGTGAGCGACAGCGCACGCACCATCACGGAACACTCCAACATCCAGGACTTTCTCATCGAGAATTTCGGCTTCAGAAAGGCCTATTGTCGACTTGCGGTGTATTACCAAGGATGGGTAAAGTTCGCTGTCAAGGTGTTGTATCCCTTCAGACCATTCATCACCATGCCTCGCGTGAAGGCAGTTCTCAACATGGAGGCCATGCAGCGTGGAAAACAATAAGCACCATATCGCCATTTTCTCGAAGGGCTATTATCCATTGCTGCTCTTTTTGGTGTCTTTCGTCTTCGTGACACTGTTCTCACGCTCCACTTCGTTCCTCTATTACTACGAAGGCTTCGACGCCGCCATCTTCAAACAGATGGGCTTGGCCTTTTTGCGCGGCAAGACCTTGTATGTCGACTATTTCGACAACAAAGGCTGTATTTTGTATTTCATCCAAGCTTTGGGGCTGTTTTTAGGCGGCAACTTCGCCATTCTATTGATGCAGGCCCTCTCATTGACCGTCACACTCAGCCTTTGGGACAAAATCATCACTTTTTATCGTGAGGGACGTTCGCGGCTCATCTGTCTCGCCTTGGCGTTGTTTTTAGTGCTGTGTTTCTACGACGGCGGCGACCTCTCCGAAGAATGGAGTCTGCCTTTTGCCTCTTATCCTATATATTTGTATTTCAGGTCATTGAATACCAAAAAAGAAATCAACAAATGGGAGATGTTGGCCATCGGCTTGTGCTTTGGCATCATCGCCTTCATCCGCATCAACAATGCCAGCGCGTTTTTAGGATTTGTCATTTATTTGTTTGTCGCTTTTCTGTTGAATAAAAACTTCAAAAAGTTCATTATCAATGCGTTGTTTGTACTCCTCGGCATCGCCTTAGTTACGGGGGGATGTGTATTGTATTTCTACCTCAAAGCCGGAAGTCACGGGGTAAATGAGATGCTTTATGGCACTTTCTTGTCGTATTTCGAATACTTCGACTACCAAATTCCCCAAACCTTGTATCACTATGTTTTCTATATATTATTCGTAGCCGTTTGTATATCTGTTATTTGCTTAAACAACTACAAAAACAAGGACGTATTGATTCCAACGCTGCTTTCGTACGCCATTTTCATTGGCACGTCGGGCAACCGTTGTTTTACGCATTATCTCATGGCCACTACGCCATTGCTGGTGGTCGGCCTGATGACCCTTGACTTTGAAAAACATCGTAAAATCCACCTCGTTCTGGCCTTACTGACCGTCATGCCATTGTTGAGCTATCTCGCCCGACCCGTAGGATTCTTCTTCAACGACCTGATTCTGCAGCAAGAAAGGTTCAAGACCAGCTACAGCGAGTTTCACCGCTGCATCGAAGGCATTCCCGAAACGGAACGCGATTCCATCTATAACTACAACCTGTCGGGCATCGGGGCCGGAATGATGCAGCACGAAGGCTTGTTGCAATGCAATAGGGTGTTTTTCTCGCCTTTGGCCTTCCACCTTCCTGGACTAAAAAAAGAGGAAGCTGCAAAGCACCTTACGCTACCGAAATGGATCATGATTGCTAGCCACGAAGAATACGACGAAAACGACCTCTTATTCATTGCGGAAAACTATGAAATGAAATACCAATTCGACCATAATGCGCAATACGTGAAGCGTCTGAACATGGGAGAGTCACACACCGTGTATTTCTACTGCCGAAAAGACTAAACGAGCCAACCACATAAAAAAAACCCCGTAGAAACGGGGAGAATCTACGAGGCCAAAAAATTAATAACATGAAACATAAAAATTGCGCCCCCTTCAGGACTTGAACCTGAGACCCCCTGATTAACAGTCAGATGCTCTGACCAACTGAGCTAAGGAGGCTGCACAATGTCACAGAACTAATTCTCTGTTTTGCGGCTGCAAAAATACGGCTTTTTCCATTACTGACAAGGTTTTTCCGATAAATTTTTTGAAATATTTTATATCTGTTTGATAATCAGTGGAGAATTTATGCCCCTTAGAATGTAGTATCCCCTCGGAGTATCTATTTTTTTCTTATCTTTGCACCAATTTTAAATTTTGAATCTTGAATTTAAATCCTTGAATCCACCATGAAAAAAATCCTCGGTATAGGGAGCGCCTTGGTCGACATCGTGACCCAGGTTCCTGACGAAAACATCCTTAAAGACCTGAACCTTCCCAAAGGCAGTATGACCTACGTCGATGCCAAAACCTCTGTGGGAATAGGGGAGAAGCTGGCCCATCTCGGCAACCAAATGGCCTCGGGTGGCTCGGCGGCCAACACCATGAGCGGCTTGGCACAACTGGGCGTGGAAGCGGGTTTCCTCAGCAAAATTGGTAAAGACGAAGTTGGAAGTTTCTTCGAAAAACAGATGACCGAAACCCACGTCAAACCCCAAATGCTGAAGAGCGACACGCCATCGGGACGCGTGCAAGCCCTCGTCACCGCCGACGGCGAACGCACCTTCGCCACCTGTCTTGGCGCCGCAGCCGAGATGTGTGCCGACGACATCAAGCCGGAACTCTTTGAAGGCTGGGACATCTTCTACGTGGAAGGCTACCTCGTGGCCAACCCCACCATGTTGGATAAGGCCCTTGAGACCGCCAAAAAGGCTGGATTGAAAATCGCCATTGACCTCGCTAGCTACAATGTGGTGGAAGAAAGCCGCGACTACTTCATGCAGCTGATCGAAAACTACGTGGATTACGTTTTCGCCAACGAGAAAGAAGCCTTTGCCTTGACGGGCATGGAGCCACTCCAAGCCTTGGATTTTCTCGCCTCGCATTGCGACATCGCCGTGGTGAAAGTGGGCGCCAAAGGTGCCTACATCAAGCGTGGCAATGAAATGGTGACCGTCCCACCCATGAAAGCCAACGTCATCGATACCAATGGCGCTGGTGACATGTGGGCTGCAGGCTTCCTTGCAGGTCTCGTCAAAGGCGAAAGCTTGACAAAATGCGGCCAAATGGGAGGCATCGTAGCCGCCAATGTCATTGAGGTCTTAGGAACCAAGATGGATGATGCGAGGTGGGATAAAATTCATAAGGCCATAGCAAAATTATAAAAATATTGAATGCAGAATTAAGAATGCAGAATAACGCGAAGCGGAGTAGAAACTCGTCTCCATTCTGCATTCTGCATTCTGCATTCCGAATTAATTTGTAACATATTGCTTAGAGTATCGTTATTTTTTATACCTTTGCGCCCACTTAAGTATTTTTCGCGAAAAGTAAATATTTAATAATTAGCTAGTTAGATAAAATGAAGGAATTCCAGACAAAAGACATCCGCAATGTTGCCCTCATCGGCGCAGCAAAGTCGGGTAAGACCACGCTTGCCGAAAACATGCTTTTCGAAGGCAAGCTCATCAACAGAAAGGGTAGCACTGACGAGAAGAACACCGTCTCCGACTACCGTGCTATCGAAATGGAGCGTCAGATTTCGGTGAACGCCTCCATGATGTACACCATCTACAACGACAAGAAGATCAACATCCTGGACACCCCTGGTTTCAGCGACTTCTCTGGCGACATCGTCAGCTGCCTCTATGCCTCCGACATCGCCGTGTGCACCGTCAACGCCCAGTCGGGTGTTGAAGCCACCACCGAAAACGCCTGGCGTCATGCTGCCAACACCAACAAGCCTGTTGTGTTCTTCATGAACCAACTCGACCACAGCAACGCCAACTTCGACAACACGATCCGCGAGCTGAAAGAGTATTTCGGCGACAAGGTCACGCCCATCCAATATCCCGTCAACGCCGGTGAGGACTTCAACGCCGTCATCGACTTGATCATGATGAAGATGTTGGTCTTCAAAAACGGCAACGGTGCTCCTGAGATCCAGGACATCCCCGCCGCCGAGATGGCCAAGGCCGAAGAGCTGCACAACAACCTCATCGAGCACGCCGCCGAAGGCGAAGAGGCCCTGATGGAGAAGTTCTTCGAAGAGATGACCCTGAGCGAAGAAGACATGGAACGCGGTATCCACCTGGGTATCGTCAACCGTGAGATGTTCCCCGTCATCTGCGGCGCTGCCAAGCGTGGCGTGGGCGTCACCCGTCTGATGGACTTCCTCATCAACGCCTGCCCGTCGCCTGCCGACATGCCGGCCATCAAAGCCAACAACGGACAAGAGTTCCACAACAGCAACGACGACCCGACCGCCCTGTTCATCTTCAAGGTGACCACCGAGCAGAACCTCGGCGACGTGGCATGGATGCGCGTCTATGGCGGCACCGTGGTGAAGAGCCAAGACCTCATCAACCCGCGTACTGGCAACAAGGAGCGTATCTCCCAGTTGCTCGCCTTCCGTGGTAAAAACCGTGAAGAGGTCGAGAAAGTCAACGCTGGCGACATCATCTGCACCATCAAGCTGAAGGACGGCCGCATCGGCGACTCGCTGGTCGACGCCAAGGCAGCCGAAGCCACCTTCCCCGAGATCCCATTCCCGACCCCGATCTTCTCGATTGCCGTCAAGGCCGTCAACTCACAAGAAGACGAAAAGCTCGGCAGCATCCTCAACGACATCCACAAGACCGACCCGACCGTCATCGCCGGTATGTCGCGCGAGCTGCGCCAGAACATCCTGCAATGCCAAGGCGAATATCACTTCAACACCCTGAAGTGGTACTTCGACAACGTCTATAAGATCGCCATCGAGACGGCTTCGCCGAAGATCCCGTATCGTGAGACCATCACCAAGAGCGCCAGCGCCAGCTACCGTCACAAGAAACAATCCGGTGGTAGCGGTCAGTTCGGTGAGGTGCACATGCAACTGGCTCCTTACTTCGAGGGTTACACCGACCCGAGCGAACTGCAGGTGCGTGACAAGCAGGAGTACGAACTGCCTTGGGGCGGTAAGCTCATCTTCGCCAACTGTGTCGTCGGTGGCGCCATCGACGCCCGCTTCATGCCCGCCATCCTGAAGGGTGTCAACGAACGCTTGGAGCAAGGCCCGCTGACGGGTTCCTACGCCCGCGACATCATCGTCTACATCTACGATGGTAAGATGCACCCGGTCGACTCCAACGAAATGGCCTTTAAGATCGCCGGTCGTATGGCCTTCAGCGCCGCCTTTAAGAACGCTGGCCCGAAGATCGATCATGGAACCCATCTACGACCTCGACGTGCGCATGCCCGCCGACCTCATGGGTGCCGTCATGACCGACCTGCAAGGCCGTCGCGCCATCGTCATGGGTATGGACAGCGACCATAATTACCAGACCATCCACGCCAAGGTTCCGTTGGCCGAGATGGACCGCTATTCCACCTCACTGAGCTCGCTGACTTCAGGCCGTGGCACCTTCACGATGAAGTATGCTGAATATCAGCAAGTGCCCACCGATGTGCAGAACCGCCTCCTCAAGGAGTACGAAGAAAGCCAGAAGGAAGAAGAATAAAAGAGTATTTTTTCATAAGTATTGCATTTTTTCCCCGCTGCGGTTGCCGTGGCGGGGTTTTTTATATCTTTGCAAACATGAAAAGGTCTTTCTTTATAGGTACTCTATTGCTGTTACTTTGTGCAGCCTGCCACACACCCACACAAGAGGCGAGACGCATGGTGGCCGATGCCGAGAGACTGGCCGACACCTTGCCCGACAGCACCGTTAAGCTAATTGATAGCATGTTAAACATGCCTGCGAATCTCAGCGAGCGGGAGCGTGTGGACATGGCTTTGCTACAGGCCGAAATCCTCTTTGGTTGTAAAGACGGTGTGCACACCGTCTCTACCATCTCACCCATTATGGATGACGATTTCTTTGACGACAGCACGAAAACCGTTTATACCAACCCCGAGTTGGAACGTGCCGCCGCCTATTATGCCAAGAAAAAACAGTATGACAAGGCTGCCCACGCAGCGCTTTATTGCGGTTTTGTGCAACAACATTACAATGAGAAAGAAGCCGCCATGTGCTCGTTTAAGGAAGCAGAACAATATGGCACCCTTGTTGCCGACAGCCTTATCGTGGCGCAAGCGCAATACTGGATGGGCAAGTTGCTGCTCAATGAAGGCATGGAACAGGAAGCGCTTACTATGTTTGAGGCCGCCGACAAAGGATTTGGCAACAGACCAATAGATAGAGCCTTGACTCAGAATATAATGGGCACTGCCTATATGTTACTCAATCAATACGACAATGCAGAGATCTATTTGAAAAAAAGCTTGGTGTTCGCCAAAATGGCAGACTATTCCAAGGCAAAACTGAAAGTGCTGAACAATTTTGCGGTGCTTCATAGAATAAGGGGAGAATATGATTCGGCCATCGATAAACTGAGGGAAATAGCCGACATGTCTGATTCAGATGAGGCCACCATATTTTTGTATTACCTCAATATGGGTAAAACCTATATGGCGGCAGGTCTAATTGATTCAGCGGAGGTATATTACAATCATTTGGAAGACATCCTGCCTGATAGCCATACAAAAATAGAAACCCAAGTATCGGCATACAGCACAATCTCCCGTTTTGCAGAAGAGCAGGGTGACTCCGCCAAGGCCTTGTATTATCGTGAAAAGTGCGAAAAAATAATCGCCCAGATATTCAGCCAACGACAAGAACAAGTGATTTATAACATTCAAAAACGATACGATTACGAGTCCTTGCAAAACAGGATGAACCAGAAACTCATCCATCGGCATCATATCATCATTGTGGTAAGCGTCTTGGCTATTCTCGGCTTGGTCGCTTTAACCATATCGAAAATACGGTTGGCCAAAATCCGTAAGCAAGAAGCCGAGGCCAAAACTAGGCTGTTTCACTTCATGCAGCAAAACAAGGAACTGCAGCAAAAGCACGAAACCAGCGAAAAAGCGGTCATGGACTACGCCCAGCATCTTTCTGACGCACTAAACAAGGACGCTTTGGTCATGCGAAGACTTGAAATCTATCTTGGCAACAAAGGCGACAAACTCTGCTTATCGGCACTCAACACTGCCGTCTTCGGCAACAACGACCCCTGGGAAGCCCTGATGAAAGTGTTCGATACGCTATATCCTGGAGTCAGGAAGAACCTGGCGGTCCAATATCCCGAACTTACCGAAATGGAACAAAAGGATTTCATTCTGTCGTATTTCAATGTGTCGCGCGACGAAGAAGCCCTTTTATTCAACAAGAGTGTCCACATGGTGGACAAATGGCGTAATAGTGGAAGGAAAAAAATGCAAGCACACAAAGAAGAACAGGGCGGAGAAAACGACAAACGTTCGTAATTCTACGTAAAATAGTTCGTAATCTGTAATTTGTAACTTTATTAGTATCAAAATATTACAAAAAATTTCTATTGAAAAAGTTCGTAATGGGATTATACTGGTTTTAACTATCCATTATCTTTGCCCAGAAAACCAACATGATATGGTTAATCTCTAATACTCTTAACGCATGAACAAATGGCTTTTTACAATATTGCTTTTTGCTCTCTGCCACTGTTTGATGGGCCAACAGTGGTCCATACAGCTGGAAGAGGAAAGGACTGGCTGGCTGAATGACCTAATCCATGTGGACGAGGGCGAACATGTCGTAGGGATAGGCACGCACAACATCGCATTGTCCCAATGCAAAGACGGATTCGTTTTCAAGGCCGACAAAGAAGGAAACATTTTGACTAGGGTCGTCCATCTTCCAGGCATGACACTGGAATACTATAGTGCCGTGCAACTACCCAATGGGAACTTCATGGCGTTTGGCGTTTGCGACGACAGTCTGTGTGACTATCATTACCAAAAATACATTCGCATAGATGTGTTTGACGAACAACTGGACACCATTGTGTCACGAACCTATAGTGTTGATGATGATGTTTTTGACAACTTTTCTTACCCGCATGAAGGTCAGATCATGAAATCCATTGTCACCCATTCGGGCACTGTGGTATTGGCGGCCAGACTGTCTTATTATAATGAAACATGGAACTGTTATGCGCCGGCGTTGCGTTTATATGAGCTGGATGAAACGGGAGCGATTCTCAGAATGCACGACACACCCCGACTGCAAATAGGTTCCATCAATGAAATCACCTACATTCCCGGTACCGACAATTTGATGATACTGTTGGACGGTGGAGTCTTTGGATACAACTCAGGCGTGGTAGGTTGGTATGTCGTTGATACGGAACTTAATATCATTGATCGGCAGATGATGGTTCATCTCAACGGTGTGGATTGCATTGACGATGTTGCATGTGAGGGGTATTGGATCAACGGACAATATCTTATTGTTGACGGCGAGCAATACGAAGGCAGTCATTTTACGTATCATACCTTATTTAAGATGGATGCCTCGATGAACGTCACAGCAGCGCTTCCGCTTCCTCCTTACGATTCATGCACATGGGTTCCCCGTGGCACCAACACGGCTTATGCCAACGACTCAACCATCTTTGCGGTCAGTTACTGTAGCGAGACCATGTCCTCTATGGTGGCTTATCAGACTAATATCATGCTGGTTGACAAGGATTTGAACCTATTGGGCAGAAAAGTGCTCAAAGAAGACAATGTGTTGAAACAGGTCAGTCAGCCTGCCGCTTTCAACGACGACGGCTGTCTGGTCATGGTTTATTCCTACAATGGCAACCAGTATCCGGGAGAGCCGTTTGCCCGTTACGAACTGATGAAATTCCGTCGCGAGGACATTGAAATCACTTGGGATATAGTGAACGAAACGGAAGCAAAACCGACAAGTGTTGCTTATCCCAATCCCACAGCAAATTCCATCAACATCCCTATCGACGAAACCCTATCCCACGAGGCCCGTATCCAAATCTTCGATGCCAAGGGAATGAAATGCCTTGACTGTGAAGTGGGAAGCACGGGCAATCTAATTACGCTTGACGTTCATAACCTCGATGCTGGTTTGTATGTCTACAAAGTAGTGTCGGGAAAACGAGAACTGGCAAGCGGTAAGTTTGTAAAAGAATAAGCACATCCTCTCTGGCAGATTTGCCATCCGCCAGCATCGAATAAAAGCGAGAAACTTGCATATCAACAAACTATCCATTATCTATGCCCACAAAACCACCATGTTATGGTAAGGCGTGAAACATATTGGTCCACCATCACCGACTGCAACGGCGCCGTTGAGCAAGAGCTGAGCTACGACGCCTGGGGCAACCGGCGCGACCCCGACACCTGGCTGCGCAACTGGTACAACCCCGCCCTTGAAGAGCCGATGTTTGACCGTGGTTACACAGGGCACGAGCACCTCTATGCCTTCGGCTTGATTAACATGAACGGCCGTTGCTACGACCCCATGATGTCGTCGTTCCTCTCGGTGGATGCCTACGTGCAAAGCCCCGACAACTCACAGAACTTCAACCGCTACGCCTACTGCCTGAACAACCCGCTGAAATACACCGATCCGAGTGGATGGAGGATTTCGGGAGCGAGCCTCGGCACCCCTATTCAAGGACCATTCGGATGGGGCACTAATTTTGCTCCTGTATATGAATGGAGAGACATCTGTGACCCATCCGTAAGAAGTAAAGTTGCATCCGCCATACTAACATCTTATATGGTTGGGAATAGTTGTAGTATTAGTGGTTTTGTATCGCTGTCAGAGGGCGGAACCATATCTGGTGTTGACGTTATTATATCACCCAAAGAGATAACACCTAGTCATCCGTATTATGGTAGTTTTAACGAGATTCAATTAAATTCTCCAATTGATGCTAAAGGAAAATGCGTTATAACTGCATTAGGCAGCACTAATACATATTGGTTCGCATCAATGCAAAAATATGGTGATAAGACAAAAAAATGGGCGAAAAAGATCAATGATTATGAAAATAAATCCGGCAAAGAGTTTAATATAAAATTGTTAGATATTGTAGAATTCATCCAATGGAATGATGACAAAGGAAGTTATTCTTCATATCAAGCAGCCGCAATTAATGTATCTCAAATCAAGGAAGCATTGGAGAATGATTATGCTGTTGGTGTTTGTGTATATTTAAAAAACCAAGATGACATTGAAAGAAATTCTGGAATCATAGGCCATTTTGCTAATATCTCATGTTACATTCCGTATCAAGATGGATCAGTTGAAATAGGTTTTATAGAACCTGAAGGTACTAGATTTATGGAAACATACAGAGCACCAAATACCGACTTTATTTGGATGCCAAAAGAATATAGTACAATGAATTTCATAAAATACAAACTTAACCCTTAATTCAATAACCCCAATGAAAAACTACGCTACCATAATACTTTTAATAATATGCGGTTTTACTCAATGTCAACAGCCACATTCTCTGCTGTACAAAGAAGTGCATAATCAAGGCTTTGCCTGTGTTACAGATGACACAATCTCATTTGTTCTTCCGCAAGGAGATTACTATTATGGCCTCTACCAAAAACGCGATAGTCTAATTATTGTTTCTGATAATCTTTTCTCAGATAGAAATCATCATATAGAAATTTGTGAATGTGATACTTCTACGATGGAGATTGAAATGTTTTCGCTTGAAAAACACTGGGGATATGGTTATGTAGCTAATACTGATACAAATCTTTATCTTGAACGAGCAGAACGGATCGTCGCCTTTTTCGATAATGACAATCAGTTTAGGGTTTCGGACACAACAGGAAAAATCTCTTTTAACAAAGAGGAATTAAAGAAACTGGGAGACACTTTATCTTTGTTTGTATTTGTTGATGGTAAGTCTTTTCGAACCGAAATCACAATCCCAACTGTTCCAGGCTATAAATATATTGTAAAACAAAAGCGCTTTCAAATGAATCCTTTTGTCACAAAAAAAGGAAGACCTTATGCATATAATCCTATGATAGGTATTAGTCCAAACAACAAGAAACTCTTTTTCTTTTACGATGACC
Source organism: uncultured Bacteroidia bacterium (assembly GCA_902799345.1). Taxonomy (GTDB): domain Bacteria; phylum Bacteroidota; class Bacteroidia; order Bacteroidales; family F082; genus Limimorpha. The sequence goes on along the minus strand of CADBZW010000009.1, from coordinate 127,282 downwards.
AGCATAAAATCGAATACAATCTAATTGACACATATGGTTCCTGCTTTAACGAGCTCCACAAATATTATCCTGATTTGTAAAAAATCCCTTCCCGCCACCAGACGTTCCCTTTCCTCTCCTAAGATATAGGTTTTCCGAAAGGAAAAGGCATTTTCACGCTAAGGCTTGCTTATCAGCAAACTATCCATTATCTTTGCCCGGAAAACAAGCATGTTATGGGTTTTGCAAATTCGCCGGGAAGGAAAACTTGTAATCTATCGAAGTTTGGAAGCAAAAAACCTTGCGGATTTGCCATCCGCCAAATATCAGCATTTGTAATGCGAAACGTCTAGTTACAGGCAAGATGAAACATTATCCAAAAGTGGATTTTGTAGTCACACCAGCCGAGATGATGAAAATAATTGAAAAAGAAAAATAAGATTTCAACAAAAAGATATATCTTTGCCTCGAATAACATAAAAACTTTAATATCATGGACTTCGGAAAACTATTCTCGAAACTGGTCGATGTCGTGAAAGAAAACATCGAAACCGCAGCAGCCAAACCTGCATCACAACCCTCGGCACAGCCTAAACCTACACCACAGCCTGCCACACCGCACTACGAAGAAGAAATCGTGCGGACCGACTCAGAATGGCTGGCCTACTTCCGCGAGATTCTGGCCACGGCATTCCCGCAATACACAGTCAGGGAAAACGTGCCGGTGACCGACATCGCAGGCTTCGCCAACGATGAGTTCCAACTCTACAAGACGCGCCCGCGTCAGGCCTACAAAGCCGAATGGGGACAGCCCTATACCTTCGTGCTCGAACAAATGGGCAGCGCCAAAGGCGTGGTAATGCTCGGCAAAGGCCATAGCCACGACAGCAACGTGAAGTACCTGATAGCGAGGATGTACGCCAAGAAAGCCGGCATCCCTTACATCAACTTCTACACGCAGATGCCCAACGAACGCGACTACGTCATCGGGCGCATCCGTAAGTTCTTGAACTAAAAACACAAGAAAAAGGGGATGCGGCATCACCGCGCCTCGCCTGCCGAAGGAGGCAGCCTTGTCGTTCATTTCTCGGTTTTGCAGGCAACCCGACAAGGTACCCTCTCGTGATCGGTAATTTTACCGATTCAAAATCTTTCCCCTTTTTCTTTTTTATCATGGAAAGTATCATCTCTCAACTGACCCGTCAGGAGACCTGGGAAGAGTTTCTTGCCTATCGCCTCATGAAAGGCCGCTTCAGCTGGCATGAGTTCGATGAGGCCGATGCCTTCGTGGAACGGGAAGACTATCTGCCCTTGGCCACCAAAATCGCTCAAGGCGAAGGACTCGGCATCCCAACGAAAAAGCTGGTGAACAAGATGGGATCGGGTAAGAAACGCGTCGTCTATAGCTTTGCCCCCGAAGAGATGCTCATCCTCAAAGTCATCGCCTTTCTGCTTTATAAATACGACGACCAGTTTGCACCCAACTGCTACGCCTTCCGCCGAGGACTGAAAGCCCATGATGCCGTTCACAGAATCAACAAGGCCATCCAAGGACAGAAGATGTGGGCCTACAAACTCGACATCCACGACTATTTCAACTCCATCGACATCGGCCTCCTGCTGCCCATGCTGAAAGAGATGCTGGCCAACGACCCGCCTTTGTACTTATTCTTCGAAAAGCTGCTGACCACCAACCTCGCCATCAGCAACGAACAAGTCATTGAGGAACATCACGGCGTGATGGCTGGCACACCCACCGCACCTTTCCTCGCCGATGTCTACTTGAAGGAAGTCGACCGCTATTATTATAATAAAGGTGTCGTCTATGCCCGATATTCCGACGACATCATCATGTTCGCCACTGATTATGAGACCCTTGAAGAATACAAAAATCAGATGTGCAACTTTTTGGCACAGGCTCATCTGGAAGTCAATCCCGACAAGGAGAAGATCTATTCGCCCGATGAGGCTTACGAGTTCTTGGGGTTCAAGTGTCACGGCCACGACGTCGACATCTCGGAGGCAACGAAAAAGAAGATGAAAGGCAAGATTTCGCGCCAAGCCAGGTCTTTGTTGCGCTGGAGCCACAAGAAGCACATCGAACCCGAAAAGGCGATGAAAGCGCTCATCAACTATTTCAACCGCAAGTTCTTCGAGAGCGACGACCCGGAGACTTTGACCTGGTCACGATGGTTTTTCCCCGTCATCACCCAAACGGACGGACTGAAGGAAATCGACCATTACTTGCAACAGAACATCAGGTTTTTAAGCACGGGAAAACACAATAAAGCCAATTACAAGGTTGATTACGACCAACTGAAGGCGTTAGGATATCGAAGCCTGGTCAATGAGTATTATAGGTTTAAAGAAATTGACCGTTTATAGATTCCCATCCATCGCACTTGCCTTTGCAGGAATGACATAAACGGTCAATTTCTCATTATAGATTGCGTTCTCTCCACTGCTGGCTGAACGACTTGGAGGCAAACTCGGGCATGGGTCTGTTATCGCCCCAAAGCGGCGCCAACAATCGTTTCATCTCCACCTTTTTAAAAAACAGCGGACCATCCATCTTCTTGCGCGACTTGCAGTGCCATATCATGGTCTTCAGCAAGGTATCGTACCGCGAATTGCCCGTTTTTTCCGTGATGGCCAAATGGCGGTTTTCGATGATGAGGTCGTCCAACGGAATCTTCACGGGACAAATTTCGACACATCGACCGCAGAGCGAACAGGCCGCATTGAGGTGGTTGTATTCCTCCAAGCCTTCCATCAAGGGCGTCATCACCGTGCCCACCGGACCGATGTGTTTGGTGCCATAAGAATAGCCACCGATGTTTTTATAGATGGGACACACACTCACACAAGCCCCGCATTGGATGCACGACATCACCTGACGTTGTTTTTCGTGCGAAAGCAACGAAGAGCGGTTGTTGTCGAGCAAGATCACATACACCTGCTCGGGACCGTTGTCGTGTTTGGCCGGACCAAAGGTGATGCTATTGCAGGCAGCCATGCTTTGTCCATTGGAATGGAGCGAAAGCAAAGGCAGCAACACGCCAAGATCGTCGACCGTAGGAATCATCTTGTCGATGCCGGCCACCACGATGTGGACTTTAGCCGTCGAAGTGGACTTCAAGATGTTGCCTTCGTTTTCGGTGAGCACCACGCCACCAGCTTCCGAAATCAGGAAGTTGGCACCCGTGATGCAGATTTTGACCTCCTGGCTTTCGACAGCCACCTCATGCCGCACAAAGTTGACCATCTGTTTGATGGAACTGTCGGACTTCAGCTTGAAGTTCTCCGTAAGGATGGCATTGTTTTCCTCCTTGGAGAGATGAATGGAAGGCGACAGCGGGTGATATGACTTTTGCTTGGCCAGATGCAAGATGAAACGTCCGACTTCTGTCTCCACCACACGGATGTTGTTACGCTCCAGAAAGCCATTCAGCTCGATTTCGTCAAGCACGGTGGAATTGGAACGCGTGATGGTATTGGCTTTCTCCTTGCGGATGAGGTCGAAAACCATCGTCAATGCATCGTCGGCGTTGCGGGCCCAGAGCACCTTGCCGCCATTGTCGGTGAAATGCGTCTCGAAGTCAACCAAGAGTTTCTCCAAATTCAGCAGCGACTTGTTACGCAAGGTGTAGGCACGCTGCTTTTCGAGGTCGAGGTTACGGTAATTCACCTTGCCTTTGGCAAAATTTTGCTCATGGCATCCCGTGCTGTAGTTGATTTTCTGCCAGTGTTCCTCATCGAAAGCCACCTCACAGCCTTGCTTGAATATGGTCTTAGGTTCGCTCATCATCATAATTCATAAGATTCAATCTTTTCCACCCTTCTCGTATGACGACCGCCTTCGAAGTCGGTGCTCAGGAAGGCCTGCACCATCTCCCAAGCCAGTTCGTTGGGTATAAAACGACCAGGCAAGGCAAGGATGTTGGCATCGTTGTGCTGACGCGCCAGCTTGGCCAACTCCACATTCCAGCACAGCGCAGCCCTCACGTTATGATGATGGTTAGCCGTCATCTGGGCACCATTACCGCTACCACAAAGGATGATACCCAAGGGATATTGGCCGACTGCGATAGCCGAAGCCAAAGGATGGATGAAATCGGGATAGTCGACACTCTCATTGCTATAGGTGCCAAAATCGTCAACAGTAAAACCGGCTTCGGTCAGTTTTTCAATTAAAAACTGCTTCATCTCGAAGCCGCCATGATCGCTCGCTATGGGTATGATGCGTTCCATTTTTTCAGATGTTGATAAAAGATGTCGCAAAATTACGCATTTTCATTGTTCGCCATCTTTAGAACACACTATTTCTGAACCACTTACCCATTGATAATGTTTCACTAATTTTTTAATAACTAAATGATAATCAATATATTGTGAGTTATCAACAACGTTTCTGTTGATAACTTTTTCATTGAGGTGTATAAAAAACAGCGTGTTTTTAATCAACAGATCTGAACCGAAAAATAGGGGATAAATGAACAAATTTTCGAAAAAAATAACCTCATTTTATCCATTTTTTCGTTTTTCGTCGGATAAGTGAAAAAGGAGAAATTCGGCTGAAAAATAGTCTCTTGAATTTTTTCAAAATGGTCTTCTCAAATTGGAAACCATTAATGCAAGAACTTTATTGTTTTTTTTTCAACCAATTCACAAGCCTATTATCATCCGTAACATTCTTTTTAAAATTAATCATTAAAAACTAAAAAATATGATTTTGATATTTTGAAGTGTTGATAACTTCGAGGCGATTTTTGCGAATTGAAAAAAGGCTGTCTGTATTCCGATTAATTTGTCTAATTTTGACCCGAATTTTGAAAGACAATGAAGCGAGTTTTTAGCGTTATATCTTTGGTTTTCATAGGTTTGTTGTTCAGTAGTGAAGTATTCTCCCAGACTGAATACAAGACTTTTACCTATCCTAGTGGTCAGATTGCGAGCGAGGGAACGTTGCGCGACGGTCGACCTGACGGGCTTTGGAAGACCTATTATGAGAGCGGTCAGCTGAAGTCCATCGGCAAGCGCACAGACTTCCTTTTGGACAGCACTTGGGTGTTTTTGAACGAGAATGGTGACACGAGTCTGATTGTCAACTACAAGAGGGATTTGAAGAACGGGCCTCGTTTCACTTATAGTGAAACGGAAGTGATGATGGAGCCTTTCGTCAATGACGTGAGGCAAGGCAAAGGGAAACGGACAGATAAGAAAGGGCATGTGCTCCAGACCATGAACTTCGTCAACGGCTTGGAGGAAGGCATCTCACCGATTTTCGATACTACCGGACTCTTACGAGAAATTGTCAACTATCGCAAGGGCTTTGTGATGACCCGCGAGGCCTTGAACCGTTTTGACCGTGAAGGTAAAAAACATGGCTATTGGAAGACGTTCTACGACGACTGGAGCGTAAAAACCGAGTGTTATTATCGTCATGGCTTGCGTGATGGCTTCTACAAAGAATATGACGAGAAAGGTAATCTAAAGAAGATTACCAAGTTTGTGAACGATGTGGAACAGGTGTTGGAGAGTGAGATGAAGCCGCTCGTCGTGCAGCATGAATACTATCCCAACGGAAAAGTAAAACGTGAGGCTTCGTTCCGCGATGGCAAGAAAGAAGGCGTTTGGCGTGAGTTTGACGAAAATGGCAATGTGATCAATTCACAGACCTATAAAAAAGATGTTTTGGTGGGACAAGGCATTGTTGACACCGACGGCAAGCGTCGTGGTTTGTTTAAGGAGTTCTATCCCGACAACAGCTTGCGTGCCGAGGGTGTCTTCGTGGATGGACAGCGTTCAGGAGAATGGAAGTTCTACTATCAAGACGGAAAAGTGCAAGAGATAGGTAACTACACTGAGGGTCAGCCTGATGGTCCCTGGACATGGTACTACGACAACGGTCAAAAACAGATTGAGGAACAGTTCTTCAAAGGTCAGGTGAACGGGCCTTACGTGGAATACGACTCCAAAGGAAACACCATCGTCACGGGCACCTATTTCGACGGCATGAAAAACGGCAAATGGACTGAGCAAATCGGCGATACTCGCACGCAAGGCGAGTACCGCAACGACAAGCAAGTGGGGGAGTGGGTGTCGTATTATGACAACAACAAGATGGCGTTCAAAGGCACTTTCAATGCGGGCTATCCCGACGGAGAGCATTATTTCTACTATCAAAACGGTAAGATTCGGGAGATCCAAAGCTATGCCGCAGGCGTGAAACACGGCGACTGGAAGAAATATCTCGACACAGGTGAGTTGTATTTCACCATTACCTACGACCAGGGCAAGGAAGTGAAGTATGACGGTGAGGCCTTGGATGAGGATGAAATCATCAGAGAATGAAGCACATACCTTATTTACATCAAGGATCAAAAGTAGCCCTTGCTGCGCCAGCGCGGATGGTGACGCCAGAAGAGATGCAGTTCGCCATCAACTGGCTGAAAGAGAAAGGTTTTGTCCCCGTTTATGACGACAGGCTATTTGCGCAGCATTATATCTTTGCCGGCGACGATGATTTTCGCGCCGCTGTATTCCAACAATATCTTGACAATGAGGATATTGAAGCCATTTGGTTGGCCCGTGGCGGCTATGGCAGCATCCGCATCATCGACAAGTTGGATTTCACCAAGTTTTTGCAACATCCCAAGTGGGTTGCTGGTTTCAGTGACGGAACGGTGCTTCATGGCAAACTCAGTCGATTGGGCGTTCCCAGTCTACATGCTGCCATGCCTTTCTATTTCGAAAACAAAACCCAGGAGGCCAAATATGCCTTGTTTGACGCGCTTTTGGGCAAGCCTTTGCACTATGAGATGCCTTTCCATCCGTTGAATAGGATAGGGGTGATGCAAGGCGAAATCGTGGGCGGCAATCTTTCGGTTTTGTACGGCATGATAGGTTCCGACACCTTCCCGAATTTAGAAGGTAAAATCCTTTTCATAGAAGAGGTGGATGAGTATATCTATCACATCGACAGGATGATGCATGCTTTGAAACGGGCTGGAAAGTTGGACCATCTGAAAGGACTCATTGTTGGTGGATTAACCCAAATCCACGACAACCCAAATCCTTTTGGGATGACGGCGGAACAGGTCATAGCCGAGGCCGTGGCCGAACAGGATTATCCGGTGTGTTTCGGTTTCCCAGCCGGACATTTCGACGACAACAGACCGTTGTTTTTCGGACAGAAAGCGAAAATAGAAGTGACGGAGAAGGCATCAGTTTTCCTTGGCAATCTTGTCCATTGACCTAAGGATGTCTTTCAGCATCTCGGGCTTGGTCAGGTTAAGCCAGTCGCAGAAGGTGATACCCATATATCTTGCCGTCTTTTTCCACAAGCCTTTATGGTCTTTCTTCAGTGAGAAGATATAGGAATTGCTGGTGCCGAGAAGCACTTCCTTCAAGGCGCAGACTTTGTAGACGATTTCATTGTAAAGGCTCTCGCTGGTCACGCCAGTCTTGCACTCGATGACGAACAGTTTGTTGGCCTTCATGAAGCACACATCCAATTCGTTGTTGTGTTTGATGATGCCGTTGGAGATATGCACGCCCATGGCGATGTCGTCGGGTTGGAGCACGTTTTTGATCAAGGCGTAGACATACTCCTCAAACCAACCTCCAGTAAGATATTCTATTTCATAGCTTTGTAGCGAGCCAGGTCTTTCGGGTTCGAAGCCGATGTAACGCAAGAACTTACTTAGGTTGGGTATGGGTGTCATGTATTCCTTATGCGGGTTTTCGACTTCCGAAATGATGAGGAACTTCCAGTTGCGGTATTTTTCGCGGAGGATTTCCATCACTTGGTAGTCGCCCTGGCCGAACATGTTTTGCGAAAACATGGTGAAAAGATGCTGCGAGAAAGTGGTTTCCTTCACTTGCTTGCGGGGTTCGTCCACATCGCTTTGCAGCCCGTAGAGGCCGAAATACTCCTTTAGGTTCATGCGGTGCTTGATGGGGAACACCTCATCGTCGTCGTCATAGATGCTATGGTCGAAGATGGTCTTGACAATCAGGTTTTCACGGGTTTGCGTATAGAAAAACAAGGTGTTGAACTCTTCGAATACATGCTGCACCGACAGGGTCATGTAACGATTACCGCCCGCCAAGTTGAGGTAATACTGTGTCTCCGGCTGTAGCTGGCTTTTGATGGTGCGACAGATGTATTCATACAGCATCTTGTCCTCGTGCCTTTTGACGATGATGCTTTTCACAAACGACTCCTCGACTTGCAGTTGTTGTGCGAGACGTTGTATGCAGTCGGCCTCCTCTTCGGTGGAGATAAACAGCAGTTCGTCGCCGTCTTCGTAGTATTCTTTAGTGAACAGATAAGCCGGCAGTGGGTTGCTTTTGTCTATGATGTTGACTATAGTTTTTGACATAGTGTTACAATTTTGTTACAGTTTTATTACATTTTTGTTACAAAAAATAGGAAAATTGTTCTTATTCAACGATTACCTTTCGTGTAGTATCGCCTATATTCACAAAATAAAGGCCTTGCGGCAATGCAATGCTTTCTTTGCCGTCGATTTCACGGTTGAGAAGGGTCTGCCCGACGACATTCGTGATGGTCATCATGCCTTTGCCTTCCACCATGAAACGACCTTGGGCGGGATTGGGCCACACTTCGAATGATGCGGTATTTTGTTCCTCAACGGCATCATAGCCGACGAAAGGAATAAAGGTCACCAAACCTAATTCTGGGTTGTCGTTTTGATGGAAGATATGGTTTTCCACTTCCTGTTCATTCGTCGTGCCCCAGTCGTTTCCGACCGCCATAATGTCATAAGCGGTGTTGTTGTAAAGGTCATACACCACGCCACTGTTGCCATTGTCGTGGATCTCGTTGTTACCCCAGTCGTCTTCGGTGCCGAGGTCGACATCGGCGGCGTTGATGACGGTGATACCCCAAAGGTTACCCGTGATGGTATTGTTGCGCAAAACGGCCTTGTTGTTTTCGTTCATGCCGTAGATGCTGATGCCGCTGCCGCCGTTCATGGGATTCTCTTCATAAAGGTTATCGATGAATTGGTTGCCTTCAATGACGGAAGAAATGGTCATGCCTTGTTGGTTGTAGCCATAGCGGCCTTTCGACACAATGTTATCTTTAACCAAGACTTTGGTCGTCCCTGTGCCCATAAGGTCGGCAACAGAAATGCCCCCCACATGCCACGATGCCCATTGGTCGTCGATTTCGTTTCCTACGATGCGGATGGTGTCTTCACCACCCGGACCTAGGTTGATTTGAGGACTGTTGGCCCCGTTGACGTCGGCATTGGCGTCGAAGGAGCAATTCAGAATCTGCGGGGAACTCTGTCCGTTGGCAGGCGAGACGATGGCCGAGCCTTCGTTCATCATAAACAGACAATTGTTGATGACGGGGTCGCAATTGAAAATGTCAAGAACACCGCTGCAATAGCCTCTATTGAAATACACAAACTTCACGTCGTCGAAAGTCACCTCCGACTCGATGACTTTGATGCCAGCGCCATCGGATAAATACATGTTTTTGAGGTTACAATTCGTGGCATTCTCGAAACGCATGCTGAAATGCTGCGTCTCGTTGAGGCCATAGATCCTGACTCGGTTGGCATTCGAACAGACCATGGAGCCATGTATCGTGATGAGCACTTCGGCAGCGTCGATTCTCGTCACTTGGTTGTCGATTTTCAAAACGTCGTTTTCCGAAATCGTCAAGTCAGCATTAATGAGGAAGCCGTCAGGACAAGTGGTGACGGTACCTTCAGTGACTTCAACAAGGTCGGGAAAAGTGTAGGTTGTGCCGTTGCCTGGACTCACCCATTGGGCGTTCAGCATGGGGATGATGGCAATAAATAAGGCTAAAAACAAAGTTACTTTTTTCATCATTTAAAACTTTAGAAAAACATTCTACAAAGATACATATTTTTCGGGGAATTCGAACAAAAAAACCGCCACAAAAAGGCAAAACTTTGTGGCGGTGGTATTTGTTTTTTTGGTCTTGAAAATCAGGGTGCAAAAGTCTCGGATTATTCTCTTCCAACAGATAACACTTTGGTTGTTTTGTTTGGCAAAAATTCCGATAGGTATTAAAAAGTCAAACAAATCAGTATTTTTGCCATATGAAAGCGAAAGAAAAATATCAGCATCCGATGCTTCGCGATATGCAACGGATCAAGGAGAAAGGTATTGTTATCTTTGAAGATGTAAGAGGTTTGCCTTTGGGCGACGAGCCTTTCACTTCGCCCGATTATGTCATCGCCATCGGTCATCGGGGTCGTATGGATATAAGATACGACGGCATGCCTGATTTCTCGGCTAAGCAGACCGTGGCCGTCATCTTTCCTAACCACACTTTAAGGACGGTAAGTAAAACCGACGATTATCTCTCCACTTTGATAGTTGTGGATGCCTCGTTGCTCAACGACCCGCTGCTCCGTATCATCAACCAAATGCGTTATCGTTACGAACCTCACCCTTGGGTGGAGCTGAATAAGAAAGAATATGGGATCATCATGAATTTGGTGGAAGTGATGAAGGAAACGTCGAGTATCGACATTCCTGATCAACGTCTGATGCTCACCATCCAGTTGGAGTTTCTGATGCGGTTGTTGGGTTACTACCGCAAGATCAGGCTGCATGAGGAACCTGTCTTTAAAAGGGTCAGTACGCAATTCCACAACGATTTGTCGCAACACTATCGCTCTCACCGTGATGTGGGGTTTTATGCCGAAAAGGCTTGCTTGTCGCCCAAACACTTCAGCACGGTCATCAAAAACGAGACGGGACATACGGCAGCTTGGTGGATCCATTCGAGGATTATCGCCGAAGCCAAGATGTTGTTGAACATGCGACGCGACCTTACCGTGCAGGCCGTCGCCAACATGCTGGGATTTGACGACCAGGCCGTTTTCAGCCGTTATTTCCACCGCGAAACGGGTCTTTATCCCACTGAGTTTCGTGAGAAAAACTAAAAGTCCTACCTGATGTAAAATCAGATAGGACTAATAGTTTAGACAAAGGTGTTTTTTACCCTGTTGGGAAAATCATCATTTCTTGATGGCTGCGATGCCGGGCAGTTCCTTGCCTTCGATGGCTTCGAGCAAGGCGCCGCCACCGGTGGAGACGTAGCTCACTTGGTCGGCCAGGCCGAACTTGTTGATGCAAGCCACGGAGTCGCCGCCGCCGATGAGCGAGAAGGCGCCGTCCTTGGTGGCTGCTGCGATGGCTTCGGCGATGGCCTTGGAACCCACCGCGAAGGTGTCGAACTCAAACACGCCGCAGGGGCCGTTCCAGAGGATGGTCTTCGAGCCTTTGATGACGTTGGCAAACAGCTCGCGGGTCTTGGGACCGATGTCCATGCCTTCCCAGCCGTCGGGGATGTTCATCGGGTCGACGACTTGGGTGTCGGCGTCGTTGGCGAACTTGTTACCCACCACGCAGTCTTCGGCGAGCACGAGGTTGACACCTTTTTCCTTGGCTTTGGCCAGGATGTCGAGGGCGAGGTCAAGTTTGTCCTCTTCGCAGATGGAGTTGCCGATCTTGCCGCCCAAGGCGCGCTTGAAGGTGTAGGTCATGCCGCCGCAGAGGATGAGGTTGTCGACCTTGGTGAGCAGGTTCTCGATGATTTCGATCTTCGTGGAGACCTTTGAGCCACCCATGATGGCGGTGAAGGGATGTTGGATCTCGTTCATCACCTTGTTGACGGCGGCCACTTCCTTGCCCATGAGGTAGCCGAACATCTTATGGTCGGCGTCGAAGTAGTCGGCAATCAGTGCGGTGGAGGCGTGGGCGCGGTGGGCGGTGCCGAAGGCGTCGTTGATGTAGTATTCGCCATAGCCAGCGAGGGTCTTGGTGAACTCTTTCTGCGAAGCTTTAACGGCTTTCTTGGCTTCGTCGTAGCCTTCCTCGCCTTTCTCGATGCCACGCGGCTTGCCTTCCTCTTCGGCATAGAAGCGGAGGTTTTCGAGCACGAGCACCTCACCGGGCTTCATGGCGGCCACCTGGTCGGCGGCTTTCATGCAGTCTTCAGCGAATTGCACTGGACGGCCCAACAATTCTTCCAAGTGCTTGATAATCGGCTTGATGGAAAACTTCGGGTCAGGGTTTTTCTTCGGGCGACCGAGGTGCGACATCAGCACGACCATGCCCTTGTCGTTCAAAACCTTGTTGATGGTCGGCAAGGCGGCACGCATACGGGTGTCGTCGGTGATGTTGAAGTTGTCGTCCAGCGGGACGTTGAAATCGACGCGGATGACCACGCGCTTGTTTTCAAAGTTGACTTGATCGATGTTTGTCATGATGATGTATGTTTAGTTGTTGATTTGTTTAACTGTTTAATTGTTGTTTGTTTTGACGGAGGACGTAGGACTGGGGGACGGGGGACTTATCGAAAGTCTTATTTCTTGAAGCGTTTTTTTCTTTTTCTTTTCTTTTTTGACAGGTTCCTTCGGGATGACCATGTTGATGGATCGGGGAAGCATCTCAAAATCAAACGGCGAGTTGTTGAGGTTTTCGCCTTCTGTTTCCACCATCAAGGAATGTGGCGGAATGGATGTTATTCTAATGTGTTTTCCGCGGAAAGTCAACACCTCGTTGATTTTGTTAATGAAAGTCCCGTCGTAAAGGTTTTTCACGTTGGCTGCAAACTTGAAGATGGAGACTTTTTTGATGACAGTCACGTCCAGCAAACCATCATCGGGAACGGCTTTGGGCATGGTCATCATGCCGCCGCCGTTGAAGCGACAGTTGCCGACCGAGACGCTCAAAATGCCGTCGTCGAATACTTGCTTGCCGTCAATCTCGATTTGGATATGGGTTATTTTGTATGTCAATATGCATTTGACCAAGCTAATCAAATAACGGATGGTGCCACCTTTGCCTTGTTTTTTCATCAAGTTGGTGGAATGGCACACCATCTCGTCCAAGCCAGTGCCGGCGGCGTTGAGGAAATAGCGGATTTGTGTGTCACCATCGTTGTAATAAGTCACTTTGCCGATGTCGTGCACAAAGACGTGTCCCGCCTTGATGATTTTGGCCACTTCGTCGTATTCCATGGGAATATCGAAGTTACGGCGCCAGTCATTGCCCGTGCCGACGGGCATGGTGGCCATGGTGATTTCGTTGGTGGGCACCACGTCTTGGGTGAAAATGCCGTTGATGACTTCGTTATTGGTGCCATCGCCGCCCACGGAAATGAACTTGCGATAGCCTTGTTCCACAATCGCGTTGCGGACGATTTCAATAGCATGTCGGGGATATTCGGTTGTCACTTCGTCAAACTCAATACCCTCATTGACAAGGATTTGTCTTATCTCTGGCCAGTCCTTTCCGGATTTACCGACCGAGGCTTTCGGGTTGACGACGACCAACCATTTTTTGTTTTCTTCACTCATAAAACAAAGTTGTCTATTTTGGGGTCAAAGATAGGAAAAAAATGATTAGCCAAATCAAAAGTGTGTTCTTTATAAGCATAAAGCTCTCAATTAGTAAAATATAGGTCTCTTTTACGCATAGGAGATTCCTAGATGAAATAAAATTTCTATTTTTGCACTTTATTACATTAAGGAAAATAATCGCTATGATTACACTGAATGACAGAATCACACTTGAAGAGGTCGAAAAAGTTTTATATTCTGGCGAAAACATACAGGTTTCTTCGGCATGGATGGATCGTGTTGAAGCCTGCTACCGTTTTTTGGAAAAGTTTTCTTCCGACAAGGTCATCTATGGCATCAACACGGGTTTTGGTCCCATGGCGCAATGGCGCGTTGACGATAAGTATCTAACTGATTTACAATATAATATCATCCGTAGCCACTCTACAGGTGCCGGCGAGCCTTTGGACGACATCTATGTGAAGTCGGCCATGATAGCCCGCTTGGGAACGGTGTTGCAATGCCGCTCCGGCGTGCATACCGATGTGGCTAATCTGTTGGTGGAGTTTATCAATAACGAGATTTACCCCTTCATCCCCATGCACGGCAGTGTGGGTGCCAGTGGCGACTTGGTGCAATTGGCCCACATCGCCCTCTGTCTCATTGGCGAAGGCGAGGTGCACTACAAAGGGGAATGGCGCAATGCCGGCGAGGTGATGCAACAGTTGGGTTTGAAGCCGCTGAAAATATACATCCGCGAGGGCCTCTCCATCACCAACGGCACCTCTGTGATGACGGGCATTAGCGTCGTCAACCAGTTCCATGCCGAGACTTTGCTCGACTGGGCTACCTTGGCCGCCGTTTGGATGAACGAAATCGCCTCTTCGTTTGACGACTATATGTCGGAAGGCGAGAACAAATGCCGCCGCCATGAGGGACAGCAAATCGTTGCCCGTCGTCTGCGTGAACTTTCCGCAGGCTCGCAATGTCTCAAGAAACGTGCCCATGAGTTGTATGACTACGGTCATGCCGACGTGAAGGTGTTTGAACATAAAGTGCAGGCTTACTATTCGTTGCGTTGCACGCCACAAATTCTTGGCCCCATTGCCGACACGTTGAAATACACCCGTCAGATCCTTGAAGACGAACTCAACTCGGCTTGCGACAATCCCATCGTCGACCCCGAGACGGAATATGTCTATCACGGCGGTAACTTCCACGGCGATTACATCTCGCTTGAAGAAGACAAGGTGAAAATCGCCTTAGTGCGCCTTTGCATGACGGCAGAACGCCAGTTGAACTACCTTTTCCACGACCGCATCAACGGCATTTTGCCCCCATTCCTCAACCTTGGAACGCTGGGCTTGAACTACGGCATGCAAGCCTGCCAGTTTACGGCCACCTCGACGACGGCCGAATGCCAGACTCTGGCCATGCCCAATTACGTGCACAGCATCCCGAACAACAATGACAACCAGGACATCGTCAGCATGGGCACCAACAGCGCCTTGCTCTGCAAGCAAGTGGTGGAGAACTGCTTCCAGGTGATGGCCATCCAATACATCGCCTTGGCGCAGGCCACCGACTGCCTGAAGATTGCCGACAAGTTGGCGCCCACCTCACGCAAGATGTACGACAAGGTGCGCGAGATCATCCCGCTCTTCATCGAAGACACGCCGTTCTACAAGGAAATCGCTGCCGTTGAGAATTATCTGAAAACCAATCCCCTGAAATTGAAATAATGAAATATGCACTCATCACCGGTGCCTCACGAGGCTTAGGTAAAGCCATCGCCTTGCGTCTGGCCAAAGATGGTTTGTCCGTCATCATCAACTATCAGTCGAACAAAGAAGCCGCCGAAGACACTTTGCGACAAGTGCAAGAAGCGGGTGGCACAGGCGAACTGTTGCCTTTCGATGTATCCGACGCCCAAGCCATCGACAAGGCCCTGGAGACGTGGTCGGCCAACCATCCCGACGATTATATCTCTGTGTTGGTCAACAACGCGGGCATCCGTCAAGACAACCTTATGATTTTCATGCAGGAAGAGCAGTGGAGTAAGGTGCTCGACACCACGCTGAACGGCTTTTTCTACATCACACGTCGCCTGTTGAAGGACATGATGACGCACCGCAACGGCCGTATCATCAATATGGCTTCGCTGTCGGGACTGAAGGGTCTGCCTGGACAAACCAACTATTCCGCTGCCAAGGCTGCCCTCATCGGCGCCACCAAGGCTTTGGCGCAGGAAGTGGCGGCCCGTAAGGTGACGGTCAACGCCATCGCCCCGGGCTTCATCGCCACCGACATGACCAAGGAACTCGATGAGGCCGAGCTGAAGAAGCTCATCCCGTTGGGACGCTTCGGCAAGCCCGAAGAAGTGGCCGCTTTGACCAGCTTCCTCGCTTCCGACGATGCCGCTTACATCACGGGGCAGGTAATTTCGATTAATGGAGGGTTATACACATAAAAACCGGCCCTTCGACGGACTCAGGGACCTAGGTCGTTGAGCCTGTCGAAATGCTACGCATTCAACGTAGTTAAACGCCGACTTGAAAAAGCAAATTATGAACAATAGAAGAGTCGTCATCACAGGTATGGGCATTTGGTCCTGCCTCGGAAAAAACAAGGAAGAGGTTGCTGCCTCATTGCGCGAAGGCCGTTCTGGCATCGGCATCCAACCGGAGCGCACAGAATACGGGTATCGTTCTCCATTGACGGGTATCGTCGAAAAGCCTCAACTGAAAGGCAAACTCGACCGTAAGCTCCGTATGTACCTCGCTGAGGAAGGCGAATACGCCTATATGGCCACCTGCGAGGCCTTCGAGCAAGCGGGTATCGACGATGCGTATCTGCTGGCGAATGAAGTCGGCGTGCTGTTTGGCAACGACTCGTCGGCCAAGGCCGTCATCGATTCGCATGAGACCATCTTGGAGAAAAAAGACACCACTTTGGTAGGCTCGGCCGCCATCTTCCAGTCGATGAACTCGACGGTGACGATGAACCTCTCCACCATCTTCCACCTGAAAGGCATCAACATGACCATCAGCGCGGCCTGCGCCAGCGGCTCCCATTCCATCGGCTTGGGTGCGCTGCTCATCCGCAACGGCTTGCAGGACGTGGTGCTATGTGGTGGTGCCCAGGAAACCAACTACCTCTCCATGGGCAGCTTCGACGGCATCAGCGCCTTCTCGACACGTGTTGACAACCCGACCAAGGCTTCACGTCCTTTCGACCGCGACCGCGACGGCCTTGTGCCCAGCGGCGGTGCGGCGGCCTTGGTGCTTGAGGACTATGACCATGCTGTAGCGCGAGGCGCTACAATTTTGGCCGAGGTGTGTGGCTATGGCTTCTCTTCCAACGGCGAGAGTCATATCTCGCAGCCCAGCGAAGAAGGTTGCCATCGTGCCATGACCCGTGCCATGAACGAAGCAGGCGTGAAGGCCGAAGACATCGACTATGTGAACGCACACGCCACCTCCACGCCGCAAGGCGACATGTTTGAGGCTTTGGCGCTGAAACGGCTCTTTGGTCCGACCCAGACCCCCATCTCCTCGACTAAGTCGATGACGGGTCACGAGTGCTGGATGGCTGGTGCGAGCGAGATTGTCTACTGCATCCTGATGATGCAAGGCGGTTTCATCGCGCCCAACATCAACTTTGAACATCCTGACGAGTATTCGGAAGGCCTCAATATTGTCAACACAACGACGACCAAAGTCCTGAAAACCATCCTTTCCAACTCCTTTGGATTTGGAGGGACCAACTCTGCATTAGTGATAAAATCCAAATAAAGTCAAACAATTAAAATCTAACACCATGAAACGTTTATTTACGACGGCAGTCTTTGTTATGATTGCCATAGCTACATTCGCAGCAAATCCCTTAAAAGTCGTCAACGGAGACAAGAAATTCTTCAAAAACGCAGAAGGAACGGTCTTTTTGGAGGTCATTTATGATGAAGGCGCCACCTTTGATGACAAGATGCCTTTGGCCGAGAAATACAATATTCTTGACGAAAAGGCAACCATAGCCTATAATGGTTTTATCGAGGAGTTCAGCGAGCGCAACAAAAAATTGCAATTCGTCAAGAACGAGGAAGAGGCTACCTACAAGATTACCATCAAGGTGACGAAGGTAGACGAATTTATCAATGTCATGGGCTTTATTCCTGGTCCTTGCATCCGTGTTTGGGGAACCTTTACCGTCACTGATGCCAAGAGCGGTGAAACATTGCTGGTTGTCGACATCGATGAGATTGATGGAGGTTCTGCACCGACGACCGACCGTGCCTTCAATGACACTTTTGGAAAGCTTGGCGAGAAAATTGCCAAACTGAAGTAATAGAATTACAACTATTATCAACATGCATCTTACACCAAAACTAAAAGAAGCTTATAGTAAGGAGCATCTTTCTGCACGTGAGGCGCAAGCCAAGGCCGAATGGATTGCCTGGGGACCGATTGTGTTCCAAGTGAGTCGCTTGATGAAGAAGTTCGGCATCTTTGAGATGCTGCGCAACAGCGATAACGGCATGACCGAAGCCGAGGTGGCCGAGAAAGCCAACATCAGTGGCTATGCCGCCAAGGTGATGCTGGAAGCGAGCTTGTGCATCGGCACGGTGCTTATCGACACGGAAACAGACCGTTATACACTGAGCAAGACGGGTTGGTGCTTTATCACTGACCCCGCCACCGATGTGAATACCGAATTCAACCATGACGTGAACTACGAAGGTTGGTTCCATCTGGAAGAGAGCCTTAAAGAAGGTCGCCCCGCTGGATTGGAGCATTTCGGGCCATGGCCTACGTTGTATGAGGCGCTTTCGGAGTTGCCGCCACAAGTGCAGAAAAGCTGGTTCGGCTTCGATCATTTCTACAGCGATAACTCATTCCAGCAAGCCTTGGAAATCGTGTTTGCCAACAAGCCAAAGACCTTGCTCGATGTGGGCGGTAACACAGGCCGTTGGGCTTTGCAGTGCGTGGGTTACGACAACGATGTACAAGTCACCATTGTCGACCTACCGCAGCAGCTTGAGATGATGCGCCAAGCCACTGCTGGCAAGCCGGGCGCCGACCGCATCGAAGGTTATGCCATGAATCTATTGGATGCTTCGAAAAGTTTTCCGACCGATAAGCATTACGACATCATCTGGATGAGCCAGTTCTTGGATTGTTTTGGCGAGGATGAGATAGTGAGTATCTTGAGCCGCGCCGCCAAGATTATGGATGGCAATAGCCGCCTGTATATCATGGAGACCCTGTGGGACCGTCAGCGCTTCGAAACAGCGGCGTTCTGCCTCACGATGACTAGCCTTTATTTCACCGCGATGGCGAATGGAAACAGCAAAATGTACCACAGCGACGACATGATCCGTTTGGTCGAGAAAGCCGGATTGGTCGTGGAGACGATCCATGACGACCTCGGCCAAGGACACAGCATTGTGGTCTGCAAGACAGTTGGCAGTTAACAGTTGTTCAGTTACCAGTTGTCCTACGTCCCTCGTCCTATGTCAAAAAACAACGATTAAACAATTCAACAATCAACATAAATGAACAGACAAGAAATAGAAGAAAAAGTCCGTGAGTTCCTCATCGAGGACCTTGAAATTGACGAAGAAAAAATCCAGCCAGAGGCACGTCTGAAGGAAGACATCGGCATCGACAGTCTCGATTTTGTCGACATCGTAGTCATCGTCGAGAAGAAATTCGGTTTCAAAATCAAGACCGAAGATATGGCCAAAGTGAAGACTTTCAACGACTTTTGTGATTACATTGAGAAAAAGATAGCCTAAGTCTCGGATGGCCGACACCTTACAACATAACGAATGGTCGGGGAAGACCGACGGACAGCCTTGGATGCAACGCTCGCTTATTGCGATGTTTCGTGTGCTACCCTTGTGGTTGCTCTATGGCGTGATGGCTTTGGTGGTGCCTTTCTATATGCTTTTCAGCAGAAAAGGCTATCAGGCCATGTATCGCTTCTTCCGCGAAAGGATGGGTTACGGCCCGTTGAAGTCGTTTTGTAAGGTATATGCCAACCATTTCCGTTTCGGGCAAGTCATCTTGGACCGTTTCGGGGCGTATGCTGGCAAGGAATACCGTTTTGTGTCGGACGAACAGCATGTGTTCGATGAGAAGGAGACCCATGAAAAGGGCTTCGTCATGGTGAGTAGTCATGTGGGCTGCTACGAAATGGTCGGCTATTCATTGAAGCCTAAGCACAAGAGATACAATGCTTTGGTGTTTGGTGGAGAGACAGAAACGGTGATGGAAAACCGTCAACGGATATGGTCGCAAAACAATGTCAGAATGGTGCCAGTGAGGGACGACCTCTCGCATTTGTTTTTGCTGAACACGGCTTTGGACGACGGTGAGATTGTGAGTATGCCCGCCGACCGTATCTTTGGCTCGCAGAAGTCGACTGAATGTCAGTTTTTCGGCCAAACGGCGCGTTTTCCCTTGGGGGCTTTCGCGATGGCGGTGCAAAAGGATGTGGATGTGATATCTGTGTTTGCGATGAAGGAGGGATTGCGTAAGTATCGTATCTATCTCCGTGAGCTTCACCATGATAAGAGTTTGAGTAAGCGTGAACAGATGAGCCAATTGGCACAAAGGTATGCCGAACAATTGGAGGCCATTGTACGCCGTTATCCCACGCAGTGGTTCAACTATTTTGACTTTTGGAAGCAATGAAAACGATAGAGAATGTTTCGGTGATGGAACTGTTACCACAAAGGTCCCCCTTTGTGATGATCGACCGTTTGTTGTCGTGTGACGAGACTATCACTACAACCCTGTTGGAAGTGCGTGAAGAGAATGTTTTCGTCGTAGGAAACCATCTTTCGGCTGAAGGTCTGGTGGAAAACATAGCCCAAACTTGTGCCGCACGAATCGGTTATCTTAATGATAGCGTGAAACTTGGCGTCATAGGAGCCGTCAGCAACTTTGAAGTTTTCCGTACGCCTCGGCTTGGCGAACAGATAATGACCACTATCAATGTGTTAGAGGAGATGTTCAACATCACCTTGGTGAAAGCGGTTGTTAAGTGCGGCGACGAAATACTGGCGCAATCCAACATGAAAATCGCCTTGATGGATACAGAGATACAAGCGTGAAAATGACAGAAAAGAACAACATATTATCGGTAACCAAACCCTTTGAAATCCGCTTCAGCGAGGTGGACTCGATGGGGGTGGTGTGGCATGGTCATTATGTCAAGTATTTCGAAGATGCCCGCGAGGCCTTTGGCGCGAAATACGGCCTGGAATACCTGATGATGTATGACAAGGGTTTCTTGGAACCCATCGTCGATTTGACTGTCAAATACAAACGCCCCATGGTCTATGGGATGAAGCCAGAGATAGAAATTGTTTATCGTCCCACAGAGGCGGCCAAACTCATCTTTGACTATGAAATCCGCGATGCGAAAACGAAAGAAGTCTTTGTCATCGGTCATACCGTGCAGGTTTTCATGGATAGGTACTCGCATCAGCTGGTGCTCAATAACCCCGATTTCTATGAGGAATGGAAACAAAAATGGGAGGTAAACGTATGATTGTCAGAGCGGCGCATAATATCATCTCGCCTTTGGGCATGACCACTGCCGAGAACTATGCGGCGGTAAAGGAAGGGCGTTCCATGCTGAAGCGCTACGAAGGTCTTTGGCGTCTGCCCGAGCCTTTCACAGCCTCGCTGATGGATAGGGAAAAGGTGGAAGAAGCCTTCGCTCCTCTCGCTAACGGTGCGAAATACACCTTCTTCGAGAAGATGATCATCCTCTCGGCTTCAAGAGCCATCGCCGAAGCCAAAATCGATGCGGCTTCCGATAGGGTGTTGTTCATCCTTTCCACCACGAAAGGCAACGTGTTCCTCTTGGACAAAAACGAAACCGGCTTCCCCCAGGAACGTGTTCTTTTGGGTTATGCTGCCAAGCAGATGACCGACTTTTTCCATAATCCCAACACGCCAATAGTGGTTTCAAATGCTTGCATATCTGGTGTTTGTGCCCAAATCCAAGCCATGCGCGAATTGGAAAGCGGTCGTTTCGACTATGTCGTGACGGTGGGTGCCGATGTGCAGTCCGCTTTCATCGTGTCGGGCTTCCAGTCGTTCAAGGCCTTGTCGGTCGACCCCTGCAGGCCTTTCGATGCCAACCGCACAGGTCTCAACCTTGGCGATGCCGCCGCAACCATCATTTACACCAGAAAAGACAAAGTAACCGAAAACGACTGGGTGGCTTGTCGTGGCGCCATCCGCAACGACGCCAACCATATCAGCGGTCCCTCGCGCACGGGCGAAGGCAGCTACAGGGCCTTGAAAGTGGCGCTTGGTGAGGTCAGTCCCGACAAGATTGCCTTCATCAACACACATGGTACCGCCACCTTGTATAATGACGAGATGGAGTCCTTTGCCATCGAAAGAGCAGGACTTTCCAAGGTTCCCGTCAACGGACTGAAAGGCTATTATGGTCACACCATGGGTGCCGCCGGCATCATGGAGACCATCCTTTCGATGCAAGCCATCGACGACCATAACATATTGGCTACCAGAGGGTACGAGACCACGGGCGTCACGCATCCCTTGGTGCTTTCCAATCAAAACCAACCCACCGAAAAGCGAGTTTTCATCAAGCTGCTGTCGGGCTTCGGCGGCTGCAATGCGGCTTTGCTTTTCGCGAAAGGAGGTGAGGCATGACGAGACATGAAGTTTATATTACACCCAACGAGGTGAGCCTCGATGGTAAAGTGCTGAACCACAATGAAAATGGTTCCGCCATGCTGACCGAGCTTTATCGTGCCCATGTCGGCGACTACCCGAAGTTCTTCAAGATGGACACCTTGAGCAAGTTGGGCTTTGTGGCTTCCGAGTTGCTCTTGCAGGCCGAAGGCGCCGAGCGTTTCGTTCCTCGCGAAGACCGAGCGGTGGTGTTCTTCAACCGCAGCGCCTCGTTGCAGGCCGACACCGCCTATCAGACCACCATACAAGACCCAGAGAACTTTTTCCCTAGTCCGGCGGCGTTTGTCTATACCTTGCCCAACATCGTGACGGGCGAAATCGCCATCCGCAACAAATACTTTGGCGAGACCTCGTTCATCGTCTTGCCCGAAAACGACTCTCAAATCATGGCACGGGAATTGCAAAACGCCTTCCTTGACCCGATGACCACAAGCGTCCTCGGCGGCTGGCTCGACTGCACCGATGAAAACCACTTCGAAGCCAAACTATATCTAATCTTCAAATCTTAAATTTTGAATCTTTAAATCTTTGAATATTAAATCATTAAATACAAAACCATGGACGAATTAATCTACACCCTTAAGCAACAAATCATCGAGGCCTTGAACCTTGAAGACATGACCCCAGAAGACATCGACGAGAACGCCTCGTTGTTTGGCGAAGGCCTCGGTCTCGACTCCATCGACGCCCTTGAGCTTATCGTGCTGATGGAGAAGAACTACGGCATCAAGCTGAAAGACCCCAACCAAGGCAAGGAAATCTTCAAGTCGGTGGCAGTGATGGCCGATTACATCCAAAAGAACCGCACCAAATAATACGATGGAGCCGATTCTGATCACAGGCATGGGCGTCGTTTCGGCGATTGGCTTGGGCAAGGCGCAGACTTTGGAGGCTTTGCTGGCCAACCGCTCTGGCGTGGGTCCGCTGAAGTACCTCAAGACGGAACACAAGGAGTTTCCCGTCGGCGAGGTGAAACTGACCAACGCCGAGATGTGTGAGCGCTTGGGCATTGCCCAGGAAGCCATCACCACGCGCACCGCGTTGATGGGCATGATGGCCTTGGGTGAGGCTTTGGAAGAAGCCCAGCTGACCCCTGAAATGCTGTCCAAGGTGGGTTTCATTTCGGGTACCACGGTAGGTGGCATGGACATGAGCGAGCAGTTTTATCTCGATTTCATCCACAGCGAGGCGCACAAGGAATACATCGCTGCGCACGACTGCGGTAACTGCACCGAGATGACGGCCAACCACTTCGGCAAGTTCGCTTTTACGACAACGCTCTCCACCGCCTGTTCTTCAGCGGCCAATGCTATCATCTTGGGTGCCAATATGATACGCTGCGGCGAAGCCGACATCGTGGTGGTGGGTGGCAGCGAGTGCATCACCAAGTTCCACCTCAACGGCTTCAACTCACTGATGATCCTCGACACCGAGCCTTGTCGTCCCTTCGACGCCACACGTCACGGCTTGAACCTGGGCGAAGGTGCCGCCTATCTGGTTTTGGAATCGGCAGAAAGTGCAAAACGTCGCGGCATGACGGCCCAAGCTCTGCTCTCGGGCTATGGCAACGCCTGCGATGCCTTCCATCAAACCGCCTCGTCGCCCGAGGGCGAAGGGGCGTATCGTGCGATGAAGGAGGCTTTGGAGTTGGCAGGAGTGCAGCCTTCCGACATCGACTACATCAACGCGCACGGCACGGGCACACCCAACAACGATGCCAGCGAGAGCCAGGCCATGATGCGGCTCTTTGGCGAAAATGTGCCGCCAGTGTCGTCGACCAAGCCATTCACAGGGCATACAACGAGCGCCTCGGGTTCCATCGAGGCGGTGTTCTGCATCCTAGCCTTGCAAAACGGCTTCCTGCCGGTCAACCTCAACTGGTCGCAGGCCATGGAAGACGGCATCGTGCCCGTTTCGCAGCCGACAAAGAAGGCCCTGAAGCATGTGTTGTGCAACGCCTTCGGCTTCGGCGGAAACGACTCGTCAGTGTTGATTTCCGCGACTGCGCGACTACGGGACTGCGCGACACGAGACGAGAATGATTCCCAAGCGTATGGGAGATTGCGGGTCAAGCCCGCAATGACGTTCTTTGATGACGTTTTTCCTAAGGGTGTCATTGCGGGCAAGGACCCGCAATCTCCTGAGCATAACGGCGTCTTTATCCTCTCCGCCAAGCAAATCTCCCTCCAGCAGCCTTTGACCGAGGCGTGGATGCAGGAGCCCATAGCATACGATGTTCCCTTCGCCCGTTCCATAGACCCGAGCTTCAAGGAATATGTGTCACCAATCGAGGCGCGGCGCATGGGAAAAATCATGAAACGCGCCTTGGCCACGTCGAAGGAGGCATTGAAAGAAGCAGGTTTGGACACCGTGGATGCTATCATCACGGGGACGGGCTATGGCTGTGTCGAAAACACCGAGTTTTTCCTGGATGCGCTCTCCAACGAAGGCGAGCAGATGCTGAAGCCCACCTATTTCATGCAGTCGACGCACAACACCATCAGCTCGTTGGTGGCCATTCAGACCAAGAACCACGGCTACAACGTCACCTACGCCCACAAGGGCATCTCGTTCGACAGTGCCTTACAGGATGCCTGGTGGCAGTTGCAGCTCGGAAAGATTGACACCGCTTTGGTGGGCGGTCACGACGAGATGACGGAGACCTTCTACCACATCCTGAAAAAAGGCGGTGTGATGGGCCAAGACGACGAAATGTGTGGCGAGAGCGCCGTTTCTATTGTGCTTTCCCGTCATTGCGAGGAACGAAGCAATCCAGAGACGAAACCTTTATGTCAACTCACAGGCTTCCAACTGCTTCACCAGCCCACGATGACTACCCTGCAAGAAAACATTGCAAGCATGCTTCAAAACGCAGGCAAAACCCTTGCCGACGTGGACTACATCCTCACGGGCATCAGCGGCAACCACAGCAATGACGAGGCCTACCTGAAAGAAGCCATGCTTCTCTTCGGCGACAAGCCTTTACTGAAATACAAGCACTTGTTTGGTGAGAGTTTCACTTCGTCAGGCCTTGGCCTCTATGTGGCGGCACAATGCTTGAAAGCGGGTCGCGTGCCGGCAGCCTTGTTTGTCGACCCCAAGGCAGCCAGCGACAGGCAGCCCAAGTGCATTTTGTTATACAACCGTTCCGACGGCAAGAATGTTTCATTAACCTTATTGGAGGCATAATTATGTGGAGACTCTTTGGATTGGTGGCGTTGCAGACGCTCTTCCTCTCGGGAGGACAGGTGTTACTCAAGTTGGCGTTGCAGCAACTCGGCAAGTTTGAATGGTCGTGGGCCTATTTCAAAAGCGTGCTCGCTGATATGTGGTTCTTGGCTTGTGGCATCAGCTTCGGCGTGGCCACGGTGCTGTGGCTGTATATCCTGAAGAAATTCCCGTTCAGCCAAGCCTATCCTTTGACCAGCCTCTCGTTTGTCTTCGGCATGATTGCTGCCTGGCTCGTCTTTGGCGAGAGCATCCCCTTCTCGCGTTGGATTGGCCTGGTTCTTGTAGTGTTGGGGTGTTTCCTAATCATGAAATGAGATGAAAAAACTGCTGTTGTCCCTAATGTTCGTTGCGGTCAGCCTGATGGTTACGGCGCAGACGCAACTCTCTGAAAGCCAAACACAAGAAGTAATCCGTCAGCTGACTCAGGTGGCCTCTACGATGCAGTCGATGCAATGTCGTTTTGTGCAGGAAAAGACCTCGTCGATGTTGGCTGAGCCTTCGGTGGCGGAGGGCACGATGCATTATGCCGCGCCCGACAGGATGCGTTGGGAATACACCGCGCCTTACGCTTTTGCCTTGGTCGTCAATGGCGAGCGCCTCGTGAAGGTGACGGATGGCAAGGCTGAGGTCTTGGAAGGCAATGCGGGTCGCATGTACCAAGGCATGGTGAACCTCATCATAGGCAGCGCCTCGGGCAAGAAGCTCTTCGACACCACGGTTTTCGACATCGTCTTTTACGACGACAATGGCTTTTGGCGCGCCGACATGACTCCCAAGCGCCGCGACATGAAACGCATGTTCAGCCAGCTGGTGTTTCGTTTCGACAAGAAGACCAACGGCATCAGCCGTGTGGAGTTTGTCAGCGCAAATGGCGACATTACCTCGATTCGGTTTGAAGAGATCAAGGTGAACGAGGCGATAGAGGACAAGGTCTTTGCGGAATAAAGAATAGCGATTTCGTACGAAGTGGCGTTAGAAAGCCCTTAAAGTTTTTTTTGTGAAGATTTGCATTTCAGCAAATTGTGTATTATCTTTGCCCCGAAAACCAGTATGTTATGGGAGGCAGAGATACATTTTTTTGGGAAGACAATTCACTAGGTTTTGCAGCAATCTCTAACAGATTCAAAGGCCTAGAGAAAATGAAAAAATTGGCTATACTCCTTTTTTTGATGATCTCTTGTTGTAGCTTGATAGCACAAGAATGGGTTATTGAGGTCGAAGAGTTGAAGAATAGTTATATGCAAGACATGGTTTCTGTTGATGATGAAGAATCCGTTTTGGGCATTGGATATACAGGGTATCCAGATTATTTTGACGGCGTTGTGGTCAAAATTGAAAAGGACGGAAGTTCAATTGGTCGGATTGTTCATCTACCAGGAATGATGCTCCAGTATTATAGTGCAGTTCAACTTTCCAATGGAAACTACATGGTCTTTGGCATTTGTGACGATAGTTTATGTGATTACCACGCTCAACGTTTCTTTAGAATAGATGTGTTCAATAGTCAACTTGAATCTGTGCTTACAAAGACCTACAGCGTTGATGATGACATTTTCGACTGCTTCTATAATGCCTATTATGGTAAAATTATGAAGTCTATGATTTCCAAATTAGGAACAATAACACTAGCAGCCAGACTTTCATATTCTTATAAAAAGAGTTATAGAGGTGCGGTCCGTTTTTACGAATTTGATGAGATGGGAGAAATTATAAAAATGGTCGACAATCCATTAAACGTGGCTTATACAGCAGGAATTGGGAAACTAACCTATGAGCCACATTCCGACAACTTATTGGTTACCATCAACGGAGGATCTTTTCCACCACATTCTGGCTTGCCTGGAATCTATGTTGTGGATAATAATTATAATATTGTGGCAAAACAAGACTTCATTCACATACAAGGTGGCCTTCCTATCAACGTGGACGAAGTTTTCCAAATCGGCTGCGAAGGCAAGTGGATTGACAATGAATATATTATCCTTGATGCCGAAAAAAGCGCACATCGTAGCTCGACATACAATACATTGTACAAAGTGGATTCTGCTCTAAATGTTTATGCTGAATTACGTCTTCCACCGTACGATTCCTGTACATCGTCACCTTATGGTACAAGTACAGCATATATCAATGACACCACTATTTTTTCATTTACGGATTGCAGTGAGTTTATATGGTCGACAGACAAAAGGCAAGTCAATGTGATTTTGGTGGATAAGAACTTGAACCTATTGGGAAGAAAAGTGATTCAAAAAGATAATGTCCAGTATTTTTGCTCGACTCCACCAGCAAGATTTGAAGATGGAGGTTGTGTCATAGTTTTGTGTTCTAGAAACGGAGATTTTTATCCTGGTAGTCCTTTTTATGAGGTACAATTTGTGAAATTCCGCCGCGAAGACATAGAAATCACTTGGGATGTAGTGAACGAAACGGGAGCAAAACCCATGGGTTTTGCATATCCTAATCCTACGTCTAGTACCATCAACATCCCTATCGATGAAACCCTATTCAAAGATGCCCGTATCCAAATCTTCGACGCCAAGGGAATGAAATGCCTTGACAGCGAGGTTGGAAACACAGGCAATCTGATTACGCTTGACGTTCATAACCTCGATGCTGGACTGTATGTCTACAAAATAGTGTCGGGAAAACGAGAACTGGCAAGCGGTAAGTTTGTAAAAGAATAAACAACAACAAAACAACAACATTATGAAACAGAGAATCTTTACACTTACTTTTTTATTTACCCTGTTTTGCAGTATTGGCTCACAGGCCCAAGATGTCCTCATACAAGGTAGCCGCTTGGACATTGGCTCAGGAAATGAATTTGGCCCCTACTACAGCGGTGCCATTGGCACTCAAAACTCCGCTGTTGGAGGACATTCATTGGCCATTGGTTACAACAATACCATCACACAATATGGTTATAATTCTGTTGCTTTTGGATCCGTAAATAATGTTTCTGGCAGCTCTTCAATGGCTGTCGGAAGCGACGTAACGGTTCTGGGAAGCTACAGTATGGGAATAGGAAGACACCTAAAAGTTTCCAATGGGTATAATATGGTCGTTGGCAATGGCATTACAGATTCTGGCGACGGACCCAATGTGTTACTAGAAAACCCATATAATCATAGTCTAATGGTAGGCTTCCTTAGTAGCAAGCCCACTTTAACTGTTGGCCCTTCACCCAATACTTTAGGCGAAGTCATCGACCGCACCGGCAAAGTGGCCATCGGTGATGTGCCTGTGCCCGACATCGCGGCCAAGCTGCACATCCGCTCCGACGAGGGCGAAGACGCCGGTATTTTCGTGGAGCCGAAAGACTCATCCTCCAATACCTTTATCCGCTTGAGGGACGAGGACCATAGGATTGATGTGGATAATAATGGCGATATGAGCATCACGGCTGGTGATAACACCATGGATTTGCAATCCACCAACATCACGCTTACGGGCAAAGTGGGTGTCAACATCGCTAACGAAAGCGACACCTATGCCCTTGCCGTCAACGGAGGCATCCTTACCAATGAGGTATTCATCAAGAAAGTGGAAGAATGGTATGACAATGTTTTTGCCAAGGACTACAAACTATTGTCATTGAACGATTTGAAACGCTACATCAACGAGCATGGCCACCTGCCCGAGGTGCCTTCTGAAACTGAGGTGAAGGCAGAAGGCTACAATATGGCTGAGATGCAAAGTATCCTGTTGAAAAAGATCGAGGAATTGACGCTCTACACTTTGCAGCAACAGGAACTCATCGAGAGATTAGAACAACGTATCGAAGAATTAGAAAAAAGCGACACCAAATGAAAAAGTTGTTTTCCCTTGTGGCATTGTTGCTGATGGTATCCGTCACATTCGCCCAAACCATCGAATATGGCGATAACATGGAACTGGATAGTGTGTTGGAACCGTCACAGACCATGGAATACCGTGCCTTACACTCCATCAAGTTATTGCCTGGATTCAACGCCACACCCATAGACGGACATTATGTGTTACTCAACCTTGGTCCAGGTTTTGGTCTCAACGACAACGAAACCCAATGCACAAGAGCCTATCCTATTCCTGTCAAGGACCGGTTATTCATCTCGTGGGACAACATAAAATCAGATGAAGTTCAAGTCCTCATCTTCGATACCAAAGGAACCAAATGCCTTGACCGCACCATTAGCGGCTCAGGCAACATGATTGAAGCTGACGTAAGAAACCTAAAATCAGGTATTTATCTTTATAAACTTGTGCTGGAAAACAAGGAAGTGTTGAATGGAAAATTTGTGAAGGAGTGACATAACCTAGAAGCCATAAACACAAGAGACTGCCTGAGGCGACTTCTTGTATCGTAGTTTGTGTCTTTCTATTTCCCGAAAAACCACTATTTTTGCCCTTTAATTTGTTTTTAACAAAGGTGCGATGAACTTTTTAGACAACCTCTTCATCATACAATCCATTGACGACACCGACACTGGCTTTGCGGCAAAGCTCCGCTGCAACCCCGAGCATCCTGTGTATCAAGCCCATTTTCCGGGCAATCCCATCACCCCGGGGGCTTGCCTGCTGAAGACCGCCGGCGAGGTGCTGCAACAGAAATTGGGCCGGCCGCTGTATCTGAAGGCCTCCAAGAACATCAAATACCTCAATGTGCTGGTACCCGAGGAAGGCAAACAGGTGTGCTTCAACTTTTCCGGTTTTGCGGAAATCGAAAACGGCTGCAAGACCCAAGTCGTCATCGCTGACGAGACTTCCGTTTACACCAAAATGTCGTTGACTTTCAGTTATGAACCCCTCTGATGCCATAGCGATACCAACCAAGATGCGGCAGCTGAAGGTCTGCACCGTCATGCCGACCTACAACAACAGCGGCACGCTGCGCGACGTGGTGGAACGGGTGCTGAATTATTGCGCCGATGTCATCGTCGTCAACGACGGCTGCACCGACCATTCGGCTGAAGTCTTGGCTTCATTCGGCGAGCGCATCACCGTGGTCGACTATGGCCGCAACCGTGGCAAAGGCTATGCCCTCAAACAAGGCTTCGAGAAAGCCAAGACCATGGGCTTCGACTACGCCCTCACCATCGACAGCGACGGACAGCACTTCCCCGAGGACATCCCGCTGTTTGTGGAGGCCTTGGAGCAACACCCCGGCGCCTTGATTGTGGGCAGCCGCAACCTGAAACAGGACAACATGCCGGGCAAGAACACCTTTGCCAACAAGTTTTCCAACTTCTGGTTCAGGGTGCAGACGGGCATCGACCTGCCCGACACACAGACGGGCTATCGGCTTTATCCTTTGAAAAACATGCCTTGCCTCGCCTTGCTCACCTATCGATACGAGGCTGAGTTGGAGCTGCTCGTTTTCTCCGCCTGGCGTGGCACCGACTTGGTGCCCATCAAGGTCAACGTGATTTATCCCGAAGACCGCGTCACGCATTTCAGGCCGTTTTGGGACTTCTTCCGCATCACCGTGCTGAACACCATACTTTGCCTCGTGGCGCTCGTCTACGGTTGGCCCTCACGACTGATCAGAAAAACAAGGAGGCAGCATGAATAAGTTCTTCCTTGATATTTACGACCGCCTGTCGCGCAACAAGCCCTTTTCCATCTTCTTGATGGCCTTTGTCTTGGGCTTGTGCGTGCTCTCAGCCCTGCGTCTGGACTACAAGGAAAACATCGCCGACTTCCTGCCCACCGATCCCGAGAAGGAACGCTACACCTCGGTCTATAACGACATGAGCGACCAAGGTCGGGTGACCATCATCTTCTCTGCCGACACCACACAACTCGCTGGCGACGAGGGCCTCGACGCCTTGATGGACGCCATGGATGCCTTTGAACAGCGGTGGCAAGAATGCGACACCGCACAGCTGGTCAGCGACTTGCATTGCAAAGTCGACGGCAGCCAGGTGTTCGACGCCATGGACTTCATCCGCGAGAACCAGCCGCTGTTTCTTACTGAGAGCGACTATCGCCGCATGGATTCCTTGCTCGCCGACCCCGACCACGTGGCGACCAGCATGGCCAACATCAAGCGGGTGCTGTCGATGCCCACGGCTGGTTTCGTCGTCGACGGCATCAAGGCCGACCCGCTCAACCTCTATTCGCCCACCTTGCAGCGGCTGAATGTGCTTAACCCGACGCAAGGCTACCGCATGGAGGACGAGTACCTCTTCAACGAGCGCGGCGACAAAGGTTTTGCCTTCTTCTCGTCGCCGTTCTCGGGCAGCGACACCAAAGGCAATGCGAAGATTGTCAGTTTGTTGGACCAGGTGATAGCCCAAACCGAAGCGGAACACCCCGACGTGCATGTCTCGGCCGTGGGTGCGCCCACCATCGCCGTCACCAACGCGCAGCAAATCAAGAAAGACAGCTTCGTCTCCGTTACGTTGGCCATTGTGCTGATATTCGGCATCCTGATGTTCACCATGGCGCGCAAGCGCAACCTGCTCTGGCTCGGCATCTCCATCCTCTTCGGCTGGGTCTTTGCCTTGGCGGTCATCGCCTTGTTCAAGTCGAGCATCTCCATCATCGTGGTGGGCATCGGCTCGGTCATCGTAGGCATCGCGGTCAACTATCCCTTGCATTACCTCGACCACATCAAGCAGGAGACCAACAAGCGCGAGGCCTTGAAAGACGTCATCCAGCCTTTGGTCATCGGCAACCTCACCACGGTGGCGGCTTTCGCCTGCCTGATGTTCGTCAAGGCTGAGGCCATGCGCGACCTCGGACTCTTCGGCGCCCTGACTTTGATAGGCACCATCCTCTTTGTGATGGTCTTCCTGCCCCTGTTTGCAGTAGTGCCCAAAAAGACGAAAAAACTCTTCGTCGACGACGGCAAGGCACCCTCTGAGACCTGGCGCAAAGTCAAGTTGTACGCTTTTTGGCCTTTGGTTATCATCACGCTGATACTCAGCTATTACAGCCAAGACACCGCCTTCGATGCCGACCTGCACAACATCAACTACATGACACATCAGCAGCAGGAAGATTTGGCCTTGCTGAGCGAGTTGCTGCAAAAGGAAGGCGAGACTGACTTGATTTATGTGGTTTCAGAAGCCCCCGATTTTCAAGTGGCCATCAGGCAAAATGAAACGATGATGGCTCACTTGCGGCAAGTGGTTCCCGACAATGTGAAATACAGCATCTCGGGCATGGACGGCCTGCTGCCCTCGGTGGAGCAACAAGAAAGGTCGTTGGTGCTGTGGCAAGAGTTTTGGCAACGTCATGCCGACCTTGCCGAACAAGTGCGTACGGAAGCCGTGAAAACTGGCTTTACCGAAAATGCCTTCTCTACCTTCACGGACGGCATCACCAAAGACTACCAGCCATTGCATGAAAACGAGATGGAGCCGTTGATGGCATTGTGTGGCAACTATATGTTGCAGCATGACTCGTTGGCGCGTGTGGTCAACTTTGTTAGGGTACCGATGGCTTCTTCCGAGCCAGTCAAACAACAATTGCGCGAAACCCTGTCAAATACGGGTTTTGCCTTCAGTATCAGCGACGTGGGCAACAACTTGGTCAATGCGCTTTCGTCCGACTTCGACTACATCCTTTATGTCTGTAGCATCGTGGTGTTCTTCTTCCTCTGCCTCTCGTTCGGGCGCTTGGAGTTGGCCCTTTTGGCCTTCTTGCCGCTGACGGTGGGCTGGACCTGGATTTTGGGCATCATGCATCTGGGCGGCATCAAGTTCAACATCGTCAACATCATCTTGGCGACATTCATCTTCGGCCAAGGCGACGACTACACCATTTATATCACAGAAGGGTTGCTCTACGAATATGCCTACGGCAAGCGGATGCTGAAAAACTACCGCAACAGCGTCATCCTCAGCGGTATCCTTATGTTTATCGGCATAGGTGCCTTGATCTTTGCCAAGCATCCAGCCATGCGCTCCTTGGCCGAGGTGGCCATCATCGGCATGGCGGTGGTGGTGCTCATGGCTTGTTACCTGCCACCTTTCATCTTCGGCTGGCTGACCAAAAAGAAAGGCCAACTCCGTCAGGTTCCGCTGACCTTGAAACGCATGTTTTTCACCTTCTTGACGTTCTTGGTGTTTTTCATCTTCGCCTTTGTCCTCATCACGCCGCTGACATTGCTTTATATCCTTTTGGTGCCCAAGTCGGAAAAGAAGCGATATCGTTATCATCAGATGATCGCTTTCTTCATGCGTTTGGCATTAAAAGCCTTGCCTGGCGTGAAGTTCAGCCTTAATAACAAGTATGGCGAGACCTTCGAAAAGCCCGCCGTCATCATCGCCAACCATCAGTCGCACCTCGATTTGCTTTGCACGATGATGCTCAACCCCAAGGTGGTCTTGCTGACGACTGATTGGGTCTGGAAAAACCCAATGTATGGTGTAATTATCAGGTTTGCTGAGTTTTATCCTGTTTCTGATGGGTACGACAAAAACGTGGAGCGGCTGAAATCTTTGGTCGAGCGAGGCTATTCTGTGGTGGTTTATCCCGAAGGTACGCGCTCGGTGACGGGCGACATCCAGCGTTTCCACAAGGGTGCCTTCCAGTTGGCGCAATCCTTGAATGTCGATATTCTGCCTGTTTTTGTCCACGGCGCCAACCATGTGATGCCGAAAAACGACTTTGTGTTGCGCGAAGGTCAACTCTATGTTGAAATCGGGCAGAGAATGTCAATCGAAGAGGTGAAATCAATGGAGGCCCGCGCTTTGACCTCGCAGTTCCACAAGTATTACATCGAGCATTTCGAGGAAATCAGGAATCAACGCGAGGACACGGAATATGTGTTGCCTTTTGTGCGCTACAAGTACATCTACAAAGGCAACGACACGGAACGCGAATGTCGCCGCAACCTGAAGTGCATCCGCGCTCACGCAGCCGAAATCGATGCTATGGAAGGTCAAAGTATTTTGGTGAAAAACAGCGGCATCGGCGAGTTGGCTTGGACCATCGCCTTGGTGCATCGCGACACGCAGGTGTATGCGATGGAAGCCGATGAGGACAAGCATCTGATTGCCTCCCACACGAGTTACATCCCCGACAACCTGCATTTCATGCTGGAAGGGCAGGAGTTGCCGATTTGTGAAAATAGCATTGACACCCAATCCTTTCTGAAATGAAAACTTGTGTCG
Source organism: uncultured Bacteroidia bacterium (assembly GCA_902799345.1). Lineage (GTDB taxonomy): Bacteria > Bacteroidota > Bacteroidia > Bacteroidales > F082 > Limimorpha. Next base: position 92,866 of record CADBZW010000009.1, on the reverse strand, counting down.
TCATAGGAGGAGGAATTGGAGGTTTGGTGACGGGAGCCTTATTAGCCAAGGAAGGTTATCAAGTGACCGTATTGGAGAAAAACGCCATCATCGGCGGAGGGTTGCAGACTTTCAAGCGGAACGGCGTGCGCTTCCCGACGGGGATGCATATCTTTGGCGGTTTTCAGGAAGGCGGCAACCTGCGGAAAATCTTTGCCTATCTGGGTGTCCTTGACAAGGTGACGCTTCAGCCGATGGACGCGAACGCCTCTGATGTGGTTATCATGATAAGCACGGGCGAGACCTACAGTTTACCTCAAGGCAAGGAGCGCTTTATCACCTATCTTTCGGAACAATTTCCTGCCGAAAAAGAGCATATTCGTGCCTATATCGACCGACTTTTTGAGCTTTCCGAGGAAGAGGACTTGTTCTATTTGCGTGAGGCCCCCGCAGAGCATCCTTCACATAGCGATGATTTCTTGGGCTCGGTCGATGAATTGAGGGACCAGTACATCGCCGCCCCGAAACTGAAGGCCTTGTTGGACTATCTCATCCCTTTGTTTGGCAGCGACCCGCAGACAACGCCGGCCTATATCCATGCCTTGTTGAGCACCTTGCATATCAACGGGACATTCCAATTTGTGGATGAGAGCCAACAGATGGCCGAGGCCTTGGCTGAAGTGATTAAAGATGCTGGCGGTCAGGTGGTTGCCAACGACGAAGTGGTGAAAATGGAGGTGGAAAACCACGCCATTACGAAGGTGGTCACCAAGAAAGGCCATGTCTATCAAGCCGATAGCTATATTTCTGATGTACACCCCGATGTGCTGCTGCGAATCATTGACCCTCAATCGTTTACGACTGCTTTCAAGACAAGAATCCAGTCAGTACCAGAGACGATGTCAAGTTTCAAGGTATTTGTCAAGTTTAAGGAACAGGCATTCCATTATCAAAACCATTCGCATTTTTGTTTGTCGGAAGACGACGTTTGGCCGCAACAGCTGATGTTTGTCACCCCACCCGTTGCACAGCAAGGCGATTTTGCCGAAACGATGGTCCTCATCGCTCCGATGGATTTCAGTGAGGTGAAGGCATGGGAAGACACGCGCACCGGGCATCGTGGCGAGGCCTACGAACGGTGGAAACAAGCCATGACCGACAAGGTGCTTGACCGCATGGAAAGGCTTTATCCCGATTTCCGCAATCGTATCGACTTTGTCTTTGCCTCGTCGCCGCTCACCATCCGCGACTATTACGGCAACAAGGAAGGCTCCAACTATGGCTTCCAAAAGGACAGCCGTAACTTGATGCTCTCGCAAATGTCTGTGGCAACGAAAGTTAAGAATCTTTATCTCACAGGTCAAAATGTCAATATCCATGGTTTATGCGGGGTCACGCTGACCGCCATCGAAACGGCCGAGGCTCTGGTGGGACAAAATACCATTGTCTGTAAAATTAACAAATTTTGTCCAAATCATCCATAATTTGTACTTTTGCAAATTCTTAATGAGTCGTTATAGATACGATATCTCCGAATAGCAAATGAAGTACAAAGCATTGTTTTTTGGTTTTTTGCTTTTGTTTTTTGGACAGACTTTTGCCCAAGAACGCATTCAACTATGGGATGGCTACAACGTAAGCCATGGCAAACAGGTCACCTTGACGCCTTATCTGGCCGAAAACGACGACACGGGTCTTGCCGTCATCGTTTGTCCCGGAGGCAGCTATTATTGGCTTGACGAGGAGACTGAAGGCGACGGCGTGGCGCAATGGCTGCAGAGCAACGGCATCTCGGCTTTTGTATTGCGCTATCGTGTGGCTGGTGTCGGTGCCTTCATCTGGGGTCATCGCATCTTGTTCCGCGGCAAGCAATATCCCGACATGATTACCGATGCGCAACGGGCCTTGCAATGGGTACGCGAACATGCTGAGGAATACCATATCGACCCCAATAGAGTAGGCATGATGGGCTTCTCGGCAGGTGGACATCTGGTGATGTCGGCGGCGAGTTTCAATGCACACGACTATCTGAAAGCCAATGGAATAAACACTGAAGTCAGCCTTCGCCCCGATTTTGTGTGCCCGATTTATCCTGTGGTGACCATGAGCGAGAGTTGTGTCCACAAGCGTTCGCGTCGGGCCTTGCTCAGTGAGAAGCGCCAAAACGACTTGGTGATGCGCGACTCCCTTTCGCTGGAACGCCATATCCCCGACAACTGTCCTCCCGTGTTTCTCGTCAACTGCGTCGACGACCCCATTGTGGAATACCATAACTCCATGCTGCTTGACTCCGCGCTGACCGCCAACCAGGTGGAGCACCGCTATATCCAGTACCAAACGGGAGGCCACGGCTTTGGCGCTAGCGAAGAAAAAGGCACGGCAGAATGTCGTCAATGGAAGCAGGAGTTTTTACAATGGATCAAAGTCCAAGAATTACTCCGTCCCGCGTCCCAAGTCTCAAAGTCCCACGTCAAAAATTAATTCAACAATGATTAACCACGACATAGAATACCAATCCGTAGAAGAAATCAAGGCCTATCAAGAGGGTTTGCTCCATAAGGCTTTGGCCTATCTTGAAGCCCATTCGCCATATTACCAGCGGATGTTCAAGAGCTACGGCATCAATATCGATAAGATTCAACATATCGAGGATTTGGTGAAGATTCCTTTCACCGAAAAGAAGGACCTGCAACTCTTCAACGATGAATTTCTTTGCTGTCCCAAGGACAAAATCATCGACTACATCACCACGTCGGGCACGCTGGGTGACCCTGTTACTTTTGGCTGCTCCGAGAAAGACCTGCAGCGTTTGGCCTTTAACGAGAAAAAGTCGTTTGAATGTGCTGGCGTGAGGCCCGGCAACGTGGTGCAGCTGATGACCACTTTGGACAAGCGTTTCATGGCGGGATTGGCTTATTTCTTGGGTCTGCGCGAACTCGGCGCAGGCGTCATCCGTGTGGGCAACGGCATTCCCGAACTGCAGTGGGACACCATCCGCCGCATCAAGCCCGACACCATCATGTGCGTGCCGTCGTTCATCTTGAAGCTGATACAATATGCCGAGGAGCATAATATCGACTATAAAAACAGCAGCATCCGCCGTATCATTGGCATCGGCGAGGGCTTGCGCGACCAAGACTTTAACCTTAATCTTTTGGGTCGCAAAATCAAGGAGAAATGGGATGTGCAGCTCTTCGCCACCTATTCGTCGACGGAGATGGGCGCCACCTTCTCAGAGTGTGAGTTTGGCCAAGGCGGACATGTGCACCCTGAGTTGATTATCGTGGAAATTATAGGTGATGACGGCTTGCCCGTTCCCGACGGCGAGCCTGGCGAAATCGTGGTCACCACCTTGGGTGTGGAAGCCATGCCGCTGCTGCGTTTCCGCACGGGAGACATCGCCGCCAAACGTGTGGAGCAATGCCAATGCGGCCGTAACTCCTACCGCCTCACGCCACTGGTGGGCCGCAAGAACAACATGATTAAGCTGAAAGGCACAACGCTTTATCCGCCGGCGATCAACGACGTGCTCGACAACACCGATTATGTGGAGAACTATGTCATCGAGGTGCGCCAAAGCGAGGCTGGCACCGACGACGTGGTGGTGAAGATTGGCTTGAAGTATGAACCCGACTTCGACGTGGTCAAAGTGCTGAAAGACAGCTTCCGTTCGCGCATTCGCGTGGCACCGCAAATCGAAATCCATCCTGTGGATGAAATCAGACAGATCAACTTCCCTGCCAAGAGTCGCAAACCCATCAAATTCATCGATTTAAGAAACAAGTGATGAGCAATTTCGACGACATCAGACCATATTATCCCGAAGAAATACCAGCGGCGACGCAACGTTTGGCCAACAGCGAAGCGATACCCGCCATCGCCCGGTTTTTAGGTGTATCGCCATTGATGCTTCGCGAAAGAATCCGTGGTATAGAGACCGTTTCGGAGTTTCAGCTGGGCTTGCTCCGGGATGTGATAGAAACCCTGTTGAAGAAAACCACCACAGGATTTGAATGGTCGGGGATGGAGAATATCAGCGAGAAGAAGCCTTATCTTTTCGTTTCCAACCATCGCGACATCGTGCTTGATGCCATGTTTTTGCAGTATATCCTTTGTGATGTAGGACAAAACACCTGCCAGATTACCTTTGGCAGCAACCTGATGAGCCATCCTTTTGTCATCGACTTTGGCAAGGTCAACAAGATGTTTCGCACGGAGCGTGGTGGCACGCCAAAAGAGTTCTACAACAGCATGTTGCACATGTCGGAGTATATGCGTCATGTCATCACCGAAGAACACGAATCGGTATGGATTGCCCAACGTAACGGTCGCACCAAAGACGGCATCGACGCCACCGACCCCGCCATCATCAAGATGTTTGGCATGAGCCGCCGCGACGATAGGGTGGCTTCGTTGGCCGAACTGAACATCGTGCCCGTGGCAGTGTCGTATGAATGGGAGTCGTGCGACAAGTTGAAGACCTTGGAGCTTTACTTGACCAAGAAAAACGGCCATTATGAGAAGAAACCTGGCGAAGACCTCAACAGTATTTTGACGGGCATCATGCAGTTCAAGGGCCATGTGCATTTCCATGTCTGCCCGAGGGTCACTGAAGCCGACCTGATGGCTTTGAACGACTGTCCGTCGGCTGAGTTCTATAGGCGTGTGGCCGAGCTGATGGATAGTCGCATCAATCCGAATTTCTATCTCAACCCTAACAACTACATCGCCCACGATTTGCGTAGCGGGACCACGACCTATGCCGAGCATTACACCGTTGAGCAGAAAGAAGCTTTCATCAAATACATGGATTGGATGAACGAATATCCTGATTTTGACCGCGCGGAATTGGAAGCGATTTTCTTGGGGATTTATGCCAACCCGGTGGATAATCAAAGAAGTTTCTGGTAATCGACTTTACCGTTTTGGTTTATCGGCAGTTCATCGATAAATTCGATAGCTGCAGGCATAAGGTGTTCTGGAAGATGTGTCTTGCAGTGTGTTTTCAGGTTTTCTAAGGTAAAGCAATTGTTTTGGCAATCATCTTTCAGCACCACAAAGGCCTTAGGTAACTTGCTTTCCGAATGATTGGGGTCTTGCATCGGTACTACGGCACACGAGGCCACCGAAGGGTGTTCCATCAAGCAGGTCTCTATCTCTATGGGAAAGACCTTCGAGCCATCGTGACGGACAATCATACGTTTTTTGCGGCCAATCAAGAAAATGTTGCCCTCGTCGTCGACATAGCCCATATCGCCCGTATGGAGCCACTGCTTGCCTTCGTGGGTCTGGATGAGGGCTTGGGTGGCCGCTTCGTTCTTGTAATAGCTCAAAAGCTCCATCGAGGAATGGACGCAGATTTCGCCATCAAAGGTTTTAACTTCATAACCGCCTACGGCTTTTCCCAAAAAGCCCAACTCATATTGGTGAGGACTGCCCTGTGGTGTGTAAGAGATGATGCCCGAGGTTTCGGTCATGCCATATCCTTTCGTGACGTCGTAGCGGCATCCTCTTGCGCGTAGGAAGTCGTTGATGCTTTTTTCGTAGGTCGCATTCAGCGTATCGCCGGCGATATTGATGGTTTTCAAGTATGAGAAGTCCTCTTGGTTATCTTGTTCCTTCGAGAGCACATCCCAATAGGCGGGTACCGAGAAGATATGTTGTGGCTTGTGCTTGATGACAGTCTTTAGGAACGCTTCGTGGGGCACGATGGGGACGACGACGGCACGCATTCCATAGCTGAACGCCACGATAAGCGTGTTGGCTCCGAAAAATGCAAAGATAGGTAGGCAGCAAAGAACGGTGTCGTCAGTTGAAATGTCATTAAGGACAGGCGGCTCGGGGAAGGTGGAGTGCAAGATATTCTCTGTGCTCAGCATCACGCTTTTCACGGTACCTGTCGTGCCGCTTGTCTGGAACAAAGCCGCCATCTCGTCGGGCTTCCATAGATAAGGCTGGGTCTCGTCTTTGCCTTGAACTGTGTTGATGAAGTCTTTCCAATGGCAGAATTTCTTGTTTTTCAAAAACACCTCTTTCCGTCCGTTGAACCATTCGCCTATGCCGTACCAAAACGAAACCACGGGAATGGAGTCGGAACCCGAACACACCACCACTTTTTCCACATTGATGTTGACTTTGGTCTTGGCCCAACTCTTGCAAGTGAAACCCATGACAAACAACATCTTGGCTTGTGTTCTTTCGACGATTTCGCAGATTTGTTCGGGGGTATACCTGACATCGATCATGCAAGGGATGGCGCCAATCTTGTGCAACGCATAAAAACATCCGATGGATTCGGGCATGGTGGGCAAAGAGACGGCCACGATGTCGCCTTGTCCGATGCCATGATTCCGAAAAGCGGCGGCAATTTCGTCGATGCGGTCAAGCAAAGCTTTGTATGTCAAGTTGATGCAAAAGTATGTGATGGCAATTTTTTCCGGTACTTTTGCAGAGGTTTCTTTCAGGATTTCGTAAAGGCTATAAGGGGTGGCTTTGCTCATTCTGGTTCAATGGTTCGGTTTTGGACTGCAAAGATACTTTAAATAATGTATGATGCAAGGATAAATCCACTATCTTTGCACGGAGTTTTTTTGCCTATGGGAAACAATCCGCAGATTAATAAAGCCTCGCGTTGTGCCGTCATCGGCCACGGCAGCTGGGCTACAGCTATTGTCAAAGTGTTGACAACAAAAGAGTTGTCGGTTGGATGGTATGTCCGCAATGCCGAAGTGCTTGAGTCGTTGCGCATCGACGGTCGCAATTGTCGCTATCTTTCGGAGATAGAGTTTGACTTGACGCGCTTGCGCCTCTCCGACGACCTGAATGTAACGGTTTCGGAGGCTGACATTATCTTTTTCGTCATGCCAGCGGCTTACATAAAATGCTATCTCTCTGATTTGCAGGTCTCCTTGAAGGATAAAATGGTGGTTTCGGCGGTGAAAGGCATCATCCCGGATGAGAAGCAGTTTGTCACAGACTATCTAAAACAGCATTATGACCTTTCCGATTCGCAGCTGTGCTTTATCTGCGGCCCGACGCATGCCGAGGAAGTAGGCCACGGACAACTCACCTATTTGACTTTGGCCTGCCAAGACGTGGTGAACACCCGTGTGGTGGGTGAGAAACTGAAAACACCGTTCATCAGAATCGGCTGCCAGAACGACATCAAATATCTGGAGCGTTCTTCCGTGTTGAAGAACATCTACGCTGTCATGGTGGGCATCGCCGTGGGCTTGGGCTATGGCGACAATTTCATCTCTGTTTTGGTGGCCAACTGCATCAAGGAGATGTATTTTTTGCTCGATCCGCACAGCATCAACGAGCTCACCAGATTCAGCCCGTCCAATTTCTTCGGCGACTTATTGGTGTCGTGCTATTCGAGCCACAGCCGCAACCGACAGCTGGGTGTGCTGATAGGTAGAGGCAACACGGTGAAGACCGCCCTCAACGAGATGACGATGGTAGCGGAAGGCTATTTCGCATCGGCGATGATGCCTTATTTGCCAGAAGTCCAACGGACACATCTTCCCATAGCCGAAACAGCCTACCAAGTGTTGCACAAGGGCGTTCCGGCGCGCAAGGCCATGAAAAACCTTGAGAATCTTTTAGCGTAGCAGGAAATACAACCCAGTAATGATGCCAGCGCCAATCAGTATGGCGATGATGACACGCCATGCCGAAACGGGCGACTTGCCGCCCACCTTTCCTGTTTGGCCATTCACCGCAAACTGGTAGATTTTGTCCTTGTATTTGAATGACGAAATCCAGGTCGGGACCAACAGGTATTTGTAGGTGATGTTGCTGTAGATGGTTGAGAACTTGACCGAGTCGGCGCGATTGGCATGCCAATGCCTGCGCACATAGTCGGAGATGTGGGAATGTAGGCGCGACTGTATGGTGCCTTGAGCCTTTTCCCAGCCTTCTTGCAGGCCGATGGAATAACGTTCGGCAACAAACCCCGCCACCACTTGTGGGGAGTAGGGTACCAGCTTCGAGAAGTCGAAAGGCTCGCAGGCCCTCACGCCAGAGTTTTCTTGTCGCTTGGAAGCCATCACGGTGACATCGTCGAAAAACTCCTGATAAAGGCCGTTGACGCGCAACCAGTTAGTCTCGGTGCGGCTGTTGCCGTCCTTGTCTTTCACCGTTTTGTCGTATCCGGCACGAGCGGTGAAGTTGGACGTGGTCTGTGCGTCGTAGGTCCAATAGGGGAGATACACGCCTTGGAAGGCCTCGGGCATGGCGCTTTTCTTGGCTTTGCGCGGGGCGAACCATTTCTTCTTGAGCCATTTGGAGAAGCGTTCGCCAGCTTGGTCTTTGGTGACGGCAAAGGGACACACGGCACCTGGGGCGATAGTATTATCGGTGGCGGCAGGCATCACGCTGGTGGAGCCGCAGAAGGGGCACACGGCAGCGGTTTCAAGTGCATCGTAGATGGTGACGGCGCCGCATTGCTTGCATTGCACTTCCTTTTTCTTCTCACCCCAGTTGAAGCTCTCGGTGTGCAAGGCGGAGTTGAAGTCCATCTCACAGATTTCGTTGCCTTCTTCGGGCTTAGGCAAATCGCAAGAATAGCCACAATAGTCGCAGTGTATCTTACCCAAGGCAGGGTCGAAGGTAACGGTGGCGCCGCAGTTGGGGCATTTCTTATCGGTTTCCTTTTCGGTGCGTTCCGAAAGGATTTGTTCTTCGGGATTGTCGTAGTATTCTGACATAGTTGTATGTTTTGGGGTTGTTATTTGAGTGCAAAAATAGCGGTTATGAATGGATAAGTCAAGAAAAACGATAAAAACGATACCAGAAAAAGGAATTATTCCTATTTTTGTCCCCAAAGTCTCAAATCTAATTTATATGAACAAGAAGACACTACTCTTTTTCTTTCTTGCTTTGATGATTTCTCCAATTGCCGCATTATCGCAAACGATTACGGTGTCGGGTAAGGTCATCTCAAGCGACGACGGCTATGGCTTGCCAGGTGTCACTATCCAGGTGAAAGGCACTGTCACAGGTACTGTCACCGACCTTGACGGTAATTACTCTCTCAAAGCCGATAGCCAGGATGTGCTGGTTTTTAGTTTTGTTGGTTACAAAACCAAAGAAATCGCCGTAAAAGGCAAAACCAAAATCAATGTAACCCTCGACCTCGACGCCCAGATGCTCGACGACGTGGTAGTCACCGCCCTTGGCATCAAACGACAAAAGCGTGAGCTGGGTTATGCCACCGAGGAAATCGGAGGCGAACTCATCGCCAAGTCAGGTTCGGGAAGCATCATCAGTGCCTTGAGCGGCCGCTCGGCGGGTGTGCAGATCATCAACCCCAACGGTGTGGATGGCGGTTCGTCGCGTATCACCATCCGTGGTAACAACAGCATCTTTGGCGACAACCAACCCCTCATCGTTGTCGACGGTGTGCCGATGACCAACGAAGGTGGAGTCACCGACTGGAGCGGCGGTCGCGACTGGGGTACGGCTCTTAACAATATCAACCAAGAGGACATTGAGAGCCTCGACATCTTGAAGGGCCCCACGGCTGCGGCACTTTATGGCTCGCGTGGCGGTAACGGCGTGGTGCTCATCACCACCAAGAAAGGCTCTAAACAACGTGGTTTGGGCATCAGCTATTCCGGTGGTTTCAAGATCACTACGCCTTATCTCTACCGCAAGGTGCAGAACAAATATGGCGGCTGCGGCCCCATCACCTTCCATACGCCGACGCTCACCCCGATAGAAGGGATGTATGACGAAAACGGCAACCAAGTGTATGAGTTTCCATACGTCTATAACATGGACAACGGTCCCGCAGGTGAGCCCACCAACACCACCTTTGGCTACTATGGCGGTGCCCAAAGCTGGGGTCCCGAGATGAACGGCGAGAGCGTCCTCTGGTGGGACGGAAAGATCCGCCAATACAGTCCACAGCCCGATAACTTGAAGATGCTCTTCAAGAACGGCCACACGATGAACCACAATGTCGCCTTCCAAAATGCCGGCGACTTCGGTAGCGTCCGCGTCTCGTTCACCGACTCGCGTACCAATGCCATCATCGACAACTGTAACCTGAGGCAGACCACGGTGAATGTGGGTACTTTGATTAATGTTTCGGAGAAAATCAAGGTCGATGTGGCTTTCAACTATTTGGACTACCACCGCCTCAACTCTCCTGAAATCGGTGAGTCAAACAGCAACTTCAACAAAGGCCTGCTCTACAGCTGGCCACGTAGCTGGCAAGGTATCGAAACCTCGACCTACGAGAACGAGGACGGCACGATGAACCAGTTTAGTGGTTATCCTTATCCTTATATCAACAGCAACACGTTCTGGACGTTCTACAACAACAATACCACCCTCGACCGTGACAAGATGTATGGTTCGGTGAGACTGCTCTATGACGTGACGCCATGGCTCTCCGCCTCCGCCAAGGTCGCCTTGGACTGGACCGCCGACAACTTTACCACCACCCACAAGCCTACCACCATCGATGGCATGGCAGGTGGCTACTACTCGAAGAACAAGTCAACTTCGCTTACCCGCGACATGGACTTCTTGCTCACCGCCTACAAGGACAAGATTTTCGGCTCGAAGTTCAACGTGCGCCTTTCGTTTGGTGGCGAACAATACTACGGCTACCGCGACGGCATGAGCGGCACCTCGGGACAATGGGCTTATGCCAACCTTTACACCATCTATAACTACTCCAACGCAACGGAACGTGAATTCGGCGAGTCGAGATGGGAGAAGCAAGTCAACTCGCTCTATGCCTTCTTCAACATGAGCTACAGCGACTGGGCGTTTTTGGATGTGACAGGCCGTAACGACTGGTCGTCGACCCTGCCTATCAACAACAACTCCTACTTCTATCCTTCGGTCACCTTGAGTTTCGTACCGACTTCAGCCTTTAAGAATGTGAATTGGGGTCCGGTCAATTATTTGAAGCTGAGAGGTTCGTGGGCTATGACCGCCAGCGACACCGAACCTTACCAACTGACCTATACCTATAACACCAGCTCGTTCGGACATCAATTGTCGGCAACCCTGCCGACCGTCGTGCCGCCATTGGAGTTGAAGCCACAGCGTCAACGCAGCTATGAACTTGGTTTCGACATCGGCTTGGGTGCCCGTTTCAATATGGACTTCACCTATTACGACATCTATTCCTGGGACCAGATTCTTCGCTCACCGCTTGCTCCCTCTTCGGGCGCCAATGAAGTGACCATCAACACGGGCGTAGTGACCAACAAAGGTATCGAAGCCATCTTGACTTACGATGTCGCCCAAGGCAAGGATTACGGCGTTCAAGTGGGATTGAATTTGGCACGTAACAAAAACAAGATTGTCGACTTGGCCGGCTCCAACATGTATCTCCTCTCTGAGATTTGGGGATCCAACGGCCCCGCCATCGCCGTGGAAGAAGGCGAGGAATACGGCACCATCTATGGTTGGGATTATGTCTACGAATACACCATGCCTGATGGCTCTGTCGTCGGCCCGTTCTACGATGCCAACGGCAAACCCATGCCTTTGCTTAACGAAACAGGTACCACATATCTGAAAACCGACAACCGTGTGCCGATTGGCAACTGCGCTCCTTTGGTGACGGGTGGTATCAACCTGAGGGCCTCCTATAAGAATTGGTCGCTCTATGCCTTGATTGACGCCAAGTTGGGTGGCCAGATCTACTGCGCCTCCTACGTGGTGGCCATGCAGACCGGTCAAAGCCCTGCTACGCTTTATGAGCGCGAAGGCAATGGCCTGCCGTATTACGAAAACGGTGAATTGCTCGGCAATTATGGTGTCATCCTACCCGGCTACTGCATCAACACCGAGACGGGTGAAGCCGTCGAAAACGACCATGTGGTACATTACCTGTATAAATACATGCCTAACTATGGCGGCTGGGGCAACATCCTCAGCACACCGGGCATCGTGAACAACACCTGGATCAAGATGCGTGAGCTGTCGCTCACCTTCGACTTCCCGAGCAAGTGGCTCGACAAGCAGAACCTCTTCAAGCAGGCTTCCATTTCGTTGGTGGGCCGCGACCTGTTCTATTTCTACAAGTCCTTGCCCGACAACATCAACCCAGAAGGTACACAAGGCTCGGGCAACGCCCAAGGCCTAGAGTATGCCTCCTATCCTGGATGCAGGTCGTTTATGTTAAACCTTAAAGTCAGTTTGTAATATGAAAAAATATATCATCATCATTTGTGCAGCACTTGCCTTGGCATCATGCACGAAGAAATTCGAAGAGATGAACCAAGACCCGTTCTCGCCTACGGGGACGACTATCGAGGCCTTGTTTAACGGCGTTGTGAAGTCGATGCAGCAGAGCATGAACGAACAGTTCTATCTGCAAAACGAGATTTGGTATCCCGAAACGGAACTTGGCGCTTTGACGTCCGAGTCTTGGGGTAACTCCCAAATTGGAACGGCGAGCGTTTGGACGGACTACTATCTCATGCTGTCCAATATTCGTGAATTGGAAAAACGTTTCGATGCCTATGGCGAGGAACAAAGCGATGCGGCTATCTGCGACAAGGTACGCGCCCAACTCAACATCTTAAAGGCCTACCAAACCTTCAAAGTCACGGATATCTTCGGCGACATGCCTTACACCCAAGCCGGCCGCATCTGGGAGAACGCCTCTTCGCAAGCCACCATGAAACCCGAATGGGACACCCAAGAGAGTATCTACAAGTCGCTTTTGGAAGAGCTGGTTTGGTCGCGCAATGTGTTGCATGCCGACTCCGCAGCCACCGCCTATGGCAACGAATTCTACAAGATGCCTTACGACGTGCTGCTCAACAACGACTACACACTGTGGGCCGAGTTCGCCAACTCGCTCATCCTGCGCCACGGCTTGCGCATGTATGACAAGGACCCCGATTTTGCCACGCCTTTGTTGGTGGATGCTTACAACTTCATCTACTCAAAAATGAACGTTTCTGGTGGCTCTGCTTTGGGTGGTGCCATCTGCCTGTGGCCTAGTGTGTTGGGCACCAGCTGGGACATCAACTGGTCGTTCCGCGAGCACAAACACCTTCGCATGGGCGAAACCATATGGAGCTGTCTCTCCTCGACCGACGCCATGGACGGCAGCGGCATCTACGACTACCGCACCTTCCTCTTCTTCGACACGAGTCACAAAAACGACAGCTTCCCCGATGGCGCATGGAGACCTTATCCTCAAATCCGCACGTTGGAGACACCTACCGAGGGAGGATCGCCCTACGCCCAAAGCCGCGACGCCAACTACACCTTCAAAGGCCCCCAGTGCCTTTTCTCACCCTTCAACTACTACCTCACCCGTGACGAAAAATATATGCCGCAAATCTTGGTCACCTATGCCGACGTGCTCTTCATGAAGGCCGAGATAGAGGTGAGAAACATCGGTGGTATCACGCCTCCGCTGAATGCCGACGAGTCCATTCGCTCTGGAGTCTATCAATCGTTCCTCTTCTGGACTCATATCCCCCAAAACACCAGCCGCTGGACCTTTTTCTATCCCCAATACACCAGTTATATCGGTAACATGAGCATTTGGGACTGGAGCAACAACATGGCGGCCAACGTGATGAACTATGCCATCTGGATGAACCCCGAATACGACGGCAGCCAGGAGTTCTACCTGAAGATGATCTATCAACAGCGCTGGCTCAACCTTTTCCGTCAGCCTTGGGAAGCCTGGGCTTTGGCGCGCCGCACCATGGCGACACCCACCACGACCAACCACGCCAAGCTGACCTCATTCCGCATGGAATATCCGCAGACAGAAATAGAATACAACTATGAAAACTATACCGCACAACTCGCCCGAATGTCGCATGGCGACACGAGACTGACTAGAGTGTGGTGGAACCAGAATTAGTTTAGAGTTTAAAAAGATTAATCAATTAAATAAAAGGCTATGAAAAGACTATCAGTATTGTTTATGTTTTTGGCTTTCGCCTTAGGGATGAATGCCCAAGTGGAAAAAGTTTTCGACTTCAACGATTATCAAGTTGGAAGTGGCCAGCCCTATCCTCCGCTCAACGGACAAGACGGTTGGTATGTCCGTGCACATAGTGCAGGCAATGGCGGTAGCAACATGGGTCCCATGTACACCGATTACTTGGGTCACTACTGGGGAAACACCCCGGTGACGCCTACTGCCGACGAGACGCTAGGTGTGTTTTCGCACGCCTCGGGCACTAGCTTTGGCGACATTGCCACACACGACATCAGTCAATATGGTTTTGACTTCTCAGATGGTGGCATCATCGAGCTTGAATGCGACGTGTTGCGTCAATGGTGGGGCACCCTTTTCGGCATCGGCTATGACGGAGACGGAGACGGCTCTGTCCTGCCTCCAGTTCGCAAAGCTCCCAACCATTCTGCACTTTACGAACCTATCACTCCCAACCCACAGAGCACCTCACCTGATGGTGGTGTTTATATGCTGACCACAGGTAACGCCCCCGACGATAGCGACTTCATCACGGGAGTGATATTGCCCGACAATACGGTAGCCTGTGATTTGGATCCTGCGTATGCGGACAATTCCTGGATTCGTTGGAAAGTCTCCATGGACCTTGATGCCAACGATGGAGCAGGTGCGGTCACGCTTTTCGTGAAGTATGAAGATTTTAATGGCGAATGGGAAGCCATCCCGGAGTGTCAAGGCGTCAATATGGGTCTGACCCCAGGCAGTGGCGACAAAAAAGACCCTGCCAAGTGGGATAAGATCTTTATGCTTAACAGCGGTTGGTGTGGCTTCGACAACTTCGTCATTCGTTATACCCCTGGTGGTTTGGCGGCACAGTTCATCGATTTTGTCGAAATCACCGACCAATTGGTTTACAACGAACCCATTACGCTGGAGGCCTCTGCCACCTCTGGGCTTCCTGTGACCTTTGAAGTCATACAAGGCCCCGCCACCTTGGACGGCAACATCCTCACCCTTACGGGCGAGGAAGGCTTAGTGAAAGTGCGTGCCTCACAACCCGGTGATGGCACCAGCTGGCAACCCGCCCCTGCGGTAACCCGTTCCTTCTATGTGGTTGACCCCGAAAACTATGCTCCTGAAATCACCATCCGTCGTCCTTACCAAGGCACCAAGGTGTATATGCCTAATTTCGAAAACCCTGTGATGATTGTTTTGAGCGCATACGTCGACCACGCCAACGCCATTAAGTTCGAGCAGGTGAAATGCAACGTTGATGGGCAAGAGTTGACCTTGAAGACCGACTATCCCGACAACCCTGACAACGGCTATTGGTACACCACTTGGATTCCTTCTGGAGAAGGCACCTACAACATGACCGTGTCTATCACCCAAACGGGCGGCAAGGTGACGACGGCTTCCAACACCTTCGAGGTGACCACCAACTATGACGATATGGTGGTCTCGGCACTCAACGGTGAGGTGATAGCCACCACGGAAAACTTTACCGACCATGGTGAATTCCCCTTCCCGACCCATGTCAACGCCTTTAATGCCATCAACTTGCATTATGAACACAACTGCGTGAACGGCAACTGCAACACCTACGACCACATCAGTTATGTCCGCGTGAAAAACTACCGTGGCGAATGGGTGGAACTCTGCCGTTATATCACTCCTTTCGGTGTGGAATGTGTGGACGACCTCGACGTGACCGATTTCACCTCTGTGCTGCAAGGCCTCGTCGAATTCGAGTATTATAGCGAACAATATGCTACTGGCTCAGGTTACAACCCCACGGCCATCTTCGAATATACCAAAGGCATGCCAGAATATCCTTATGTGGATTTGCAGGAGATTTGGTATGGCAACTATGCGTTCGGCGATTATGCAGACCCGTGCCCCGTCCCGACCCGCACGGTCGAGTTTGACCCTTGCGTCGAAAAGGCCAAGCTGCAAATTACCACTTCGGGCCACAACTGGAGTGATACGCAGAACGGTGCCTACAACACGGGCAATGCCGCCGAGTTCTACGAAGCCACGCACAATGTCAAGATTAATGGCGCCACGAAATACACGCAACATCTGTGGCAAACTTGCACGCCCAACCCCGCTGGTTGCCAGCCGCAAAACGGCACTTGGACCTATTCCCGTGCTGGTTGGTGTCCAGGCAGCATGAGCATGGTGTGGGACTACAGCCTTGATGATTATCTTGCCGATGGTCATGCCGACCTGCTCTATGAGTTTGACCCGACCTATGTCGACCAGTGCCATCCCAACTATCCTGACTGCGTGAGTGGTCAGAACTCTTGCCCCAACTGCGACAACTCCAGCAACCCGATTCTGAGAGTCTCCGGTAAGTTGGTGACCTATAGCCACTACACCGACATCTTGACGGAAGTCCCCGAACTCCCCGATGTGGATGCAGAGCCGTTCCAAGTGACTATCACGCCTAACCCCGCAAATGACAACCTGACCATCACCACGGACTACGAAAAGGGTAGGGCCAGTGTCGTCTTCATCAGCCCTCAAGGTGCTAAAGTGCGTGGGTTCAGCATGCAAGGCTCGACCACCGTCGACGTGAGCGACCTGCCGTCGGGCATCTACTTTGTCCATGTCATCGGTGGCAAGGTGGTGACGCGAAAGGTGGTGATACAGCATTAAAAAAATCCGTACCTTTGCAGCCGTTTTTGAAGGACGCGAGACTTCGAGACGAGACTAACCGTCATAGCGGACTTGATCCGCTATCTCCTAAATGCGAAAATGAATCACTTTCGCATAGGAGATTGCGGGTCGGAGCCCGCAATGACGGTAAGAGGTAAATGGTCCCATAAGTCCCGTGTCAAACAATCGGTTAATCAATTAAATACACGAAATACCAGATATGAAAGTTGCAAACTTATTAGGAGAGAGATTCAAGAAGGCGCCTGCCGATTGCGTCGTCGATAGTCAGGCACTGATGGTGCGTGGCGGCTATATTAAGTCGGTGGGCACAGGCTTGTTCTCCTTCTTCATGCCCGCAAAACGCATTGCCAAAAAGATAGAGAACATCATTCGCGAGGAGATGGACCGCATCGACGGCCAAGAGGTGCTGTTCCCCGTCGTCATGCCAGGTTCATTGTGGCAGGAGTCGGGACGCTATACCAGCATCGGCTCGGAACTGCTCCGTTTCAAGGACCGTAACGGCATCGACATGGTGTTAGGCATGACCCACGAGGAGGCCGCCGTGCAACTCGCGCGCGACGCCGCGAAGAGCTACACGCAGTATCCCTTCATGATTTACCAAATCCAAACCAAGTTCCGCGATGAACCCCGCTCGCGTGCCGGCCTCATCCGTACCCGCGAGTTCACGATGAAGGACGCCTACAGCTTCCACACCTCGCAAGAGGACTTGGAGCAATACTATGCCAAGGCCTATCGTGCCTACGAGCGTATCTTTGCCCGCGCCGGCGTGCCGCAAGTGGTGGCTGTCAAGTCCGACTCGGGCATGATGGGTGGCCGCATTTCGCATGAGTTCATGCTGCTCACTGACATTGGCGAGGACACTATCGTCATCTGCCCCGAGTGTGGCTACCGCTCTAACAGCGAAGCCGCCGACTGCATCGTCCACAACGAGGAATACCCCATCGAGCCTTTGGAAGAGGTCTACACTCCCGAACAGAAGACCATCGAGGATGTGTGCAATTACCTGCATAAGTCGCCTCTACAGTCCTGCAAGGCCGTTCTGTATCAGCGTAACATGGACGACTCGTTGGTCATCGTCTTCCTGCGTGGCGACCTCGAGGTGAACGAGACTAAGCTGCGCAACTTGCTTTGCGCTGAGGTGCATGCCGCCACCGTCACCCCTGAGATGGGTATCTGCCCAGGCTTCATCGGCCCCAAAGGCTTGCCGGAAGGCATCACTGTGGTCTATGACGAGTCGCTGAAGACCTTGAACAGCTTCGTGGCGGGTGCCAACAAGGAGAACTACCACTACAAGGGTATGAACATGGCCCGCGACCTCGGCGAGGTGAAGTACGACAGCGTGGCCAAGGCCACTGCTGGCGGCATCTGCCCCGTGTGTGGCAAGCACAGCATCACCATCAGCCGCGGCATCGAGGTGGGTAACATCTTCCAGCTCGGCACGAAATACACCGAGTCGATGAACATGCAGTACCTCGACAGCGACAACACCTTGAAATACCCCATCATGGGCTGCTACGGCATCGGCGTGGGTCGCTTGATGGCTTCGGTCTGCGAGGTGAGTCACGACGACTACGGCCCCATCTGGCCCATCACCATCGCTCCTTGGCAGGTGCAGATTTGCGCCCTGCGTGTCGCTGACGAGAACGTGCGCCGCGTGGCTGATAAGCTCTACGAAGACCTCAAGAAGGCGGGTGTGGAGGTCATCTACGACGACCGCAACATCAGCGCAGGCGTGATGTTCTCTGATGCCGACCTGTTCGGCGTGCCGCTTCGCATCGTGGTCAGCCCGAAGACGCTGGAACGCAATGCCATCGAGTTCGCAGCCCGTGACAAGAGCTTTAAGGCCGACCTCAACCCCGACAATGTCGTTGACGAGGTGAAGGCCAAGATCGCTGAGATGATTGACGCACTGACACCGAAAGATTAATGTTTGTAGAACTGTCACATCGAGGCAGCCGCTGATTCGAAACGATTACAGCGGCTGCCGTAGTACGACAGCCCTACAACGACAAAAAAATCCGACAGAATCATTCTGCCGGATTTTTTATTGAATTATTGAAATCCACCTTTGTTATCCAAAATTTTCCTATTTTTGTCCCACAAAACAAAAGACATCGAATAGAACAATAAATTGACTTGACATATTAATCTAACGGGCTTTACGCTCTTGTTCTCTGTCTGAAAAATCTGGTAAATTTTAAGCGGGAGAATAAGCCAGCGGAAAGTTTGCGTTTTATGGCGCAAACTTTTTCGTGCTTATTACCGCATCGGTTTACCAGAGCCATCAGACATAATAAGCAATCAAACGAAAAGTGAGCGCCTTTTCTGTTGCTTTTCGGGACAAGGCGGATGGTCTCCAAAACACGAAAAGCACCATGGAAAGAGAAAAAAGATACCCTACGGAAGGTTTCCATCTTGGACAAATTGTAAAGGCTGAATTGACACGGCAAGGCCGAAGCATCACTTGGTTGGCCCAGCAGGTGGGATGCTCGCGGGTGTTTCGCCACAAGTGGATCTACACCGACCTTCTTTTCCAAATCAGCGAAGCCTTGGATTACGACTTCTTCAAGTTATGCTCCGATTATTACCAAGCCAAAAAATGTGAAAAATCCAACCAATGATTTGATAGCAATTTTCCAAAACATTGGGATGAATAGCACCGTGTAATTTGCTGGTAATAAATTGAATTGGTGTAATTTTGCGGTAAATTAACAATCTCTAAAAACCGATGCGCCCGATGGGTTAGAACTGGGCAAATTGAAAATGAAGAAAATAGTAATTGTTTGTTTGACATTATTGAGTCTATGTTTGTCAACTAGTTGCTCAAAAAAGAAAACATGTAGGTGTTTAGCTCCCCAATATTCATTTGAATGGCCCAACCAATCTTCATGTTCAGAAATGGAGGAAAATTTAGAACAACTATATGGTGTTGACTTTCGTTGTGCAGAAGTGTATTAAATTAATCGATTAAATCCATAATTAAATTAGCACCGATGCGCCCGATGGGTTAGAACTGGGCGAATTGAAAAATGAAAAGGCTTTTATTCGTTTTTCTCTCATTAGCGGCATTTGCGCTATCGTTTTCAAGTTGTGCCACTATCGTTGGTGGCGCGAAATACAATGCTCGGGTAAGAGTGCAAGATCACCCTGATGCTAAAATTACTGTCAATGGACAATATTTAGGTAATGGGGAAGTTACAACATCCCTCAAAAGAAGGGAATGTAACCAAGTCAGTATTGTTGTTCAGGATGGTGATGATGAACCTCAGACAGTGCTGTTTAATGGACGCAAGTTTAGGACTGGAACTTTAATTGCAGATTTTTTCTTACCAATCCCTCCAGGAACGTTTATCCTTGATGCCATTACGGGTGCTTGGTGGAGGCCTGACGATGGAGATTCGAGGATTACAAGGGAAAGTGTCAAGAATTATCTGTACACCATCACTTACAGGCCTAATGCTAAAAAGCCGAATATGACAAATCCACCAGCTTCTGCACCAATGCCTCAAACACCTGCCGCAACTACTGTTTCGGAGCCAACCGTTACACCTCCAACCATCTCACCAACCCAACCCTTGACAAAGTCAAAAACAGAAGTGCTTCGAGAGCTGAAGCAGCTTTTGGATGAGGGCATTTTGACGCAAGAGGAGTACGAGAAGGAAAAAGCGAAACTACTTGAGTCGAATTAGGGTACATCCTAAATAGCTTAACAAGAAGGAGGATGGCTTCCGAGGTCGTCCTCTTTCCTGTTTAATGTTGGTATCCATAGTTAGGATGATTCAAACCATATTGAAATATAGGCTTGTCCTTACTCTTTTGGCATGGTCGTTTGTCGCTCCACTTGTGGCGCAAGACTCCATATCAGCCTACCAACGGCCAAAAGTGGGATTGGTATTGGCCGGAGGTGGTGCCAGAGGTGCTTCGTTCATTGGGGTGTTGAAGTATTTTGAGGAATTGGATATTCCGATTGATTATGTGGTCGGGTCGAGTATGGGGTCGATTATTGGTGGAATTTATGCCTTGGGATATTCACCTGACGAGATGGCGGAAATCATTTCTTCTTTGCAGTGGGAGAAATATGTCGGAAATCATATTGATAGGTCTTGTTATACTGCTGATATGCGAGAAAGGTATGGTACGCAAATAATCAACGTACCATTCAACACAAAAGGCATTTTTAAGAAAGGCTTCATCCCAGCTGTAATAAGCGAGTTGCCTATCGCATACGTGAACAACAAGGAACTAGAGAATCTATTCAACGAACTTTGTCAAGGCTACCAAAGTTCCATTAGCTTTGATGCCTTGCCTGTGCCTTTTGCTTGTGTGGCAACCGATATTGTAGCGGGGAAAGAGGTGGTGTTGCGTAGTGGTAACCTTGCTGATGCCATCAGGGCAAGCATGGCCATCCCCGGGATTTTTTCTCCTGTCGTTATCAATGGGAAGCTTTTGTATGACGGTGGCCTGATAAATATCTTCCCTTCCGATGTGCTTCGCGAAATGGGGGCAGACATCATCATCGGGATAGAATTCAGTAACGAGAAGTACTTCTTCGGTAACAAAATACCAACAGCATCCAAACTCTTCGACTATATCTACAATTTTGTCATCCATCCCAAAAGGGATGAGAACAAAATGCTTTGTGACATATTGATCAAACCCAATACGGCTGAGTTCGGCCCGTTTAGTTTCACTTCTCAAGCCATTGATATTCTTGTGAGCCGTGGCTATCAAGCAGCACAGCAAAATCGGGAAGCATTGCTGCAACTTAAGCAACGTTTGGATTCCATATCAGGACAACCAGTGCATAAAAGACCAAGGGCAAATCGAGCGAACAATTTGAATGGACAATCTTTTATGGTGCAAAAAGTAGTCATGGATGGCGAAAATTTGACCAATTCCCAAGTCAATTGGCTAAAGCGCAGGGGAAAAATCCATGAAGGGGATTTTGTTACGACAAATAATATTAGGAAAGCCATTGAACTATATCGTGGAACAGGTGCGTTTGATGCAGTGTCGTATGAACTTACCCCAATAGATAGTTTGACTGAAGGTCGACAGCTTGTTTTTCATTTAGGTTCGGCCAGCCCCGATGTTGCTGGTTTTGGTGCCCGTTATGATACCGAAGAGGGCGCTGCGTTGTTGTTTAGTTTTGGCCTCAACGAGCATAGGCTTTCTGGTTTGAAATTGAAACTGAAGGGACGTTTGAGCTTTAATCCAAGGGTTAGCGTCAAAGCCACCTATTCGTTGTTCTCTATTGCCAACTTTAATTTGGCTTACGAATACCGGAACCAATTGATGAAAATGTCAGTTCATGAAAACGACAATTTGGACTTGCGAATGCAAACCCATGAAATCGGCGGATATGTTTCCCTGTTCCAGCTACTGGATGTTTCGACCGAAATGGGCATCAGTTATGTATCAACAAGTTTCCCGCAGGTCAATCTTAAAGATTTAAATCACGTAGCATCGGATTCTTTGTCCACATTGTCCCAGATGTTTCAAAACCACGGTTTTTATGGTCCTTACTTTTCCATCGGATATGATAATCAGGACAAAAATAATTTCGCGAAGCAGGGCATTTATGCGAATATCGGAGGACATCTTCGTTTTGATACCGATGGAAATCAAGCAATCATGAAAGATATTGATGTCTGTTTTAAGGGCTATCTCACACCTTGGCACAAAAGCTTTACGATAATACCGCAATTATATGGTCGGTTCTGCTTTAATGAGTCACAATATGCCTCGTTATGGAACACCATTGGAGGAGAAATAAGAAGAAGACACTGTGAAGGACAATTGCCTTTTGTCGGGGTAAACCATATTAGGAAAGTGGAGGATTTAGCCACTGTATTAAGATGCGATCTGCGATTTAATATTTGGCGAAAGCATTATTTCACAGCTATTTACAATATATTTCTCGGGCTTGGTGAAAATGTTCAAAAAAATGATATGTCTTTGGTGTGTTATTCCGGATTGGGTTTGAAGTATTCTTATGACAGTTATATTGGTCCCATTGGGTTGGCAGCACAATGGTCAGAAATAAATCGGCAAATCAGCTTGTATTTTTCGATTGGATATGATTTTTGATATTCATGCATCGCTCTTGTTCTCACTTGGAAAAATCTGGTAAATTTTAAAGCGGGAGAATAAGCTAGCGGAAAGTTTGCGTTTAATGGCATTCGTACTTATTATTTGTAACGGTATACCAGAGCCACCCAAGTTTAATAAGCAATCGAACGAAAGATGTGCACCTTTTCCATTACTTTTCGAGACAAGGCGACGGCCTCCAAAACACGAAAAGCGCTATGGAAAGAGAAAAACGGTACCCAACGAAAGATTTCCACATGGGGAAACTCATCAAGGCCGAACTGACGCGGTAAGGCCGAAGGGTGTTTCGCCACAAGTGGATCTACACCGACCTTCTTTTCCAAATCAGCGAAGCCTTGGATTACGACTTCTTCAAGTTATGCTCCGATTATTACCAAGCAAAAAAATGTGAAAAAACCAACCAATAACTTGGTAGCAATTTTCCAATATTTTGGGACGAATAGCACCACGTAATATATTGATAATATGATTGATTAGGCTATTTTTGCACTGAATCTTCAATCAACTAAAACCGATGCGCCCGATGGGATAGAACTGGGCAAAAAGAAAATGAAGAAAGTATTTATGTTTTTGGGGCTTGCTTCAGTTGCTGTCCTAATGTCTAGTTGTGCTTTGCTTGGCACGGGCATGGTGTACGAAGGAATAACAGTTCCTCATTCGGTTACTTCCAACACGATTAGCGACAATGCCAAGGTTGGCAAGTCCAACTATATTTCTGTTTTGGGAATTGTTGCTGTTGGAGATGGTGGTGTCAATGCTGCCGCTAAGAATGCTGGCATCAAAAAAATCAGTCATGTGGACGAGCAAAAAACAAGTGTCCTTGGCGTTTTCACCAAATCTGAAACTATTGTTTACGGGGAATAAACCTCGTATTTTCCCTGACGGAGGCTGTCTGTTGCAGATGGCCTCCTTTAATTATTTACAATGAAAAGCAAAAGACAAATAGCTGTTCTTATTTTTCTATTGTTATGTTCTGTAGGCTTGTCGGGACAAAATACCCAGAAATACTATGTCTCCAAAAATGTGGAAAGCGGCATGTTGTATTTCATCAAGCCTATGAAACTGTTTCAATCATGTAAGAATGCTTGCTATTTTGACCAAACAATTAGGCCGCATAACGATACAGTTAGTGTTGGAGTGACTTTTACTAACAAACAAGCATTTAAGGTTGACTCTATAGCCATCATAAGCGAAGATGCTCTTATTGGAAAAAAAGTGGAACACTTGTTTACCGAAAAGGTCAAAAACAAATGGGATTGCAGGTTTTTTGTATATCTTACTCGCACAGAATTGCAAACACTATGCACAAATATACCAATAACACTTTCTTTTTTTGGAATGGAAGGCTCTATTATCCAATTGCAAGTCAAGCCAAATGATTGGGAAAAAACATTGAAGATAAATAGGGCAATTTATGACCAAATAAAGCTGAATGAATTATAAAAAAGGGTGTAAATGCATACGATTACCACATCCTATCACTTCGAAATCACCACTTCCAAAAGGGCGATGCATTTGTTCGGAACGGTTATGTCTCATTCGGATGAAGGGACTTGGGTTGATATTTGGTGTCCCGAGGAGCCTTCCTTGACGCAAAGGATTCGAGTTTCGCATCAAGATATTTCGGGAGCTGTCGAAGTGTTGGTCCGGGAACGTATGGAAACGGCTTTCGCCACGGAAAAGCCGTTTTCTTTCCGGTGTTTGGTGTAGCAAAGACTGGCAATCACACGAAAATCGGCCCAAATCTGCATCGGTTTGGGTCGGTTTTTTTGTACCGAACCAAGCCGTTTTCACATTTTCTGGACATAATTTTCATCGATTTTACACATTTCATGTTTTTTGTGGGGTAGAGACGGTGTGCACACCGTCTCTACAAAGGCAAACAAAAAAAATCCAGCAGCCTTAAACTGCTGGATTTTTTTCTGTCTCTGCGACTTCGACGTGTTTGTTCCGTCTAAACCACTCCGTGATGTCCTTCACACGGCCGTCGGCCAGGCGTTTCATCATACGTTGGTTGGTGGTCGCGCTGTCCAAAGGACCCAACTCAGCGATATAGCGTCCCACTTTGATGTAGTCGAAATGATCGGTCGACACGTTTTGCGGTAGCTCGTTCTTGCCGGAATACCAGGCTACCTTCATGTTGTAGTCTTTCTTCACATGATGGGCTAGCTGGGCCACCGACTCAGGCTCGTTGTCGCCGCCCATGAAGCACACGCAGGTGATGCCCGACTTGTACTGCTCCACAAGACGGTTCAATTCGTTGGAGTCCAAAGGCTTACCTTCGTCTTTCCACAAATACTTGCTGTGGCAACCAGGGCATTGGTTGGGACAGTTGGAAATATTGATGGCAAGTGTCACTTCTTCAGGGACTTCCTGAAAGACGACATCAAAATTGGCGTATTTTAGCATCTGTCCATCTCCATTTTTCCGTAGTAACGGCGGGCGGCTTCCTCTTGGCGCGGCTCGCTGAAATTGCTGACGCGCTTCAGGTAACCGATGATGCGGGTCAGGTAGTCGATGTTGTGGCTGTGGCACTCGGGGCACTCCTTTAGATAGCGCTTGTCGATGTGGCCGCAGTCATTGCAAATGGTGTTCGGGATGTTGAAAGTGAAGTAGTTGCAGCCTTCGCGGGCAGCCACACGCAGCAGCTGGCGGTATTGCTCCTTGGTGAGGTGTTCCTCAAGGTTGCAGTGCAGGGCCGAGCCACCGGTGAGGTGCTTGATGTACTTCTCGCCGTGGAGGCGGAACTTGTCGAGGACGTTGGTGTTGGGGTCTTCCACGATGTAGAAATAACTGTTGTAGCAGTCGCGGTGCACCTCGTAGCCGTCTTCCTTGTCCCACTTGGCGTGCTTGACACCCACGTTCTCGGCGGGGATCATCTCGCAGTTGAACATCAGGCCGTCTTTCTTCGAGTAGTACTTTTTGTTGTAGCGCTCGATGAGGCCCAGCACGTCTTGCACGAACTTCTCGTAGTCCGGGTTGTCGGAGATCTTGATCTTCAAGAACTCAGCGGCTTCCACGAGGCCGTTCACGCCGATAGTGAGGTATTGGCGACCCAGGTTGATGTAACCCGCGTCGAACAGCGGCAACATACCCTTGCAGGTCGACGATTTCCTCAAGGAAGGTGAGGTAGTGCATGTTGTTGCGTGCGGCATACTG
Source organism: uncultured Bacteroidia bacterium (assembly GCA_902799345.1). Lineage (GTDB taxonomy): Bacteria > Bacteroidota > Bacteroidia > Bacteroidales > F082 > Limimorpha. Next base: position 67,017 of record CADBZW010000009.1, on the reverse strand, counting down.
GATGCAGCGGTTGAGGTTGATGGTGAGCACGCTCTTCGAGCCTGTGCTGACGCCACCGGCGCCGAGGGTGTAGCTGAAGCCGTTGTCCTGGATTTCATTGCGCAGGCGGCAGCACGACGACAGCGAGTCGGCGTTGTCGCTGAGGTAGGTGAAGAACGAATGTCCTTCGGCGTACATCTCGGCGGTGAAGTCGCCCCATTCCTTGTCGATCACGTCGCCGTCTTTCGATAGCAGGGCCATGGTCTCGACGGGGAAGGTGAGCACGCTCTTGAGGCGCTCGGCATTGAACCACTTCATGAAACGCTTCTGAAGCCAACTCAGCGATTCCCAGTCGGGTTTCGTGCCATCGGGGAAGTAGAAGTTGCCAAACAATGACTCGAAATAATACTTGTCGTAGTAGGCGATGTTCCAGAACACCGACTGGTAGTTCCTCGCGCCTGCAGGTTGGTTGAGCGAGTACACAATTTGTTGGAAGCAGTCGGTGATGACCTTGTCGATGGTGCGTGGCTTCAGCGAGAAGTCGACCACTTCATCAGCACGTTTGTAGTAGTCTGTGCCATAGTCTTTTCCGATGAAATAATTCATATACATCAGGAACTCAGGCGTGGCGCAGGCACCCGACAATTGCGACGACACCATGAACACCATATTAATGAACCCGCCGCAGAAAGAGCGGAGCTTGGTGGGGGCGGTGCTGTTGCCGCCGATAGAAGCCGTGCCTTCGTTGAGCCAGGGATACATGGTGATGGAGGCGCAGTAGTTGGCCAGCGAAGTCTCGTCGTTCTTGTAGATGAAGTGGTTGTTGAGCAGGTAGAGGTAACGGTCCGCAAGTTCCTTGCCGTACACTTCCTTGATGCGGTCGGTCAGCAGGCGGCGGTTGATGCGGATGAAGCTCGACTTGGGCAGCTCACCGATGAGCGTGGCGATGTTTTTCTTCTCCACGTTGGCGTTGGCGTCGTACTTCGAGCCGGTGGCGGCGTTCGAGGCGTTGACGTAGTTGCTCAGGAAGTCGATTTTCTCGCGAATCTCGCGGTCTTCGGTGTGTTTCTGGCGGTACAGGATGTAGTTTTTGGCCACAGTGTAGTACTGCTCGGCCATTAATGCCGTCTCCACCTGGTTTTGGATCTCCTCCACGGTGATGCCGTTGGTCACACGGACGCGGCTCAAGATGCCGTTGAGGTCCTCGTCGGTGGCATAGAATCCCGAAGCGAGAAAGGCCTTGCTGATGGCCACTTTGATTTTTTCAAGGGAGAAGGCTTCCTGCTTGCCGTCCCTTTTGGTAATGTACAATCCTCCGTTGCTCATATAATGTGCTCGTTTTCAAATTATTGCATCTTATCGATGCATGACTATAAATCTATTTTCAATCTTTATCGCATACTTCCCTACTTCCCGAGGGCCATAGTGCAATCACTTTCCCAAGGCAGGTCTTCTGACTCGCTTCCGCTCCGACGGCCTTCCCGTCCTCATGGGTTGGACAGTGGCTGGGTTGTCAAACGTTCTCTAAAGCTCACAGCTACGGGATTAGTCCCTGATTTTCACGGGGTTCCCTATTAATCTTCACCGAAGAACCTTGTTTTGCAAAGGTATATCATTTTGGCTCTTTCGAACAAATAAATTCTCATTTTTTTTTGTCAACAAAATTATCAACAGGGTTAATTGTGTGATTTGATTATCTTTGCAGCCGAAATTTATTCTGAATTTAAATTATCATGGCAAAAAAGAAAAAAATCGACAATAAACTGAGCACTTTTACGAGTGTGATACTCGGCATTTTCGCCGACCAGCCTTTCCGTCCGAAGAACTACAAGCAGGTCTGTAAGATTATGGGTATCAAGGACCAAGCAGGGAAGGATGTGGTGTATAACTTGCTTATTGACTTGAAGGATAAAGGCTTGTTGCAAGAGGCACGTCCTTTTAGCTATGTGATGAGCAACGCAGGCATGGCGCAGTTCGGGCCGAAGACGAAATACGTGGAAGGCACGGTAGAGATGAAGTCGACGGGTAAGGCCTACGTGGTGCGCGACGACGGTGAGGGCGAAGACATCTTCATCGCGGCACAAGATACCTACAAAGCTTTGCATGGCGACCGTGTGCGCGTGGCCATGTTCCCCAAACGCAACAACAGCAAGCCAGAAGGCAAAATCGTGGAGATTTTGGAACGCAAGCATACCGAGTTTGTGGGCGTGCTCACCATATCGCACGGCTATGTCTTTGTTCGCCCCGACGTGGACTGGATGCCTGTGGATATCTTCATCCCGCGTGGCGACCTCAACGGCGCCAAGGACGGCATGAAGGTCATCGTCCACCTCACCGACTGGCCCGACGGCTCAGGAAACCCCTTCGGCGAAATCGTCCGCGTCTTAGGCAAGCCAGGCGAGAACGACGTGGAGATGGAAAGCATCTTGGCAGCTCACGATTATCCCATTGAGTTTCCGGAGGAAGTGGAGCGGGAAGCGGAAAACATCCCTGTCAAGATTAATAAGGATGAGATTAATAAACGCCGTGACTTCCGCAAGACCTTCACCATCACCATCGACCCAGCCGACGCCAAGGACTTCGACGACGCCATCAGCCTGAAGAAGTTGGACAACGGCCACTGGGAAGTAGGCGTCCACATCGCCGACGTGTCGCACTATGTGCGGAAAGGCTCCGCCATCGACAAGGAAGCTCTCGACCGTGGAACGAGCGTCTATCTCGTCGACCGTACCATCCCCATGCTGCCCGAGAAGCTCTGCAACAACGTATGCTCGTTGCGCCCCGATGAGGAGAAACTGACCTTCTCCGTGGTGTTTGAGATGGACGACGACGCCAAGATTTACGACAAGTGGATTGGCAAGACCATCATCAAGTCGTGCCGCCGCTATACTTATGAAGAGGTGCAGACCATGATCGAAGGCGGTGACGGTGACTATAAGGACGAAATCCTGACTTTCAACAGCTTGGCAACTAAACTACGAGAAAAGAGAATGGAGGCAGGTAGCATCAATTTCCACTCCGAGGAGGTGAAGTTTATCCTTGACGAGAACAAGAAACCTATCGACACCTATGTGCGCGTGCAGAACGAGAGTCACGAATTAATCGAGGACTTCATGCTGCTCGCCAACCGTACCGTGGCCGAGACTTTCGGCATGACGGGCAGCAAGTGGAGCAACTACACCTTCGTCTATCGTGTCCACGACGAGCCTAATCCCGAGAAACTCAACAAGTTCATGCTGCTGATTTCGCGCCTGGGCTATACCATGAACCTCAGCAACCGTACCACCTTGGTGAACTCCTACAACAAACTCTTTGAAGACGTGGAAGGAAAGGGTGAGAAGAACCTCATCCAGACCGTCGCGCTGCGCACCATGGCCAAGGCCGTCTACAGCACCGACAACATCGGGCACTATGGCCTCGCTTTCGACTATTACACCCATTTCACCTCGCCCATCCGTCGCTATCCCGACCTGATGGTACACCGATTAATAGAGAGGTATCTCATCGAAAACCAAGGCTCGGTCAACAAGAAGGAATATGAGGAGATGTGTGTACACGCCAGCGAGATGGAGAAGCAAGCCGAGGAGATGGAACGCCAGAGCATCAAATATAAACAAGCTGAATATCTGCAAGATAAGATCGGACAGGTGTTTGAAGGCTTGGTGTCGGGCGTGAGCAAATGGGGCTTGTTCGTCGAGCTGAAAGGCAACAAATGCGAAGGCTTGGTGCGCTATGAGGACCTCCCTGGCGACTACTATTACCTCGACGACGACAACTTCCGCGTCATCGGGCAGGAGACGGGCCGCATCATCCAGTTGGGCGACGAGGTGCGCATCCGCGTGAAGGCCGTCGACCTCTTCAAGCACAGGATGGATTTCGAGTTGTTGGCAGATACGCTACCCAAGAAGTCGAGACAAAAAAGACGGTATTAAGAAAAATGTGTACTTTTGCACGATTAATCAAACGAAACGACATGAAAAAAAGAAACATCTTTATGATGATGGCCTTATTGGTCGTCGCTGCAGCAGGTCTCGTTGGCTGTGGGAAGCAATATAGCTTAAGGGTATCCACAAACAACCTGTATTTTGGCGTTGATCCTGGAACCAAAACATTGGAAATCACCGCCAACTGCAAATGGACCGTGGTGAAAAACGATGATGCCGACTGGTACACCATTAGCACCATGAGTGGAGAAAAAGACGGCACCATCACCATCACCGTTGACGCCATGGAGGATTGCGATTACCGCGCCTCGTCTTTCTTTATCACGGTGCCTAACGGACACGTCCGCCGCACGATTTTCGTCTCACAAAACAAGCTCGATTTCGACGGCATGGTAAACAAAATCTTTGGTGTGATGGAACTCGAGCATTGGAACACCGACTATTTCGGACAGATCATCGAGGATTCCTACAAACACTACACCTTTGATCCGTATGACACCGCCACGGGCTATATGATGTATTTCCTTGAAGATGGCCAGGGCGTTCAGCGTGACCATCATAATGACACGGCGGTTTACTATGCTTTTACTTACGAGTACAACCCCGTTGACCAGATCTTGCACATCGATTTTGAAACCGTCACCGATGCGCCCGAGAGTTATGCCCCGCAGGTGCTGACGGCCAGCGACTCGTTGTATCGTTTCATCCATGAATACAAGACCGACTTCTGGGAGCGTGCCGACATGCGCAAGATAGGCGAATATACCCCTCAAGAAGAGGCAAAACTCCGCCAGATTGTCGCCAAGCGCAAGGAAGGCGGACCGATATTTAATATGGATTGATAACCCTGTAGAGACGTGGCGCGCCGCGTCTCTACCTGTTAAAACCATAAACCAATGAAAACAAAGAATTTGATTCTCGCCATCATCGCCTTGGCGATGCTTGGCCTTACAGGTTGCAAGAAAGAGACCATCACCCTTTCGGCCTACGATTTGTTGGTTTCGGAGGCAGGCGACACCAAAACCCTAGACATCACCGCCAACTGCGACTGGACGCTGAGCATTGACGACAACGCCGATTGGTTTACCGTTTCGCCCACGACAAGCGCCAACGACAACCAAGGACAGTTGACCATTGTGGTGCAACCGATGGAAGGACAGGAATATAGAAATTCATCGTTTACCATCGTTTCGGCCAAGGGGAAGGCTTCAGTCACGGTGAAAGTGACGCAGAAAAAAGAAGTCATCGAGTTGTCGAAATACGAACTGTGGTTCCCGAAAGAAGCCGAAACCAAGACCATAGAAGTCACTTCCAACTGCAAATGGACGGTCACCATTGACGACGATGCGGATTGGTACACGGTTTCGCCCATGTCGGGGGAAAATAGTGGCAGCCTAGCCATTTCGGTGCAACCCTACGAAGGTTCTGACTACAGAAGCTCGTCGTTCACCCTCACTTCCGAGCATGGTTTTACCACGGCAAAAGTGTTCCTCTCTCAAAACAAACTTGAGTTTGATGAAATCTTCAACATGGTTTTCGGCGTCTCTAAGTTGGAACGTTGGAACACCGACTATTTCGGCCAAATGATTGAAGACTCGTACAGACACTGGGAATTTAACCCCTACGACACCACGACGGGTTATAGGATGTATTTCTTCGAGGACGGCCACGGCGTGCAAAGGGATCATCATAATGATTCCGTAGTCTACTATACGTTTACCTACGATTATAATGCAGCCAATCGCAGCCTTTATATTGAATTTGACCTGGTTTCGGATTCGTTGGAAAACTATAGCGTCAACGTGCTGACGGCATCGGAAGAGCTGTTCCGTTTCCATCATGAATACAAGCCCAACTTCTGGGAGCGTGCCGACATGCGCAAGGTGGGAACGATTACACTGGGAGAAAAATCGTTGTTGATGCGCGCTGCCAAGAAACGTCACGGCGTGGAAGGCGTATTTCAAACAAAATAATGATTCATTGTAGAGACGTGGCGCGCCGCGTCTCTACAGGACCTATATTATGAGCACCAAACTGCTGCGACATATTAGCTTCATCGGCGCTGGGCTATATCTTCTGGCCTTACTCGTCATCAGCATAGCCTTCCGTGAATATGCCTTACAATGGAAATGGATACTGTGGGGCATGGGCGAGGTGCTGTTTTTCTTTGTGCTGACCACCATTTTCTACCCCCGTTGGAAAAACGACGAGCCAAAGAAGTTCTGGCGCAAGGTTTTCTTTACGGCCTTCGCCATCAGGGCGGTCTATGCCTTTGTGATGTGCTACTATTACTATTGGGAAACAGGCATAGCCTTTGAGTATGCCGCGGGCGATAGCATCAGTTACCATACCATTGCATCCTATCTCTCGAAGTGCGTGCGTCATGGACATGTCATCTACATTTTCAAGTATTTGAATGCCTATATGATGGGCTGGTCCGACCAAGGGTATATCCTTTGGCTCACCTTACTTTATACTATCTTTGGCCGTAGTTGGCTGGTGCCGAGACTCTTTAAGGCCGCCATGAGCGCCTATCTTTGCATCGCGGTATGGAAACTGGGTTCGCGCACCTTCGGCGAGCGCACGGGTCGTCTGGCTGCCGTGATGTGTGTGTTTACCCCTATTTTGGTTCAGATCTGCGGTTTACACACCAAGGAGATGGAGATGATTTTCGTTTCGGTCATGGCCCTTGAGCGCATGGATTACCTCATCCGAAGCAAGAGATACACCTTCTGGAATGTCTTTAGCCCCATCTTGTTCACGGGCTTGGCTTTTGGCTTCCGCACCATCCTTGGCATGTGCCTGATATTCTCGTTTTTGGTCTTTGTGTTGGTCTCTTCAAAAGATTTGGTGGGCAAGAAAGGTAAAATCATCACTGCCGCTGCCGTCGTGGTGGTGTTTTTCGCGTTTTTGTTCTCTCCCATAGGGCGTGAGATGAGGTTGATTTACCGTTACAAGTTCACGGATTTGGACTACAATTCCAACAAATACGAGACGATGGGCTTCAGTCATAGCCAGTTGGCTCAGAGCTGGATTTTGGCGCCTGGCGCGTTCGTGCTTCCTTTGGCTCCCATGGTGGAGGAGGCCCCCGACCACAACAAGATGATCCACGGCAGCACCTACGTGACCAATTTCGTGGCCTTTTTTGCCATGCTGGCCATCGTCATTGCGTTCAGGCAAAAGAAATGGCGCGATTTCAGTTTGATTGGCGCCTACGAGCTTTCGTATCTGACATTAATCATGTTTTCCTTTGCCGCCAACTCGGAGCGTTATCACGAGCCAGCCGTGCCCATCATCATGCTCATGGGTGCCTATGCGATGACGCACTTACGACGTAAAGACCTGAAAATCTTCTATGTGTACTGCGGTGTACTCTTCGTGGCGTTGGTCGTCTGGAACTGGCTGAAGCTGTCGGCGAGAGGATTGGTGTAAAAATTTTCGCGCAAAAACCTTGCAATTCAACAAATAGTTGTATCTTTGCAGCCGCAAAAGGGTACCTTGCCCGAGCGGTTAGGGACCGGTCTGCAAAACCGGGGACGGCGGTTCGAGTCCGCCAGGTACCTCAAAAAAAGCCTGCTGAAAAGCAGGCTTTTTTCGTTTAATTCTCCACCAACTCATAGTTTGTGCTACGACCACCTTCCTCAGTGCGGCGGAGTATGCCTTTCTCTACCAAATCTTGTATGTCGCGCAAGGCTGTTGCTGTGGAGGTCTTAGTCATTTTGGCCCACTTGCTGGTGTTGAGTTTGCCTTCGAAGCCGTCCCAAAGGCGGTTGATGACCTTGATTTGCCTCTCATTGAGAGCAATATTGCGCTTTTCCTGCCAAAACAATGACTTACGAACCACCCGTTGTGTCTTCTCGACGGCGGTGTTGATGGCGTTTTCCATAGTCTTCAAGAACCACAAGAGCCACTGCGTGATGTCCAAACCATGCTTGCCCATGTATTCCAAAACTTCGTAGTAATTCTTTCTATCGCGCAGGATAGCCGCTGACATGCTATAGAATCGTTGCGACGAGCCCTCGGCGCGTGCAAGGAGCATATCGGTGATGGTCCGTGTCAAACGGCCATTGCCATCCTCAAAGGGGTGTATGTTCACAAACCAAAGATGCGCCACGGCGGCTTTCAGCACCGGGTCTGTGGTAGATTCACTGTTAAACCAGTCCAAAAACAGTTGCATCTGCCGAGGCACATCCTCAGAAGGCGGTGCTTCATAATGGACTTTCTCTTTTCCCATGGCACCGCTCACCACTTGCATCGGCTCTGCACCCTGCCGCCAAGCCGCCACAGTGATAGGCGTGATACCGCTTCGACCCATCGGAAACAATGCCGCATGCCAGTTGAATAGGCGCTCTTCTGTCAAAGGCTCATTGGCATTTTGCACGGCATCCAACATCACCTGCACTACGCCTTCAGTATAGTGGTCTGGCATGGGCAGTCCTGCGGTGTCAAGGCCAAGGTGGCGAGCCACCGATGAACGCACGTGGTTGGGGTTGAGTAGCAATCCTTCGATCTCGCTGTTGCGCAACACATCCTCTGTCATCACTTCAAGAGAAGAGATGCTTTGCGTGTCAAAACCGAGGCTGTCCATCAGGCCAAGCAGCCGTCCTTGCTTCTCGCGAACCTGGGCCAACGGGCCTATGACATTGTCGTTGCTCCAGCAGAAACGAGGCCATCCCTCATATTGCCATATCCAAAATGGTGTTTTCATAAACAATTCAAATTTTGAAACAAATATATTTGTTTTTCGCCGCAAAAATACGAATTTTAGTTTAACTAACAAGATAATGCAGTGAAAAAATGTATTATTCAAATCAAAAAATGATGTAAATAATGCTTTTATTCACGTCATATTATAGACTAAAAATCAAAACTTGGCTAAAAAGCGTTGATGGTTTTTTCCCATGGTTTCGATAAATAAACTAATTTTGCACCCAAAATAGGACACGAGACTTCGTGACTTCGAGACGCGAGACTGAGTAAGTCCCGCAGTCCCGTGTCGCGCAGTCAAAATTATTAATCAAACACATAATATGAAAGAAGTAAGAGTGAGATTTGCCCCCAGCCCGACGGGCCCGCTTCACATCGGGGGCGTGCGTACCGCGTTATATAACTATCTGTTTGCCAAGAAGAACGGCGGCAAAATGATCCTCCGTATTGAGGACACCGACCAAACCCGCTTCGTGCCAGGTGCCGAGCAATACATCGTCGAGTCGCTCGACTGGTGCGGCATCAAGTTCGACGAGAGCGACTATGTGGGCGGCGAGTTCGGCCCCTACAAGCAGAGCAACCGCAAACACCTCTACAAGCAATATAGCGACGAGCTGCTGGCCAAAGGCTGTGCCTACATCGCCTTCGACACCGCCGAGGAGTTGGATCAATACCGCAAGGAAGCCGAAGCCAACAAGCAGACCTTCATCTACAACTGTCAGAGCCGCAAGCACCTGCGCAACAGCTTGACGATGAGCAAGGAAGAGGTCGACAAACTGATAGCCGACGGCACACCCTACACCGTGCGTTTCATGATTCCAGAAGACCGCGAGATTGTCATGCACGACCTCATCCGTGGCGAGGTGCACGTGCAGACCAACACCTTGGACGACAAGGTCCTGTTCAAGAGCGACGGCATGCCCACCTACCATCTGGCCAACATCGTCGACGACCACCTGATGCAGATCAGCCATGTCATCCGTGGCGAGGAGTGGCTGCCTTCGATGCCGCTCCATGTCATGCTCTACGAGGCCTTCGGATGGGAGGCACCGCAGTTTGCCCACCTGCCCCTGCTACTCAAACCCGACGGCAACGGCAAGCTTAGCAAGCGCGACGGCGACCGTCTCGGCTTCCCCGTCTTCCCGATGTATTGGGTCGACCCGAAGACCGGAGACACGGCCATGGGCTACAAGCAGTCGGGTTACTACCCCGAGGCCTTCATTAATATGTTGGCCCTCTTGGGTTGGAACCCGGGTACCGAGCAAGAAATCTTCACCATGGACGAGCTGATACAGGCCTTCTCGCTCGAGCGCTGCAGCAAGAGCGGCGCCAAGTTCAACGTGGAGAAGACCAAGTGGTTCAACCACGAGTGGCTCATGCGCAAGTCGAACGAGGAAGTCGGCAAGGACTACCAAGAATGGCTGAAGGCCGAAAAGGGCATCGACGCACCATTGGACTTTGCTGTAAAAGTCGCTGGCTTAGTGAAAGATAGAGTCAACTTTGTGAAAGAGATTTGGGACCAGAGCTTCTTCTTCTTCGAGGCCCCGACGGAATACGACCCCGTGACGGTGAAGAAACGCTGGAAGGAAAACAGCGCCGAGACCATGCTCAAGGTGAAGGAAGTCATCAAAGGCATCGAGCCTTTCACTCTGGCCAATATCGATGAAACGCTTAACAACTGGATTACCAGCAACGAGCTGAACATGGGTCTCGTGATGAACGGCCTCCGTTTGATGGTGGTCGGTGCTGGCAAAGGCCCGCACATCGGCGAAATCCTCGAACTTCTCGGTAAGGATGAGACCCTCAAGCGTATTGACACCGGCGTGAAAGCCTTAGGCTGATGAAAAAAGCCGTAAAAATACCGCTTATCGTACTCGGCAGCATCATAGGCCTACTGCTTGTGGTGCTGCTGTTGCTTTCGCCCATTGCGAAGAGCTATTTAGAAAAACACGACCAAGAGCTGATGGGTCGCGAATTGAGCATGGGAAAGCTTTGGGTCAACCCGTTCTCAGGAACAGTGAAAATCAAGGATTTGACACTCTACGAAGAGGATGGTACGACACCTTTTGTGCACTTCGATCGCTTTACGACAACAATCAAATTGCGGGAGCTGCTTAACCACCGACTTTGGGTGAAACGCGCTACGCTTTCGGGTTTGGATGTCAACGTGGAGCAAGACCGCGACAGGTTTAATTTCACTAGCTTGTTGGAACAGTTTTCGTCCGATACCACCCAAGCCAAATCTTCTGGCATCGGTTTGGTTTTCAATGAAATCAACATCGAGAACGGCTCCATTCGGTATGCCGACTTGTCACTTGGCAATGAGCTGCTCTTGCGCGATATCGCCTTGCTCATCCCTTCGATTGATTTGTCGGAGATGAAAACCGACGTTGGCCTCGACCTTTCCCTTGCCGACAATGCCACCTTGCATACCAACCTGCGGCTCTCAGAAAATGGGAAAAAGTATTATATTAATTTGAATATAAACCATTTAGGTCTTGAAATCATAGAGCCGTACCTGCAACAAAACTTTCCCGTCGACTTGCTGACGGGGTGGGCCGATTTGGACTTGGAGGCTGAGGGTGTCACCGACCATATCATGGACTTCGACATGAAAGGCAGCTTGGTACTGAACGACGTGGCGCTTCAAGATACCGATGAACGCCCCTTGGGTGTCGTGGATTCTGTCTTTGCCGAAATCAAACGTTTGCAGCTGAACGACAAGGTGTTGGACCTGGGTACGCTTCATCTTTCAGGACTAAACGCGAAGTATATTGTAGCGTCCGACAGCACCTTCAATTTTGATTTTTTGTTCCAGCGTGACACAACCGAAATGGCACTCGAATTGGATACGGTTTCCATACCCGTCGAAGAGCCTAAGTCGTGGAAGGTCAGCATCGATGACTTGACGTTGGACCAAACAGAAGTGCTTTACGAGGACCACACCTTGCCAGAGGTCTTCCATTACGAGATCTCTGACATCAACCTGACCTCGAAACGCTTTACTCTTGACGGCGACAACAGCATCCATCTTCAGGCCATGCTCAACCATGTCGGCAAGCTTTTCGTGAACTGGCACGGCACGCTCCAGGGTCTTGACAACCACAACCTCACCTTGATGCTGAGCAATGTACAAGTCGCTGATTTTTCGCCTTATACGATGCAGTTGTTTGGTGTTCCAGTGGAGTCGGGTACGTTGTCGTTCCGCAGCCAAAACGTCATCTCCGACGGCAATATCAAGGGCGTCAACAAACTGCAAACCGCTTCTCTGAAATTGGGCGACAAAAACAAAAAGATACAGCCCAAATTCCCCAAGGTACCGCTGAAATTGGGCGTGTATCTGCTGGCCGACAGGCATAACAATATCAGCGTCGACTTGCCTGTTTCCGGTAATCTGAACGACCCCAAGTTTTCCTATAGAAAGACACTGCGAAAGGTGTTCTTCAACGTCTTGGCCAAGGTGTCCGCCTCGCCGTTCCGCCTGATGACCGATGAGGATAACAACCTGAAATACATACCCTTTGACCCCTTGCAATTCGACTTCTCTCCTGAGCAATATGTGATGCTTGACAATGTGGTGGTCACCCTGCAAAGCCGTTCCGATTTGGCCATCATCCTTGAGGAACAGGTGCAATACGAAGAGGTCGTCAAAGAACTGTGTATCTCCCAGTTGAAGCGTGACTATTACCTTTCCATACATCCCAATATGAAGTTCTCGGACCTCGACTTCCTGTCCAGCGAGGCCATCCGTTCCATCAAGTTGAACGACAAAGGCTTATGCGACTATGCGAAGCAATATTCCAAGAAGAAAAAATTGCGTTCGGCTAAAGACGTCACTTCCGTGGCGTGTGAGGTGTATCGCGACAAATCAGAGAAAATACTGCCACGCCTGATGGAACGGCGTAATGAATTGCTCTCCGATTATGTGTGGAATGTCAAAGGCTTGACGCCCGAGCAAATCTCGGTGACGACTATCGACGCCAGTCTGATGAAGTCGTTTGTGAAGCCCTCGCGCTACGAGATGCACGTTTTCAGGTATGAGGACATGGAAGACGCTTATTGAACGATGAGCCGCTGTGTCGTCATGCCTTTCTCGGTCACGATGTTGACGACATAAACCCCTGGACGATAGTTGTTTGTGTTGAGCACAAACTTATTCTCGCCATATAAGTCCAGCGCTAAGGTTTGCTGCCCAAAAAGGTTATAGACGGCGATATGTAGCAGACCATCTTCCGCCAGAATGTTGACCTTCTCCTTGGCGGGATTGGGATAAAGGGTCACTTGAGGCAGTTCGTTTTCGGATACTGCCATGCCATTGATGCCGGCCAAAATCGCCACGGCGCCGAGGTTGAGTTCGGTGAAGCGTTTGCATTGCTCCAAGTTGTTGACACTCAATCCTAAAACATCTTGTCTAGTATGAATAAAAGGGGAGCTGTTGTGCACATCCTCGAACGGGTGGATGGCTGGATAGCCGTTGCGGTTGAAGGAGGAATAATCGCTGTCGCCGCCGGTGAGCCAGTCCTGCCAGATACGCATTTCAGGGAAATAGACATGGCTCAAATTTTTTACGTAATCGCCTAACAATGAGTCTTGTGAGGTGTACATCAGGTTGACATATATGTCGGAGCCTTCGGCGAGATAGCCTGTCATGTCAAGGTTGAAATAGGCCACGATGTCCATGCGTTGTTCTGCCATGTCGTGGGCGTAGGCGGCACTTCCGACGAGGCCGATTTCTTCGGCGCACCAGTTGGCAAAGATGACGGTGCGGTCGAAAGTGTAAGGACTTAATAGTCTGGCTGTTTCGAGGATGCCTGCCACGCCCGAGGCGTTGTCGTCGGCACCGGGCGAGCGGATGGTGTCGGGGTCGTAACCATCAGCATTCCATGAGTCGTAATGTGCCCCACAAATCACATACTCTTGGGGTGTTTTCGTGCCCCATTTCACGGCAATGATGTTGTCGGCGGTGCCTTGTTCGAAGTAGGGCACTTCAAAGTCGTGGAGCATCACCGTGTCAACGCCGAAGGTCTTGTAACGGCTTACTAACCAGTCTTGTACATCATAGATAAAACGGCTGTCGTAACGGCGTGTATGGTAGCCGCTGAGGTGTTCGATATTGGCGTTGAGGCTGTCTGCCGAAACGGCATTCATCAAGTTGCGGATGGTAGGGCTTTCTTCCGTGACCATAGGATAGTCATGTTCATGCAAATGCGGTGCCTGCGCAAAACAGAGGTTGGCCAGCAGCAGAAACAGAGGTAACAATATGGTTTTATTCATTGTTATTGGTGTTTGTAGAGACGCGATTAATCGCGTCTCTACCAGATTTTACAACCCCTTAACATGCGGTTTCCCCGCAATGAAATCCTTCAGATAGAACGGCTCGAAATACGCCACGTCGACAAAATCCTGTTCCCGCAGGGCTTTCTCCACCAAGGGAAGCATATAGGCTGCCGAAGGCTTAAAGCCATCAACAATGTTGATATTAGGTTGGTTTTCAAACACTTTCTTTAGCTTAGGGGCGCCGTCGCCGAAGAGCCAGAGCCGATGATTTTTTTGTAAATCCTCAAACGAATTCTCATCGATGACCCTTGCGGCTGTATCCTCAATCTTGTTCATGTTGGCGTCAAAAATGGCGGCATACACCTCCATGCGGCGCGCGTCAATCATGGGGATAAGCAGGTCGTTGTCAGCGATTTGGCTGCCGAGTTTGGCTTTCATGCCATAGGCCATGGCCTCGAGTGTGTCGACGGCCATCAGGGGCAGGTCGGCGGCATAGCAGATGCCTTTGGCGGTGCTCACGCCGATGCGTAGACCCGTATAGGAGCCAGGTCCTTTGCTCACCGCAACGGCATCCAGCTGGCGATAGTCGATGTGGGCCGTCTCCATGACCTCACGGATGAAGTTGGTAATCTTCTCGGAATGAGCGTTTTGTCCTTCTGTCTCGCGCAAGGCGATGGTGCAACAGCCGTCGTTGAGGGCCACAGAACAAACGGGTGTGGCCGTTTCCAAACAAAGTATCATTATCTTACTTTTTAGTTGAGCAAAAATAGAAAAAAAACACTTGTAAAACCAAGCGTTTTCAACATTACTTACTTTTTTATATTTATTAGTTGTGGAATTGTAGAAATCCGTATATTTGCAAATTAATATGCCTTTTTAGGCATAATTGTATATGGTTGAAATAGAGTTCGTTAAGAAATCTTAATGGGACTTAGGAGGCGAAGCTGTATAATGACGGAAGCAAACATTTTCATTTCGAAAGCCACACAACGCAACTGGGACAAGCTGAAAAACGGCCGTTCCGACCGCTTGACGCGTAGGGCCAACAAGAGCCGCTCGCAAAAAATCATCACGCCTGAGGGGTATGTGATGGCGGCCAGTCTGCCTCGTTTCGTCGAGGAGCTGCGCGACACCACCTATCCTATCGAGGACCTGCTGTTCACCCTCTGCGCTCTGTATCTTGAGCACAACAAGGTGAACGAAGACAACAAGCGTCGTTTCTTCGAGGAATACACGCATTATGAGCGTCTGGGCCTTGAGGTGCCACGTCAGATCCTGAAAAACCGCAATGACGACTGGATAGGCTTCGTTTATCAGTCGCTGACGGCAGAAGGGAGTCGTATCCTGAAAGGGCTTTACTACACCAAGCCCGTGATCGTCAACGAGATGCTCTCCGACATCCGGATGTTGAACGGCGAGAAGTTTCTCGACCCTTGCTGCGGTAGCGGCATCTTCCTGATGAAGGTGCAACACGCCGAGATGGAGCAACTCTATGGCATCGACAACGACCCGCTCGCCGTGATGATTGCCAAGGCCAACCTCATGGTGAAGTTCAACGAATCGTCGGTGTATCCGCAGATCTACCAGATGGACTTCCTGCTTCATGCGGCCACGGCCTTGGGCGACCTCAGGTTCGACTATATCGTCACCAACCCGCCTTGGGGCACCGAGAAAGGCAAACTGCACGAATCCGACATCGTTCAGTCGAAGGAAAAGGCATCGCTGTTTTTCACCGAGTCGTTCAAGTACTTGAATCAGAATGGAATACTACACTTCCTCATGCCTTCTTCGCTGATGAAAATCAAGGTGCATGCCGACTTGCGTCGTTTCGTGACGCAGGAGACCAGGATCGAGGCTATCAAATGCTACCGCGAGCGTTTCAAAGGGGTGTTTACCGACTTCATCAGCTTGAAGGTCAGCAAGAAGGCCGTCGATGGCAAGCAGAGCTATGTGGTGTATGGCGCCAACAACGAGGTGTCGCGCAAGGAGTTTGTGCCTGGCAACGACGACTTCTGTGCCATCCCGATGCTCAACGACCGCGAAGAGGCCATCCTCAACCAGGCGGAGCGGATGCGTCACGACGACCTGTCGCACAGTCGATGGGCCTTGGGCATCATCACGGGCAACAACGCCAGGGTGCTGAAAGAAAGGATGCGTCAAGGCTTGGAGCCTATCTTCACCGGTAAGGACATCAGCAAGTACGGCCTGAAAAAGGCGAGCCGTTACATCAAATACAACCGCGCCGACTTCCAACAGTGTGCCCAGGATGAGTTGTACCGCGCCAAGGAGAAGCTGGTGTATAAGTTCGTGTCGGGTAGCCTCTGCTTCACCTATGACGACAAGCAACGCCTCTTCCTCAACAGTGCCAACATCCTCATCCCCGAAGTGGACGGCATGAGCGTGAAGACGGTCTTGGCTTTCTTGAATTCTTCGTTGTTCAATTTCTTGTACACGAAGCGCTTCAACGACCTCAAGATCTTGAAAGGCAACTTGTCGACGCTGCCGTTCCCGAAGATCACGGAAGAGCAAGACGAACAGTTTACAAGCTTTGTTGACGATGCCTTGAAGGGCGACAAGAACGCACAAGATAAAATTGACGAGTTGATCTTTTCTCTGTATGAATTGAATGCAGAAGAGATTGATTTAATAAAGTAAAGACAAGTCTCCCATGTCATTCCAGCAGAGGAAGTGCGATGGAGGGAATCTATGGGAGGCGGTTTATATAACAAAAACCTTTATTTGACGGCCCTTGAAGCCATAGATCCCATGCCACCACACTGTCCAGCGCAGGGATGACATAGCTTCAATGGCCTGTAAATACCAGTATGAAGATTTTAGTCACAGGCGGCGCCGGATTCATCGGCAGCCACACTTTAGTGGAACTCAATGCGGCGGGCCACGACACCGTGGTCGTCGACAACCTCAGCAACAGCAACCGCAAGTCGCTCGAACGCGTGGCAGAGCTGACAGGCAAGGAGATCCCCTTTTATGAAGTCGACATCCGCGACCGCGAAGGCCTCAACCGCGTGATGAGCGCACACCGCTTCGACGCCTGCATCCACTTCGCCGGCTTGAAGGCCGTGGGTGAGAGCGTGGAGAAGCCGTGGGAATACTACGAAAACAACATCGGCGGCACGCTGACCCTACTCGACGTGATGCGCAAGCATGGCTGCAAGAACATCATCTTCTCGTCGTCGGCCACCGTCTACGGCGACCCGGCCATCATCCCCATCACGGAGGAATGTCCCAAGGGCCACTGCACCAACCCTTACGGCCAGACCAAGAGCATGCTCGAAGAGATCATGATGGACATGCAGAAGGCCGACAAGGAATGGAACATCGTGCTGTTGCGTTACTTCAACCCCATCGGCGCC
This sequence comes from uncultured Bacteroidia bacterium, assembly GCA_902799345.1. Lineage (GTDB taxonomy): Bacteria > Bacteroidota > Bacteroidia > Bacteroidales > F082 > Limimorpha. Next base: position 49,736 of record CADBZW010000009.1, on the reverse strand, counting down.
CACCCGAGCGGCAGGATAGGGGAGAACCCCAACGGCATCCCGAACAACCTGATGCCCTATGTCACCCAGGTGGCCGTGGGTAAGCGCCCCGAGCTGGGTGTCTTCGGCAACGACTATCCCACCCCCGATGGTACGGGCGTTCGCGACTACATCCATGTCGTCGACTTGGCCCGTGGCCATGTGGCGGCCTTGCAAGCCATCGAGAGGAAGTGTGGCATCGCCATCTATAACCTCGGCACGGGACAAGGTTACTCGGTGCTCGATGTGGTGAAGACCTTCGAGAAGGTCAACGGCATCAAGATACCGTATAGCATCAAGCCACGCCGTGCCGGCGACATCGCCACCTGCTATTCCGACCCCGCCAAGGCAGAGAAGGAACTGGGTTGGAAGGCACAATATGGCCTTGAAGAGATGTGCCGCGATTCCTGGAACTGGCAAAAGAACAACCCAAACGGATATTGAAACAATACATACAATGAACTACAAAAGAAACATCATCATCACTGGTGGCGCAGGCTTCATCGGCAGCCATGTCGTTAGACTTTTCGTCAACAAATACCCTGAATACAAGATCATCAACCTCGACAAGCTGACCTACGCCGGCAACCTCGCCAACCTCAAGGACATCGAGGACAAGCCCAACTATAAGTTCGTCAAGATGGACATCTGCGACTTCGATGGTGTCTATAAGTTGATGCAAGAAGAGAACGTCGACGGCATCATCCACCTCGCCGCCGAGAGCCATGTGGACCGCAGCATCAAGGACCCGTTCACCTTTGCGCAGACCAATGTGATGGGTACGCTGAGCCTGCTGCAAGCAGCGAAGCTGTATTGGGATGGTGATTGGGATGGAAAGCGCTTCTACCACATCAGCACCGACGAGGTCTACGGCGCCCTGGAGCTCACCGACCCCGAAGGCATCATGCCGCCCTTCAGCACCAAGGCCAGCAGCGGCAAGCACCACCTCGCCTACGGTAGCAAGTTCTTCACCGAGGACCTGAAATACCAGCCTCACAGCCCCTACAGCGCCGCCAAGGCCAGCAGCGACCACTTCGTGCGCGCTTTCCACGATACCTACGGACTGCCCACCGTCGTGACGAACTGCTCCAACAACTACGGCCCCTACCAATTCCCAGAGAAACTCATCCCGCTGTTCATCAACAACATCCGTCACCGCAAACCGTTACCCGTCTACGGCAAGGGCGAGAACGTGCGCGACTGGCTCTATGTGGAAGACCACGCCCGCGCCATCGACCTCATCTTCCATGAAGGCAAGGTGGCCGAGACCTACAACATCGGTGGCTTCAACGAATGGAAGAACATCGACCTCATCAAGGTGTTGATCAATACGGTAGACCGCTTGCTGGGTCGTCCCGAGGGTGCCGACATGGACCTCATCACCTACGTCACCGACCGCGCCGGCCACGACCTTCGCTACGCCATCGACTCCACCAAGCTCCAGAAAGAACTGGGCTGGGAGCCGTCCTTGCAGTTTGAGGAAGGCATCGAAAAGACCGTCCGTTGGTACTTAGATAACCAGGAATGGATGGATAACGTGACGAGCGGCGACTATCAGAAGTACTACGAGGATATGTATAAAAACAGATAAAACCGCAAAAGGATATAGATTCCATGCCCCCGCACAACCAGCGCTGGAATGACATATCCTTTTGCTAAAACCACATAAATGGACCAAGTAACTATCATTGACTACGACCGGATTTACAAGAACTTCATCGACGAGAAGTACTTGCACGACGGTCACGACGAATACTACTTCCGCAACCTACAGGTCAAGAAACCCCAGGGCGGCTGGCGTCACCTGCGTTCCGACGAGATTGAACGTCTGGTGAAAAACAGCAACTCCGCCACCAACTGGGACGACATCTGGGTCACTGACGAGTTCGACACCAGCATGGTGCGCAACAACCACTTCTTCGGCATGGTGCGCATCGGCCGTGTCACCCGTAAGGTGTTGCAATACCACGACCTGCGCGTGCCTATCGGCATTACCGACAGCAGCATCATGTCGTGCGACATCGGCGACGACGTGGCCATCCACGACGTGCATTACATGGCCAATTACATCATCGGCGACAAGAGCATCCTCTTCAACATCCAGGAGATCTCCACCACCGACCACTCCAAGTTCGGCAACGGCACCATCAAGGAAGGCGAGCCCGAGGACGTGCGCGTGTGGCTCGAGGTGATGAACGAGATAGGTAGCCGCAAAATCCTGCCTTTCGACGGCATGATCACGGCCGACGCCTACCTTTGGGCCAAATACACTGACGACACCAAGCTGCAAGCCAGGCTGAAGGAAATCACCCAAGCCAGCGTCGACTTCCATCGCGGCTACTACGGCACCATCGGCGAGTCGTGTGTCATCAAGAACTGCTGGATCCTCAAGGACGCCAAGGTGGGACCGCATTGCTACATCAAAGGTGCCAGCAAGCTGAAGAACGTCACCATCAACTCGTCGGAGGAAGAGCCTTCTCAGATCGGCGAGGGCGTCATCCTCGTCAACGGCGTGACGGGCTACGGCTGCCGCATCTTCTACTCCGTGGTGGCCACCCGCTTCGTGCTGGGCGACAACTGCAACCTGAAATATGGCGCCCGCCTGATCCACTCGGTGCTCGGCGACAACTCCACCATCTCGTGCTGCGAAGTCTTGAACAACCTCATCTTCCCCTCGCACGAGCAACATCATAACAACTCATTCCTCATCTCTGCCTGCGTCATGGGCCAGAGCAACATGGCCGCCGGCGCCACCATGGGTTCCAACCACAACAGCCGCGCCACCGACGGCGAAATCGTGGCCTCGCGTGGCTTCTGGCCCGGTCTCTGCTCCAGCGTGAAACACTCGTCGAAATTTGCCTCGTTCACCTTGCTCAGCAAGGCCGACTACCCCAGCGAGCTCAACATCATGCTGCCGTTCTGTTTGGTTAGCAACAACACTAAGGAGAACGAACTGGAGGTCATGCCCGCCTACTGGTGGATGTACAACATGTACGCCATCGCCCGTAACACCTCTAAATACCTGAAACGCGACAAACGCAAGCGTAAGATACAGAACATCGAGTTTGAGACCCTCGCCCCCGACACCGTCGAAGAGATCATCGAAGGTCGCAAGCTGTTGGAGGTATGGGTCGCCAAGGCCTGGCTCCGCAGCAAAGACGAAGACCCCGAGAAATACGAATACTACGACCTGCGCGAGTGTGGCAAGAACCTCCTCGACAACGAGCCTGAGACGGTGAAAGCTCTGGAGGTCTTCGGCGAACACATGGAGAAAGGCAAGCGTAAGGTGCGTATCCTCAAGCCTTTGCAAGCCTATCACGCCTACGGCGACATGATCACCTATTATGCCGTGACCACCTGCTTACATTACCTCGAGGCCCATCCCGAATCGGACATGGAGCATATCGTGAATGAGATGCGTGGCAAGCGCCTCCGCAAGTGGATCAACCTCGGCGGACAGACCATGCCCGAGGAGGATGTCGACCAACTGCGTGCCGACATCCGTGACGGCAAACTCAACAACTGGGACGAGATACACCATCGCTACGACGAGTTGTGGGACAACTACCAAGTCGAGAAGCTGCGTCACGCCTACTTTTCGCTGATGTTCCTTTACAAGGACGACGCCGACGTGCTCACTGAGGAGATGTGGCACGAAAACCTCGACAAGGCCATCCGCATCCAGCATTTCATCTGCGACCAGGTGTACGAGAGCCGCAAGAAAGACTACGACAACGAGTTCCGCAATGCCACCTTCCGCAACGAAGACGAGAAGATCGCCGTCATCGGCAAAATCGACGAGGTGTCGTTCGTCAAGCAAATCCGCCAAGAGACCGAAGATTTCGTGGCATTAATCCAGAAATACCGTAATACCCATTAATGGGCTTTTGGCTTCTGGCCTCTGGCCTTTGGCAGCCTCATCAGGAGGGAAGACCCTCCCTTTGCATGGAACTGCCAGTAGCCAGTAGCCAAGAGCCAGTAGCAACTGAACAACTGAATAACTGAACAACTAAAAACTATACACCATGCGAGTCATCATCGAAAAAAACTACGACGCCATGTCGCGTTGGGCTGCCAACCACATCGTCGAACGCATCAAGGCCTTCAAGCCGACTGCTAAGAAACCCTTCATCTTGGGCCTGCCCACAGGCTCCACGCCCATCGGCACCTATAAGGAGCTGGTGAAGCTCTATAAGAAAGGCGAGATCTCTTTCAAGAACGTGGTCACCTTCAACATGGACGAATACGTCCGCATCCCTGAGGACCACCCCGAGAGCTACCACAGCTTCATGTGGAACAACTTCTTCAAGCACATCGACATCAAGAAGGAGAACGTCAACATCCTCAACGGCAACGCCAAGGATCTGGAGAAAGAGTGTGCCGACTACGAAGCCAAGATCAAGAGCTATGGCGGCATCGACCTCTTCATGGGCGGCATCGGTCCCGACGGCCACATCGCCTTCAACGAGCCGGGCAGCAGCCTGACCTCGCGCACCCGTGTGAAGACCCTCACCAGCGACACCATCATCGCCAACTCGCGCTTCTTCGACAACGATATCAATAAGGTGCCGAAGACGGCCCTGACTGTGGGTGTGGGCACCGTCATGGACAGCCGTGAGGTGATGATCCTGGCCAACGGCCACGGCAAGGCCCGCGCCTTGGCTCATGCCATCGAAGGCGCCGTCAGCCAGATGTGGACCGTCAGCGTGCTGCAGATGCATCAGAAAGGCATCATCGTCTGCGACGACGCAGCCTGCGATGAACTGAAATATGGCACAGTGAAGTACTTCAAGGATATTGAGAGAAATAATTTGTAATTTGCCTCTGGCTTTTGGCTTCTGGCCTCTGGCAGTATCAGCAGAAAGGAAGTTCGAAACTGCTAGTAGCCAGTAGCCAATAGCAAAAAACATTAAAGGCTATGAGAAATTTCAAGAATTACGAGATATGGATTGATTCCATAGAACTGACAGATGTTATCTATGATATTTGTGAGAGTTTTCCGAAAAATGAATTGTATCAATTAGGTAGTCAGATGGAAAGAGCTGTGGTTTCCATTCCTTCAAATATAGCAGAAGGAGCAGGGAGAAGGTCGGAAGCAGAGTTTGCGCATTTCCTTGATATCGCACTAGGTTCAGCCTATGAATTGGAAACTCAACTTATCATAGCAAAAAGAAGAAAATACATTTCGAAAGAATTGTTTGAAACAACAGATGAAAATATCATGAGCATACAAAAAAGAATAGGCTCATTTATAGCTACAATCATAGGAGAAAAATAATCTAGACTCTGGCCTTTGGCTACTGGCCTCTGGCAGTATCAACAGAAGGGAAGGCCCTGCTTTTCCATGAAACTGCCAGTAGCCAGTAGCCAGCAGCCAATAGCAATACAAAAAATGAAAAATTTCGCCATCATCGGTGTTGGGGGTTACATAGCACCCAGACACCTCAAAGCCATCAAAGACACGGGCAACAACCTGGTCTCCGCCTACGACAAGAACGACAGCGTAGGTATCATGGATAGCTATTTCCCTAAGGCTGCCTTCTTCACCGAGCAGGAGCTCTTTGACCGTCACAACACCAAGTTGCGTGACAACGGCACCAACATCGACTACGTCACTGTATGCACGCCCAACTACCTGCACGACGCCCACACACGTTACGGCCTGCGTCTCGGTGCCGATGTCATCTGCGAGAAGCCCCTCGTGCTTAACCCGTGGAACATCGACGCCTTGCAGAAGGTGGAGGAACGCCAGGGACATAAAGTCAACACCATCCTGCAGCTGCGCTTGCACGACAAGATAGTGGCCCTCAAAAAGAAAGTCGAGGAAGGACCGAAAGACAAGATCTATGACATCGACTTGACTTATATCACCTCGCGTGGCTATTGGTACTATGCCTCGTGGAAGGGCGACATCAACAAGAGCGGCGGCATCGCCACCAACATCGGCGTGCACTTCTACGACATGCTGAGCTGGATCTTCGGCGACGTGACCAAGAACATCGTCCATGTGGCCTCGCACGACCGCGTGGCGGGCTATCTCGAACTGAAACGCGCCCGTGTGCGTTATTTCCTCAGCATCAATGCCGACACGCTGCCGCCCAATGCCGTGGAAGGGGAGAAGCGCACCTATCGCACCATCATGATCGACGGCGAGGAGTTCGAGTTCAGCCAAGGCTTCACCGAGCTGCATACCAAGAGTTATGAGAACATCTTGGCGGGTCACGGCTTCGGCTTGGAGGATGCGCGTCGCTGCATCGACATCGTCTACGAAATCCGCAACGCCAAGCCCATCGGCCTCGTCGGCGACTACCATCCCATGGCGAAGCTGCCTTTGAGCGGGCATCCGTTTGGCTGGAAATGATTTTAGTTGAGAGTTTAGAGTGTAGAGTTTAGAGATAGTAGTTAGTGTAGAGTTGAAAGTATTTGGGGTAATTATAGAATGAGAATGTTTAATCTATAAATGAATATGTCATGGAAATCTTCGGTTATAGAAAATTGGTAGCTTATCAAAAAGCTAAAGAAATAGTAAAAAAGACATACAAACTCCTTAAAAAATTTCCAGCAGAAGAACGTTATGCGATGTGTGACCAACTTCGCAGAGCTTCGCTTTCTATTACATCCAATATAGCCGAAGGAGTAAATCGTTTTTCAGTAAAAGACAAGGCACATTTTATAGAAATAGCTTATGGTTCTTTAATGGAAGTGTCTTCTCAATTCGAAATTGCAGAAGAGTTGGAATACATCTCTTCTGAAGACAGATTGAGTATGGATATGCTAATAGAAGAAGACGCCCGTTTACTTTCTGGACTTTTAAATTCCTATAAACCCTCTAACTAACTCCTGTTTCAACCTTCAACCCTACACTCTCAACTCTCAACTATACACTTTCAACTGACTCTCAACTCTAAACTCTCAACTCTAAACCGAAAAAATATGAACATCGCAGTAGCAGGCACAGGCTACGTAGGCCTGAGCATCGCCACCTTGTTGGCGCAACACAACCATGTCACCGCAGTGGACGTCATCCCCGAGAAGGTCGACCTCATCAACCAGAAGAAGTCGCCCATCCAGGATGAATATATAGAGAAATACCTTGCAGAGAAGGACCTTGACCTCACGGCCACCCTCGACGGTGCTGCGGCATATAAAGACGCCGAGTTCGTCGTCATCGCCGCCCCCACCAACTACGACCCGCAGAAGAACTTCTTCGACACGAGCCATGTGGAGGAGGTCATCGACCTGGTCCTCAGCGTCAACCCCGACGCGGTGATGGTCATCAAGAGCACCGTCCCCGTGGGCTACACCCGCAGCCTCTATGTGAAGTATGCCGCCAAGGGCGTCAAGAAGTTCAACCTGCTGTTCTCGCCCGAGTTCCTGCGCGAGAGCAAAGCCCTCTACGACAACCTCTATCCCAGCCGCATCATCGTGGGGTATCCCAAGCGCATCGAAGGCTACGACGAAGAGAACGAGGCCATCATGAAGATGGTCAGCGTCGACCTTGAAGCCAAGGCCAAAGTCTTCGCCCATCTCCTCGTTGAAGGTGCTATCGGCCCCTCCCAAGACGCCTCAAATAATTGTCAATTGTCAATTATCAATTCTCAATTCGAAAAGGACATCCCCGTCCTTTTCATGGGAAATAAAGAAGCCGAGGCGGTGAAGCTCTTCGCCAACACCTACCTCGCCTTGCGCGTGAGCTACTTCAACGAGCTGGACACCTACGCTGAGGTAAAAGGCCTCGACACACAAGCCATCATCGACGGTATCTGCCTCGACCCACGCATCGGCTCTCACTACAACAACCCGTCGTTTGGCTATGGCGGCTACTGTCTGCCCAAGGACACCAAGCAGCTCCTTGCCAACTACGAGGACGTCCCCGAGGACCTCATCCGTGCTATCGTGGAGAGCAACCGCACCCGCAAGGACTTCATCGCCGACCAAGTGCTGAAAAAAGCAGGGTATTACGACTACTATGACCAAGGACAATACAATGCCGCCAACGAGCATCATTGCGTCATCGGTGTGTACCGCCTGACGATGAAGTCGAACAGCGACAACTTCCGCCAGAGCAGCATCCAAGGCGTGATGAAACGCATCAAGGCCAAGGGCGCCGAGGTCATCATCTATGAGCCGACGCTGCCCGACGGCACGACGTTCTTCGGCAGCCTCGTCGTCAACGACATGGCGAAGTTCAAGGCCATGAGTCAGGCCATCATCGCCAACCGGTATGACAGCGTCCTTGATGACGTGAGGGAGAAGGTCTATACGAGAGATATTTTTAAGAGGGATTGATATTAAGGTAAAGACAGCCTCCCATGTCATACCGACCGACGAAGGAGGGAGCGTATCTATGGGAGGCGGTTCAAAGAAGTAAAAACCTTTATGTGACGGTTTTTGAAGCCATAGATACACTCGGCTTCGCCTCGGTATGACATGTCTTCAAAAACCTGAGCCAACAGCCTCCCATGTCATACCGACCGATAGGGAGCGTATCTATGGGAGGCGTTTCAAAGAAGTAAAATCCTTTATGTGACGGTTTTTGAAGCCATAGATACACTCGGCTTCGCCTCGGTATGACATGCCTTCAAAAACCTGCAACAACCCAACACAAACTACAATGCTAAAAAAAGCCCTCCTTCTTTTGTGTATTAGCCTGTTTATAGCCATGATATCCTCCGCCCAAACCATCTACCAAAAAGACCGTTGGGGAGCAAAGCTCTTCTACGTCGAAGACAACACCATCAAGCAAAAGGACCGTTGGGGCGACAAGTTGGTGTGGTATGATGCAGAGAAACAAACCGTCCATCAAAAAGACCGCTGGGGCGCCAAGTTATTCTATATCGAAGAGAATACCGTGAAGATGAAAGACCGCTGGGGCGACGCTCTGCTCTATTTCGACGGCAACACCATCCGGCAGAAGGACCGCTGGGGCACGCCGCTGTATTACCTCGACGGCAACGTCCTGAAGCAAAAGGACCGCTGGGGACAGGCAGTGTATTATTTTGATTTTGAGCCGACGAAATGGGTGTTGGCGGCGATACTGTTACTCTAGCTAAAAACTTTCAGTAATGGATAATTGACAATTGATAATTGATAATTAGGGTTCGGAGGCAGAAAAAGTTTTAACCTTCAATCTTTCAATTTTCATTGTCAACTCAATAATTCTCAATTCTCAATTTTCAATTTTCAATTGAACAAACATGAGTAATGCGATACAAGACAAAACCAGGGCTTTTGCAATAAAAATTATCAATTGTTATAAGTTCTTGATTGAAGAGCAACATGAGTATGTCCTGTCGAAACAGTTACTTCGCTGTGGAACAAGTATAGGAGCTAACACACGTGAAAGCAAGAACGCACAATCTCGAAACGATTTTCTCAGCAAGCTATGCATAGCATTAAAAGAAGCAGATGAAACCGATTATTGGCTTGACCTTCTTCATGCCACCGACTATATAGATGATGTTCTCTATAACTCTCTTGCAAACGATTGCAACGAAATCATAAAAATACTCACCTCCATCATCAAAACCCTAAAAGACCAATAATTCTCAATTGTCAATTGACTCCGTCGAATGCTTCGCATTTCTCAATTGTCAATTCTCAATTGTCAATTCTCAATTGTCAATTTTCAATTCTTTTTTAATGGAGTTCCTACTAAACCATTGGCTCGACATACTGACCACCGCCCTCGGCTTGGCTTACATCCTCTTGGAGTACAAGGCCAGCGTCTGGATGTGGGTCGTGGGCTTCGTGATGCAGAGCCTCGGCATCGTGCTTTACTACCAGAAAGGCCTTTACGCCGACTGCGGCATGGAGTTCTACTACCTCGCCATGACGGTCTACGGCTTCGTCGCCTGGATGCGTCACAAGCAAAAATCCGCCGAGCTGCCCATACGCCACATGCCACGGAAGATGGCCTTCGTCTGGCTCGGCCTCGCTGCCTTGATCTGGGCCGCCATTTACTTCCTGCTGTCGCGTTTTACCAACAGCACCGTCCCCGTCCTCGACGCCTTCACCACCGCCTTGAGCATCGTGGGCATCTGGGCCTTGGCCAGGAAATACCTGGAGCAATGGTTCGTATGGATTGTGGTGGATGTGGTCACCTGTGGGCTGTACTTTTACAAGGACATCCCCTTCAAGGCGAGTCTCTATGGCTTGTATGTCATCATCGCCATCTTCGGCTACTTCAAGTGGCGTAAGATGATGGAAGAAGAAACCAACGTACAACCTTCAATTTGATTTTATCTTATTATATAATATAGGTATCGCAAGTATCAAGATACGTGGAAAGAAAAAATAGATTTCCTATGAAAGTAACCATCATCGCTGGCGCACGTCCTAATTTCATGAAGATTGCACCGCTGATTCACGCCATTCAAGATGCCCAAAAGGAAGGCAAGGACATCAGCTACAGGCTGGTGCATACAGGTCAGCATTATGACAAGAACATGAGCGAGACCTTCTTCGAGGAACTCAACATCCCCAAGCCCGACATCAATCTGGGCGTGGGTGGCGGCACTCAGGCCGAGCAGACCGCGGGCATCATGGTGGCTTTTGAGAAGGACTTGATGGAGCACCCGACCGATCTGGTCATCGTGGTGGGCGACGTCACCTCGACCATGGCCTGTTCCATCGTGGCCAAGAAGCTGTGTACCAAGGTCGCCCATATCGAGGCGGGCATACGCAGCTGGGACCTGACCATGCCCGAAGAGATCAACCGCATGGTGACGGACGCCCTGGCCGACTTGTATTTCACCACCTCAGAGGTGGCTAACGACAACCTCCGGAACCTGGGAGCCAAACCCGAACAAATCCATTTCGTCGGCAACGTGATGATCGACACCTTGTTGGCCAACATGGAGCGGCTGCGCCAACCCGAAGTGTTTGACCAGCTGGGCCTGAAAGAGAAAGGATACCTCATGCTTACGATGCATCGTCCCGCCAACGTGGACGAGGGGAGCAAGCTGAAGAAGACGATGGGTGAAATCCTTAACAACGTCCATGGCCTTCCGGTCGTCTTCCCGATACATCCCCGCACGGCGAAGATATTCAGTGATTTGGGAATCGAAGCACCCAACTTGCACATCGTGGAGCCTATGGGCTATCTCGAGTTCAACTATATGGTGAAGCACTGCAAGGCGGTCATCACCGACTCGGGCGGCATCACGGAAGAAACCACGGTGATGGGCATTCCCTGCATCACCTTGCGTGACAACACCGAACGTCCTGAGACCTGTACCATTGGCACCAACGAGCTGATAGGCACCAACCCCGACGCCATCAAGCCCGCATTGGATATTTTGTTTGCCGGTAATTGGAAGAAAGGCGGCATCCCACAGCTGTGGGACGGCAAGACGGCAAACCGTATTGTAGAGATTTTGACTAAGTAATATGTTCGACAAAACCGACCCCTCGATATTTGAAGGCGATTGGACCTTCGAGAAGACCGAACGCGCCGTGTTGGGCCTCTGTAAGATACTCGACCACTATGCCCATAAGCTGACGCTTGACGACTTGAAAAACGACCCGCGTTGTGCAAAGATCCCGGACCTGAGTCTGGAACGTGTTCAAGAGGTCATCGCCGACGTGGAAGCCAAGCTCTGGCGCGGCGTGAAGCCTATCGACAACGAAGTCATCTACCACACCGGGCCACATCACGACGACATCATGTTGGGCATCATGCCCTTTATCATGAGGCAGCTGCGCTCGCCCCATAACCAGGTGCATTTCGCCATCATGACCTCGGGCTTCCACTCGGTCACCGACGAGTTCCTGCTGGAAGCCCTGTTTGACACCTTGAGTCTGTTACGCCGTGGTCTCATCCAGATGGTCAACTACCCCGACTTCTTCGAGCAAGGCTACCGTTTCAAGCAGGAGAAGGACATCCATCACTATCTCGACAACGTGGCTTGCAAGAACCCTCATGAGATGCGGCGCGGCTTCTGCCACCGCATCCTGCGCGACACCGTGGGCCTGTGGCACCTGAAGAGCGTGGCAGAGCTTGAGCAGCGCCTTGAAATAGAGATAGAGTCTTTACAGAAAGGTCTGCCCAACAGCCCCGAGATACAGAAACTCAAGGGAGAGGTCCGTGAGTTTGAGGAAGAACTCGTCTGGGCCTACGCCGGCACCGCCTTGGACCACATCCATCATCTGCGGTTAGGTTTGTATAATGATTCTTCTTCGGGTGTCATTTCTTCTTCGGGTGTCATTGCGGGCGAAGACCCGCAATCTCCTACGGCATGGATTCCCAACCGCCAACGCGATGTAGAACCCATCCTCACCCAGCTCCGTGCCATCCATCCCACCGTCATCACCGTGGCCATGGACTCGGTAGGCTTGGCGCCCAAGACCCATTACAAGGTGATGAAAACCATCGCCGAGGCCGTCAGGCTGTGGAACGAGGAGGAAGACCTGAGCAAGTTGCGCATCTTCGGTTACCGTAACGTTTGGTCGACCTATCATCCTGCTCAAGCCAATGTGTACGTGCCCGTGTCGCTCAACACCATGGCAGTGTTCGAGAAGGCTTTCAAGGACAGCTACCTGACCCAAGTCAAGGCGGAGTTTCCCAATCCCGACTTCGACGGTCCCTTCAGCGAGCTGGCGGAGCAGATCTGGGCGAAGCAGTACAAAGACATACAACTCATCCTCGGAAAGGACTTCTTCTACGAGAACGCCCATCCCTTGGTCCGCGCCACGCATGGCCTGCTGTTCCTGAAGGAGATGACCGTGAAGGAGTTTTTGTCTGAGACGATGTAAACGAGATGTATCATCAGAAAAATAAAAACAATGACTCAACTAAACGAAGACGAACACCAAGCTCAAATGGAGGACATGAAATCCTTCGATGAGCACTGGGACCTTGGCCATGGTTGGTCAGGTGACATGCCCACAAGTCGATAAACTCTCAACTCTGAACTACTGCCATCAACTCTCAACTCTACACTATAATTCTCAATTGTCAATTCTCAATTATCAATTCTCAATTATGAAAGGAATCGTCCTCGCCGGAGGCTCCGGCACAAGATTATACCCCATCACCAAGGGTGTTAGCAAACAGTTATTACCCATCTACGACAAGCCGATGGTGTATTACCCCATCTCGGCTTTGATGCTCGCGGGCATCAGGGATATATTGATCATCAGCACGCCTTACGACCTGCCGGGCTTCCAGCGCCTGCTGGGCGACGGAAGCGACTATGGCGTCCACTTCGAATATGCCGAGCAGCCCTCGCCCGATGGTCTGGCCCAGGCCTTCATCATCGGCGAGAAGTTCATCGGCGACGACTGCGCCTGCCTTGTGTTGGGTGACAACATCTTCTACGGCAGTGGCTTTACAAGCCTCCTCAGAAATGCCGTCAAGGATGCCGAGGAAAACAAGAAAGCCACCGTGTTCGGCTATTGGGTCAGCGACCCCGAGCGTTATGGCGTGGCCGAGTTTGACAAGCAAGGCAACTGCCTCAGCATCGAGGAGAAGCCCAAGCAACCCAAGAGCAACTACGCCGTGGTGGGACTGTATTTCTATCCCAACAAGGTCGTTGATGTGGCCAAGCATATCAAGCCCTCGGCAAGAGGTGAGCTTGAAATCACCACGGTGAACCAAGAGTTCCTGAATGACGGCGAGCTGAAGGTGCAGGTCTTCGGCCGTGGCTTCGCCTGGCTCGATACGGGGACGCACGACAGCCTGAGTGAGGCTTCGACCTTCGTGGAGGTCATCGAGAAACGCCAAGGCCTGAAGATAGCCTGCTTGGAAGGCATCGCCTACCGCAACGGCTGGATTACCGAAGAGAAGATGCGCGAGTTGGCGCAGCCCATGCTGAAGAACCAGTACGGGCAGTACCTGCTGAAGGTCATCGACGAATACAAATCGGAAATCACGTCCGATACGTTGACGCACCTGCAAAGGAATCAATAGTTGTAATTTCACAAAGATTTCACAGATCTCACAGATAATAGCGTGCCTTCGCCGCGCTCCATACCGCCCAAATACTATCAACTCTCAACTAACCACTGCCTCTAAACTCTAAACACTCAACTCTAAACTTTAAATTGTCAATTGACTTCGTCGAATGCTTCGCATTTCTCAATTGTCAATTCTCAATTGTCAAATCGAAGATTCAACGTAGTTAATTCTCAATTCTCCCTCAATGTCCGCCCTCACCCATAAATCCATCCTCATCACCGGCTCAGCCGGCTTCATCGGGGCCAACCTCGTCAAGCGTCTCCTCGATGAGATGACCGAAGGCACCATCATCGGTCTCGACAACCTCAACAGCTACTACGACGTCTCCCTCAAGGAATACCGTTTGAAAGAACTTGATACCCTTTACGAAGCCGTCATTGCGGGCTCGACCCGCAATCTCCATTACGGGTTCGTGAAAGGTAGTATTGCCGACAAGGAACTGGTGAACCGACTCTTCTCCGATAACAAATTCGACATCGTAGTCAACCTCGCCGCCCAAGCGGGAGTGCGTTATAGCATCGAGAATCCTGATGCTTACATTGAGAGCAACATCATCGGTTTCTATAACATCCTTGAAGCCTGTCGTCACTCCAAAGATGTCATTGCGGGCGAAGACCCGCAATCTCATGCCTACAAAGGTGTCCAACACCTCGTCTATGCCAGTTCAAGCAGCGTCTACGGCGGCAACACCAAGGTGCCTTTCAGCACCGACGACAACGTGGACCACCCCGTGAGCCTCTATGCCGCCACCAAGAAGAGCAATGAACTCTTCGCCCATTGCTACAGCAAGCTGTATGACATCCCTACCACGGGTTTGCGTTTCTTCACCGTCTACGGCCCTGCCGGTCGTCCCGACATGGCGTATTTCGGTTTCACCAACAAACTCCTGAAAGGCGAGACCATTCAGATATACAACTACGGCAACTGTCGCCGCGATTTCACTTACGTTGACGACATCGTGGAAGGCATCGTACGAGTGATGGCCAAGGCTCCTGAACGCAAAACGGGTGAGGATGGTCTGCCCATACCACCTTATAAAATATACAACATCGGTGGAGGCCAGCCCGAGAACCTGTTGGATTTCGTGCAGACCTTGCAGGAGGAACTTGTCCGTGCGGGTGTGCTACCCAAGGACTACGACTTTGAGGCCCACAAACAGTTGGTGCCCATGCAGCCTGGCGATGTGCCGACTACCTATGCCGATGCAACCGCTTTGGAGCGCGATTTTGGATTTGTGCCGAAGATAACCTTGAGAGAGGGGTTGCGGAAGTTTGCGGAGTGGTATAAAGGATACTATAAACCATAAACACATAAAGAAACATCAAATAAATAACAATACATAATTAATTAACCAATAAAAACAAAGTAACTATGATCAATGTTGGAATTATCGGATGCGGCTTCGTTGGCGGAGCCTTAAAGGATTGGTTGGAACACAACAACCCCGAATGCAAACTATTTATCAGCGACCCGCCCAAGGGATACAATGATGATTTGAGTAACATAGACATCGCTTTCTTGCAAATCCATGTCCCTACTGAAGAAGATGGAACGCAGGACCTAACCCTAATGAAGCAGCTCATCACCAACCTGCCCGATGTGCCCGTGTTTGTCCGTACCACTATCCTCCCAGGTACCAGCGAGATGCTCTCACGTGAGACGGGGCATCAAGTGTGCTACATGCCCGAGTTCCTCACCGAGCGTACTTTCATCGAGGACTTCAAGAAGCAGACCATGGTGTTCACCGGTGCGCATGAATTGCTCACCAAGATCTTTGTCGGCAAGAAGTTCACCGTGATGACCCCGTTGGAGGCCGAGCTGACCAAGTACATGCACAACGTGTTTGGTGCTTACAAGGTCACCTATTTCAACGCCTGCCGCGAATACTGCGAGCAGATGGGTGCCGACTGGCGCAAGGTGCATACCGGTATCCTCCTCTCTGGCTACATCAACGACACCCACACCTACGTCCCCGGTCCCGACGGCAAGTACGGCTATGGTGGCAAGTGCTTCCCTAAGGATGTCAACGCCTTTGCCAAGATGACAGAAGGCACACCGCTCGGAACGCTGTTGGAGCATCTCCACGAGTTGAATGTGCATTTCCGTGGGGTGGAGGAGCATATATAATTGTTTTAAGAAACAAATTCAAAAAGTTTGTATCTTTGTGCTTTGAAAAATAACCACCGCGAAAATAACCACCGCGAAAATTAATGGTATGAAATTCTACGACAGAGGAAAGGAACTTGCTGAATTGGAAAGGATTAGGTCTGTGGCTTTTTCCGTCAGTTCGCAGATGACTGTGGTGACGGGCCGGCGCAGGATTGGCAAAACCAAGCTGATCATGAAGAGTTGCGAGGCCTCTCCGACGTTGTATCTGTTTGTCAGCCGCAACAACGAGGCAACGCTTTGCAACCAGTTTTCGGAGGAGGCCAGGCGGTCGTTGGGCTTTTTCGTTCCAGAAGGTATCACTTCATTTCGGGATTTGTTCCGACTCTGCATGGAATACGGGAAAAACATGCCCTTCAATCTGATACTCGATGAGTTTCAGGAGTTTTACAATATCAACCCAGCCATATTCAGCGAGGTACAGAACATTTGGGATCAGACCAAAGACAACACACACGTCAACTTTCTGGTTTGCGGATCTGTTTATACTTTGATGCATCGTATTTTCCAGGATTCTAAAGAGCCTTTATACGGGAGAGCATCGGGCTTCATCAAGCTCAAGCCATTTATGCCAAGTGTGCTGAAGCAGATACTCAAAGACCATAATCCCAACTATTCAAACGACGATCTTCTGGCACTCTATGCTACCACGGGGGGTGTGCCTAAATATGTGGAGTTGTTGATGGACAACGGTTGCGTAAAAGTGCAGAGCATATTGGAAAGGATGTGTGGCGAGAATTCCCTCTTCCTAGAGGAAGGGAACACGGTGCTCATTCAGGAGATGGGCAAGCAATATGGCACCTATTATTCGGTGTTGTCGGCCATAGCAAGTGGTGCAACCGAGAGTTCACGCATTTCACAACTCACCGGAGTTGCAAGTTTGGGAGGAATCATGCAGCGCTTGGAAGAGGATTATGACTTGGTTGGCAAAAAACGGCCGGTGTTGTCTAAGCCTGGAAGTCAAACGGTAAGGTATGAAATTAAAGATCACTTCTTGAGGTTTTGGTTCCGATATATCGTGAAGTACCAGAATCTCATACAAACGGGACAATGGGAAAGCCTGAAAGATATTGTCGTTCAGGACTATCCCACCTATTCAGGAAAGGAGTTGGAGGCCTATTTCAAGGACAAGCTGTGTGAAGAGTTGCCCATTGGGCAAATCGGATCGTGGTGGGAAAACAACCGAAGCAAGACGAGCGACAACGACCAACACGAGGTAGACATCGTGGCGATATATCATGACCGCCCCAAGGTCCTCATTGCCGAGGTGAAGCGCGACAAGCGTAATTTCAAGCGACAGCCTTTTATGGCAAAAGTGGAGCTGTTACGCGCCAAATACTTTGACAAATATGAGGTTGAGCCTCGCTGCTTTAGCTTGACGGACATGTGAAACCAAGTGCGTTGCCCTCATCGGGCTCGCACCTTCGCAAACTCTCAACCGACTACTCTCAACTAACCACTGACTCTAAACTCTCAATTGTTAGACCCTGCAAGAGGAGCTTGTGCGTGCAGGTGTGTTGCCCGAAGACTATGACTTCGAGGCCCACAAGCAGCTGGTGCCCATGCAACCGGGCGATGAGCCGACTACCTATGCTGATTACGGTTGACTTCACACCGAAGATTACATTGCGGGAAGGATTGAAGTATAAGGAATACTACAGGTAAATTCTGTTCTTTATATGACGCAGATAGGAGAGTGATAGGAGACATTTTTTCTCGTCTACAATAAATTTAAAGAATAAGAGTTAATACTTAAAAATATATTGGTATCATTTTTGTAAAATAAATAAAACTTTCTCCATTATGGCGTGGCCGTTTACAGAAGAAAACAACCATCGTATTTATAAGAACACAACGTTGCAAAACGTAGTGGTTGTCTTTGAATTGGAGCAGCAAGATGCTAGGTTCTATGATAATTCATTCTATGAACGACTTGATAAGTTTACAACTGAGAAATTCAGTTTGAAGGTGGAACATGCAATTCCAGAGAAACCGTTTCAAATTCATAACGCAAAGTTGCACTCTTTTTTCCAATTCGCAAATGGTTTGGTTGCGGTTGTTCTACCAAGAGAAGGATATGTGAGTTTTGAAGACACTGCAATGCCTCAAGTACGAAGGATGCGAGAATATGTTGAAGAAGTACTATGCGAAAAAAGTGTCAAACGAGTACATTTGCGTAAAATTAATATTTGGCAGATTGTTGATGTAAAAGAGAATCCTCAGGAAGTCCTTAATAAACTTAAGCCTGTACTATTTAGTAAACCTTTTTTGACATCAACCAACCATATCGAATACGATCCGAATGAAAAGGGAGTATTGTTTGGAAAATTGGGTTGGTCAGAGGGAAATGAGAGTATTACAGCAAGAACCGCATATGTACCGGTGAAAAACAAAGAAGACGCATTTAATATTGTTCTAGATGTAGAAGAATCAATTGGCATTAATGAAAAAGTTATTATAGAAGGAATGTCAAAAGATTTATTGAAATGGAATCATCATTTGTTTAATGTCTTTCAATGGAGTTTAAATAATGAGGTTATTAAAACGATGGAGGGTGAGTGATGAGTACATATAGCATAGAAAAAGATGTTAAGTTGAACCTTGTTGATGGGCTCTATAATGAAACCATTAAAGCAAACAATAGTGTTAAGATTGTTATAGAAGGAATCGCTATTGCCACTTTATTGGTGTGTGGTGATGTTTGTTTTGCTGAAAACACACAAAAACCATTGCCGTCTCCTGTTGAAGACAAGATTTGTCAATATAGTGAAATAGCCAATGCCAGCAGTTTTTTATATGATGGCTATACAAAAAAAATTAAGTTAGTTTCAGAAAATACTTTTAATCTTTTGAATTTCAATATTATTATAGAGTCGTTTAATTCGCATAAAGGGAATTGCGCCACTGATCAATTTCGAGCAAAGTTTAATGATATGGCTATGGCTTTGTCAGTATTGCCCTACAATGAAACACTTGCTCGATATAGCGTAGTTAACGAAGTCAACACTTTATTGTTGACCTTCAACAATGGATTGGAACTGAACGTCACTCAATCCGTTGAGCAAGAAGAGGTGGCCTTCTCAATTCATCATAATGGAGAAATGCTATTTGTTGGTAGTAGTTCCCCTGCCGATTTGGCTAAGAAGATGCTTCATGTGATTAACGAACCTATAAATTTTGAAGATGGATTATCCTGAATCTATTTTGCCAAAAGCCAATTACGTCACACCGTTTCCATTGGAAGCACTGAATCAATCGGATTTTAGTGTTACGAGACGTATTAAAGGCAAGTTGGAAGATAATATTGACTATATTGGTGGTCGTGCTCGTATTGACCCTGATTGCTTAGGTACAATTGTTGGAATGTCGGTTAATCTATTAGGAGGAACGTTCTTACCTGAGTTTACCTCATTTCATCAACATGACAGAGGTAAGGAAACTTGGGATGGAACTTCGGATATTAAGCTTGCTGATTACGAAGGATGTTACGAAGATTTAGGTGAGGATTTTGTGTTTTATAAACTGCCAGTACTGCACGGTGCAATATATCCACATGATTACAAATTTGAGAAGAAAGGAAATTACCGAGCATATCAAGAGTTTGTTGAGAGTAAGTTAAATGTGCAGTTTACTGAAGGTATTAAAGTGCCGATATCTATAACTTTGACATTAGAACATGTACCAACTAATCTTAATTATTGGCATTTTGAAATGAGGGTTGTATTAACAGATGAAAAAAAACAAATCAATAAAGGAGGGTCGTGGCGAGATTTGATTTTTACACATATTCTAACAACAGTTTTGTGTCAGGAATTTACTGAGAAATTGGAAACCGAAGGAGTAATTGCCCCCGAGCTGTATTCGAAACAGTAAAGCTTCCATATCTTACATCTTCCATCGAGCGAAGCGACTCGTTCTTTCCGCGCAGCCAGAGTCGCAGCAGGGGACCGGAGGGTGAATTCCCACAGACCGATCACCTCAGATATTAGAGGTAGGGAACTCCCCGGCCTCTCAAACACGCTTCAATTCCCAGCGCCCCTTAAAACAATAGTAAAACAATAATGGTCATTTTATGGCAAAGAAGACAGAACCGGTGCCTGTATATCCCGAGGCTCCTCTAACAATAACAAGAGAACGTTTTTGTGAGTTGTTGACAGAACAAATTCAGAAGGGTACAGAATTGTTGTCCGTTGATGTACCCAGGCTTTCCCAACCAAGCCCATATTACGGTGGTTTTGCCACTATGCATCGTGGCGACAAGGTTGTCTACGACGAAACTGCCAAAATCATTTTTATTAGTGACTACAAACGTTGGAGAGACCGTAACAAGACTATATATCGAACCTCTTTTGCGGCACAAGAAAGCATATACTATCACGATTACGAATCCCAAATACATCAAATTTGGGGCACAGATACCATAAAAGAGTATAAGGATAATATCCAACGCCAAATCAATCAAATGCAGGGAGACATCGAGCGAGCCGACCTAATAAGCTGTGTGGTAGAGACCGAGGCCACCGCTGTTCCAATCAAAACAGAGCAGCCAAAGGAACTCTCATCAGATATTTTCGTTGTGCATGGACACAACAATGAAATGAAGCAAGTCGTGGCAAGAACAATTAGTAAACTCGGGCTGAATCCAATTATTCTTCACGAGCAGCCAAATGCCGGAAAAACCATCATTGAGAAGTTCGAGTCCAACGCCCAAAAGATTAATTTTGCTGTCATTCTTTTGTCGGCTGACGATATGGCAGCTTCTGTTAGAGAACTGACGGGAGTGAGAGACGAAGATATCAAATCAAAGTTGGTGCTACGAGCACGGGAGAATGTGGTTTTTGAGATGGGCTATTTTGCTGGCAAACTCAACAGAACCAATATCTTCTTCCTTTTGCAAGAAGGTGTTTCCAAACCTGGCGATTTGGATGGAATTTTCTATACTGCTTATGACGTTGGTGGAGCATGGCGCTTTGAACTTGTGAAAGAATTGAAGGTCGCTGGTTATTTTGTGTCTGCCGATGCCTTGCTATGACATTGTAATTACCAAGTTGATCAACAAAGACTTTTTAGAATTCCATGTACAACCCAAATAAATCTAACACTTAATACTACAATAAATGCCCTCCACCCCTTCTCCACCCCACCGCCTCTCGAACCTCTCCCTCCTCCGCCCCATCCCGTTGCTGCTGCCAGTCTTCTATCCCGCCTTCGCCTCCCATATCGATTGAGAGAGATTTTAACCCATAAAACCTTTCTTTATTTTTAACTAATATCCTATGCTCAAAATCCTCACCTTCGGTGTCTACGATATGCTCCATATCGGACACATCTTGCTTTTCAAGCATATAAAGGAGCAGTTTCCTGACCAGGAATGCAAGCTCATCGTGGCCGTACAGGACGGCAACAGCATCCTGAAATACAAGCCTAGCACCAAGATGGTCTATTCCACCGAAGAGCGTATGTTTATGGTGAGTGCCGTACGTTGGGTGGATGAGGTGGTGACTTATAACGATGTGGATTTGGATATCCAGCATATTGATTTCGATGTCTTCGCCAAAGGTCCCGATCAGCAACATGCAGGGTTCCAACGGGCTGTTGCTTGGTGTGAGGCGAATGGCAAGCAGGTGGTAATTATCCCTAGGACGGAAGGCATTTCTTCGACGATGTTGAGGGAGTATAGCAAGATTAATTAATTATGGCCAAGCAAAAAAGCTTAAAGCAAAAAGCCGCCGCAGGCATGGTGTGGACCGCCTTGCAGAAGTACTCCAAGATGGTTATTCAATTCATCTCGGGTATCATCTTGGCGCGTCTTCTTACACCTTTTGATTATGGTTGCATCGGTATGTTGTCCATCTTTATGGTGTTGGCTGAAACTTTTATTGATGCTGGCTTTGGCTCTGCGTTGATACAGAAAAAGAAGCCTACCCAAGAGGATTACTCCACGGTTTTTTGGTGGAATCTTGGAATGGCTTTCGTGATGTATGCTGTCTTGTTTTTTAGCGCTCCCGCCATTTCACGTTTCTATAAGATTCCTTTGTTGTGTGATGTTTTGAGGGTAGAAGGATTAGTCTTATTTATCTATTCGCTTAATATCATACAACGCAATCAGCTTAAGAAAAAACTGAATTTTAAGTTGTTGTCCATTATTTCCATTACTACTTCTATTATTGCTTTGGGAATTACAATATTTATGGCCTATAAAGGACTTGGCGTGTGGGCACTAGTGGCTCAGAATTTGATTGTTGCAGCCATTCCTTCATTAGTCTTCTGGTTCTATGTTAAATGGCGGCCGAAATTGGTTTTCTCTTGGCAATCTCTGAAAGAGTTGTTTAGTTTTGGGTTTTATATGTTTCTGACGCATTTGGTCAATCGGTTTGGGCAACAGTTTCAAGGCTTGTTGATTGGTAAGGTATATAATCCTTCCACCATGGGTTATTATTCAAAGGCTCAGGGTTTGGAGAAGTTGGCTTCAACAAGTATTTCTCAGGTAATGACACAAGTCACTTATCCTTTATATGCGGAAGTTCAGGACGATAAAGAGAAGATGCAAAACATGGTAAAACGGTTGACAATGACATTATCGTATATTACCTTTCCGTTGATGTTCATTTTGTTGCTCTGTGCCAAACCTATTTTTGTATTGCTTTATTCCGATCGTTGGTTGCAAAGTATCCCGTATTTTCAGGTGTTGTGCATTGCAGGATTGGCCTATTGCTTGCAATCGGTGAATTTGCAAACCATTTCTGCCATTGGAAAAAGCAAAACCATGTTTTTATGGACTTTGTTTAAACGAATCATAGGAATTGGTATGGTCGTTGGTGGATTAGCATTTTGGGGCATGAAGGGTTTGTTGGTCGGTATGGTTCTCAATACTTGGTTTTCTTACTTTGTAAACATTAGTTTGGTATCTAAACACATTGGATATAAGTGGTGGCGACAATTGCTGGATTTGATGCCAGTAACAGTCGCTTCTGTGGTGGCTGCGATAATCAGTTTTGGTGTTGGATATTTGCTTAAGCTAAATATGTATCCAGATGGTATTGTGAAGTTTTTGGTGTATGCAGCTATCTATTTAGGCTGGTCTTTCATTTTCAAACCCGAGGCATATACCTATTTTGTTTCAATTCTTCCTTTCAAATTTTTAAAAAAACGCAAATCAAAATCAGTAAACAACAATAGTATTAATCCAAATTAGAAGTTATTATGAAAACACTTGAAGAATTTGTAGCTCTATTTGCTGAGCAGTTTGACGAAACAGATGCTAGTGAATTTGCACCTGAAACAGATTTTCGTGAATTGGATGAATGGTCTTCATTAATTGGGCTTTCAATTATTGCAATGGTTGATGAAGAATTTGGCATTGCGCTAAAAGGAAATGATTTTAGGCAAGCTACAACCATTTCAGATTTGTATGAAATCATCAAGAGCAAACAGTAATGGCATTTATTGAGTTCAAGAACGTTAGGATTGCTGGCATCAGCGCTGGTGTTCCGATAAACGTTGTCAGCAACTATACACTCAAGAGCGGAGAGGATATCTCTTCCGATTATACTCCAGAAGCCTTTGTGGAAACCACAGGCGTTAAAGAGAGAAGATGTTCGGAAACATTGACTACCTCTGATCTCTGCTATGCAGCAGCTGAAAAGTTAATCGCCGAGCTTGGTTGGGACAAATCTGAAATAGAGGCTTTAGTCTTTGTTTCACAGACAGCAGACTATTTTCTTCCAGCAACGGCTTGTATTCTCCAAGACCGTCTTGGCTTGCCAAAAGAGTGTTATGCCGAAGATGTTGCTCTTGGTTGCTCGGGCTGGGTGTATGGTTTGAGTAATGTTGCCTCTTTGGTTTCATCTGGTGCTATCAAGAAAGCTCTCTTGTTGGCGGGTGATGCAAAAAAACGTGTCAAGATGGTTCGCGACCCGTTGTTTGGTGATGCGGGTACAGCTACTGCTTTAGAATATGCAGAAGGCTCAAAAGGCTTCCAGTTTCATTTTGGAACGGATGGTAGTGGCTTTGAAGCTATTATTACTCCCGATGGCGGTAGCCGCAATCAAGTATCACTGCAGTCTTTTGAATTGCATGACCATGATGGCAAGATGAAACATCGGCTTCAAACTTTTATGAATGGAATGGATGTTTTTTCATTTGGAATTACGACAGCGCCTAAATCCGTAAAGAAATTGGCTGAGCATTTTGACTTCAATTATCTTGATGCGGATTATGTTATTTTTCATCAGGCTAATATGAAAATGAACAACCAGATTGTCAAGAAGTTGAAGCTAGACCCAGAAAGAGTGCCCTCTTGCATGTATCAATTTGGTAATACATCATCCGCTTCCATTCCTTTAACCATTGTGTCACAGTTGAAAGGAAAATTTGAAAACAAATCGACAAAATTCATTTGCTGTGGGTTTGGTGTGGGTCTTTCATGGGGTACAGTGGCTATCGAGACAAACAACATTGTAATACCTTCCATTGTTGAAGTTAAAGATAACGAAGATAATTATGGATACAAATTATAATCCCTATTCATTGTCAGGAAAGACCATTCTGATTACAGGAGCTTCATCAGGTATCGGAAAGGCTACTGCGATTGAGTGTTCTCGAATGGGAGCGCAGCTTATTATTACTGGACGAAATGAAGAAAGGCTGCAGCAAACCTTTGATTCACTTGCCGGAGAAGGACATCAACAAATAGCCGTTGATATTTCTAACGCAGATGGTGTGTTAAGGTTGGTGGATGGTGTATCCGCGGTTGATTGTTTGTTCAATAATGCCGGTGTCTCAACGACAAAACCGATTGGGTTTATCGCAGAGAATGAAATTGAACGTTTGTTTGATACAAATGTTAAGGCTCCTATCCTTTTGACTAATATGATGGTCAAAAAGAAAAAAATCAATAAAGGGGGATCTGTTGTGTTCACTTCCTCTATAGGACGTTATGTGGTTACACCAGGCAATAATTTATATGCCGCAACCAAAGGCGCTTTATCAGCCTTTATGAAAGGTGCAGCGGTAGAGTTAGCGAGCAAAAAGATTCGTTGCAATGCGGTTTTGCCTGGAATGATAGAAACACCTATTATGACCGGCAAAGGATCGATAAGCGAGGAACAGTGGGAGCTTAATAAACAAAGATATCCATTGAAACGTTTTGGAACGCCTGAAGAAGTGGCATGGCTTGTCATATATCTTTTTAGCGATGCCAGTCAATTCATTACAGGTTCTGAATTTGTTATAGACGGTGGGAGAAGTTTGTCCATTTGATTTTATGAATAGTCTGAATAATAAAATTGCACTTGTTACAGGAGCAGGTGCGGGAATAGGCCAGGCTACGGCCAAGTTGTTTGCAGACGAAGGGGCTGTGGTATATGCTGCCGATATTAAAGGCCTTGAATGGGCGGAATCTTTTACATCAAATGAAGGCCGTGTTATTCCCACTACGCTCGATATCTGCGATTTTGCAGCAGTTAAATCAGTTGTTATGGCCATGAAGAAAGAGCATGGTCATATCGATATATTAGCCAATATTGCCGGTCTTATCTCCTACGAGATGATGCCGATGATTGACTATGAGAAATTCCGCAAAATGCTTGATGTCAACGTGGTCGCTTTGGTACACCTGATGTCTTTGGTGTCGAGGGTCATGACACGGCAACAATCGGGTTCCATCATCAACATGGCAAGTATGGTGGGAGAAAAAGGCTCCAAGGGGCAACTATCCTACGCGGCTACTAAAGGTGCGGTGATTGCAGCGACTAAATCAGCGGCCAAAGAACTAGCAGAGCACCATATCCGAGTCAATGCCATTGCTCCCGGCATGGTGGGCTCGGAACGGTTCAAAGCAGTGCTCGAAGAAAAGTTTGCACAAAAGATTAATGATATTCCGTTTGGTCGTTTGGCCGAACCTGAAGAAGTGGCCAATCTATGTCTCTTCCTTGCTTCTGACCAATCGTCATATCTGACAGGCCAGATTATTGGAATTGACGGAGGCGCAATTATTTGACAATCATGTTCCTTGGGTTAGACAAAAAAGACCGAAACAAAGTTGCCGTCATCGATGACAGTGGTAGTAGTGTGAACTATGGTGAAATCTGTGGCTTCTCCAAAGCGTTCGCTGCCCAATTACCCTATCGTACGCTAATCTTCATTTTTTCGGAAAACAAGATTGGGTCTTTGTTGGGCTATACGGCTTCGTTGACCAATAGAATTGTACCATTGGTGCTAAGTGCAGCTACGGAAGAAAGTCTGTATGAGCACTTGCTTGAAGTTTACAGGCCAGAATATCTTTGGTTGCCCAACCATCTTGCAGAGAAAAAAGGACTCTCCTCTGTGTTTTCTGCATGGGATTATTCTTTGGTGAAGACAGGGTATCCAAGGGTTCCTTTGTTCGAAGACTTGTCGTTACTGTTGCCGACTAGTGGTTCGACGGGTAGTCCAAAACTGGTGCGCCACAGTTACCGTAACATTGAAGCCAATGCCGATAATGTAAGGCGTTTGTTTGAGTTGGATGGCACGGAAAGAGCCATGGCTATTCTGCCCATGCATTATACGATGGGCCTTTCTGTCATTGCCTCGCATTTGCTTGCAGGATCCACCTTGTTGCTTTCTGGAAGGTCACTTTTGGACAAGGGGTTTTGGGCTATGCTCAAAGAAGCGACCAGTTTCACTGGAGTGCCTTATAGTTATGAGATATTGACCAAAATGCGATTCACTCGGATGGACTTGCCCAACCTGAAGGTAATTACACAAGGTGGTGGCAAATTGACAGAGGAAATGTTCAAAATGTTGGCCCAATATGCCCTTGACAACGGAAAGAAGTTCATTGCCACCTACGGACAGAGCGAATGCACGGCGCGTATGGCCTATTTGCCGGCGGAATTGGCGTTGGAGAAGACCTGTAGCATTGGTTTTGCTGAGCCAGGAGGGCAACTCTCCATCGTGGATGAGAATGGAAATGAGTCTTTTGAAGGCGAGGCTCAGGGCGAAATGGTGTATAGGGGTGAGAATGTAACCCTCGGTTATGCTAATTCACAAGAAGACTTGCTGAAAGGCGATGAGAATCATGGTGTCATGCACACTGGCGATCTTGCCTGTAGGGATGCAGATGGTTGCTATTTCATTATTGGTCGGCTTAAGCGGTTTTTGAAGATTTATGGTTTGCGTATCGGATTGGATGAAGTGGAAGGACTGATTAAAACGGAATTCAACACCGACTGCTATTGCAAAGGTGACGATGAGAAACTGATTGTTTTGGTGACCGATGCAAAACTCAAGGAAGTGTTGCCGTCATTTATCGAAGAAAAGACGCATCTGTTCCATCAAAGAATTGAGGTTCAGGTAGTGAAAGAAATACTTAGAAACGAAGCAGGAAAAGTAATCAATCAATAATAATATTATGACAAACATAGAAAGGCTTAACAAGATTTTTTGCGAAGTGTTTTCAGCAGAAGAATCGTCATTGAATGAGAACTTCAACAAATGCACTGTGGAAGGATGGGATTCTGTCCGCCAGTTGAGTTTAACGACTGCTGTTGAAGATGAGTTTGACATCATGCTTGACGCTGAAGACATTTTGGAGTTCACCTCATACGATAATGCCAAAAAGGTTTTGGCTAAATACGATATCGAATTATAATGGCTTATTGGAATATAAAGAATGTAGCACTTCGTGGTGTAACGGGCACTGTGCCAAACAATCCGGTGAAAACTTCCGATTTTCCTTTTTTCACAAAGGAAGAAGCTGATTTGTTTGATGCAACGGTTGGCATCAAAAACAGGTATATTGCATCGGCAGACACTTGTGCCTCAGACTTGTGCTTTGATGCGGCAGAACGCTTGATTGCTGGACTGAACTGGGCAAAAGAAACCATCGATGTCCTTTTGTTTGTGTCTGTTACGGGCGATTACAAAACGCCCCCCACATCAGCTATACTTCAAGACCGTTTGGGCTTGCCAGCATCGACTTTTGTGCTGGATGTTCCGATGGGGTGTTGTGGCTGTATTTATGGAATTAACGTAGCTGGCAATTTGCTTTCTGCAGGAACGGCAAAAAGAGCTTTGGTTTTGGTTGGTGACACTGCTATGCGCATGGGCTCTCCAAAAGACAAAAGCCGAGGTCCTCTGTTTGGTGATAGTGGTACCGCTTTGGCTTTGGAGTATGACCCAACAGTCAATGACATTATCATCGATTTCAACACATTGGGATCTGGGTACACCGCGTTGATGACCCCTCATGGAGGGTATCGTCATCCTGTTGATAGAGAGACCTCTTTTGAATATGAGGATTTTGGGAATGGTATCATTCGAGCTCCAAAAGATGCCTTGATAAATGGTATGGATGTGTTTTCTTTTGCCATTACGAAGCCGCCCATCAGTGTTAAGAAGATGATGGATGAATTGGGACTCGATAAAGATAGAGACATTGACTATTTCTTGATTCACCAGGCCAACAAATTAATTGTGGACCGTATTGTGAAGAAGTTGAAACTGCCTGTTGAAAAAGTACCATACAATCTGCAAAAGTTCGGCAACCTTGGTGGTGCATCCATTATTATGCTGATGGCATCGGAACTGGCTGAAGAGTTATCTCAGCGACCTTTGACGTTGATGTGTTCCTCTTTTGGATTAGGTTTAACATGGGCTACTATGATGCTAAGAATTCAGCCAATAATTGTGCTGCCAATCAATTACTTATAGATGGAAATATAGTATTTTAGATGGTTTAGAATTCATATTTCCTATTCTTTTGTGTGTTTATGAAGAAGCATATAAAATAGAATCTTTTAAAATGAGAAAAAGAATTAGAATTGTATTAAGTATTATTTATCACGCTCGCGAGTATGTTTCTGATTCTCGCAATGCAGGAGACAAACGGTCTGCGGGTGCTATAATCCGCGACATGATATTATTATATGTTAAATACAGAATACCGGTTACAGAGTATTTGAAATACGGCTTAGGTGTAAAAACGGGAGAAGAGCGGGAACAAATAGTGAGTGTGTTTCGTGACAAAATGATTTGGATAAAAGATTATAATGACAATCGAAAATTTCTGTATAAATATACATCGCGAAAATATGAGAATTCAGCTAAACTGAGAAAGAAAAGATTGCGTGCTTATACGGATAGATATCATTTGGGCAAAAATTGTATCATTCAGTTTAATGTTGAGTTTAGTCGAGAGCATCATTTGAATGGGACACTGAAGGTCGGAAACAAGGTTTTGTTTGCCAAAAATGTCTTTATTGACTATTCAGGAGAAGTTATTATTGATGATAATGTCAAGATGGGAAGTGCAGTGTGTATAGAATCTCATCATAGAGATTTAGAAGCTTTCCAAAAAGGTTTAGATGTTAACATTCCAACTCGTCTGCATATTTGCGAAGGAGCTTATATTGGTACACATGCTATCATTTTAGACTCGTGTAATTATATTGGTAAAGGCTCTAGGATAGGTGCAGGAGCTGTGGTCACAAAGGATGTGCCTGATTATTCTGTGGTAGTAGGCGTGCCTGCTAAAGTGGTTAAGACGATAGAACCAATATCATAATGTCTTCACATTCAAAATGAAGAGATTGTAATTAATTGTTTTCAATTGCAAGACAAAAAATAAAAATATGTCAAAAGCATGCGTGTTTCCCGGTCAAGGAGCCCAGTTCGTAGGTATGGGCAAAGACCTTTATGAAAGCAATCCTAAAGCAAAAGAATTGTTCGACAAGGCCAACGAGATCCTTGGCTACCGCATCACCGATATCATGTTCGAAGGAACGGACGAAGACCTGAAGCAAACCAAAGTGACCCAGCCCGCCGTGTTTCTACATTCAGTGGTAACAGCACTTTGTATAGATGATTTTAAACCTGATATGGTGGCAGGGCATTCATTGGGCGAGTTCTCAGCATTGACAGCCGCTGGTGCTTTAGCTTTCAGCGATGGTTTGAAGCTTGTTTACGCACGTGCTATGGCCATGCAGAAAGCTTGTGAGGCGACACCGTCAACGATGGCTGCTGTTATTGGCTTGGCCGATGAAGAAATAGAGCGCATTTGCGCCGAGGTAATGCAGACGGTAGGAGTGGTGGTTCCTGCTAACTATAATAGTCCAGGTCAGGTAGTGATTTCAGGTAGTGTGGAAGCAGTAAAGGAGGCTTGTGCTCGTTTGAAACAGGCTGGTGCCAAACGTGCCTTGCCGTTGGCGGTGGGTGGAGCGTTCCATTCCCCACTGATGGAACCCGCACAGGCAGAACTTGCCAAAGCTATTGAAGTCGCACCATTGAGTACGCCTGTCTGTCCTATATATCAGAATGTTGATGCCAAGCCGCATACTGATCCAGTGGAAATTAAAGAGAATCTACTTAAACAACTAACCTCACCAGTGCGTTGGACTCAGAGTGTGAAGCAGATGATTATTGACGGGATGACAGATTTCGTAGAATGTGGTCCTGGACAAGTGCTGACAGGTCTTATTGGTAGGATACAAAAAAGCTTATAGAATAAAGCTTGTTTTTGTTTTTCAGATATCTTTATCTGATAGAGTTGTAATTTGATATACATAACATAAACTATAGATTAAAATGGATGATATTGTTGTCATGCCCAAACCCGATTGGGTTTCATGGGATGAAATTCATGAAGTTCTTGAATCTGCTCATAAGGTTAACCAGAAACGCGGCTTTAAGATGATCAATGGTGATCTTTCAGGCGAGAGACTTCAACATAAAGTGGGCAAGGGCATTTGTGTTGTGGCGATGGATGGAGACAAGGTGGTGGGAACACAATCTGTCTCTTTGTTTGATGGTAACAAATGGTGGTCAAAAGGTCAACTGGTTGCCCATTATTGTTTGACGGGTATTTTGAAACGATATCAAGGCTGCGGAATCAAGGAAATGCTTGATGAGGAATGTGGAAAATTTGTTAAGCAGTCGGAACCCGATATCCTTCAGGGCAACACCGCCGAACACAACAAGGTGGTTCGTGATGCTGCTCATAAAGCTGGGTTTATTGATTTGCAATGTGTCACCTTTAAAAAAACAGATTACTATTCTGTTTTTTTTGCCCGTTGGGAAAAGAAGAGCCCATATCCACTTTGGTACTGCCATCTTCGATATATATTGTCCATACTTTTTACTAAAGCAAGATACAAACCGGGAAAGATAGAGAGATTTAAAGTGATTGCATATGTGAAAAGGTTGATAAGGAGATAATCAAGAAAAGTTTAGTTTAAACTCTTGCAATTTTTGGCACAAAAACGGTTGGCAATAAGGGAAAAGTCTATTGCTCATAATTAAGAAAGAAAAATATGAAAGAGATCTCTTTGGATGAGTCAAAAAAAATTTGTTTTCAAATTTTACAATTTTTTGATACATTTTGTCGTGAACATGATATCAAGTATTCTCTTGGAGAAGGCACATTACTTGGAGCTGTCCGACATAAAGGTTTTATTCCTTGGGACGATGATATTGACTTGTTAATGGAAAGATCTGAAATTGACAAGTTTGTTTCCTTATATAAGGAAGGGCCATACAAGTTGTTTGTTCCAGGAGAACATGATGATTGGTGGAGTGGCGTGACGCGACTTACGGATACGAAAACACGGTTGGTGTTTGATAATCCCCATCAGGGTCCTCATGGTTTGTGGATTGCATTGACACCAATTGATAATGCTCCGAATTCCGACTCTCAGTTGCAGGTTGTTTTTAAAAGAAGAAGAAGACTAGCGCAACTATGTGGGCAAAAAGTAGGGAAAAGAAAATATCCAAAATCTGTTTATGGGTTGGGATGTAGGATAATCAATAGTTTTTGTTCAATTCGATGGCTAAACAATAAGTACGTGAATAATCTTAAAACATATAATCAAATAGAGACAAATAGAAAAATGAAAATACGGCTTAGTGGAGATCCCTTGGTTTTTCCAGCTATAATTATGTCTGAATATACTGAACTGGAATTTGAAGGTCAAAAATTTATGGCCATTAGCCATTATGATGAGTATTTGGAAATTATGTATGGTGATTATATGACACCGCCTCCTGAAGCTGAAAGAGTTCCGAAACACAATTTTAAGGCTTATTATGTTGAATAAATCAAAGTATAATAGATAGACCATGAGTATTACGAAAACACTAGCCAAGAGTATCCTTCCCCAAGAGTCGTACAATAAAATTTGGCGTCGAGGAAATTGGAAAAAATATGCTGAACGATTTGATTCCGCTCTGCAATATTATGTGATTGAGAAAGGGCTTGCCGCAGATGCCAATGAGGTAGAGAAATGGCGCCAGAAACTGGTAGATGCTTTTGTGAATGATAACTGGTTTCCTGATGAGTATTTCTTTTTTAATTATGAGCGTCTTTCTTGTAAGGGAAGACATGAATTTGTCCCAAATCGTGAAGCAGCAAAGTATTGGGACTTTATGAATACCCATGAAGTATATCGGCTAACATGTGACAAAGGACAAACTTATGAGCATTTCAAACCTTATTTTCATAGGGATTTGATTTCGATATCTTCTCAAAGTGATTTTGATGACTTTGGGATTTTTGTTAAGAAGCATCCAAAGTTTATTGTTAAGCCAACCTTTGGTAACTTAGGAAATGGTGTACAAGTAATTGATACTAATAATGATAATGAAGAAACGATTATTGCGTTGTTCAAAAAATTGTTAGTAGAATATTCCCAAGGCTTTATCGTGGAAGAACTCATTGTCCAATGTGCAGAATTGTCGGCATTTCATCCTTCTTCGGTAAATACTGTTAGACTCACAACTGCCCGACAGAGTAATGGAGACATTTATATCATTCATCGTCCGTTTATTCGCCTTGGGCAGGGTGGTCGTTGCGTTGATAATGGGGGAAACGGCGGAATCATTGCGGCGATTGATTATGATACAGGCATCATAAAAGGAGCCATTGATGAACGAATGAATCGATATGTGGTGCATCCTGATTCTGGGAAAATCATTTTAGGTTATCAGATTCCCCAGTGGAAAGAAGCCTTGGATTTTGTTTTGGAACTTGCCAATGTGCTGCCAGAACTGCGTTATTGTGGATGGGATTTGGCACTGACAGAAAAGGGTTGGGTAATGGTCGAGGCTAATGGGAAGGGACTCTTCATAGGATTCCAAATGCCTACTCAAGAAGGCTTTCGGGAAGAGTTTGAAAGAATAAAAAAGGAATGTGGATATAAAGAGTGAAGTTTTTTCATCATGGTACAATTAAAGGAACTGCCAGAAACCCCATACACTATCGATGATGTTCATGAGTTTATCAAGAACGTCTATGAGAAGCGGGCAGACGCAGGTATTCATTTTCAAGCCCTGTCTAAGTCAACGGAGACGATCGAGCATAGAATAATGGATAATCACGGGATAGTGTTTGTTGCTTTAGATGAACGTACAAAAGAAATATTGGGTACTGGTACAATTTTGTTTCATTTTGACGAGAGACAAATTCCCTATGCTGGGTTTATTCTTGCTGCTGTCAGGCCAGATGTTCAAGGCCAAGGTATCGGCAATTTACTTAGACAACGAAGAGAACAATGTGCTATAGAACACGGATGCCATTATATTATTTCTAGTACGGCATCAAATGCGGAGAGTTCAATACAGTATCATTTAAAAAATGGGGCCAAAAAATACGGTTTTTCTTCGTCAAAAAACTCTGACTATTATTCCATTTATTTTAGAAAGGAACTTGTTGGTTCTTTCAAAGGCTCTTCTTTGTATTGCTTTGTAAGATATCAACTGACAAAAACAAAAACAAAACTATTGTTTCGTGAAGACGGAAACTACACCAAATTTGGGAGTTTTTGTTTTAATATCATAAAAAAACTAAGGAAGAACCATTGTTTTTAAGTGAATTATTGCTATGAAGAAAACACCCATATCACTTGAAGAACGTAAGAGAATCCAACTGGAGATGCTTGATGAAATAGATGCCTTTTGTCGAGCAAATAATATCCGCTATTCTTTGGCATTTGGCACCTTGATTGGAGCCATTCGTCACAAGGGATATATACCTTGGGATGACGATGTCGATTTGATTATGCCTTTGCCTGACATGCTCAGATTCAAGAAAATCTTCAAATCGGGTAAACTTGGGTATGCTGATATAAATACTGTACCGCACTATGAATATCATTTTTCCAGAATCTATTACTTGCCTACCTATAGTAAAAAAGGATTGTTAGAAAAGTCGTATGGCGTCAATATTGACTTGTACCCCGTTGTCGGTATGCCTGACACAGAAGAGGAGATTCAGCAATTCTTGAAAGATATTGATCCTTTATATAAAAAAAGAATGAAACTGATAGCAATGAGGCACCGACTGATTAAACGTTTGCCTTTTGCATATATCCCTGGATATAAATCCACTATTCGCAAGTTCCATGATATTGTCTTGTTCCGATATCCTTACGAAACCGCCAAAAACTTTCTTCATGCCGGATCCGTGCGTCGTGTCAATATTTTGGATTTTGATGTGTTCGACGGTCTCATCGACGTGGAGTTTGAAGGGCACACCTTTCAATCCATGGCAAGGTATCATGAATATCTGACTCATTGCTTTGGCGACTATATGCAATTTCCGCCTGAAGACCAGCGGCATCCGTATCATGGTGGAACATACTATTGGAAATAGATTTAGAAGTAACAATTATTGGGAATATTTGAAAACATATGAAGGTTTTAATCGCAGGAGATTTTTGTCCACAAGAGCGAGTGGCCAATGCTTTTAATCAAGGTGATTACCAAGCGATATTAGGTGAAATCAGGCCTTTGTTAGAGCATTCGGATTTTTCAATGGTAAATTTTGAGTGTCCGGTTACTAAAGGAGGTGAAAAACCCATATCCAAGTTGGGACTCAATCTCCAATGTTCAGAAAAGGGAATTGAAGCTGCAAAATGGGTTGGATTTGATTGTGTGACCTTGGCGAACAATCATTTCTATGATTTTGGTGAAGAAGGGGTTGCCAATACTATAGAGACTTGTCGTAAGCATGGACTATCCATAGTGGGCGGAGGTACAAACATAACCGAGGCAGCCAAAACTCTTTATAAACAAATTAATGGTCAAACTTTGGCGGTTATCAATTGTTGTGAACACGAGTTTTCGATTGCAACTGACAATACAGGAGGCTCTAATCCAATAAATCCCATCAAGCAATACTATGATATCCAAGATGCACGAACCAAAGCGGATTATGTATTGGTCGTAGTTCATGGAGGCCATGAATACTATCAATTGCCCTCGTCAAGAATGGTTGAAACTTATCATTTTTTTGTAGATGCTGGTGCAGATGCTGTTGTGAATCATCATCAGCATTGTTACAGCGGTTATGAAGTATACCAAGGAAAACCTATTTTTTATGGTTTAGGAAATTTTTGTTTCGACGAAACGAATGATCTTGGTCGAATTTGGAATGAAGGTTATTTGCTTGAATTGTGTTTTTCTAAAGGAACTATAGGATTTGAAATTTTTCCTTATGAGCAATGTGCAGAAAACCCTGTTATAAAACTATTACCTCACAATGCTTTTAAAGAAAACATTCAACAATTGAATTCGATTATTAATGACCCAGAGAAACTTAAACAAGAAACAAGTAAGTATTATAAAGAATCGATGCGAGGCATAAAAAATATTCTAAATCCAACCCGCAATCGTTATTTGACTGCATTGCAGAATCGTGGCTATATTCCTTCGCCAGTACAAAAACCATGGCTGTTAAAAATGCAAAATTATATTCTTTGTGAATCACATAGGGATAAGATGGAATATTTTTTCTTTAATAAATAACCGACATGTTACCTTTAAAAAACTATATTAAAAAGCCATCATTGGTATTGCTTGGCTTAATAACAAGATTGAATTTTTTGTTTTCGGATAAAATCTATCTGAAACTATTGTATCGGTTCAAACTTGGAAGAAAGTTGGATTTGAAAAGTCCAAGGCGGTTTACGGAGAAACTACAGTGGCTGAAGTTGTATGATAGAAAGCCGCTGTATACCAAATTGGTAGATAAAGCTGAGGTGAAAGATTATGTGGCTGAAATTATAGGTGATGAATATATAATACCTACGTTGGGTTTGTGGAATAAACCAGAGGATATTGACTGGAACAGCTTGCCTGACAGGTTCATTCTTAAAACCACGCATGGTGGTGGAGGTTCTGGTGTGGTGATATGCGATGATAAGGGCCAATTAGACAAAAAAATGGCTGTTGACAAACTAAACAGATGCTTGAAACAAGACATTTATGCCACTTTGCGTGAATGGCCGTATAAGGATATTCTACATAGGGTTATTGCCGAACAATTGTTGGATAAAGATCCGCAATACGACGATGTCCCTGATTACAAATTTTATTGTTTTAATGGGATTCCAAAAGTCGTTCTGATAGCGACGAATCGTTTTTCGGATCATAATTTCAATTATTATGATATGGAGTTCAAGAAACTTAACATTACTAGTAGTGCTGGAAGCAACGCTGCTATAGAATTCAGCAAACCTTCTCGTTTTGAAGAGATGAAAGAAATAGCGTCAAAACTGAGTCAAGGTTTTGCTCACATAAGGGTCGATTTATATTATTCCAATAACAAAATCTATTTCGGCGAGCTTACTTTCTACGACTCGTCTGGCTTTGACAATTTGTCATCGGATAGTGTGGATTTGGAATGGGGCAGTTGGATAGAGTTGCCAAATAAATATTGTTAATAAAACAATCATTTTCTATGCATAGAAGTAAATTGTTTAATTCTTGTAATCTATATATTTTTCTATGGCTAATATATAGTGTACAGTCTTTTGTTTTTGGTGGTAAAGGAACCATTTTTTCCTCGATAATAATCTTTTCATTGTTAGGTATTTCAGCCTACCATTTCGTATATGCACTATTTCACTATAAAATGCCAAAATACATGAAGGGCTTGACGGTTTTGGTTATCATGTTTACCATTTATGGCATCATACTAATCTTAAGTGGAAAAACAATTAGATTTATGGGTTCAAGAGCGGTTGTTAATAAAGTCAGCTATCTTAAACTTATCCTTATTTCTTTGTTGCCCGTTTTTTCTTTTTATGTATTTACTCGGAAAGGGTTGCTAACTAAAGAAGTGCTGTTGAAATGGACTCCCGTTTTTTTTATCATTGCAGGTATGCGGTATTTTCAATATCAACGCGAGTCGCTTCTGAGTTCAGATGTTGAAGAAATCACAAATAATATGGGTTATGTGTTTCTTTCATTGATTCCACTTTTGGCTTTTTGGTCACATAAAAGGTTTGTGCAATATTTTGGGCTTGCTTTTTCAATGTTATTTATCATCCTTGGTATGAAAAGAGGAGCCATCCTAATTGGTGCAGTATCATTTGTTTTGTTTTTGCATCAATCCTTGAAATCCGCTTCCCGAAAACAAAAGATTTGGACTTTCTTTTTGGGTCTTGTGCTCATAATAGGAGCAATATTTATGGTTTCTTACATGTTGCAAAACAGCGCTTATTTTAATGAAAGACTAGAATACACTTTAGAAGGTTATAGTAGTGGAAGAGACCGATTATACGGCACCTTTTGGAGGCATTTCATCAATGAATCGAATCCTTTCCTTTTCCTTTTTGGCAATGGAGCGCTTGCGACATTGACGATTTCATTTAATGCTGCCCACAACGACTGGCTTGAAATAGCTATCAATCAAGGATTGTTAGGTATATTGGTGTATGTATATTATTGGATGATGTTTTATAAGACTTGGAAGAAAAGCAAATTTGATAGCGAAATATATCTTGCAACAGGTTTGATTTTGCTGATATTCTTTATGAAGACATTATTTTCTATGTCTTATAACGATATGACGGTTTATGATACTCTATGTCTTGGTTATTGTATGGGGATGATTAGCGAGCACGATCGACAAATGATGACAGAATCATCAATTACCGATGGTTTAGAACCGTTAAACGACGGCTCTCAGCCATAATGTCATTACAAAGATTAGTAGAAAAAAAGTAAAATAATGATTATTTATTCATTTAAATACATTATAGCCTTCTTTGTCCTATTTTGGATATATTGGCTTTTATGTAAAAACAAACACACCCAAAATGCTCTTTTGTTATTGGCAAGTTATTTGTTCTATGGTTTTTGGGATTGGAGATGTTTGTTGTTGCTGTTTGCCACTTCGGTTATTGCGTATGGGGCAGGGTTGTATTTTAAGAAAGTACCTATTGCCGACAAGATGTTTCTCCGAAAAAGCACACGCTGGTGGGTAAGATTTGCTGCAGTGGCTTTCAGTTTGGGAGTCTTGATATATTTTAAATACACAAACTTTTTTTTGTCAAGTATTAATAAACTATTTGGCGGTGGGGATTATCATCCACTGAGTATAATTCTTCCTGTTGGAATAAGCTTCTATACGTTTTCAGCTATAAGTTATGTGGTTGATTGTTATCAAAAGAAAATAGAGCCAACAACCGATATAATAGCAGGGTTGCTTTATACATCGTTCTTTCCTGCAATTTTAAGTGGCCCCATCCATAAGGCAACGGAACAACTGCCCCAATATTTGGTGAAGCGTGAGTTTGATTACGGTTTGATCAACAAAGGTTTCAAGGAATACGTTTGGGGCGTGTTCATGAAACTATGTGTAGCAGATCGCCTGGGGATGTATGTTGATGCCGTTTATGGAAATATTGCTAATCATAATGGCACAACACTATTGTTTACTTCTGTCGCCTATACGCTTCAGATTTATGCAGACTTTGCTGGTTATTCGTTGATGGCCATCGGTTGTGGTAAGATGTTGGGTATTCGGTTACAAAACAACTTTAATTTGCCCTATTTTTCCAAGACAATAACTGAGTTTTGGAGCAAATGGCACATGTCACTCACGGGATGGTTCAAGAATTATCTTTATATTCCTTTGGGTGGCAACCGTGTGAGCAAAGGTCGTTGGATTGTCAACATCATGGTGGTGTTTTTATTAAGTGGTTTGTGGCATGGTGCGGCTTTCACGTTCATTATTTGGGGAGGTATTCATGGCGTGGCGCAAGTAATAGAGAAACTTGTTTATGGAAAACGGATAAAGACAATTGAAAATAAATTTTCAGTTGCAAATGTATTACGTGTATTGTTGACTTTCTCTATTGTATCTTTTGCTTGGATTTTTTTCCGATTGTCAAGTATTAACGAGGTGTTTACGGTAATTTCAAAAATTTTCAATAACCGAGGCCATTTGTTTGTAGAACCAACTCTTTTTATGGCGATCTGTTCGTTATTATTGTTGGTATTGAAAGACAGTTTCGATCAGTTTGGGGCAAAAGTCAGGTTGTTCGATTCCAAGTATGCGGTGGTACGATACCTGTCAATAGCGATGCTGATAGTATACATCTTGCTTTTTGGCGTTTTAGAGGGTGGACAATTCATTTATTTTCAATTCTAATTCAAACACAATATGAAAAATGGTTATATAAAGGTGTTGGTAAATGTTGCTATTTTGCTTGCCATACTAGTTGCCATGGATGTGACAATGGGCTGGGCAGGTGAAAAGTATATGAGATGGCTAAATAAAAAGCCTCGGAATGGCGATGCTGCCTTGGTAAACTATTCATTGAATGCCGCCGTGCCTGATGTAGCGATACTTGGTAGTTCTACTGCAATATGCCATTATGATCCAGATATTATTCATGATAGCCTTTGGGCTTGGCAAAAGAAGGACTACAGTGTTTTCAACATGGGGATTAGTAACCAAAGACTGACATACGATTATTACGGACTGAAATGTTTATTAGATAGAACTACCCCCAGTATTGTAATAGCTGATGTTTGGGCAACTTATATAGGAAACGATCCAAGTCTATCGTTTTATGCTTTTATGCCTTATGCTAATATCAATCCGAATATCAAAGAAATGCTGAAAAGCCATAATCAACTAACATTCATGACAAAAAGCAACTTATATTGTTTCAATACAGAGATTATTAAATTGGCGTTGTCTGCGTTCAAGTCTTCAGGTGAGAATGTCTATTTGAAAAGTAAGGTGGAAATAAAGGAGGTTATAAAACAAACAGAGAAAGATACAACGTCACTTTTACCATTAAGTATTGAAGAGTTTGATGCAATGATAGCCTTGGCAAAAGATCGGGATGTAAAATTGTTTGTGGTGATGTCGCCCACATTGCGATCTTCAGATACGACAAGTTTATCATATCGTTATATAAAAGAAAAATGTGCAACGGAAAACGTGCCGTTCTTAGATTATTCCAATGATGAAAAGTATTATCAGACACACTATTTCCGTGATAGAACACACATGAACTATTATGGAGCCGAGTTATTTACCAAAGATCTTATGAAAGATATAAAAAAACATTATGCAATGCGAATAAAGCTAGGATAATTTAGTAAATTGATCTATTGTCTCCCTTTTTATGTAACAGACATGTTTTTGGTTTCATTCGGTACTTCTCTGCTTGTCGACAACTCTCATTTGGCAGCTTAATTTGACTGTTTACTTGTAAATAATAGAATATGAATCTTTGCTTCGTCACATACAAATACCCGGGAAAGCACAATACGTCAGACTATGCGTTTGTCAAACAATTGGTAGATGCCATAGCGCATTTAGGTCACCATTGCTTTGTACTTGCACCATTCAACATCTCCCATTATCGTAAACTATCCGAAAGTAAGGAAGAGTACGCTTGCGGAAAAGGAAAGGTAACGGTATA
This sequence comes from uncultured Bacteroidia bacterium, assembly GCA_902799345.1. Lineage (GTDB taxonomy): Bacteria > Bacteroidota > Bacteroidia > Bacteroidales > F082 > Limimorpha. The sequence goes on along the minus strand of CADBZW010000009.1, from coordinate 8,891 downwards.
TAGGCCGGGTTATCTGTCTTTCTCAAATCTACATATCGGCAAGTTTTATCCGTCTAAATGGACTCATAAACTAGCATTAAAGAAAGCATTTCGTATGTTGAACGTTCGTCCAGATGCTATTTATGGCCATTTTTGGGACTCCGCATACAATGGTTTTGAATATGCCAAAAGAAATGGTATTCCTTTATTCGTAGCTACTGGTGAAAGCGAAATTCAAAAGTTATTCTCTTTCCCCAAAGACCAGAAAGCGTTTAGCGACTATGTTTCTGGTGTGATATGTGTGTCTTCCAAAAACAAGGATGAAAGCATTTCATTGGGTTTAACTACCGCCGAAAAGTGTGCCGTTTTCCCCAATGCAGTAAATGCCGAGTTGTTTAAGAAATTGGAAAAGATGCAATGTCGAGAACAACTAAATCTGCCGCAGGATGTTTTTATCATTGCATTTGTAGGTTGGTTCATTGAAAGGAAAGGGCCTCAACGGGTAGCTGAGGCCATAAAGCGAATACAAGGTAAACCGGTGTATTCCCTGTTTATTGGCAAGGGAGAACAGGAACCCCATTGTGACAACATTCTGTTCAAGGGTGCGTTGCCGCACGACAAAGTGCCGCTATATTTGAATGCTGCGGATGTTTTTGTTCTTCCTACTTTGCACGAAGGCTGTTGTAATGCTGTAGTGGAGGCAATGGCATGTGGTTTGCCCGTGGTTTCAAGCAATTTGCCTTTCAATTGGGATGTGTTGGATGACACAAACAGCATAATGATTGACCCAAACAATATTGATGAGATAGCCAGTGCTATTTGTATGTTGCGAGACAATCATGACTTGTTGCTTTGTCTCTCAGAGGGAGCGTTGAAAAAAGCAGAACATCTGACGTTAAAAAGCCGTTCAGAAGGAATATTGGCTTTCATCAATAGTAAATTAAATAATGGTTGATAGTCAATGCATCGCATGTTTAATACTTGTTTTAATCAACAAATTGTATTATGGGAATCTTAGCTGTTTATTATCGACTACGGTATCCAAACAAAAAAGTACCTACTGCTTATCAACGTTCCATTGTGGAACAGTTTTGGCATACCATCCGAAAGTTTATTTGTCAAAACATCGCACCAAATTGCGTCACTAATTTTATGAGAGTAAACCTATATCGTTTATGTGGGTTTAAGATAGGTAAGAATGTTTTCATTGGAATGAAGTGTTATTTTGACGACATTGATCCAAAAATGACAACTATTGGCAAGGATGTCACTATATCATACGGTGTTTCTTTTTCCTGTCATGGTCATAAACAAGTACACCACCGTATTGAAATACAGGATGGTGCATATTTGGGTATGAATTGTGCTATTTTAGCTCGTCGGGATTGAAAGGGCTATTGTTGGAGCTATGACGCTGGTGAACAAGTCAGTATCGTCTGGAAAAACTGTCGTTGGAATACCCTGTCACGAGTTATCATAACTATTTGGGACATATCGGAATATCATCACCTTAGAGTTATTAGTTTAAATGAAGGTTCTTCATATCTGCAACGATTTCTGTTTTTCCAAAGTACATGCCAATCTATATTCAAGGTTGGATGCGCTTGGAGTGGAACAGACCATTTTTACTTTTTATTCAGAATCCGTCCGTAGAGGTCGAAATAATGAATTTGATGCCGCAAGGACATCTTTCGTCTATAAAGATATTCTAAAACCATGGCACAGAATCCTGTTTCACAATAAAATGAAGACGGTGTTGAGGGCGTTGCAAGAGTCGGTAAAAATTGAAAACCACGATATTGTTCATGCCAGTTCGTTGTTTACCAATGGTGTAGTGGCATATAAGTTATTCAAAAAATATCACATTCCATATATTGTAGCGGTTCGTACAACGGACGTCGATGAATTTCTTCGATATGCACCCCACACATGGTACGTCGGATTAAAGACACTCCTCAATGCTTCCAAAATTGTTTTTATTTCAAAATCTATTGAAAACAGTTTTGTGAGTTCACCTATAGTGAAAACCATATTATCAAAAATAAACGACAAATTCGTCCTTCAGCCTAACGGTATCGATGATTTTTGGATCGAAAAAGCTGGTATATTACCGATTAGAAACAACCATCAGATTATCAGTGTTTGCCGCTTTGATGCAAACAAAAACATTGAACGGTTGTCGAATGCAGTAATTGCATTAAGATCGAAATACCCCGATATCAAGCTACATCTTGTTGGGGGAGGCGACTCGCTGGAAAAAAGAATTCTTGAATTGGTGGCAAATCATCCAGAAACGCTGGTGTTCCATGGACGAAAAGAGAAAGATGAGCTTCGCGAACTATATGCTCAGTGCAGTATCTTTGCCATGCCGTCACATCATGAAACTTTTGGGTTGGTATATATCGAGGCGTTGAGCCAAAATTTGGCTATTATTTGTACTCGTGGACAAGGTGTGGATGGATTGCTGGATTCACGTGTGGGAGAATTTGTCGATTCTCATTCGCAACAAAGCATAGAAGACGCCATTGTTCGCATTTTTGAACACAGGGTGGATTATTTGTCGTACGAAGTTATGGATTTTAATGCTTACGATTGGAATACGATAGCAGAAAAATATATTGAATTGTATAAACAAGTGTTATCATAAATATGCAAAATAAAATCATCATTTGGGGTAGCGACAACTACAACACCCTTGGACTATTGAGGCAGTTGTCGGGCGAAGACAGGATAATCTTCTTCCTAATGTGGGACAAGCCAGTGGGATGTGCTTCCGCAAGTAAGTATTTCGGTGAACATGCAGTTGTGGCAAGTATGGAGGAAGGCTATCAATACTTGCTTTCGCATTTTTCCAATGAAGCACAAAAGCCAGTAATCTTCACCCCGAGCGATGAGATAATTGAGTTTATTGACCAACACAAGTTTGAACTTGAGAAACAGTACATCATTCCGGGCACTCGTGAACAAGGTTTTCTTACAAAGATTGATGACAAAAACACGATGACTGAATTGGCACGCCAATTAGGATTTCTTGTTCCTCAATCTCAAGTGTGCCGCAAGGATACAGATTTAAAAAATGTACAATACCCTTGTATTATAAAACCCGCACATACCACCATCGGTCACCGCAATGAGTTCAAATATAAGATTTGTGAAAACGAAAAAGTGTTGACCAATGCTTTGAAGTATGTACGTAGAGGATCTGAGTTTATCCTTCAGCAATATATCCCCAAAGAAAGTGTTGCTTTGGTTTATGGTGCAAGACTGAAAAATGGAATTGTCGTAATAGCAGGGACGCTGGTAAAAGATAGATTTATTGCTTGTGGCGATGGCTCTCATGGTCTGGTCACACCAAAGTTTCCTAATGGTATTGATAAGAAACAAATTGAGAAATTTCTTGACGAAATAGACTATTATGGGTTGTTTAGTTTTGAATATGGCTTGTTTGATAACAAGGCATATTTTTTTGAAGTGAATCTGCGCAACGATGGGACTTCACACTTTTTTTATCAAGCAGGAGCCAATATACCCTTAGCTTGGTATTATGATGCTATTGGTAGAGATTACTCTCAAATCAACACCGTTGTAACAAACAATTGTTGGTACATTGATGAAATCTTCGATGTGGCAAATGTATGGAATGGTACGATAAGCCGTAAGCAATGGAAGTCGGACAAGGCAAAAGCCACGATATTCAAATATTATGACAAGGAAGATCAAGAGCCTTGGAAGCAAATGAAGCGGGGCAAGATGAGGAAAATAATTCAGGATGCCTTCGTGAAGAAATATCGCCTTTACATCGTTTGGGCAATGGACAAACTAAAACATTAAAATGAGTATCGTCTTAATGTACCACGACATCGTCACCGCAAACGACAAGTCAAGTGGTTTCCAGAATAAAAATGCTTTCCAATACAAGGTAGAGGAATCGGCCTTTGAAGAGCAAGTAAAGGCTCTTCAAGGCAAAGATGTGGTCTTTACCTTCGATGATGGTGGCGAATCGTTTCTTACCAAAGCGGCACCCCTATTGGAGAAGTATGGCTTCAAAGGGGTGTTTTTTATTAGTACAAAATATATCGGAACACAAGGATTCCTTACAGAAGAACAGGTAAAAGCGTTAGCCGAAAGAGGGCATGTGGTAGGATCCCATTCGCATACCCATCCTGAAATCTTCACCAAGCTATCAAAGGAAGAAATCCGCGAAGAGTGGCGGAAGTCGTATGACATCCTGAAAGACATTTTGGGAGAGAAAGACTTGCCCATGTCCATCCCTAACGGTTATGCTTCAAAGACCATTATGGAGGAAGCCATCAAATGTAGCTTCACCGATATTTACACTTCCCAGCCTACCACAAAAATCAAGTTATTCCAAAAACACAATGTCATTGGACGCTATGTGGTGCATGAAAACATGACCACCGAGGATGTTCTGAGAATTGTGAACAGCAAAGGTTGTAGGCTGAAAATGGCCTTGAAGTGGCAGATGCTGAATGTGGTGAAGGGGGTGCTGGGAGAGTCGTATGATAAACTTAAGGCTAAAATATTGCATCACTGAATATGCTCACTATCATCTGTCCCATCTACAACGAGGAGAAATACATTGCCCGTTGTATTAAAAGCATCATGGCCCAGGACTATCCCAAAGATGATTTGGAAGTCCTCTTTGTGGACGGCATGAGCACCGACCGCACCAGGGAAATCATTGCCTCTTACTTGCCGCAATGCCCATATCTGCGTGTGCTCGACAACCCGCACAAGATTGTGCCCTACGCTATGAACAAAGGCATCAGCGAGGCCAAGGGCGACATCATCATGCGCATCGATGCCCATACATTCTATGAACCCAACTATTGCTCGGCCATCGTCAAGCGGCTGAAGGAACTGGATGCTGAAAATGTAGGCTGCGTGTGCAAAACCGATGTACTCAACAGGACCCCCAAGACGCTCGCCATCCGCGAGGTGCTGAGCAACAAGTTCGGTGTGGGCAACTCCGCTTTCCGTACGGGTATAGATGGCGTGAAAGAAGTGGATACGGTGCCTTTCGGCTGCTGGCCAAAACGAGTGTTCGAGAAATACGGCTTGTATGATGTCCGTCTGGTACGCAACCAGGACATCGAGCTGAGCAAGCGCATCATCAACGGCGGCGGAAAAATCTATATCATCCCCGACACTTTCTGCACTTATTTGGCGCGTGAAACCTTCAGCGGCTTGGCCAAAAACAACTTCGGCAATGGCAAGTGGAACATCCTCACGGTGTATTACACCCGTCAGATGAAGTCGCTGTCGCTGCGCCATTTCATCCCGTTGTTGTTTGTGTTGGGGTTAATCCTTCCTACAATAGTGGGTATATTCTGGCATCCTGCTTTATTGCTCTCTGCCTTTGTTCTGTTGGTCTATCTCTTGGCCTTGGGTGCCGTCAGCGCCAAACTTGCCGTCACGAAGAAACTGAATTTCTTCTATCTTCTTTGGAGCTTCATCACCCTGCATTGCAGCTACGGCTGGGGTTCGCTGATGGGTATTCTCTCTTTGCCGTTCACGAACAGATAACACATCATGATATTGAAGTTTCTTTTCGACCGCATCGTCTCCTTCCTCGGTCTTCTTTTCTTGTGGCCGGTGCTTATCATCGTGGCCATTTTGGTCAAAATCAAGATGCCGGGCGGTCCGGCATTCTTTGTCCAGAAGCGGGTGGGCCGTGGCGGCAAGCTGTTCAACTGCCACAAGTTCCGCACGATGACGATGAAGCATAGCGGTAGCTCGGTTTCGGTGGCTGGCGATAGCCGTATCACCCCGCTAGGTGCCAAGCTCCGCCACTACAAGCTGGATGAGCTGCCCGAGCTGTGGGACGTGCTCATCGGCAACATGAGCTTCGTCGGCCCGCGCCCCGATGTGCCGGGCTACGCCGACAAACTGCAAGGCGACGACCGCGACGTGCTGAAACTGAGACCTGGCATCACAGGCCCCGCCACGTTGAAATACCGTCTCGAAGACGAGATGATCGCCGAATACGTCGCACAAAAGCAAAAAGAAGGCGATACGCGCGATGCGCAAGACATAGCAGTGGAGTACAACGACACCGTCATCTATCCCGACAAGGTGAGGTTGAATTGTTATTATTATCGGAATTATTCCTTCGTGAAGGATATCCAAATGATCCTCTGCACGGTGCTAGGCCGGAAGATGGCGTATGCGGGGGAGAGGATTTAGTTTTTAGTACGAGATTTATCCTCACCCCGACCTTCATCGGCGCGGGTGGTGAAGGTTCGGGAAACAAATGCTTAACATTCGATTGGAGTCAAATCTGCAGTAAATATAATATTAAAAGCCCCCCAAAAAAAATTACGCCAAAAGCTAAAATGGTCATCTTTGCACAAGAAAAACGAAAGATGGCCATCACGAAAAATGGACAACCATGACATCGGCTTGCTGAAGAATGGTATGGTCACCAAGATGTACCAGAATCGAGAGCAAGAGTTAAGATGAGGATTGAGCGCTTTTCATGCGATTCAACGGAATTAAAACCTCACATGGGCCTGAAATAAATGTTATGAGGCTTGGAAAACAGGAAATAATTGTATCTTTGCCGAATCAATAATAAGATTGGATGGTATATCTCATAGCATACAGCATCAACGAGCGATTATTCGACTATAGTGATTTGAAAGATTATATCAAGTCCCTTGGCCAATACCAGCATCCGATGGATGACGTTTGGTTCGTTTCGGCCGATCAATTGGATGAAAAAGTAGAGGTCGGAAACTTGCGACGTTATCTCCACAGTAGCAAAGACATGGTAATTATCACTCCATTACCCCAAGACGGCATGCAAGGGTGGATGCCTAATGCGTTTTGGCTTTGGTTTGAAAGAGAAAGCAATAGATGATAAAAGAGTTACAGATACAACGGTTCAAGGGAATACGAAACACCCCCAAGCTCCAAATCGGAAAGATTAATCTACTGACCGGAGCAAATGGGCGTGGCAAATCCTCTTTATGCCAAGTCCTACTTACCCTTGCCCAGACATGGGACGCAGAAGCTTTTGATGCCCTTCTAACTTATAAAGGAAAGTGGTTGGGTTTGGGCTCTTATGCCGATGTCCATTATGCGTATGATTCGGATTCCACCATAGTATTCCAAATCCAAACGGATGATGCCAAAGATTATTCGTTTAAACTGCAATACGACCAAAGTCGGGCGAAACCCACACTCATAGAATTGGCTAACGCTGAAGTTAACGGCGTTTCCATCATGGACAATTCAGGGAATTCGATGGGTGATTTCAATTCGGATTTCAATTCGGATTTTGATGTCAGTTTGTCGAGGTTGACTGACTATCCATCTTTGATGGCTTTGCGGAATATCCATTATGTTTCGGCAAGCCGTTTGGCCGCATCCTATCGCGAGCCTCTCGATGAAAGTGCCGAAAAGCTTCGTCCTGATGGTTCCAATGTGCTCAGTGTTCTTTGGAACCATCGTGAAACTGGATGTCTAAAAGAATTGGAAGACTTGATGAATGGCATTCTTGATGGTGCCAAAATCCATTTCGATATTTCCGCAAACGAACTTGTCTTTACGTTGAATTCCGCAAAAGACGACATGTTGTTCAAGCCTGTCAATGTGGGATATGGACATGGTTATATCGTGTCGGTAATCACTACATTACTCATCGCCAAGGAAAACGATACTTTAATTGTGGAAAACCCTGAGGCTCATCTCCATCCTGCAGCTCAGGCTAAACTGATGAATGTGGTGATAGATTATGCCAATCGAAAAAACCTTCAAGTGTTTATTGAAACGCACAGCGACCATATTCTGAACACAGCGCTAGTGGCCGTCAAGGATAGAAAACTGATCACTGACGATTTTCAAGTTATGTTTTTCTCAGGCAAAATGAATACCGATGGTCATTTTGAGGCCACCATACAGAATCTTGAAGTTACAAATGGTGGGCACATTATCGATGCTCCCAGCAAGTTTTTCGAGCAGTATGCAACAGATTTGGAAAAACTCTATCTTTGATGCATATCATGAATCCTAGGACTACGGTATACCTTTTGTTTAGGGAGTATGTGGATTCCCAAAAGGCGACTTCGCGTCCATATATTCACGGCAAGGAATATGACTTAGGAAAATTAAAGACAGAGATTTTGTCAGAAGTGCAACCTATTTTGTCGGTGTTGAAATTTTTCGGTTATGAACGACTTATTGCCTTGTATGATCGCAAAAACTTAGAGGCTCTGCTATACCCTGCAAAAACACTGCACGATGAATATCCTGGTTTGAGTACTGCGGTGCTGGCTCAAATCAAAGATAAATACACCTCATGGGATGATAACAAGATGGAACCCGACAATCTAACCTATACGTTGGAGACGGGTTTTGACATTTCTAACGATATGTTGGGCGATATGGCCCGCCGACAGCATCAGCAAATGTCGCCATGTGCCTTGTTGCAAAACGATGTTGTCTATACAGACAAGGATGGTTGCATTGCCATTGCTTGTTCCGACAAGACCATAATGCAATTGCCGACATTTTACGAGGTGAAGGGATTCCATGCATGGATTTCTGAAAACAGAATGCCACAACGCATCTATCATTACAACAAAAAACATGGTGATGCCAGTCGTGAGGGTTGGAAACGGGCTTCGCAGTTGCTGACCGATGAGGCAACTACCAAAGAATTGTTGAAATATGCTGTTGGTGTAGATAAAGAATCGGCATTGTGGTATTATGATGCCCGAAACGATTGTTTCATCTATTTTGAAAATGAAGGAGATACGCCTCAGTTAGGTTTTCACGCCTATCATATAAACAAAGGCGACGAAAACTTCGATAATATCGATATTGAAAAGCTTTGTCAGGTTCAAAGCGACGTCCAAAAACTATTTCGACTATAGACATCATATTTG